>NZ_WVUD01000009.1 GCF_009856865.1 Solidesulfovibrio aerotolerans | reverse complement strand
ATCAGCATCTCCTCTCGCTGCCCCTCCCGTCTCCGATGATCGAAGACATCTAAGGGGGCTGCCGAGGGGGTCAACTTTGGACGCTGATTTCATCCAAAGAGGGGTCAATATTCCATGCTGATCAACACTCTGGCTGCCTTTCGAGAACTGTTAACCAGCACAATGGTGTTCTGGAGCAGGGGTTTGTCGGGGGCAAGTTGTCGAGCCGGAAGTGATTGACCCCGACGGCTCGGACTTCGCAATGGTGCCAACGGATCGATGAACACCAGCCCACGGCTTCCTTAAATGAGACCGTTGCACAATTTTTTTAGGCAGGTGCGTTGGATTTTTTTCAAGCTCAAAAACGGTTTTTCGCCATCAATTGGGCGCGCACAGTGCCTTTTTCTCGCCTGAAAACGGCTTGCACCGCTTTTCAGGCGCAACAGTCCTTAGCATCCCGCCCTGATGACTGCTTTTTTCAGGTTAAAGGCCATGGCACTGAGCAGAAATTTTAATTCAACATTGTCCGTCACCACGTAGCGCGTCCGAAAGAATCCGTATCCCCGTTTGAGCATTTCGAAAGCGCGTTCAACATTTGGCTGTACAAAGATTCTTTTGCGTCAACGTCAGTCAGGTTGTACCAGCGCTGCAACAGGAGAATAGTAAAAATGGGCATGGGCGGGTACGCAGGATTTTTAAAGACGTTGACGGCCCGTTTGAGCTTCTTACGAAGCAATATTTTAAGCGTGTTACAGTCGATGAAACGATCAATATCGTCCAAAATGCAATCCTTGTGCTTTCGCCTGGCCACTACGTAGTCGGCAATACCAGGATTCTAGGAAGTACGCTCGCTCTTGCTCGCCTCCATCTTTTTGGATGCTCTCCACGACATTGGCCGCAGCAATCAGGCGAAGCCCACCATCGATACGGCCTTGGGCGGTGGACTTTCCCGACCGACTTGTGCACGATTCTCTTGTGGCGATCACATTCCCTTAATTAACGAAGCTTTCGAGAGCCCACATGGTATTTTCCCTTTCCCACGGCCGGATGCAAACCCTCACCCGGCTGGCCCTCATGAACGCGCTCTGCCTGTGTATACTCGTGGGCATGGCGCACGTGTATTTTAGCAAGGACCGCTTCTGGCCAGCGATCAAAAGCGACGGAGTGGGGTATTACGCCTACCTGCCGTCCCTTCTCCTGGACGGCGACGCGCGTCTGCGGGCCTACGCCGAGACCATTCCCCAGGAGCGTCTGGATGAGTTCGGCATAAAGGTATCCCCCACGGGAGAGGGCTATTACAGTAAGTACCCTTTGGGTACCGCTTTGCTTTTGCTGCCGGGATTTCTCGTCGCGATTTTCGTGTCCTTCCTTCTCGGCCAGCCCGTGAATGGGCTCTCCCCGCCCTTTCAGTATGCGGTCGTGGTTTCGGCCGTGGCCTACTGTTGTTTGGGAATGAACCTGCTCTGGCTGATTCTGGCGAAGCGCCGTTCCTTTGCAGTGGCGACCCTTTCCTGCGTGGTCATTCTCACCGGGACGAGCCTGCTATTCTACGCGACGTGTATGGCGTCCATGTCACACGTTTATTCGTTTTTCCTGTTCGCCCTGTTGCTCTGGTTTCTGGACCATGAGGACACAAACGTTCAAATGCCCGGAGCGTGTGTCGCGCTGGGACTCATCGCAGTGACACGCCCATCCAATCTCACGGCGATAATTCTATTCTTGCCCTACCTGACGGGGATGCTCCGCAGAACGCGACCAGCTATACTCGTGGCCTCGGCCGCGCTGTTTGCTGTCCCTCTGGGGCTGCAGGCTCTCTACTGGAAAGTCGCCTGCGGGTCATGGATCTACTATGCCTACGGTGGCGAATCGTTCCATTTTGATAATTTGCACCTTTTCAACGTGCTCTTCAGCCTGAAGCGGGGCTTGTTCGTCTGGAATCCGGTCCTGTTCTTCGCGGTGGCCGGAATGGGGGTCGCCGTCTGGGAACGGCGTGCCATCGGCCTGTCGTTCATGGCCTTTCTGCTCGTCAACTGGGTGGTCGTGGCGTCCTGGCACGACTGGACCTACGGCTACGGCTTTGGCATGCGGCCCTTCGTGGACTTTCTGCCTGTGTTCTGTCTGGGGCTGGGGGCATTTCTGGGAGCGGTGGAGCGAACCAACGTCTTCTGGCTGAGTCTTTTTATCATGGCCCAGATGATCTACTATACGCTTTCGCTGCTCGTGGCCACATCCTTTGATATCTTGAACGCCAACAAGTTCACCTTCATTGATTTTTTATTGTCCTTCATTCAAGTGTATTCCTGGACGTGATCAAGGAGTGCATCGGCGCAACAGACAATACGCGACTCCATCCAGGAGCGGCAAAGACAGCTCACTTTCGGTTCTTCAGGTTTTCCGTTGGTAGTTGGTCGACTCTGGCCCTTCCCTGCTGAAACCCATGAAACCTCCGGGCCGAAAACGTCGTTCAGGGGGGCACGTGTGCCGCGCAGGGTGTGCCTGTTGCTGACTGTCGTGGCAGACGATTTGTGCTGCAGTACAGCCTGGATGATGGACACCCGTTCACGCGCGGCCCGCAGCACCATGGCCAACATGCTCTTGTCATATGCAGCCACGGCCACGAACCTTGCCACAGGCCGCGCTTCTCCAAATGCCACAACCCGCACAGCGTATGGAACAGATCACTTGTTCCATACGCGATGCGAATGACGGATCGATGCTGCATGAACGGGCCAAATCGACCAGAACAGGGTTAAATGTGAAGCGTATGAAAGTTCAAAGCTGGCCTGAATCCCATGCTCCATGAGTGTTTTGTGATAGAAGATCTTCCCGTCTCTTGTGCCGGACAGGACGAAGAAGTTCTTGCCTTGATGCTTGTAGCTGATCTCCCGCCCGGGCTCACGCAGCGCCTGGTCGGAGAGTGCAGACAGTTTCCTGCCCTGGACATTGGCATACAGGGCCCAGCAGGTCAGCTTGGCCCTGTCGCCCGGCGCGACTCCTTCACTGCTTCCCAAATCTCCAAGCCGGTGCCTCCTGGACCAGAAATACGCCCCGATTATTTCGCCTTGCGGTAGCTGCCGCCGAAATAGCCCGACGTGCCGCATTCGCCGCCCTTGGACTCCATGTCCACGACAGCGGTATCGCCTTTGAAGTTAATCGTGAACTTGATGCCGTCATCCTCGGTGCCGCCCTTGGCCGGCAGGTCGTCGTTCACGCGGCCGCCGCCCTGGTCCATGGGCGTCTCGTAGGTTTCGAAGTCACACATCTGGCCGTTGCTCTTGCTCTTGGTCTTGAACTTGAAAACAAAGCCCGGTCCCAACTGCGAGATGGTCATGGTTCCTTCGTAGCCCGGTTCAACGTAAGTATAACGCCCTGTCACGCCCTTGGCCTCGCATGCACCGGACAGCGTCAGACTGATCGCGACCGCAGCCAGGCCGGCCGCCAGATATCCTTTGCCCATACGTGTACTCCTTTGCGTTTGTTTGCGCGCGCCCCAACCCGGGCTGCGTTGCCGCTCCCGGATAAAGTCGCTCGTGTTGCAAAATGTTTGTCGCGCGCCGCATTCCCACTTCTTAAAAAATACGCTCGTACTTTTTAAGAGGCGCGGCCCTAACGGGTTTGGCGGTCGATGCTCATGCGGTAGACGGAATCATCCCCGGCCTTTTGCACCTCCGTCAGTTGAAAGCGAAAGCCGGCATGGGTCCAGACCCTGTCGCCCTTATTCCGGACACCTTTGCCCGCCTCGGCGGTCAGCCAGACGGCAAGTTGCGCCGCCACGGGATTTTGTTCCTTGAGCATGGCGTCAAGGATCGCGCCCGTGAACCGCCCCTTTGCGTCAAAATCGAAGGCCAGGCTCACCGGCCCCTGGCCCGGCGCGGCAATAACGTCATACTGGATGCGTTCCGGCGACAGCACCGACGGCTCTTCCCGGGGCAAAGCCCTGGCCAGGGCCGCCGCGATGTCGGCCCGCCGCGAATCCTGGTCCAGGGTCAGGTTCTGGCCGCCGACCGACAAGGGAAAGCCGGACGCGCCGGCAACCGCCATGGTTGTCATTGCCAAAAGGAGCACAAACACCCCGGGAAGCTTGATGCGCATACGCATGTATCCGTTCCTCTCTGGCTGCAAGTTTCGCCCCGGGCGGAGCACAGCAAACGTGTGCCCGGCAAAGGACACACCCCGGACGCGAAGCCGTCCGGGGTGCCCCTAAGGCCCGACCGGAGGCCGTCGACATCGCGTTGTGGATGCTACGGCCTGGGACGCCCCGCGTCTGTAAGGGTATTCCCGGACAGGCCGTCGCCGCCGCGACCTCGGTCGGGCTGGTCAATCCGCCCGGTAAACCAGCAGAAAAACCAGCCCATACCATACCGCCACGGCCGTTATCGCCAAGAAAATGATTGCCTTGGCCCCGGCGCGAAGGTATTTTTTGCCAGGATGTTTCACGTTTTTTTCTTTTTCCTGTGCGGTGCTGCAGTGTTTCGACGCGGTCGTGCGTTCCCCTGTGCCCGACCCTGCCGCACCCCGGCATTGGGCTGGGCCAAGCCTGTCGCCGGGGCCAACCGGCCTTGCCTGCTGCTGGCGCTTGTCCTGCTGCTCCCCTTGTGCAGCCCGGCCCAGGCCGAAACGCTCCCGACCATGCCCCAGGCCCAAAATGGACGCGTCAACCTCGCCGGCTGGGACATGGCGATCCAGGGGCCGTTGCGCCTGGACGGCGAATGGGAATACTACCCCGGCCAACTGCTCAGCCCGAAAGACTTTCAAGCCGGCGTCCCCCGCACGGGAGGCGCCGTCTACGTCGTGCCCAACCCCTGGAACCGCGCCCGGACCGACCAAGAGGCCATGGGGGCCGACACCGGGTTCGCCACGCTGCGCCTGCGTCTGGAACCGGCCCTGGGCGCGGGCCAGCCGGCCCTGGCTCTGTTGGGCGTCAATGCCGCCTATCACCTGTGGATTGACGGCGCGCCGGCGGCCGGCAGCGGCGTCGTCGGGACGGACGCCGCAACGGAAATCCCCGCGCCGGCCAAACAGATTGTTTCCTTTGCCAATACCGGGCGTCCCGTGGACATCGTTTTGCAGCTTTCCAACCACCACACCCGCGACGGCGGCCTCCTCGCCCCGGTCTGGCTCGGTTCCCAAGCGACGTTGGCGGCGTGGCGCGACAGGGACAACGCCACGGCCATGTTCTTTATCGGCGCGTTTTGCATCATGGGCCTGTATCATGCCGCCTTGTACTGGGTGCGTCAGACCAATATCGCCCCCTTGTATTTCTCCCTGTACTGCTTTGGCTGGATGGGAAACTACGCTGCCTCGGACAGCAGCGGCTGGGCTATCCGCCTCTTTTTCCCGGACCTTACCGCACGATTTCTGGACCCGCTGGCCTTGTCCTGCTTTTTTGCGACGATTCCGGTCGGCTACGCCTTTTTCCGGTCCCTGTACCCTTTGGAGTTTTCAAAACATCTGCAATGGTTTTGCAACATGTTGTGCGTCGTGTTCGTCCTCGTGGCCCTTTTCGCCTCCGGCCGGACGCTCAACACCGTTCTTCCCTGGCACTATCTCGCCTCCAGCCTGCTTATCGCCTCTTGTTTATACTGTCTGTACCAGGCCTGGCGTCGGAAACGGGACGAAGCGGGCCTGCTTCTGGCCGGATTTTGCGTGCTGGGCCTTATTGGGCTTAACGACATGCTGGTCGATATGCACTGCCTGCCATCCATTCCGTTGCTGCCGGTGGGGATGCTGGTCTTCAGCCTGAGCCAGGCCTTTGCCCTGGCGCACCGTTTCTCCCAGGCCTTTGCCTCGGAAAAACGTCTGGCCGGTGCCCTCGTAGACAAAAACCTGCGTTTGGAAACAGAGATGGCCGAACGCAATCGCCTCGAGCAACAGATCGTGACCATTAGTGAAGAGGAACGCCGGCGCATCAGCCTGGAGCTCCATGACGGCCTGTGCCAAGGCCTGACCGCCGCCCGGTTGCGCTGTGACGCCCTGTCCCCGGAGGGCGGCAGAAAAGGCGCGGGAGGCGAGGCCCTGGTCCGTCTGTCCAGCCTGCTCGATACCCTGGTCGGCCAGGCGTATGATCTGTCCCGAGGGCTGTGGCCCCTGGAGCACGACGGCGTCGGACCGTCGTTTCGCGAAATGCTGCGCAGACAGGCCGAATCCAGCGCCATCCCCATCGAGTTCCATCGGGACATGCCTTGCCAGGCCTGCCCCCGATCGCATCTGGCCCAGCTGTACCGCATCGCCCAGGAAGCCGTGGCCAATGCCCTCAAACACGCCAGACCCGGGCGCATTATCGTGTCCCTGGCCTGTCCGGCCGGCCAGGGCACGGTCTTGGCCGTGCGCGACGACGGCTGCGGCCGCTGCCGGGACAAAGCCCCGACCGGCGGCCTTGGCCTTGGCATCATGGCCCACCGGGCCCGCCTGATTGGCGGAGAACTGCGCATTCTGGATACTCCTGGCGGCGGCACGGAAGTGGTCTGCACGGCCCCCTGTCCCGGCATTGCCGACGGCGCGGTCGCTGCCGATTCCCAGAGGCCGGCATGACGACGCATCCGGAGAAGGGCGGGCGCATCTTCCTGGCCGACGACCATCCGGCCGTGCGCGAGGGGCTTACCCTGCGCCTGCTCCAGGAAGGGTTCGTGGTGTGCGGCGAGGCGGAAAACCGGGCCTCGCTGCTGGCCGGCATCGACGCCAGCCGGGCCGACATTGCCCTGGTGGACCTGACCCTGTGCGAGGAAAACGGCCTGGACCTCATTGCCGACCTGCGCGCCCGGGATATTCCCGTGCTCGTCTACTCCATGCACGAAGACGTCGACACCGTGCGCCTGGCCCTGGACAGAGGGGCTTGCGGCTATGTCGCCAAGCGCGAGACCTCGGCCGTGCTGGTGGAGGGCGTGCGCGGCGTGCTGGCCGGGCAGCGCTACCTGAGTCCCCGCGTCGCCGCCGCCTTGGAAGCGTCACCGCCCCAGGGGACGGGCATCGGCCAAATCGGAGCGCTCAGTGAACGCGAGGGCCAGATCCTCAAACGGCTCTCCCTGGGCGAAGGCAACATCGAGATCGCCTCGGCCCTTGGCGTCAGCGTGCGCACCGTGGAAAGCTACTACGCGAGAATCCTGGTCAAATTGCACCTTGACGGCATGAAGGCCCTTCGCAAGTACGCCATCCGCCACTACAAGCCAGACTGATCCCACCTGCGGCCGCGTGTCTGTCCGGGAAATCCCGGACAGACAAAACAGCCGATGCTTCGTACATGGCCCGTCGTTGTCGGCCCGTGCCGGCGTTTCTGCCGCAGCGCATGGGCCTGGGGCGAATGACGGAGGATGTTGCCATGAAACGACTGTTTGCTGTGCTGTTGTTGTGCGCCACGCTGCTCCCGGGCCAGGCCCTGTCCCAGGCAGGCAGCCCGATATCGCCGGAAACCCGCAAGGAACTTGGCGACTTTTTCAGCCCTTTTGCTGCCGCGAACATGCAGGGCTTTGGTCAAAAGACCCTCTCCGACGAGGATCTGCTGCATTTCGCCGTATGGCATTGCATCATGCGCGCCGACCCCTCGCTCAAACGGGTCAACGGCGGCAATGACATCGTCATCCCTTCCGCCGTCATCGACACCATCACCCAGACCGTTTTCGGTCGAACCATCCAAAAACACCGCAAAGCCCAATACGTCGAATCCCTGGCCAGCGGCGAGGCCTTCGTGTTCGCCCAGGTGGACAGCCTGCGTCCGGGCGAGGGCGACACGTTTCTTGCCGCCGGGACCATCTATTACACGGCTGCCGGGGAGACCATCGATCCCCACGCCACCCGGGCCCAGTGGAAACGCGCCGGGGCCGACGTCCGTGTCGGGGGCACCTTCTCCGGCGTTCTCCGGCGAACGCAGGGACCCCAGGCCCATTGGACTGTGCTCCAATACGCCGTCAAGGAAGCCTCGTAGCCCGCCCGTCGGCCTTGTCGACGCCCGGGGCGCACGAGCCGCCCGCGTCGTTGCAATGACCCTTTATAATCGTACTGCAAAGGAGAGCCTCATGATGTTTCGATCGTTCGTTGCCGCCGTCGTCCTGCTTGTCGCCAGCGCAACCACCTGCTTTGCCTATTCCGATGAAATAGAATGGCTTCGCAATAAAAGTTTCAAGGCCTGCCCGAATTACTACGTCTGGAGACTGATCGAAAACTATTTTCCCGACGCCCGGTGGGATTCCGGCTGGTCCGACGAAGGCGACTACATCGTCAACGTTCGTGGCAAGATGTCTTTCAAGGGGCAGAACGTCAAAGCCCTGTTGCAGTTTACCATCGACCCGAAGCGGGGAAAATTCGACATGAACGCCCTGGAGTTCAACGGCCAACCCCAGTCCAAGGAGATGCGCGTGGAACTGATCAAGGCCATGTGTGACGACGTGCAGTAGCCCTGTGCAGGGGCATTACCCGAGCGCTTTTCAAGCCTGGACGGCCAGGCGGCAGGCAACACAACAAAGGAGAGGAAAATGACGAACCCAAGCATACAGATGGGCCAGGGGCCACGCTCGGGGGCGCGCTGGCTGCGCTGCCTGGCTTTGGGCCTGCTGCTGGCGGCCGGCCTCATGGCCGGGCCTGCACGCTGTGAGGCCAAGGAAGATTATTCGTTTGTCGGCATCAAGGACGCCTCCCAGGTGCCGAAGTTTGTCGCCAGCCTGCAAAAGGCGTTGGCGGCCGATGACAAAAACGCCGTGGCCGGAATGGTCTCCTATCCCCTCATGGTCTCGGCCGGCGGCGAGGATCTGGAAATCGCGGACAAGGCCGCCTTCGTGAGCCAGTATGACCGGATCATCACCAAGGAGATCAAACAGAACATCCTGGCCCAGCCCTTAAACGATATCTTTGTCAACAAGCAGGGTGTGATGGTGGGCACCGACGGCAAGGTCTGGGCTCTGCCCGATGGCAAAGCCCTGCGCATTGCCGTCATCCGGGACTAGCCGCCCGACCTTGGAATTGCGCGCAGCCGCCACGAGGCCGAAAAACGTGGCGGCTGCGCGCAAAAGCCAAAAAGCAAGGTTCTCGATATCGCTAAGGCCGTCGGCATCAAGTGATCTCGGTTTCATCTCGGAGGCGCTATGAAAACTATTCTTCTGGTGTGTTCCTGCCTGGCCCTGGCCTTGATTATGCCGGGAGCTGCGGCGGCTAGGCAGGGCGACGTCTTTGAGCCGATTCCCCGGGCCGAGTGCCAGCACCTTCAGGGACTCGCCGAGAAGGCTCTCAAGACCCGATTCTCCCTCACTCCTAACGCGCCCTTTCTCTATATGACGGGAGACGCCGAAAACGAGAGGGACGAAGCCGGGCGGGGATGCCTCCTGATCGCAAAGGGTACTGGGCGCGATTTCCCCGAAGGCCCTGCCGCGTTGGATCGCAAGCTGCGCCAGGCCTTTCAGGGGTGGACGGCGACTGACAGTGGCTTCTATGGCAATTATGAAACCTCGGGAGGACGTTCCGCCTTGACCCAGGGAGACCGATTGCTCGTGATCGAAGCAGGTTGGGAACCGACCACCGAGGCGGAAGCCCTTGCCCAGAAGAAATGTCCTCAAAGTCCTATCGATACCTGTGTCAAATACTTCAAGCCGACGCAGCTGCTTTACACGGTCAAGGTTCATGTCGCCCGTAGAATGGAGGCCCATCGATAGTGATCAAGGACCTGGCCGAAACGGCCATGGGCACCGAGATGGCCGGCTTCCTCGGTTACGACCGCTCTCAAACACCCGCCAGCGATGCCGGCAATCGCCGCAACGGCTCCAGCCAGAAAAGAGCCTGTCCTTCTCCGCGAGCCAACCCAAACACCTTGGTGGGAAACACCTTTTCGGATCGGCCCGGATCTTGGCAATCGTGGGTCCGGTGGGGTGATTGCGTCCCTTGACAAATTCGCCCAAGCGAATACATGGTCAGGTATGAACGAACTTGCTGCAGGATTTAAAGCCCTGGCTGATCCGACCCGACTGCGGCTGCTCAACCTGTTGCGGCACGGTGAGTTGTGCGTCTGCGATCTGATGGAAGCGCTTGATGTGCCACAGCCCAAAGTTTCAAGACATTTGAGTTTCTTGAAAAAACAGCAGTGGGTGGACGGTCGGCGGGCCGGCAAGTGGATGCACTACACCTTGTCCACCCCGCGGCAGGCCGTCCTCGTCAAGGTAATGGACATCCTGCAGGAGCACCTCGGCGACTCTGCAATAGCACAGCGTGATGCGGCGCGACTGCGCCAGCACCTCAAAACGAAATTGACCGGACACTGCGGCTGATTACAGCCCGGAAGGGTCGCCATAAGCGAGCGCCTGGGGTCAGCCGGTTTGGCAAGGCCATGGGCATGCGTACAGCCCAGGAGGATCGTTATGAGCGCAAGCGTTGTCAAAAAGCTGTCCTTTCTTGATCGCTTCCTGACGGTGTGGATTTTTGCGGCCATGTTCGTTGGCGTCGGGCTGGGGTACTTCTATCCTGGAACGAAAGACATCATCAATGCCTTTCAGGTGGGGACAACCAATATTCCCATTGCCCTGGGACTCATTTTGATGATGTACCCGCCGTTGGCCAAGGTGAAGTACGAGCAGTTGGGGCAGGTGTTTCGTAACGGAAAAGTGCTTGCTCTCTCGCTGGTGCAAAACTGGATCATCGGTCCGGTGCTGATGTTTTTTCTCGCGATCGCATTTCTCTCCGGCTATCACGAATACATGGTCGGTCTGATACTCATCGGACTGGCCCGGTGTATCGCCATGGTCATCGTCTGGAACGATCTGGCCCAGGGCGACCGGGAGTATTGCGCCGGACTGGTGGCGTTTAATTCCATCTTTCAGGTTCTGTTCTTTTCGATCTACGCCTATTTTTTCATCACGGTGCTGCCCAAGGTGTTCGGCCTTGAGGGCGTTGTGGTCAACATCTCCATGGGACAGATCGCCGAAAGCGTCTTTATTTATCTGGGTATACCGTTTCTGGCCGGCCTGATTACGCGGTTTATCGGCCTTAAAATGAAGGGCGAGAGCTGGTATGAAACCGTTTTTGTTCCGAAAATAAGCCCGCTGACCCTGGTTTTTCTGCTCTTTACCATCCTGGTGATGTTTTCGCTCAAGGGTGAGTACATCGTGCAGTTGCCGCTTGACGTCGTGCGCATCGCCATTCCTCTTGGCGTCTATTTCCTGCTCATGTTTCTGGCGTCGTTTTATCTCTCGGCCAAGGCTGGTGCGACGTACGAACAGGCGACCACGCTGAGCTTCACCGCCGCGTCCAACAATTTTGAGCTGGCCATAGCGGTAGCCATTGCCGTTTTCGGCATCGATTCCGGCGAGGCCTTTGCCGCCGTCATCGGACCGCTTGTGGAAGTTCCGGTGCTGATTGCCCTCGTCAATGTCGCCTTGTATTTCAAGCGCAAGTACTTTCCCTACGCGGTGGAAACGCTGGCCGGCGTCTGTCATGTCGCCTGTCCGCCCAAGCGGTAACAGGAAAGCGTCTGGACCCTTGGGCAGTGTTTTTCTGAATGTGCCATCTATCGAGGCGTGTAATGACAAGTGTTGAAACCATGCATGACGATCTGTCGCAGCTGGGCCATCCTTCACGGCTTTTTGTCGAGGTGACATCCCGATGCAACCTGCGTTGCGCCTTTTGCGTGAAGCAATCTGGTACGGCCAAGTCCATGGACGGCGACATGCTTGCAGGGACATTCAATGCGTTGGTGCCAGAATTTAAGCACCTGCATGCCCTGGTCCTCAATGGCATAGGCGAACCTCTGCTGCATCCGCTGCTCGAAGAATTCATCCAAACAGGCAAACGCGTGATGCCGGCCCAAAGCTGGGTAGGTTTTCAAACCAACGAGCATCTGCTCGACACGGCTCGTTGTTCGTCGCTCCTTGCGGCAGGGCTGGATAGAATCTATCTTTCCGTGGACTCGACTTCGCCTGAGCTTTTCAAAGCCGTGCGGGGTGGCGGCAGTCTGGGGCATGTTGAACGAGCGTTGGCTGCTTTGGCCCAGGCGAAAAAGGACCACCCCGGGAACACGCTGGAGGTTGGCGCGGAATTCGTTGTCATGCGCGATAATGTCGCGGAACTGCCTGCGATCATCGCCTGGCTTGCCAAACGAGGTGTGGGCAGGCTGGTCGTGTCCCATGTCTTGCCTTTTAGTGCGACGGCGGCGAATCAGACGGTTTTTGGCGTCAATACGACTGCGGCCAAGTCTTTTTACAAGGATTGGTCTGACAGGGCGCGCCAGGAGGGACTGGATATTGCGCAATACTTCACTGTGCTCTGGAAGTATCACAAAACATCGCAAGACCTTGCGTTGGTGCGTTTTGTCCAACTGATGGTGTCCCAGGCGCTTGAAAATGATATCCCGCTCCATGTTGCGAATCTGTCCGATGGCGATGATGTCGGTTCGGTGGAGGCTGTTTTCCGTCAGGCCGAGGCCGTTGCCTGTGCTGTTGGCCTGAAGCTTGTCCTGCCGTCTGTAAGGCCGCTTAGCGGGCGCGCCTGTTTGGGGGTCAAGCAGGGCGGCGCGTTTGTTGCGTGGGATGGCAAGGTGTCTCCGTGCCATTTTCTCTGGCGCAATTTTAGCTGCTATTTCTATGGGAGAGAGAAGCAGGTCGCCCATAAAGTATTCGGAGACTTGTCGCAAAATTCGTTGTTTGAAATATGGAATGGCCAGAAGTATAAAGGCTTTCGATCTGATGTCATGCGGAAAAGATACCCGCATTGCCCTGGCTGCAATGTGTATCCCTGCGAAGACATCAACAGCATTGATTTTGAAAATGACTGCTACGGCGAAACAGTTCCCTGCGGCGATTGCTTGTGGAGCATGGGACTCCTGCAATGCATGGGACAAGAAGACGAACAGGGAGAATTCAGCGATCCGTGTAAGGTGACGCAGTGTGTTGATCCGCACAAATATGCTGGCCTGCACACGGCTGTAGCTGCAAGGCCTGCCTGAAAATAGTTGGCCAAAAGACACTGACGTACTGTTTTTTTTATTCCTTCCAGGCTGTTCTTATGCCGGCAAGGATGCCAGTCTTGCCGGTTTGGTGAAGGCTCCAAAAGTGTCTTCGATGCAAAATTGCCAGCCGTGCTTTTCGGTTGCGGGCCAACGCACTCCGGCCTTCCCCCGTCCTTCTTCCATCCACACCCCCGACAAGGCCCCCGATAAGGACTCCCCCGACAAGGAGACCTCAGGCCAGGCGCTTGACAAGGGTTCTTTTTTGGCTATTTTGCCAAATAGAAAACAATCGAGAAACAAACCGTCGCTGGACGCGCGAGGGTTTTGTAAAAAAAGTACCTTCAGGGGCTTAGCCAATTTCCCGGGTCTTTTTTTGCGCCAATATTTTGCCATTTGGCAAAACGCACAAATACTGTCACGATGGCCTTTCTCCGGCGGTCGTCTTGGCAAAACACAGGAGACATAGCCATGTCCGAAAAAAAAAGCTGCGGCTGTGCCGCCGCTCCCAAACTCGTCTTCGCCTGCTCCGGTGGTGCTGACGTTGGAGCCTTGGCCGATCAGGTGGCCCGGAAGCTCGCGGCAGATGGTGTGGCCAAGATGTTCTGTCTGGCCGGCATCGGCGGTCGGGTCAGCGGTATCCTCAAGACCGCGGAAGCCGCATCCAGGATCATGGCTATCGATGGCTGCCCCCTCAACTGCGCCCGTAAGACGTTGGAAGAGGCCGGATTCACCAACTTCGCCCATGTGCAGTTGGCCGACCTGGGTTTTAAAAAAGGGGAAAGCCCTGCCACCGAGGAGCGTGTGCTGGCGGCTGCCATGGCCGTGGCCCCGCACTTCGCCAATCTGTCCTGACCGCTTTCCCACGAAAGGCCGGCGCAAATCTGGCGGGCCGCCTCGACGGCCCGGCCGCGCAAGCGGCAATTGAGGAGATGTTTGCATGGAACCTCTTGAAAAAATGACCTGCTGCACCAAAGAAGCCGTGGTCGAAGGTTCGCATCCTGGCAACGGGAAGCTTGTCCGCTATCTCGTGCTGCTTGCGCCGGCCCTGATCGTCTGGTGGGTGGTGTACGGAATGCTGCCCGGGTTTTCCCGGCTGCTGACCTACGATGTCCTGGGGATTGCCCAGGGAAGCCATCTTGGCGACTCCGTCGAATTTCTGCTCTACGACACGCCCAAGGTGCTCATGCTGCTGACCCTGGTGGTTTTTGGCGTGGGCGTTATTCGGACTTTTTTTACGCCGGAACGCACCCGACGCATCCTGGCCGGCAAGCGTGAATCCGCCGGCAACGTCATGGCTGCCTTGCTTGGCATCGTCACACCGTTTTGTTCCTGCTCGGCGGTGCCGCTTTTTATTGGATTCGTCACAGCGGGCGTGCCCATGGGAGTGACCTTCTCCTTTCTGATCTCGGCTCCCATGGTCAATGAAATTGCCCTGGTCCTGCTTTATGGTCTGCTCGGCTGGAAGGTGGCCGCCCTGTATCTCGGCACCGGGTTGGCCGTGGCCATTGTCTCGGGCTGGGTGCTTGGCAAGCTCAATCTGGAGCCCTACATCGAAGATTGGGTCATGAAAATCAGGACAGATCCCTCGGTGCTTCCCCCGGACAACCAGACCTGGGTGGACCGCATCGAAGCCGGATTTCATGCGGTGAAAGACATCGTCGGCAAGGTCTGGCTGTACGTTGTGCTCGGCATTGCCGTTGGCGCGGGCATCCACGGCTACGTGCCGGAAGGTTTTATGGCTTCGATCATGGGCAAGGAGGCCTGGTGGTCGGTGCCAGCGGCGGTCCTGGTCGGCATCCCCATGTATTCCAATGCGGCGGGTATTGTGCCGGTGGTCGAAGCGCTCCTGGGCAAGGGCGCAGCCCTCGGTACGGTCCTGGCCTTTATGATGGCGGTCATCGCCCTGTCGCTACCCGAGATGATCATTTTACGAAAGGTGCTCAAGCCCCGGTTGATCTTTGTTTTTGCGGGAGTCGTGGGGCTGGGTATTTTGCTGGTGGGCTATCTTTTTAATGCTGTCGTCTAAAGAGTTTTTGCATGCAATATCTGCTTGTTGCACGAATCACTTTCAAGAGGGGAACGCTATGAAACATGCCGCTCTGTGTTGCGCTCTCGTTATGGTGCTCAGTGCCGGGGTTTGCTTGGCTGCCACGCCTGTTCCTGAAGTCCCGGCCAAGGGCATGGTAACCATGGTGGATATCGGAGCCAAAGCCTGTGTCCCGTGCAAAATGATGGCTCCTATCCTGGAAGAATTGGAAAAAGAGTACCAAGGAAAAGCGGCGGTCCTTTTTATCGATGTCTGGGAGCACAGGGAGCAGGGCGCCAAATTCGGGTTGAAGCTTATTCCGACGCAGATTTTTTACGATAAGGCTGGAAAAGAAACCTATCGCCACGAGGGCTTTATGGACAAAGCGGCGATCAGTGAAAAGTTGGATGCATTGCTGGCCCAGTAAGGAGACCATTGCGTGCCGGACCAACTGTTTTTGACCATCAATACCTGGATGACCGGCAGTCTCATCGTTGCAGCGGTGGGCTGTTTCCTCTGGGGGTTGGTGAGTGTTCTTTTTAGCCCCTGCCACCTGGCTTCCATTCCCTTGATCGTTGGCTATGTCGCCGGACAAGGCAAAATCATCCACGGCCGGGAGGCGGCGCGATATGCCGTCGCCTTTACCTCCGGCCTGTTCGTGACCATAGCCACCATTGGCATTCTCTGCACGCTCCTTGGGCGCATGCTCGGTGATATCGGCCCCTACTGGACAATCCTCGTCGGGGCCGTGCTGCTTTGGGTGTCCCTGGACATGCTGGGGGTGGCCAAGTGCTCGATCTCCGGGGGCCTTATGGGCAGGCTCAAGGTCAAGGGCGTTGGTGGAGCGTTGCTCCTCGGTTTGGCCTACGGTGTCCTGTCCGGTTCGTGCACCTTCGGTTTTATCGCGCCCATCCTGGCCATCATCACCATTCAGGAAAAGATCCTCACCGGCGTGGTGCTCATTGTGCTCTTCGCAATCGGGCACTGCCTGCCTATCGTTGTGGCTGGCAGTTCAACGGCGCTCGTGCAACGTTGGCTGGAAAATGGAGCCATGCGCCACGGGGGCGTTTGGTTTCGGAAAGCCGCCGGGGCCATGATTGCGCTCCTTGGAATCTACTTCATGGCCATGCCGTTTCTCTCTTCTTGAGCTTGCCAACCGTTTGGCGTGCCTGTCGTTGACGGCCGCATGGGCCAGGGGCAGGCTCTGGTCGCGCATCGCTGTGGCGCTGGTCCTTTACGCCGGCCAGGGAAAAGGTCATGACAGGGACCCCGGTGGGCAGGGCTGCCAGCACGAGGCCACAACCGAGGCTCAGGCGCGCCGCAATGGAGCGCTGCATGGGAATCGCCCTGGCGTGTTTGCGGTTGCGGCACGTTCGGCCCGAACGGAGCCGGATACCCGTATCCTGCCTCAAAATTGAAATCTGCGCGTCAGGACAAGAGAGGGTTTGGGTACGACCATGGCGAGACGTCTTTGCGTGAGCAGTCGCAGCGGGCAGCAGCTTGATCTTATGGTTCCGACCTTTGACGCGCCGGTGCATGTCACAGCCCGCATTGCCGACGGGCGGGCTCCGGCCGTCGTGCTGTTGCACGGCCTGGGCGATTCCAGGCTGGCCTTCGAGGACGCCTTTGTCACCCGCTATCTGTCCGAAGCCAGCCTCGTCGTCCCGGACATGGCCGGCCACGGCGGCAGCCCCGCCGCCTTGGACTATTCCATGGAGGCGGCCACCCGGCGCATCCGCGATGTCCTGGACTATCTGGGCGAACACCACGGCCTGCGCCCCAGCCGGCTCTATCTCATCGGGCATTCCGTGGGCGGCATTCCGGCCGTGTATTTCTGCCGCGACGCTCCTCCGGGTACGGTTGCCGGGCTGGTCTTGGCCGAGGCTTCGGTGACGCGCTTTGGGGCCTTTATCTCGGCTCATGCCGAGGCGGCCCGGCTGTCGGGACGCTTTGGCGAGTGGTACGGCGAATTCCGGGAGCAGACCATTTTTCGGGATTATCTGGGGCGATTTCCCTTTTGCCGCCACTACTACGCCTCGTTGCGCTTTTGCCGCGAGGACGCCTTTTTGCAGACCGTAGCCGCCGTTCGCCGCACGTCCAGAAGCCTGCCCGGCAAATGGAGCCATGCCGCCGGCGAGGCCCTGGCCAACCTGACCATCCCCAAACTCTACGCCTACGGCCGGGACGCGGCCCCGGAAACGCTGGCCTTTCTGGGTGAACACAACATTCCGACCCGCCCCTTTCCCACGGACTGCCATTTTCTCATGCAGGCCATGCCCGGCGAGTTTTACAGCATGCTTGGCGAATTCTGCGGATCGTGACACACCGCCACATTGTAAAAAACATTTATGTTTTTTAAAACAATGATTCCGGTGTATTGTCGGGCTACAATGCATGACAGTGTTTCCAGAACGTGACACGAGAGGGACAGGCTCCCGACGGGCCTGCCCCGGTTGGCCCGCCGGTCCCATTCGGGTGGGCACCGCCCCCCCGGGCAGCCGCCCCAAGGAGTGCCTATGGACGCCTTTCGTTTTGCCCTGACGGCGCAGGAAAAAGACTATCTCAAGGCGCTGGCCCGGCAGGTCATCGTCGCCCGGCTGGACGGTCGCGAACCGGACGTGCCGCCGCCGCCGACGGATGTTTTGCGCCGCCATTTCGGGGCCTTTGTCACCCTGACCAGAAACGGTCGCCTGCGCGGCTGCATCGGCCATATCGTCGGCGACCGGCCGCTTTTTGAGACCATCGCCGCCATGGCCGAGGCCGCAGCCTTTGGCGATCCGCGCTTTGCCCCGCTGACGCGGCAGGAATTTGCCGACGTGGCCCTTGAGATTTCCATTTTAAGCCCCCTGACCCCGTGTCCCGACCCGCAACTGGTCGTTGTGGGCCGCCATGGCCTGCTGCTGCGCCGGGAGGGCCGCTCCGGCCTGCTGCTGCCCCAGGTGCCGGTGGAGTGGGGCTGGGACCGCGAGACCTTTCTGGACCAGACCTGCCACAAGGCCGGTCTGGAGCCGGGCTGCTGGAAGACTCCCGGGACAGCCCTTTTCTGGTTTGAGGCCGAAGTCTTTTAGCCTGCGGGTGGCCGCAAAGGCGCGTTGGTCTGCTCGCCACACGACCGGGTTGCTGCCGGTTGCCTGTGCGGGCCTTGGCCGGCCGTTTGATTCTCGAAATATGGCTACTTTTCCTGCCGGGTGATTCCTGTTTTTTGGGAATCACCCGGCCGCTTTTTGTGCTCCCGGATTCCCGGCTGGAATACTACAGCATTTTCTATCGGGCCAATTGGCACGAAACTGGCTATAGGAGAGAATAGGTGTTGGGGAACGCCGCCGGGGGGCGGCCAACGAAGGGGGAAGGATCATGAAGCGCTTGCTGTATGTCGTCGCCATTGCCGCTTTGGGAGCCGGCTTCTATGTGGCTGATCCGCCGAGTCTGCCGGCCAAAGAGGTCCAATCGTCCCGGGAACTGACCCTGGCGTCGGCCGAGGCCCAGAGCATGGTGGCCCGACTGGCCGAGGCGAGCATGATCATGCGCTGCACGGAGATTCCCCAGACCCTGGACTATTCCGGGCCGCGCCCTGAGGCGCTGTTCGGTCGACCATAGCGCGGGAGTGCAGGCCGCAGCGCGGCCTGGACCCAAACAAAGGGGACGCTTGGGCGTCCCCTTTGTTGTTTAGCGAGGTTGGCCGGTGGCAACGTCTTTGGCCAGAAACGGGCAGAAGGCCAGGGCCGCGTCGGTGAGGCGGGTTTCCCGGCCGGTCCCGGCATAAAGAACCAGGGGCGGCTCCAGGACCAGTCCGGGGCCGCCGTTTTTGCGGGCGACAAGGAGCAATTGCCGGGCCGGCGCGTCGACGCGCGGGGCCACGGGAAGCAGGCGTTTGATTTCCAGGCGATGGGCCGCCAGGGCGGCAGCCACATGGGTGAGGCGCTCGGCCAGATGGATGCAGACGAAAAGGCCTTTGTTGACCAGCAGATAGGCCGCAGCGGCAGCAAAATCGGCCAGACTGCCATCCACCTCGAAGCGGGCCGCGTCCCGGGCCGCGCCGGCCGGGCGTCGGCCCGAACCCGGATCGCGGTAGGGCGGGTTGCACATAACCAGATCGCAGGATTCCGGGGCAAGCCGGTCGGCCTCCCGGATGTGGCGCACGTCCGCGACATGGGCCGTAAAGCGCTCGGCCAGCCCCAGGGCGGCGGCGTTTTGTCCGGCCGCCGCGACCATGGCCGCTTCCCGGTCCAGACCCAGCACCGTGGCCGCAGGATCGGCGGTTGCCAGCAGATAGCCAAGGCCCGCCGCGCCGCAGCCCGTGCCGAGATCGACTGCCCGGGTTCCCGGCAGGCCGGCGGCCAGGGCGGCCAGGAGCAGGGCGTCGCTGCCAAAGCGAAAGCCGCTTGCTGGCTGGAACAGTCCGCGCGGAAAGGCGTTCCGGGCTGCCCTCTCGCTACTGTCCGCCGGCATCGGCCTTGCGCGCCCGCATGTTGAGCACTTCGACGAGCAGGGAAAAGGCCATGGCGAAGTAGATGTAGCCCCGATCAATGTGCCGGCCCAGACCCTCGGCCACCAGGAAAACGCCGATGAGGATCAGAAAGGACAGGGCCAGCATTTGGATGGTGGGATGGCGGCCGACGAAATGGCTGATGGCGTCGGCGAAAACCATCATGACCAGCACCGCCGCGACAACCGCCGCCACCATCACCACGATCTCGCCGGACATGCCCACGGCGGTGATGACGGAATCCAGCGAAAAAACGATGTCCAAAATGGCGATCTGGGTCACGGCGGCGGCAAAGCCCCGGACCTTGCGCACGGTGGTATCCGCATTGTGGGGCGCTTCCACTTTCTCGTGGATCTCGAAGGTCGATTTGGCGACGAGAAAGAGGCCGCCGGCCAAAAGCACGATGTCGCGGCCGGAGACGACATGGCCGAGCACGGAAAAAAGCGGCGCAGTCAGGCCCATGATCCAGGTGATGCCAAGCAGCAGCAGGATGCGGGTGCCCATGGCCATCAGCAGGCCGATGCGCCGGGCCTTGGATTGGATTTCAGCTGGCAACGCATTGGAAATAATGGCTATAAAAACGATGTTGTCGATGCCAAGGACGATTTCCAGGGCGGACAGGGTCAGAAAGGCGATGAGATTTTCCACAGAGAAAAAGTCCATGCGTCGGCTCCTGGGGGTCGTGGCGTTGGACCGGGCGGCGGCTACTGCGCCATGCCCGCCTTGGGCATGGCCGGCATGCCCATCTTCTGGTAGCCGGCCGGAATGGCGAACTGGGCGGCATCCACGGTACCGGGCTGGATGTTTTTATATTCGATGGTATAGGTCCCACCCTTGCCTGTCTGCACGAACTTGATGGGTGTGTCGAGCTTGACGGCAAACCAGGCAGTCAGCCCGCCCTTGGTGGTGTCCTTAAAATCCATAACACGCTTTTCGCATTCCCAGCCATCAACGGTTTCCGTGCCCACGCTGCGCCACTGGCCGATCTCCGGATCGGGCTTGCCGAGCAGCGCCGCGCCAGGACCGGCCTTGGAGGCGTCGAACTGCATCTCCATGTAACTCTGCATGGCCGGCAGCAAGAGGATAACCTTTTTGGCGGCCGGATCTATGATACTGATACGGGCTTGGCCCTGCATGGTGGTTTCCATCCGCATCCGGGAGTCCTTGATGGCAACCTTGCCGGACATGGCCGGCTCTTGGTCGTGGAGTTGCACCATGTCTGCCGAGAATTCGGCGGCCTGGGCCAGGGAGGCCAGGACCATGAGGCAGGCGGCAGCGAAGGAGGAAAAGCGTTTTTTCATACAAACTCCGACGGTAAGAAGCATGGCGACGGGGCCGTGGCGGGAGTCGCACAGACGACAAGACATCCTGCGCCCCGCGTGTGGCGTTTACAAAAAATATTCCTGCTTTTTGTGAATAAAGATGATAAATTCCGGTTTGTTATCCTGGTGCAACCAGGCCGGAAATTACCGAACACAACACTAGCAAGGATGGGGGCGGTTGTACAGAGCCGGCGCAGTCGGCGGGGCAACAGACGTAAGCAACCGCTGGACCAGCACGTTTTGTGTTTTGATGTAACGCAGCACGTCGTAAAACGGCACCAGGACACATGTACACCGGCGACATCGCGATAGGATTGCCGCAAGCTTCCAGACTCGCCTCTCTTGCACAGCAGTCGTAGAGGTGTTTTACTCCCAGAAAAAAATGCGTTTCCAATCCTTTTTCATGCTGATAACGACCCAGCCTTTTTGCACGGCTTCCTCCATCAGGGAATCAGGGAACGTTCCAACCTTGGACTGCGCGCCGTAGGCGTATTCTCGGGCGGCGTCATCGTGGTGCACCAGCATCATAAGGCGCGTCCCGCCACCGGCCTGGGTGTATTCGAGCATTTCCTTGTCCCCGTCCGAGTTGCCAAACGCCGCTTGCGGATATCGGCCGATCATGAGCTGGATGCCCTCAGGTTTGCCCGGTCCGACGTTGTTGAGCAAAAGTCTCGGTTCCTCGGTGAGGATAGGCTTGCCGTCAGCGTCATAGCTGAATTTGGTAGCATTGAGAGTGCCGACCACCTGTTCGGGTGGGATGCCATAGATCTTTTCGGCGTAAGCGCGCAGGAAATCCTGGCCGCCGCCAGTGACGAAATAGGTCTTATAGCCCTTGGTGCGAAGCAACTGCATCACTTCGAGCATGGGCTGGTAGACAAGATCGGTGTAGGGACGATGCCAACGCACATCCCGGGCCGTTCCCAGCCACTGCCGCACCTGGTCCCCCAATTCCTCCACGGGCATGCCGGTCATTGTAGCGGCATAGACCTTCTCAATGTCGCTCATGGGCACGTTCCCCAAGTGCTCCACGCTGCCGGACAACACGGACTTGAAGGGTTCGGTGTCGGCCAGTTCCGGTTTCGCCTGGGCCAGCGCCCGCAGTCGCGCCAGGCAGTAAAGCATCGGCGTATACATAGGCTGTTCGACCCAGGTCGTACCATCCTGGTCAAAGGTGGCAATACGCGCTTCGGGCGGGACATAGCCCGGGTTCGACGCGTCAGTGGTCGCTTGCACGAAGGCCAAAATTGCCTGTTTGGCCGGTCCCTCGTTCCACGAGGGCAAGGGGTCGGGCTGGGCCTGGGCCGCCATGGCGGCGATAAGCAGGAAGCACAAGACCAGGGGAGCCAAACGTCTTTTCCGAAGGGAATAACGAACCAGCTGCAAAGCACCCACGCGAATCCCCATGATTTTCTCCGCTTTGATTTAGGACTGTCGAAAACCAGAAAACCTGACAAGCATTCGGAAAGCCGGCCGGCAGCGGCAACTTCCCTTTGCAGTGTTTTACACTCTCGTTGGCGGTTAGCGCAACAAAGCCGCCCCGGCGGACAGGATCTGCTCCAGTTCGGCGTCGCGCAGGCGCAGGCGTTTGCGCAGACGTGCGATCTCCTCGCCCGGGTCAAACAGCGGATAATCGCTGCCGAACAGAATGCGCTCCCGGGGATGGCCGTCGAAGATGCGCTGCAAGGTGTCATCGTCAATAAAGGCCAGCGTGCTCGACGTATCGATATACACGTTTTTGCCGACGAGGTGCTCCAGGGCATACTGCCAGTGCAGATACCCGCCCATGTGGGCGGCAATGACGGTCATGTCCGGGAAGTCGCGCAGGATGGCCGCCACCTTGGCCGGGCAGGAGTTGTTTTCCTCCGGCGGCAGCCGGTCGCCCACGTGGAGCATGACCACGAATCGGCCGGAGAGCGCCTCGAAGATGGGCCACAGTTTGCGGTCGTCCAGGCGAAAGCCCTGGAAGTCGGCGTGGAACTTGATGCCCTTTATGCCATTGCGCCACAGCCGGTCGAGTTCGCGCTCGAAGTCGGGGAAATCGGGATGGAGCGTGCCGAAGCTGCGGATGGGGGCATGTTCGCGGTTGATGGCAATGGCCCAGTTGTTGGCCGGGACGACCTGGGCCGGGGCGGTGGCGGCGTTGTGGACCACCACCTGGTCAAGGCCGGCCCGTTTGGCCCGGGCGAGCAGATCATCGATCTGGCCGGTGCCGACCGGGGGGATGCCGTAGTGGCCCTCAAGCTGGGCCAGGACTTTGTCTGCTATTTTCGGATGATAGGCGTGCGTATGGATATCAATAAACATGGGATGGGGTACCAGGAAGGAGGGGAAGGGTTAGGCGGAAAAAAGGCCGCGCAGCCAGTCCGGGACGGCAATGGGCCGGCCCTGGGGGGAGGTGCAGGCATGCACGGTCTCGCCGGCAGCCAGCAGCCAGGAGGCGTCTGGCGGGCCAAAGACCTGATACACAAAGGTGACCGAGGCCCGGCCCCAGGCGGCGATGCCGGCCCGGACCGTTATGACCTCGTCGTAGCGGGCCGGGCGCAGATAGCGCACGGCCATGTCGCGCACGGGCAGCCAGACGCCGCGCGTTTCCACTTCGGCGTAGCTCATGCCCCGATCCCGGATGAACTGCCCCCTGGCCCGCTCGAACCAGTGGGGATAGTGGCCGTAATAGGCATAGCCCATGCGGTCGGTCTCACCATAGGACACGGTGAGTTGCAGCCGGGTGTCGGGTGTGGGAAAATCTTGCTGCTTAAGGATCAGCGCCATGGCGGGCTAGCCCCTGGCCCAGGCGGCCGTCTGGGCCAGCAGCGTATGGCCGGGTTCGATGAGCAGCCCGGTTTTGGCGGCTTCCCGTTCGCTAAAGGCTGCCGCGCCGTTGGCCGCGATGCCGGCCTTCCAGAAGAGAAACGGCACGGGATCGGTGGTGTGGGTGCGAACGGCAATGGGCGTTGGGTGGTCGCAGGCGATGAGCACCGAAGCAGACTCGCCCAGGGCGCCCAGCATCGGGGCCACAATCCGGGCGTCGAACCGGGCCACGGCCTCGGTCTTGGCGGCAGCGTCGCCGCCGTGGCCGCACTCGTCCGGGGCTTCGACATGGACGAAGACAAAGTCGCCGTCTTTGAGAAATTCCAGTGCGGCCGCCACCTTGCCCTCGTAATTGGTATCAAGCAGGCCCGTGGCACCGGGCACGTCCAAAACAGCCATGCCGGCCGCCCGGCCCAGGCCCTTGACCAGATCCACGGCCGACACCACCGCCCCGCGCAGCCCGAAGGACTCGGTAAAAGACGGCAGGCTCAGTGCCCGGCCCTGGCCCCAGGGCCATACGGCATTGGCCTTGCTGGCGTTGTCGTCCCCGGCCAGCAGCCGGGCGGCGCAGGTCACAAACTGCCACAAGGCTGGCACGCTTTGAAGGGCCGCGATATCCGGGGCCATGGGCTGGTCGGTGATGTCGTGGGGCGGGCGCACAAAGACCGTGGCCTCTTCCCGCCCGGCCGCACCTTTGGCCACCAGCAGATGGCGGTACTGCACGCCGGCATGCAGCTCGTAGCCGGCCGGCAGGCACGACGCCCCAAGCTGTCGGACCAGCTCCGTGGACACGGCGGTGTCGATATGCCCGGCGCTGTAGTCGCGCATAAGCCCGGTTGCGGCAAAATCGCTGACCGTCACGGTGTTGAGCCGAAAGACCACATCGTCGGCTTCAAGGGCCAGCCCCAGGGCCGCGGCCTCGATGGGACCGCGCCCGGTGTGGTGGCTGGCCGGGTCAAAACCGAGCAGCGACATGTTGGCCACATCCGACCCGGGGGCCATGCCGTGAGGGACGGTGCGGCACAGGCCCACCCGGCCAAGGGTGGCCAGCTTATCCATCGCCGGCGTCTCGGCCGCCTCCATGGGCGTGCGGCCGCCCAGGACCGCAACCGGCAGATCACCCATGCCGTCGGCAATAAGGAAGACGAGCTTGGGAGAGGGAGAGGAGAGTGACTTGGACATGAGGGAAGATGCCTCCGGCGGCCAGAGAGAAACTTTTTGAAAAAAGTTTCTCTCTGGACTCTCTTCAAAAACTTTTAACGGGGTTGGGGCTTAAACCGCATCGTATCTGCCGGCGAAGCGCAAACACCGTTACAACACCCGGAAATGGACGGTGCCGGGTTTGATAAACGGCATGGCGTCCGTGTCGGTGAGCACGGCGGTGATGGCCCGGTTGGGGGCCTCGTGGGTGAGAAACACGATGGACACGTAGCCGTCCTCGGGCACACCTTTTTGCACAGCCTGGCTTATGGACACGCCATGTTCGCCCATGGACTTGGAGATGGCGGCCATGACCCCGGGTTGGTCCTTGACCGTAAAATGGATGTAATGCGGGCTGACGAAATCGTCGGGATCGACCAGCTCGGCCTCGGGCAGCGGTTCGGTGAGAAAGCCGGTGTTGTTGGGGATCATGCCTTGCCGGGCCAGGGCCAGGATATCGGCCAACACGGCGCTGGCCGTGGGCAGATCGCCGGCTCCCTTGCCATGGAGCATGATCGGCCCGGAGGCGTCGCCCTCGACCCGCACGGCGTTAAACGCGCCCTTGACGCTGGCTAAAAGGAAATCCTCGTGGACCAGCATGGGCCACACCCCGGCGGCGAGGCGTCCTCCCAGATCGCGGACCTGCCCGATGAGCTTTATGGCGTAGCCGAACTCCCGGGCAAAACGGATGTCGTCGGGGCCAACGCCGGTGATGCCCTCGACCGGGAGCCGCTCCAGGGGAAGATTGCACCCGTAGGCCAGCCGGATGAGCACGATAAGCTTGTGGGCGGCGTCATACCCCTGGATATCCAGCGTCGGATCGGCCTCGGCGTAGCCCAGCTCCTGGGCCTTTTGAAGCGCCTCGGCAAAGGGCAGGCCTTTCTCGCTCATACTGGAGAGGATGTAGTTGGCCGTGCCGTTTAAGATGCCGATGATGCTTTTGATGCGGTTGCCGGCCAGGGACGACTTGAGCGTCTCCACAATGGGCACGGCCCCGGCGCAACTGGCTTCGTAGTACAGGCCCAGGCGCTTTTCGGCGGCCAGGGCAAAAAGCTCCGGGCCGCGTTTGGCTAAAAGGGCCTTGTTGGCCGTGACCACATGCTTGCCGGCGCACAGCGCCTTGTGGATGAGCGCAAAGGCTGCATCAATGCCGCCCATCAGTTCGACCACGATGTCGATGTCCGGGTCGGTGACCAGGGCATCGGCATCGGTGGTGATCGCGACCTCGGGACCAAGGGTCACGGCCCGGGGCTTGGTCAGGTCGCGCACGAGCACCGTCTTGACGGTGACGGCGCGACCGAGCCGGGCGGCGATCCAGTCCGCGTTTTGCTGCAACACGGCCACCAGGCCGGACCCGACAGTGCCGAGTCCGGCCAGTCCAATACGAACGGGGGCGATTGATGCGTCGTTCATCCGGACAGCGCCTTTTTTATGCCGCGAACGGCTTGATTGATGCGGTGGCGGTTTTCCACCAGGGCAAAGCGCACGTAGTTGTCGCCGAAATGCCCGAACCCCAGGCCCGGCGACACGGCCACGCCGCCTTCGCGCAACAGGAGCTTGGAGAATTCCACGGATTTGAGATGCTCAAACGGCTCGGGAATCTTGGCCCACACAAACATGGTGGACTTGGGCGCGGGCACGTCCCAGC
Source organism: Solidesulfovibrio aerotolerans (assembly GCF_009856865.1). Lineage (GTDB taxonomy): Bacteria > Desulfobacterota > Desulfovibrionia > Desulfovibrionales > Desulfovibrionaceae > Solidesulfovibrio > Solidesulfovibrio aerotolerans. Next base: position 99,483 of record NZ_WVUD01000009.1, on the reverse strand, counting down.
CAGCCCGGGCCAGACCCTCGATGAGCGTGTCGCGGCGTTCCTGGTGCACGTCCATGATCTCGCGCACGCACTCCTGGGGGCCGTTTAGGGCCACGGTGGCGGCAATCTGGATGGGCTGGAAGATGCCGTAGTCCAGATAGCTTTTGATGCGGGTCAGCGCATGGACCATCTCGGGGTTGCCGCAGCAAAACCCGACGCGCCAGCCGGCCATGGAATAGCTTTTGGTGAGCGAGAAGAATTCCACGCCCACGTCCTTGGCACCCTTGGCCTGCAAAAAGCTCGGCGGCTGGTAGCCGTCAAAGCCAAAGTCGGCGTAGGCGAAGTCGTGGATGACCATCATGTCGTGTTCTTTGCAGAATTCGACGATGCGCTCAAAAAATGGAACATCCGCCGTCACCGTGGTGGGGTTGTGCGGGTAGGAGATGATCAAGAGTTTGGGCTGGGGCCAGGTCTGTTTGGTGGCGGCCAGCAGATCTTCAAAGAAGTCGCGGTCGGAGCTGATGGGGATGCGCCGCACATCCGCCCCGGCAATGATGCAGGAGTAGGGGTGTATGGGGTAGGCCGGGTCGGTGGCGAAGACGACATCGCCCGGGGAAAGCATGACCAGGGCCAAGTGGGCCAGGCCTTCTTTGGCGCCCATGGTGACGACGGCCTCGGTTTCGGGGTCGATGTCCACGTCGAAGCGGCGCTTGTACCAGCCGGAGACGGCGTTGCGCAGTCCCTTGATGCCCTTGGAAGCCGAGTAGCGATGGTTTGCGGCCTTTTGGGCGGCCTCGACCAGTTTTTCAACGATATGGGGTGGCGTGGGCAGATCGGGGTTGCCCATGCCGAGGTCAATGACGTCCTCGTTTCGTCGCCGCATCTGCATTTTCAGCTCGTTGACGGTGGCGAAAACGTATGGGGGGAGGCGCTCCATACGCGCGAACTTTTTCATGCCCTGGACTCCTTTTGAGGGGGCTCGTTATGGCGAAAGGTGAACATATGCGCGGGGCCGGCCCTGTGTAAAGAGCGGAAATGACCGGAAGCGGCAGTTGGGCGAGCTTTTTTTCTTGACCCGGGGCGCGCAAACGTTTAGTTCGCCTTTTTGCGGAGAGGTGGCCGAGCTGGCCGAAGGCGCTCGCCTGCTAAGCGGGTAACGGGAGTAAATCCTGTTCGAGGGTTCGAATCCCTCCCTCTCCGCCAGATATTTCGACTCACAAAGAAAAGCCGTCCAGAAATGGGCGGCTTTTCGGTTTTTTCGGCTTGCGAGAATCAAGCGACCCTAGCCACCGCCAAAAAGCGCGGCAATGGCTCCAAGAAGGCTTTGCGGAAACAACCCCAGCGCCAGAACGCCGGCGGCCATGACCCCCAAGGCCAGCCCGCCGGCCGGTCCGGCCGGGGCTGGGATGGCCGGATGGGCTTCGACGCCGCTTTGCATATAAAGGGCGGCCACCACACGCAGGGCGTAAAAGATGCCGATGACGGCCGTGACGATGCCAAAGGCGGCCAAGCCCACATAGCCGGCCCGAAGGGCCGCGCCAAAGACCAGAAATTTCCCGATAAAGCCTGCCGTTGGCGGCAGCCCGGCCAGGGATAAAAGGCTTATGGCCAAGGCCCCGGCCCGCCAGGGGTGGACGTAGCCAAGGCCCTGGTAGGCGGTCACGTCGTCGCGGTCGCCGATCTCGCCCGAGAGCAGTCCCACGGCGCCAAACGCCCCCAGATCCATAAGCGCAAACGCGGCCAGATAAAAAAGCGCCGCTTCGCCGCCCCCGTCGTTCACCGCCATGGCGGCCATGGCGATGTAGCCCATCTGGGCGATGGAGGAATAGGCCAGGATGCGTTTGACACTTTTCTGGCACAGCGCCCCGATGTTGCCGGCAGCCATGGTCAGCCCGGCCACGCCGGCCAGGGCCGGCCAGAGCAGTTCCCGGGCTTCGGGCGAGGCTTCGGCGCACAGATGGAGCAGGGCGGCGGCCGTGGCCGCCTTGGAGCCGGTGGAGAGAAAGGCGGCGATGGGGGCCGGCGCGCCCTGGTAGACATCCGGGGTCCACAGATGGACCGGGGCCAGCGACAGTTTAAAGCCAATGCCAATGAGGGCCAGGGCCAGCCCGGCCGACACGATGGGACCGCCGGCTGCCAGGGAATCGGCAATGATGAGGCTGCCGGAGCCGGCATAGACCAGGGCTGCGCCGAAGACGAGTACGGCCAGGGACATGGCCCCGGGCAGGAAATACTTGAGCGCCGCCTCGGTCCCCAGCGGATCGGACAGCCGCGACGCCACCACAGCGTACAGGCACAGCGATGCCAGTTCCAAGCCGACGATCAGCATGAGCCAGTCGTCGGAGGCGGCGAGCAGCAGCATACCAAGCGCCGACCACAGGACGAGCCCGTAGAGGGCGTCGCCGGCAAAGCCCCGGCGGGCGGCGTAGCGGGCGGTGAGCGCCACCGTTGCCAGGGTGATGACCGAGAGCAGGCCGGCGTAATAGCAGCCGATGCCGCTGGCCCCGGTCGGCCCGGCCAGGGACCACAGCCCCGGCAGGGCGGCAAAGACGCCGGCCAGGATCGGAAAAAGGGTTGCCGGGGTGCGGCGCAAACAGGCGGCGAGCAGGATGACCAGCCCCCCGAGGGCCAGGGACAGGTGGGGAAAATACAAGACAAGCTGCGCGGTCATGGCTGGTCCTCGCTCACAGACCCGGGGTTGCGGCCGGCCAGACAAGCCCGGCGATGGAATCCAGGGGACCGGCGGCCAGGGACAGCACCGGACCGGGGAAAAGCCCCAGGAGCAGGATGCAAACGGCCAGGGCGCACAAAAGCGCCGTTTCCCGGGCGTTCAGATCAGCAAAGGGCAAAGGGGAGCGGGCCGGGCCGAAGAGCGTGTCCCGGGCCAGCCGCAGCAGATAGACCAACGTCACGGCCATGCCGGCCACGGCCAGGACGCCGACCCAGATGTGCGTTTTAAACAGGCCGAAAACGATCATGGCTTCGCCCACAAAGCCCGACAGTCCGGGCAGGGCGGCCGAGGCCAGGATGCAGAAGAGAAAGGCCGCGCCAAAGCGCGGGGCCTTGTTCCACAGTCCCCCCAAAATCTCGAAACGTCGGCTGCCAAGCCGTTCGCCGATCATGCCGGCCAGGGAAAAAAGGCCCCCCGAGGTCAGGGCGTGGCTGACCATGAGGACCACGGCTCCGCCCAGCGCCAGCCGGCTGCCCGAGACAATGGCGGCCACGGCCAGCCCCATATGGCCGATGCTCGAATAGGCGATCAGCCGCTTGACGTCCTCCTGGGCCAGGGCCACGGCCGAGGCGTAAAAAAGGCCGATGATGCCAAGCGCCGTCAGCAGCGGGGCAAAGGTGTGGGCGGCCTCGGGGAAAAGGGGCAGGGCGAAGCGGATGAGAGCATAGCCGCCGGTTTTGAGGAGCAACCCGGCCAGGATGAGGCTGCCGGCTGTGGGCGCTTCGGTATGGGCGTCGGGGAGCCACATGTGGACGGGCACGAGGGGGATTTTGATGGCAAAGGACAGGACAAAGGCGGCAAAGAGCCAGCGGCCGACCGTTACGGGCACGGCGGCGTGGGTCAGGTCCGTAAGGGCAAAGGTCGGTCCGGTGGGGCCGTTGGCGGCCAGGATGCCGAGGGCAATGACGGCTAAAAACATGAGCAGCCCGCCGGTGGCCGAGAAAAGAAAGAATTTGATGGCCACCCGCATCCGGTCGCCGTGGCCGAAGATGCCGATGAGGAAAAAGACCGGGATGAGCTGGGCTTCCCAGAACAGCGCAAAGAGAAAAAGATCCGAGGCCAAAAAAATGCCCTGGACCGTGGAAAGGGCGGCCAGGATGAGCGCGTAGTACAGGGCCGGGCGCTTGGCGTCGTCGTGGCGGGAGGCGACCATGCAGCACACGCCGATAAGCGCTGTGAGCACCACGAAAATAAGGCTCAGGCCGTCCAGGGACAGGCTGTAGCGGATGCCGAGGCTCGGTATCCAGGCCAGGTCTTCGATGACGGGCAGATCCGGCTGGGGGCCGGCGAAAAGGACGGCAATAAGCCCGGCCAGGGCCAGCTCGCCCAGGGCGGCCAGCAAGGCAAAGCGGCGACAGGCAGTGGCGTCGCCCCGGGACAGGGGCAGGCAACACGCGGCCACCAGGGGCCAGAAGATGAGTAAAGAGAGCCAGGGCAATTGCCGCATGGGTGCTCCGGGTGCGTTAGGTCAGGCGCAGGGCCAGCCAGGTGAGCAGCGCTGCGGCTGCGCCAAGGAGTGTGGTCAGGGTGGTTGACGGCCGGGCCGAACCCAGGCGGGCGGCCACCCGGGACAGGGTCAGAAGGCCCGTCGCCGCGCCCATGGCCGCGCCATCGAGCATGTCTTCGTCCACGCCGCGCCACAGCCGGGCCGACAGGCGGCAGTAGGGGGCGGCAATCCAGGTGCGATAAAAAGCGTCCAGGCCAAGACCGGCGGTGAGCGCCCCGGCCGGGGCGGCGACCGGGTGCCGGGCCGGGCGATAGAGGAGCCAGGCCAGCAGCAGGCCGCTGACGGCCAGGACGGCATCGATCATTTCCACAAAAAATTCAGCGTGTTCCACGTTTGGCGGAAGGGGTGTCACCGTACCGGCCAGATAGACATCGAGCCAGGGTTTAAGGCCCATGAATTCCGGCGGATTGACGAAGCCGTAGCCAAGGGCCAAAGCGGCGAGCGGCCACAAGGGGCGTTCCATGCGGGCCAGTTCCGGGTCCGACAGCAGACGGGCCGGATCGGCCGGATCACTGAAAAAGGCCACGAAGCACAAGCGAAAGACGTACACGGCCGTTAAAAACGCGGCCACGGCCCCGAGGATGAAGGCGAGCAGATAGGCCGGGCCGGGATGGGCGATGGCGTCGGCCAGGGTGCGGCCTTTGCTGAAATAGCCCGAGGTCAGGGGCAGGGCGGACAGGGCGGCCGCGCCGCAGGCGAAAAGGAGAAAAAGGCCCGGCATGGCCCGGCGCAGGCGCGCGCCCATGCGAAAGATGTCATGCTCTTCATGGGCGGCCTGGATCATGATGCCGGCCACCATAAAGAGCAGGGATTTGAAAAAGGCGTGGGCTTGCAGATGGAAAAATGCCCCGGACACGTCGCCGCAGCCGGCGGCCAGGAACATATAGCCCACCTGGCTTATGGTGGAATAGGCCAGGATGCGTTTGACGTCGCGCTGGCCCATGGCGCAGGCCGCACCATAAAGGGCCGTGGCCGCGCCAATGACTGCGGCCGTGGCCCCGACGTCCGGGGCAATGGCCAGCAGCGGTTCCAGGCGCATGAGCAGATAGACGCCGGCTGTTACCATGGTGGCGGCGTGAATAAGGGCCGAGACGGGTGTCGGGCCGGCCATGGCGTCGGGCAGCCAGGAGGACAACGGCAATTGGGCGGATTTGCCGCAGGCGGCAAAGAGAAAGAGAAAGCCGATGAGCGTTGCCGTGGCCGTTGGCATGGCGTCGATCTGGGCGGTAAGCCCGGTTATGGAGGCGCTGCCCGAGGCGGCGATCACGATAGCCAAAGCGGCCACATAGCCCAGATCACCCACCCGGGTCATGAGAAAGGCTTTGCGCCCGGCGTCCACGTTGGGCAGTTCCTCGTGCCAAAAGCCGATGAGCGCAAAGGAGCAAAAGCCCACGCCCTCCCAGCCCATGAAGAGAAAGACCAGATCGTCGGCCAGGGCAATGATGAGCATGAAAAAGACGAATAAATTCAAATAGCAGAAATAGCGCGCAAAGGATGTGTCCTCGCGCATGTAGATGGCGGAATAGAGGTGGATCAAAAGGGCCACGAAGGTGACCGTGACGGTCATAAGGCCCGCCAGGCGGTTGTAAAGGATGGAGAAGTTTGCTGAAAAGCCGTCAAAGGCCAGCCATTGGCCAAGGGTAATTTCGTGGGGGGCGACACCCAGGTTCCACACGGCGGCCAGGGCGGCGGCCAGGGAGGCGGCAATGGCCAAGGCGGCCAGCGTGCCCGAGGCCGCGCGGGAGAGCGAGCGGGAAAAGGCGGCCTGGAGCACGGCTCCGGCCAGGGGGAAAAACAGCATGAGGGCAACCAGGGTGGTCATGCATCGCCTCCCAGCCGGGCGTAGCCGTCGGCATCGACGGAGCCGCCGCCGCGTCGGCCGTGGACCAGCAGGGCCAGCCCCAGGCCGGCCTCGGCTGCGGCCAGCCCCATGACGATGATGATGGCGGCCTGGCCGTCGATGTTGCCCCAGGCCAGGGCCGCGCCGGCAAAGACAATACTGCCGGCTGTGAGCATAAATTCCACGCCGATAAGGATTAAAAGGATGGAACGCCGGGAGGCGGCCATGACGCCGCCGATGACGAACAGCCCGGCGGCCACGGCCAGCACATGGGACAGGGGCACGTTCATGCGGCCGGACCTCCGGTAGGTTGCGCCCGGCCGCCGGACCGGCCCCGGCCCAGGAGCAGGGCGGCGGCCAGGGCGGCAAAGAGCAGGATGGAGACGGCTTCCACCGCCAGCCAGTAGGTGTCGAAAAGGACGCGTCCCACGGCGGCCGGAGCGGCCATTGCCGCCGGCAGGAGACGCGCACCGGTGGGATCGGCCCCGATCAGGGCGAAAAGGGCCACCAGTGTTGCGGCGGCCAGGGTGGCCGGCACGACAAGCCGGCCGGTCGGCAGCGGGCCGTCGCCAGCGGTCAGGCCCAAGAGCATGATAATAAAGAGAAAGAGCACCATGATGGCCCCGGCATAGACCACGGCCATGAGCACGCCAGGGAGCGGCGCGCCCAAAACGGCCATGAGGCCGCCGGCACTTAAAAAGACGGCCACGGCGCAGCACACGGCATGGACCGGGTTGCGCCGGGTGGCGGCCAAAACAGCCGCGCCGAGAAGCACGGCGGCCAGCAGATAAAAAAGTGCGCCAAGCGGGGTCATATTCGCGTCCTAGGGCAAGATGCTTTTGACGTCCACGGGATCGTCTTCGCCGATATGGCTGCCCTTGGGGCCGCCGGCAGCCACGCCGGCATGGGCGTAGAAGTCGTAGTCCGGGTGCTTGCCGCCGTGCTCCACCAGCAATTGTTCTTTTTCATAGACGAAATCGGCGATGTCGTCCTTGCAAAAGGCAAATTCCGGGGTGAGCTGCAGGGCGAGCGTGGGGCAGGCCTCTTCGCACAGGCCGCAGTAGATGCAGCGGGCGAAATTGATGCGAAACCAGGCGGCCTGCCGCCGGCCGTCCGGGCCAACTTCCGACTGCATGGAGATGCAGTTGACCGGGCAGGCCCCGGAACACAGGTAGCAGGCCACGCAGCGCTCCTTGCCGTCGGGAGAGCGGGTGAGCACGATACGCCCCCGGGTGCGCGCTGGCAGGGGGCGTTTGTATTCGGGATACTGTTCGGTAACGGGCTTACGGAATAGATGGGTCATGGTGGCGGCATAAGAGCCGGCGAGACCGGCCGCGCCGTCCAGGAATGCGCCCACAACGCCTTGTTTCTTGTCTGCCATGCCGTTTCCTTACACGCCAGCGGCCAGCAGCGCGCCGGTGACGAGAATATTAAGCAGCGCCAGGGGAATGAGCACCTTCCAGCCAAGGGCCATGAGCTGGTCATAGCGCAGACGCGGCAGCGAGGCCCGGGTCCAGATGAGAAAGACCGGCACGGCCAGGACTTTAAGTGCCAGCCAGACGATGGGCGGCAGGAACGGCCCGTGCCAGCCGCCGAGAAAGAAAATCGCCGTCACCGCGCCAAGGAGCACCATGTTGACGTATTCGCCAACGAAGAAAAGGGCAAAGCGCATGCCGGAATATTCGGTGTGAAATCCGGCCTGCAGCTCGTTTTCGGCCTCGGGCAGATCAAAGGGGACGCGCTTGGTCTCGGCCAGGGAACCGATGATGAAAATGACGAAGGCGACGGGTTCAAGGAGGGCAAAGGGCAGCCCGGCCTGGGCGGCCACGATGTCGGACAGCGAAAGCGAGCGGGCGTGCATGACCACCGGCACAAGCGACAGGCCAAGCGCCAGCTCGTAGCTGATCATCTGGGCCGCGCCGCGTATGCCGCCAAGGAGGCTATACTTGTTATCCGAGGTCCAGGCCCCCAGCGCCAGACCGTAGACGGCCAGGGACGACAGGGCCAACACCAGTAGCAAACCCACGTTGGAATCAACCACGACCTGGGGCACGCGGTGGCCGAAAAGCGTCAAGCCATCGCCAAAAGGGACCACGGCAAAGGCGGCCAGGGCCGTGCCGGCCACCACGGCCGGAGCCACGAGAAAAATGCGCCGGTCCACACCGTCGGGGATGATGTCTTCTTTGAGAAGCATTTTCAGGCCATCTGCCAGGGGCTGGAGCAGCCCGAAATAGCCCACCCGGTTGGGTCCGTAGCGGACCTGGAAGCGGCCTAAGAGCTTTCGCTCCAAAAGAATCATATAGGCGGCCAGCCCCAGGGCGACTCCCAGGACCACGGCCATCTTGACCAGCATGACGACGACGCCGAGCAGCATGTCCATGGCCTATCTCCGACGCAGGCCGCACGGGCCAAGGATGGGGGGCAGGCCGGCCAAGTCCGGCACACGGGGGACCACGATCACGCCCCGGGCCATGGCCCGGGAGAGATGCAGCGTGGCCGGCACGAGGCGGTTGCCGCATTCGAGGGACACAGCCAGCCCGTCAGCCAATCCGTCGGCCAGCCCCAGGGCGGCGGCGTCGTCGGCATGGAGCAGGAGGACCGGCGGGCCGGCCTGGGTCTGGGCTTGGGCCAGGGGCGCATACCGGCCGGGTTCGTCCGTGGCAAACAGGGCATCGGTATAAATTACGGCCAGTCCGGATTCGGCGGAGAGGGGCAGCGGGGCCGGTAGGGGCGCGGCCAACCCGGCAAAGGCCGGGCGCAAGCCGTCCTGGGGCAAGGCGGCCAAATCAAGACCAGCCAGGGCCGGGATGGCGGCGGCCAGAGCGGCCAGCGGCTCCCGGGGCAGGGTCAGGCCCAGCCCCCGGGCCAAACGGTCCAGAAGGAAGGCGGCCGGGGCCGGGTCCGTGCCGGGCAGCGGCCGGTCAAAGGCCCGGGGCGGATGGCTGCCTGCCCCGTCGCGGGCCACGGGGTCGCCCGGGGATTGGACCGGGGAAGCGGCCTGGAGCCGGCCGTCGCTGGCGGCCAGGATGCCGCCGGATTCAAAAATGGTCGTGGTGGGCAAAACAATATGGGCAGCGGCCACGGTCGGCGTTGGCAGATAATCGAGCACCACCAGCAGGTCGAGTTTGCCCAGAACAGCGGCCAGCCCCGGGGCAGCGGCAAACAGGTCGGCCTCGACCACGACAAGGCCTTTGACGCGGCCGGCGGCCACGTCTGCGGCCAGTTCGTCCAGACCAGGGGCGTCGGTGGGGGCGAGCAGCGCCGCCCCGGCGCTGCTCGCCTGGGCCAGCACCGGGAACAGGCCCAAGCGGTCGTCGTCCGGCAGGGCGGCGGCCAGCCCCGGGGTGAACACCAGGGCCGGGCGCTTGGCCGCGGCCAGGGCTTTGGCGGCGGTTTCCAGGCCAGGCCACAGTTCGGGCGCAAAGGGCAGGCGCTTTTGGGCGGCGGCAGCGGCCGCGTCCGGGGAGCCGGTGGCCACGGCCAGCACGGCCGGGAACTGGCGCGGGGGCACGGGCAGATGGGTAAAGGGCAGCGGCAGGGCCACGGGCCTGGGATCGGCCACGATGATTTTTGCCCCGGCCCGGCTGGCCTGTCGCAGGGCCAGCGCCAACATGGGCGCATCGAAAAGGGGTGAAACGCCCAGGACCAGCACGGCGTCGGCCTTGCCTATCTCGGCCAGGGAACGCGCCCGAGGCGGGGTGAGGACGGCAAGCGCCGCCTGGGTTGCGGCCTGCTCTGTCCGGGTGGCGAAAAAGGCCGGTGCGCGCCAGCCGGCGGCCTGGGCCAGGGCGATACCGGCGGCCTGGGTTTCCATGGTGGAGCGCAGCCCGCCGAGGATGGCGATGCTGCCAGGGCCGTGCTTTTCGGCGAGCGCTGCCAGCCGGGCGGCCAGTGCCGTCTCGGCTTCGATGGCCGGGACGGCGTTGCCGTCGAGTCTGGCCGAGCGCGGCCGTTCGGGAATGGCTTCGTAGCCGGCGGAAAACCGGCCCCGGTCGCAGATAAACGAGCCGTTTACAGCGGCGTTTTCCCGGGCCTCGATGCGGGCCACCCGGCGGTAGCGGGACAGGGCCGTAACGTTGCAGCCAAGCGAACAATGCAGGCACACCGACGGGGCGCGCAGGCAATCCCAGCGCCGCGAGACGAACCGGGCCGGCTTGTCGGTGAGCGTGCCGGTGGGGCACAGATCGGCCAAATTGCCGGCAAAGGGATTTTCCAGGGCACCGTCGTCGAAGCGGCCGAAATAGACCCGGTTGGCGTTTTGCATGGGGCCGAAATCGCGGTAGCCGCAGTATTCTTGATAAAACCGGGCGCAGCGGTAGCAGTGGATGCAGCGGTTCATCTCGTGCTGGATAAACGGCCCCAGGTTCTGGTCGAGATAGGTGCGCTTGCGCCCGGGAAAACGGCGCAGGCTGTGGCCGCCGGAGATGGTTTCGTCTTGCAGCAGGCAATGCCCGCCCTCGTCGCACACCGGACAGTCATGGGGATGGTTCACCATGAGCAGTTCGATGATGCTGCGCCGAAAGGCGACCGCCTCGGGGTGAAACGTCTCCACCACCATGCCGTCGGCGGCCGGGGTCATGCAGCTCATTTCCAGGCCCTTGACCGGACCGGCCGTAAACATGACGGCGCACATCCGGCAGGCACCGGCGGCACCCAGGGCCTTATGCCAGCAAAAGCGCGGGATCATGATGCCCAGGCGCTCGGCCGCCTCGATGACCATGGTTCCCTTGGGCACGGAGACGGCGCGGCCGTCGATGATCAGATCGGGCATTGGTCCTCCGGGCAGGGCGTCGGGCCGAACTGGATGGGGCGCGTGCCGCAGGCCTTGCCGCGAAGGGTCGGCGGCGGGTTGCCAAAGGGACAGCGTTTTTGAACGATGTGGGCGTTCACTTCGTTCATGAAATGCGTCAGCAGGCCGCGAACGGGTTCGGCCGCGCCCGGGGCGAAGGCGCAATAGGCCTTATCGAGGACCGGCAGCAAGTCCGTGAGCATCTGGATATGCTCCTCGGTCCCTTGGCCGCCTTCGATGCGGCGTAACAGTTCCCGGATGGCGGGAATGCCCTCGCGGCACGGCGTGCACCAGCCGCAGGATTCGCGGGCGAAAAACTCCATGAGCGACAAGGTGGCCCCGACCAGACAGGTGCCCTGGTCGAAAACCATGAGCGAGGCGGTGCCAAAGCGCTGGCCGGCGGCGCGCATGGGGTCGAAATCCATTTCCAGGTCGAGCAGGGCCTCGGGCAGAAAGGGCGTGGACGCACCGCCCGGGATGACGGTCTTAAACGTCTTGCCCGGAGCCATGCCGCCGGCATGCTCAAAAATGATTTCCCGGATGGTGACGCCAATGGGCAGCTCGTAGCAACCCGGGCGGGCCACCTGCCCGGAGACGCTGTAGAGCTTGGTGCCGGAACCCGTGGCCGAGCGGGCCAGGGCTTTAAACCAGGCCGGCCCGTTTCGCACGATGCCCGGCAGATTGGCCAGGGTTTCCAAATTATTAACGATTGTCGGGCAGTCCCACAGGCCTTTGACGGCCGTTCGCGGACCGCCTTTGCGCGGATTGGGGCGCAGGCCTGAGATGGCTTTGATCTGGGCCGAGGCTTCGCCGCAGATGTAGCGGCCGGCGCTGCGGTGCACATGCAGATCAAAGGAAAAGTCCGAGCCCAGGATGTTGTTGCCCAGATAGCCGTGTTCCCGGGCCACCCGGCATTCCTGTTCGATGAGTTCCGCGTCGCCTTCATACGAGGGGCGGATAAAAAACACACCTTCGCTGGCTCCGATGGAATAGGCGCAAAGGACGATGCCTTCGATGACCAGATGCGGGTCGGCGTTGACCAGGATGCGGTCCTTGAACGTGCCCGGTTCCATTTCGTCGGTATTAACAACCACGTAGCGCGTGCCCACGTGATCGGTGGGGACACCCTGCCATTTGCGACCGGCCGGGAAGCCGGCCCCGCCCCGGCCGCGCAGATCGGCGTCTAGAACGAGTTGCAAGACCTCGGCCGGGGTGCGCTTGCCGATGGTGGCGGCAAGCGCCTCGTAGCCGCCGCCGGCCCGGTATTCGGCAAGGGTGGCCGGGCGGCCGAGATGCCTGTTTTTAAAAAGCACTTGGGGGGTATCTACTTGCATCGCACCGGCTCCTCGGTCCCGGCCCGCAGTTCGGCCAGCACGGCGTCGATGCGTTCCGGGGTCAGCCTGTCGTAGAAGCGGCCGTTTATGAGCATGGTGGGGGCGTTGTGGCAGTTGCCGATGCAGGCCGCCGGCAGCACGGTGAAAAGGCCGTCCTCGCTGGTGCCGCCCGGGGGCACGCCAAGGGTGCGGCACAGATAATCGAAGATGGAATCCTGGTGAAACATCCAGCACACCACCGAATCGCAGACATGGATGACGTAGCGTCCCACGGGCCGGCGGTAGAGATAGTCATAAAAAGTGGCCAGGGATTCGAGTTCCAGGGTGGTCATGCCGAGAACCCGGGCGGCGCAGTGCATGGCCTCGTCGCACAGGTACCCGTAGTGGCGTTGCAGGGCGTACATGACGTCCACGGCGGCCTCGCGGGGGCGGGGCACGGCGGCCACAAGGCGGGCCAGCTCGGTTTCAAGTTCGGTGGGCAGGGGCGACATGGGAAAATCAAGCCTCCGGCGTTGGCGTCAGCTGGCGGTTGTCCCGGCCGGGGAGGCCGATCCGGGGCTTTCGCGTGGGCAAAGCGTTGCGGCGCGTCATCGTATCAGCGCGTCATCGATCGATGTCCGGCAAAATATAGTCATAAGAGGCCAAAACGGCCACGCAGTCGGCAATAGACAGGCCTTCGATCATAAGCGGCAGGGCCTGGACATTGGCAAAGCCCGGGGTACGGATGCGCATGCGGTAGGCGTGGCAGCCGCCGTCGGAAACGACGCAGTAGCCTTGCTCACCGCGCGGGGCTTCCGTGGCGGCGTAGGCCATGCCGGCCGGCAGGCGCGGGCCACGGGTCACATTGACGAAATGGTGGATGAGGCTTTCAATGTCGCGCAGGGTCGCATCCTTTTGGGGCAGGCAGTAGCGGGCATCGTCGCTCAAATAACGCCCGCCCGGCATCCGGGCGGCGGCCTGTTCGATGATGCGCAGGCTTTGCGCCATCTCGTCCATGCGCACGAGATAGCGGTCGTAGCAGTCGCCATGCTCGCGCGTTGGCACGTCGAAGTCGAAATCGGCATACGCCCCGTAGGGCATGGCCTTGCGCCGGTCCCAGGCCACGCCGGCGGCGCGCAGATTGGGGCCGGTAATGCCCCAGTCGATGGCCGTAGCGCCGGAAATGCCGCCAACACCTTTGGTTCTGGCCCGCACGATGGGATTTCTGGTCACCCCGGCGTGGTATTCCTTGAGCCGGCCCGGGAAAATTTTGACGAAGGCGTCCACCTGCTCTTTCCAGCCCTCGGGCAGATCGGCAGCCAGCCCGCCCAGGCGCAGCCAGGCCGGATGCAGGCGACCGCCGGTGATGGTTTCGATGATGTCCAGCACCATTTCGCGTTCGCGAAGCGCATAAAAAATCGGGCTCATCATGCCCAGATCCTGAAGGAAGGTGCCGAAATACATCAGATGGTTGGACAGGCGGAACAGTTCCGAGAGCATGACCCGCGCGTAAGCCGCCCGGGGCGGCACGGCGATGCCGGCCAACTGCTCAACAGCCGTCACATAGGAAAGATTGTTGGCAATGCCGGAGAGATAGTCCACCCGGTCGGTGTAGGGAATGAACTGGTGCCAGGTTTGCCGTTCGCCGATTTTTTCCACGCCCCGGTGGTGGTAGCCGATGTCGATGCCCATGGCTTTGACGCGTTCGCCGCGCATGGCCAGGACGTAGCGGATGATGCCGTGGGTGGCGTAGTGGTGGGGGCCGAAATTGAGCAGATAATCGCCCGCAGCGGCCCGCCTGCCGAGAATCTCGGCCGCGTCCACAGGCTCCAGGCGTTCACAATCAGCCCGGGTGAAGGCTGGCCGGCTGGTGGCCCGGCCTTCGTAGTCCTTGCGTAGCGGATGCCCGATCCAGTCGCGGTGGGTGAGCAGGCGTCGGGGATCGGGATGGCCGTCAAAGCGCAGGCCAAACATCTCGGCCGCTTCGCGCTCGTACCAGTTGGCGCAGGACCACACACCCGTGGCCGTGGGCAGACTGGAATCGCGGCTGGGCAGCGGGCAGGTCAGGCGCACCATGGTCGCAGCGGACATTGAGGTCAGGGTGTAGACCACCGTGGCTTCGTGGCCGGCCGGCACGCGCCGGGCGGTTTCGTCAAGGGCGGTCAGATCTTCCAGCCGCTCAAAGCGGGTGGGGGCTTTTTCCTTGAGATAGGCCAGCACCTCGGGCAGCCGGGCCGGGGCCACGACGTAGGTCGGCATATCGCCCGGTGTGGGCACCGTGTCCGTTAAGCGCGCGTCGTCGCCGAAAACGGCGGCCAGATCGGCAGCCAGGGTCTCTTGCCCGGCCGTTAAGACCAACCCCGGCACGGGCGGCGTCCACATGACCTCGGCCCGGGAGCCGGCAAAGCGGGGTTCGGTTGCGGCCGTGCCCCGGATGGGGATGCCGGCGTAGCCGGGACCGCGCGTGTCGCGGCATTTGGTGGCCCCGTCCACCAGGAAATCCTCCCGGCCGCCCTGGCTGCCGCCGGGCAGATGGAGCACGGGACGGGTGGGTTTTTCGCCGGCCGCGATCTTTTTTTGCAGGAGCATGAGCCCCTCAAAGACCGCCTCGGGCCGGGGCGGGCAGCCCGGGATGTAGACGTCGATGGGCAGAATCTGATCCGAGCCCTGGACCACGGAATAGACGTCGTACATGCCGCCGGAATTGCTGCACGAGCCCATGGAAATGACCCATTTGGGGTCGCTCATCTGTTCGTAGAGGCGAAGGGCTACGGGGGCGATTTTTTGAAACATCGTGCCCGAGACGATGAGCACGTCGGCTTGCCTGGGGGAACCCCGAAAGACCTCCGAGCCGAACCGGGCGATGTCGTAACGCGGTCCCCAGGCCGTGGCTTCTTCCACAAAGCAGCAGGACAGGCCGAAGAAAAAGGGCCAGAGGCTGTTTTTGCGCGCCCAGTTGATGACAGCGTCGGTGGGATTGAACAGGCCTTCGCCAAATCCGGTCACAAGCCTTCCTCCTCGTCCCAGTCCAGGCCGCCCTTGCGCCAAGCGTACACCAGCCCAAGGCCTAAAACGATGACGAAAACGGCCAGACGCAGATACCCGGGCAGGCCCAGTTCCGGCCAGGCCACGGCATAGGAAATGATGTAGGCGGTTTCCACATCGAAGAGCAGGAAAAAAACAGCCATGAGGAAAAAGGGCACCGGATAGCGAAACCGGGCCGGGCCGGTGGGGCGGATGCCGCACTCGTAGGGCTGTTGCTTGCTGGGGGTCGGCCGGCGGCGCACGAGAAAGCCGGACAGAAAGAGGATGACGGCCATGACAACCAGGACGATGGCCCCGAACACGACCAGGGGCAGGGCACCGGGTTCCCAGGGGGAAAACGGGGCCAAAAGCGGGGTGAATTCGGCTGTCGGCGGCATGGGGCCTCGCGGTGCTGTACCCGTTTTCGGATCAAAGCCGGCCTGATACGTCTGATTGCAACGGATCATACCCGTAACGGATTTTTTTGCAACCAACGAAGTGGACGGACAGACTTGCTTTCCTGGGAGCCGGGCCGCACGACGGGGTTGGGGTGCCGTCCGCGGCAGCTTCGGGACTGGGGCGTGCCCCCCTGCCGCTGGCCGCGTCATCCAATCGTCACAGAAATGTCTGGTCGGTGCTGCCGCAGCCTGGGAGCCGGCAGCGTAAACAGGGACGGTTCGGCTGGCACGCCGTACTACAACCATGAGGCAAGGCATGCTGAGGACGTTTATGCAGTTTCCACCGCGTATTGAACAGCGTTTCATCCCGGACGGGGCGGGTTCTCCGCCGTCAAAGCCGCCGGAACTGTTGCGGGGGCAGCGTCGGGCCATGGTCGCCGGCCATGTGGGGCTGGGGGGTGTCTTGGGCGTGGTGTTGCTGGAAATACAGGATTTTTATCTGCTGCGCCGCCTGTTTCGCCCTGAAGTGGCCGCTGCCGTGGGCGTGGCCCTGGAAGATGAGGTCCGTTCAACGGCGGCCACCCGTTTGTCGGGACTGCCGGTCTGTCTGGTGGAACGCCTGGATGCCGGGCGGGTGCTGCTGGTGCTCGGCGGCAACAGCGCGGCTCTGGACGCCCTGGACCGCACCGGGGCGGCCCTGCGCCTGGAGGTGCGGGGACGCGTGCGCTGCGAAGCCATCCGCCTGACCGGCCAGGAGTTGGAAATTCGCTGCGGCGCGGCCCTGGTCATCAGCCAGGGGGTTGCGGGACTGGACATGGCCCTGGCCTCGGCGCTGGGCGAGGCTTCGCGTCTGGCCCGGGGCGAAGCCGGCACGGGAACATCGCCCATGCTGCGGGAATTCCGGGAAATCCTGGAGCTGGGCCGGGTGCGGTCGGTGTATCAGCCCATTGTCAATCTGCGCGCCGGCACGGTGTTCGCCTGGGAAGCCCTGGCCCGGGGGCCGGCGGAAAGCGTGTTCGCTTCGCCGTCCATGCTTTTTGACTTTGCCGAAGAGGCCGGGGCGGTCTTTGCCCTGGAAAAGGCCTGCCGGGAAGCGGCCATCCGGGGCTTTTCCCCGAACACCCACGGGGCCAAGCTGTTTTGCAACATCCACCCCCGCACCATGCTCGATCCGGCCTTTACCCCGGGCGAGACGCGAAAGCTTTTGGACAAGTACGGTATGGAGCCCAAGGACGTGGTCCTGGAGATTACCGAACGCCATAGCGTTAAAGATTTCAACCTGTTCCACAGAACATTGGACCACTACCGCGATGCCGGCTACGGCGTGGCCATAGACGATGTGGGCACGGGTTATTCCGGGCTGGCCTCCATTGCCGAGATCAAGCCCGATTTCATGAAGATCGACATGTCGCTGGTGCGCGGCATCGACACCAATCCCGTCAAACGGGCGCTGTTGGAAACCATGCTCACCTTTGCCGAGAAGGTCGGCTGCCGCATCGTGGCCGAAGGCATTGAGACGGAAGCGGAATTGGCCTGCCTGATCCGCCTGGGCGCGCATTTTGGCCAGGGCTTTTATCTCGGCCGCCCGGCCCAGCCGCCGGCAGACCTTGGCGACGACATCCGGCTGGCCATCGTCGCCGGATCAAGCCTTGCCGCTGACGGACTCAAGTGCGCCTCGCCCATAAGCGATCTGGCGGAACGGGCCAATCAGATGCCGCACTCGGCCCAGGTTGGCGAAGTGAAACAGTTTTTTGATGCCGAAGAGGCGGCCCATGCCGTGGTGGTGGTGCGCGACGGCTTCCCCGAGGGGCTCATCATGAGCCATCACCTCGACCGGCTGCTCAGCTCGCAGTACGGGCTGGCCCTGTTTTTGCGCCGCGAGATCACCCGCATCATGGACCCCCAGCCGCTCACCGTGGAATGGGACACCCCGGTGGAGGTGGCGGCCCAGGCAGCCATGGCCCGGGACCGCGACAAGCTCTACGATCCCATCCTGGTCACCTGCCGGGGCAAGCTATCCGGCGTTGTGTCGGTGCAAAAAATCCTCGACGCCCTGGCCTGCGTCCAGGTGGAGATGGCCAAGGGGGCCAATCCGCTGACCGGGCTGCCCGGCAACGTGGCCATCGAGCGCGAGATCAGCCGGCGCTCGGCCGCCCGGATGGCCACCAGTCTGGTCTATGTCGATCTGGACAATTTCAAGGTCTATAACGACGTCTACGGCTTTCAAAACGGCGACAAGGCCATTCTCATGACCGCCCGCATCCTGGGCGAAGCGCTCACCAGCCAGGGCGGCGAGGATGATTTCCTGGGCCATGTCGGCGGCGACGATTTCGTGCTGTTGTGCCGCTGCGAAACCGTGGAGCAGGTCTGCCAGTCGGTCCTTGAGACCTTTGCCGCCGCCTCGCCGGCCCTGTACGGCTCTGAGGATCGGGCGCGGGGCTATATCGAAGGCCAGAGCCGCGACGGCCGGGTGGGACGCTTTGATTTGATCACCCTGTCCATGGGCATCATCGACTGCGCTTTTGCGGCCCCGGTGACCATGGACGAACTGGGACAGCGGGCGGCGGCCGTTAAAAAATTCGCCAAATCCCGCCCCGGCAACTCCCTGGTGCGCGACCGCCGTGGGCCCCTGGGGCTGGCCCAGGGTATAAGTGAAGAAATGCCTCCGGCGGCCGGGAGGGGGTAACCCCCTCCCGGACCCTCCCTGACTGGGAAAAGGGGAGGGGCGTTGCCACGACGGACGCGCAATGCCGTTGGGGTGATGCGGCGCATTAGTCGGGGAGGGCAACCACGGTCAGCGGCAGCAGGGCGGCGGCGAAGCCCGGATCGTGGGGGCAAAAGCCTGTGCGGTCCCACAGGCCGGCGTCCGGGGCGCGGCGCAATACGGTTGCCGTTCGCCCGCCGAGCCCGGCCAGGACCGTTTCGATGCCGGCATCGACCGCCCGGTCGTCGAGCAGTTCGCTGGCGAGCCGGGGCCAGAAGCGGCGGACAAAACGTTGCCCAAGGGTTACAAAGGCCCGGTGGGACCAGACCGCGTCATGTACGGCGTGCAGGCCAAGCGGCGCGGGACAAAAGCGCAGCAGGCCCCCGGCCCGGACCACGGCCAGGGGCAGGGCGTAATCCCACCAGGGCAGGCCCAGGTAAAAGCCGTCGAGTTCCAGGCGGTCTGCCAGGCGCGCCTCCACGGCGCACAGATCAAATCCCACATCATAATACGAGGACGCAGCCGAGGCGCTGCGGTGCGCCGCCACGTCCACCCGGCAGGCGATAACCGCCCCGCCGGTGGCCGCTATTGCCAGACGGCCGGCGAAATCCGGTCCGGCGGCCAGGACGAGGTCGGCGTTTATGACGGCGACGACAGCGGCACCCGTGGCCGCGCCGGCAGCCAGCAGTTGCGGCAGGCCGGCGTAGGGGCGGCCAAACGCAGCCAGCGTCGTTGTCGCCCCGGGGACGAAAGCGACTTGCGGAAACCGCTTGGCCAGGGCGGTGATTTCCGCCGGGGTGTTGACCGAGACAATGGCAGAAAAGCCGGCCGCGCCCCAGGAGGCCACGGCGGCCCGGCAGCGGGCGTCGGCCCCGGGCGGCAGGCTGGTGACGGCCACGGCCGGGGCGGTGGCGGCCACAGGCGATGGCGGAAAAAACGCCGCGGCATTGACCCGGGCGGCAATGCGGTCGGGAGCGACGGCGGCGGCCCGGGCAAAGGCGGCAGCGGCCTTTGCCCGCTCGCCTTGGGCCAGGGCGGCATGGCCGGCGCACAATAGCCCCTGCCCGGTGTCGCCGTAGGCTTGGTGCACGGCCGCAACCAGGGCCAGGGCCGGCTCGGGCCGATTTCCGGCCAGGAGCAGATCGGCCCGCAAGAGCTGGGCCAGGGGCGTGTCCCGGCAATCCGGGCCGGAAAGGACATCCAGGGCCACGGCGCATTCGCCGCGCCGGATCAATTCCCGGGCGGCCTTCAGGCCAGCGTGGGCCTGGGGCGTATCCGGGGCCAGCCCGGCCAAAGGGGCGGCGTCGGTCACGGCCGGGCCGCGTCCGTATCGTGGAGAAATTGTCTGGCGCGCTTGGCCAGACGACAGGATTCGGCCAGCAGATTGGCGTAGCGCGCGGGCGTATGCTGACCGGTCGGCCGGGCCGGACCGTGGCGGCGAACGCCATAAAGCACACGCGGCACATGGATGAATTGCGCCCCGGCCATGGCAAAGCGCAGATAGTGGTCGTAGTCGTTGGCGCTGGCGAAGGCCTCGTCCATAAGGCCCACCGTCTCGTGGAGGCGGCGGCGGTAGAGCCGGCACACGCCCAGATGATGCCACTCGGCCAGACAGGCCCGGAAATTGAAATCCGGGAAGGTCATGCGCCGGTAGATGCGGCCGTCGTCTTCCAGCACGTCCTGGTCGGCATAGGCAAAATCGGCTCCGGTCCGCTCCAGGGCGGCGATGAGTTCTTCAACCATATGCGGATAGGGGAGGTCGTCGCCGGGAACATAGGCGCAATACTCCCCCGTGGCCCGGGCCAGCCCTTCGTTGTAGGTGCGGGTGGGGCCGATATCCTCGGTGAAGGTCACGATCTCAAGCCGGCGGTTTTGCGGATAGGTGAGCACCGAGGCGCGAACGACAGCCCCGGCCTCGTCCATACGCACCACCGGTTCGGCCGTGGCCGAGGCGATGCGCCGGGGCAGGGCGGCCAGATAGTCCTTGGTGGCGTCGGTGGAGCCGCCGTCAACGATGATGATTTCCAGCTCCGGGTGGGTCTGGAACAGACAGCGGTCCACGCAGGCCGGCAGATACTCGGCCTGATTAAACGTCGGGATGACAAGGGTGGCCAGGGCCATGGCGCTAAAAACCGGACAGGGCCGTGGCCGGGGCGTCGGTTTCCGTGGCCGCGCCAGGGGCAGGCAGCGCTGGGGCCAGGATTTCCCAGGCCACCGGCTCGTCCTGGCGCACCTTGGCCAAAAGCCGGCATCCGGCCACGGCGTCGTGGGCCATGGGGGTTATGCCCGTGCCCGGGCATTTGCAGGCCAGATCTTCGGGGCCAAGGACGTGGCCGGCCGGCAGATCGCGGGCGAAGACCAGGGATTTTCGCAGCTTAAGCGCGGCGGCTGCCTCACCCGGGAAAATGTGTTTGCGCCCGACACGCATGGCCGCTTCGGCTTCGCGCACCATGCCCGCCATGGCGGCAAAGGCGTCGGGAGTCAGCGAGGCCTGATGGTCCGTGCCCGGCAGCGTGCGATCCAGGGTGAAATGGCGCTCGATGACGACCGGCGCAAAGGCCACCGCGGCAATGGTCGGCCCCAGGCCGCGCTCATGGCCGGAATAGCCCACCGGCAGGCCGTAGCGCCGGCGCAGCAGGTCCATGACCGGCAAGCCCGCCTGGGCGTCGGGGCAGGGGTAGGAGCTGTTGCAGTGCAACAGCACGATGCGGTCGTGATAGCGGCGCAGTTCGGCCACGGCGGCGTCCACGTCGGCAAGCCCGCTCATGCCGGTGGAGAGGATGAGCGGCAGGCCCGTTTCCCCGGCCAGACGCAACAGCGGCAGATTGACCAGATCGGCCGAGGGGATTTTTATAAGTTCGATGCCCAGTCCAACCAGCAGCCGCAAACTCGGGGCGTCCCAGGCCGAGGCGAAAAAAGCCAGCCCCAGGGATTCGGCCAGGATTTTGAGTTCGGCCAGGGCCTCGCCCGGCAGTTCCAGGGCGGCCCGGTGGCGGCCGTAGGTGTCGCCGAAGCTGTTGGGGCCGCCGTAGGGAGCGTCGAGGCCCGCGCGGGTGAAAAGCGCCCCCAGGTCGCGCTTTTGAAATTTGACGGCATCGGCCCCGCAGGCGGCGGCGGCCCGCACCATGTCCCGGGCGGTGGCCAGACTGCCTTGATGGTTGTTGCCTATTTCGGCCACCAGAAAAGCCGGGCAACCCGGGCCGACGGCATGGCCGCTACGCAGGCGGATGATCGGGGCGGTGGGCATGGGGCGGTACTCTCCACGGCGGTCCTTGGCAGGCCGCCGGTCGCATTTTAGCCCTGATCGGGGGCATGTACAAGGCCGGTCGCCGGGGTGCGGCGGAAATTGCCGGTCGGGCAGCACATTGCAAGCCATGTGCCGAGGAGCAGGTTCCGGCCGGCAGGTTCTTGCCATCGGCGCGGATTGCGGTCAAAGTGGCGCGGCCTCAATTTTCCACCGGGATGCAGCCATGAACCAGCCTATGATCGAGATTCGGGGCCTGACCAAGGCCTTTCAGGGACAGCCGGTCCTGCGCGGCGTGGACATGATCGTGCCCGAAGGCATGGTGACCGCCGTTATCGGCAAGTCCGGCGAGGGCAAGAGCGTCCTTTTAAAACACATCATCGGCCTGCTGACCCAGGACGCCGGCGAAATTTTGTTCCAGGGCGAGGCGCTTTCGGCCATGCCCAAGGCCGCCCGGCGGGCCTTTCGCCGTCGGTGCAGCTACATGTTTCAAAACATGGCCCTGTTCGATTCCATGACCGTGGCCGAAAACATCGCCCTGCCGCTGCGTGAGACGGAACATTTAAGCGAATCCGCCGCCGCCGCCAAGGTCGCTGCCATGGCCGAACGGCTGGAATTGACCCCTATCCTGGGGAAATATCCGTCCCAGATTTCCGGCGGCATGCAAAAACGTGTCGCCCTGGCCCGGGCTTTGGTTACCGAGCCGCACGTGGTTTTGTTCGATGAGCCGACTACGGGCCTTGATCCCATCCGCAAGGCCTCGGTGCTGGCCCTTATTGATTCCTCCCGCCGCAAGTTCGGTTTTACGGCCGTGTTGGTCAGCCATGACATCCCGGACGTGTTCGGCGTGGCCGGCCATGTGGCCATGCTCGACGCCGGGCGCATCGTCTGGCAGGGATCGCCCGCAGCCATCGGCCATTGTGACGATCCCGTAGTGCAGCGCTTTCTGGCCGGCGAACCCGAGCCAGAGGGCGACGAGTTCGCCGTCGCCCTCTAAGCGTTACTTCCCAAGGAGAGTCTCCCCATGCCCCGTACCCCGTTGCTGCGCTCGGCCGTCCTGGCCGTTGCCCTGCTTTTGGCCGCTCCCGGCGGCCTTTTCGCCGCCACCCTGCACCAGACCGGAACCATCGAGGCCCTGTCGGCCGGCGACTATGCCGGACGGGCCACCTGCGCTGCCGTGCTGCGCCAGGGCGATTTCGGTCTGGGCACCTTTGACGCCTTTGACGGTGAGATGGTGGTCCTTAACGGCGTCATCTACCAGATCACCCTCGATGGTGTGGTCCATGTGGCCAAGCCCGGCCAGACCACGCCCTTTGCCCAGGTGGTGCGTTTTGCCGGCAGCCTCGATCTGGGGCGGGTGGACGGCCTGGACCTGCCGGGTCTTGGTGCCGCCCTGACCGCCCGGCTGCCTGATCCGACGCGTATGTGCGCCGTGCGGGTGGACGGGGCCTTTGCCACGCTGACCGTGCGCAGTGTCCCGGTCCAGACGCCGCCTTGGCCTTGTCTGGCCGAGGCCGTCAAGGGACAGCGAACCTATCCGCTGACCAGCCAGCAGGGAACCCTGGTCGGCTATTACACGCCGCCGGGCCTCGCCGTCCTGTCCCCGCCGGGCTGGCATTTCCATTTTTTAAGCAACGACCGCACCCGCGGCGGCCATGTCCTGGCCCTGACCACCGGACCGGCCAAGGCCCGGGGCGACGCCGTTGACGCCCTGGATGTCCTCTATCCGGTCGGCCCTCTGCCGCGCCTGGACGTGGCGAAACCTGCCGCCGGGACGGAATAACATCTTGGATTTTCTTTCGTATTTTATGCCCGGCGAACGGCGTCCGGTCCCCCGGGCCGCCGACGCCGCTGCCGGGGCCGCCCGGGCGCGCACTGCCGAACGGCTGGCCCGGGCCATGGCCCGCCTGGATGGCCTCTTCGCCCTGCTCGGAGCCGACGACGCCCGGGATGCGGCCCTTTTGTCCTCGCTGTTGGCCGAAGACCTGGACGCCGTAGCCGCCGCACTGGGGCTGGTCGGCGCGCGCTCCCTGGTTGCCGACCGGTCCGACCTTGGGCCTTTGCCCACAGCGGAGGCGTTAGCCACCTTTGCCCACCGGGCCGAGGCCACGCTGACGCGTTTGGAAAAGGCCTTTGCCGCCAAAAAGGCCGGGGCGTGGCGGTTGCCGGCCGACCGTTTCGAAGCCCGGGCCTTATGGCGGGTACGGGCGCTGCTGGTTGTCTGCGTCGTTCTCCTGGCCGCCTCCATTTTGTTGGGTGATGTCATGGCGCGCAAACGCCGGGAATATGCCGCCATGAATGCCCTTGAGCGCGAACAGGCCAGGGCCAGCCTCGCACTGAGTGATCTGTCCAAAATGGCCCTGGCCGCCAAACGGTCTGAGAACAAGGCTCTTTTTGCCATAACCGGCGAAAATTGCAGCCGCTGCGGCTGCGAGGGCCGGGATTTGCGCACCCTGGCGCAAGACGACGTCTGTCGGCGCAAATGGGACGCGACCCGCATGCGCATGGGGCAGGCGGCCGGGGCTTCGCCCGAGCTTCTCGCCACCCTGGCCTCCGATCCCTGGGGTTCGCCCTATTTGCTCCATGAAGATCCGGATTTCCCCTGCCTGCCCGATAGCATTATCTCGGCCGGGGCCAACGGCATTTTGGGTGACTCCGACGACCTCGGGGTCACCGTGCCCAACGCTTTTTGCCCGGAGCCACGGTAGGTCCGGGCATGGATGCGCTCATGGGGATCTTGCGCCTTGGCGGCGGTCTGGCCGGGGTTGTCGGCGTCGTGCTTGTGGTCGGGCATTTCCTGCTGACAGCGGCGACCCTGGGCGCTTTGGGCTGGCCGGCGCTGCTCGTCACGATCCTGGTGGCCCTTGGCGGTGCTGTCATGGCCTTTACCCGCCGGGGGATGGCCTGGGGCTTGTTCTTTCTGGGCTTTAGCCTGTGTTTGTTTGGCTGGCAGGCCTATGTCTATCCGGCGGTGGCCTTTGGGCTGGTGGTGGACGCGGCGACGTTGGCGCTGGTGTGGCGCAACGTCGGCCGGGAGGAGGTAGGGACCGGGCTGACCGGGGCGCTCCTTGGCTCCGTAGTCTGTCTGGGCCTGGGGTCCATGCTGCTGCTGCCCTGGGACCGCCTGGGCCTGTCCCTGTCCCTGCTTGGTCCGACCGGGTTTTTCGCGGCCATGGTCTTTTCCCCGGCCGACACCCCGGCCTATGGTCTGGCGGCGATCTGGCGGCTGGCGGTCCTGGCCGTCTTTGCCCGGGAACTGGCCCGCTGCGACCTGCCGGGGCGCTTTGTGGCGCTGGTGCAGGGCGTGGCCGGCGGACTGGTCACGGCCATTGTCTTTGGTTTGTTGGGACATTTTCGGGGCGACCAGCCGCTGTTCAATCGGCGTTTCACCTCCATTTACGCAAATTCGGGCTGGTTTGCCGAATATCTGGCCGTTGCTGCGCCGTATCTGCTGTTGCCGCTTGGCCGCCATAGCCGGCTGGCCTGGTGCTACGGCGCGGCCTCTCTGGCCCTTTGCGCCGTGGGGCTGGTCCTGACCCTGGCCCGGGGCGGCTGGATTACCGGTAGCCTGACCTTTGTTTTTGTCGTCTGGCTGTATTGGCGAAACGGCCCCCTTGCCAGATTCCGAAGTTTTTACCTGTATTTGCCTGGTCTGGCCGGGGCCGGGCTGCTCGTGCTCTGTCTGGCTTTTTGGGCTTCGGGCAAGGAATTTTCAGATATAAGCCAGCCGATTAACGCCTCGCTCAAGGAGCGGGTCGGCAATTTTATGGATTCACCCCGGCCGGCGCTGTTTCTCTCGGGTCTGCTCGTTGCCGCTGATCGGCCGGTTTTCGGCCTGGGCTATGAAAGCTACGCCCGGCATTATCCGGTGCTCCTGGCCACACCCGTGTCCTGGCTCGGGCGGTACGGCGATCCGACGGCCGAGGCGTATGAGACCTCGCACAACCTCTACATCCAACTCGTCTCCGGGCTGGGGGTGTGCGGGGTCGTGCTGTGGCTGGCCATGGTCGGCCGGGCGGGGTGGGTCTTGTGGCGGCGGGCCTGGCAGACGGCGAGTCTGGTGGATGCGGCCTTGCTGCTGTCCCTGGCGGCATTTCATGTCTATTCGGTTTTTCAGGAAATGTTTTACGTGCCGTCGATCCTGTTCCTGCTGTTTCTTCCCCTGTCGCGGGCCATGGCGTTGGAAAGCGGGGGGACAACGGGGATGGGGCGCAGTGCCGGTCGGGCCAGGGTGGCGGCGCTGGCGGCCTGGGCCGTGGTGGCGGCCGGGATCGTTTCTTTTGCCGCCGACGCCGGCCTCGGGCGTACCGGGGAACGGCTGGGGCTGGTCGAATGGCGGTCGGGGCCTGTCGTCTTTGAGGGATTTTATCCGCCCGAACCCTTGGCCGGGCAAACCATGCGCTGGAGCGTGGGGGACGGGGTGATTCTGGCTGCCCCGGGCGAGCTTGAACTGACGCTGTATGCGCCGCAGCCCATGGATGTGGCGCTTATTTCCGACACCGGGCCCCTTGGGACCGTGCATCTGGGGGGAGAGGCTGTGGCCCGGCGCTATCGGCTGCCGGACGCCGGCGACGGCCGGGCGCACACGATTTTTGTCCTGCCCGACAGCGCCTTTGTGCCCATGGTCCAGACCGGCGCGCCAGACCCGCGCCGCCTGGGTGTGGCGGTTTCGGCCCGGCTGGTGGAAGAGGCGGCAGCGGACACGAACGCGGCCGGGCAGTGACGCGGCGTGGCTGTCTCCGCCCACTGCCGACCGACTGACCAGCCAGCGCAAGAACCCCTTAATAAATTTTTCCCGTTGGGGGGTCCGGGGGGATCACCCCCGGCTGCCGGAGGCATTCTTACCCCTCTTGGGGCAACGCCCTAAAGGTTGGCGGTGTTGCGTTCAAAGACGCGAAGTTCGTTGATTACGAGATTGCCGAGTTGGCGCAGATGCTCATTTCCCTGCCCTTCGACGAGGTCGGTGAGGAGCTTTACATCCTGGGGCAACTGGACCATGGCGGTGTTTTTAAGCGCCCGCAGGCGTTCCAGGACGTAGATTTGGTCGCGTTTGGCCGTCATGTGTTCGGCCACTTCGGTCATGTATTCCAGGGCGCGGGCCTTTTCAGCATAGATGGCGCACACGGCGGTCAGATGCGACAGGATGTTTTTTTCGATGGCGACGTCGGTTTTGAAATACAGATCAGCGGCTTTGGCGGCGTAGTCGTTGAAATGCTCGCAGGATACGTGGAAGTGCTTGGAAGCGGCCAGGGTCTGGGTGGCTGCGGCGAGGCAGACGAGCAGGCACAGGGCGCACGGGGCGGCGTGGCGTTTGGACATGGGATCTCCGTTCAATGGCTGCCAGGCAAAAGCATCTCCCGGCGGCAAGGGCCACATACCACTTTTTGCCCGGCCGTCAATGTGCCCTGGGGCAGGGGTTGCCGCCGGCCGTTTGGTGCTTATTTTCAAATCCCCACAGAGCGCCGTGGAAAACCCCGTCAGGGGCCGGCGGTGGAGCAAACCTCTCTGTGGTTGCGTTGGTGTCCTGTCGCGTTCCGAGGGCCGTCCCGGGAGGCCCTTTTTTGTGAGCCAGCCCGGCTGGCAGCGGTCATTGACTTTTCGTTTTAATATTGTACGTGTTGGGTTGCCTCAACCTCAGATGGCATCACTGCCTTGTGGAAGTTCCATGAAAAAGACTGGTGGTATTCGTCTTTTCCTGCTCGCCGTGGTTGTGGCCCTGGGGGTGACAGCCGTTCCCCTCGGAAGAGGGTGCCAGGCGGGTATGGTCAGCCTTGTTTTCGACGACGGCCTCTCCAGCGTTTACCAATATGCCTTTCCGGTTTTGGTCCGTTACGGACTGGTGGCCACGGTGGGGGTCATCGCCAATCGGGTGGATTCCGGTGATACCGACTTCATGGACGAAAAGCAGCTGCATGAACTTGAGGCTGCCGGTTGGGAAATCGCTTCCCACAGCCTCACCCACAAGCGGCCCATCGACATCCCCAAATTTTATGCCGAGGAAAAGTGTCTGCTGCTCAAGCCCGTGGCCGGGCAGCGTCCCCTTTTCGAGGCCAAGTACAAGTATGAGGAACTGGCCGGACTTATGGAAAATGGCCGGCTCCTGCGCGAGCGGTCCAGCAACAAGATGGTGAAAAACGACCCCGGCAGCTACTATTTCGACGATCTCATCGGCGAGGTGCTCATCCATCCCTTTGATCCCGACAGCGTCGAAAAACAGCAAATCCGGGCCATCTCCTACGAGCGGGAACTGGAAACCTCCAAAAAAGAACTCACCGACCGGGGCTTTGCCGTCTCCACCTACATCACCCCGCACAACTACTGGACCCCGGAGATGAGCGAACTGTCCAAGAGGTTTTACGCCCAGGTGGCCAACGGCGGCGACAATTTCAACCGCAAGGGGGCGACCGACCGCTTCTGGCTCAAGCGGTTCGTGGTCCACAGCAACGATACGGCCGAGGCCATCATCGGGTTGATCAAAGAACACGCCATCCGCGAAAACGGGTGGGTGATTTTTTGCCTGCACGGCATCGGCTCCGACCTGGGATGGGAGCCGTGGGACGCCGCCAAGCTGGGGCAGTTGGCTGATTTTCTGAAGAAAAAGGCCGTGCCCGTGGTCACCATCGACAAGGGCGTCAAGATCTGGGTCGAGGGCAAGGGCAAGCCCGGCATCTGATGCTGTCTGCGCAAGGCCGATACCCGTTGCAGCGCGCCCCGGAACCGGGCCAGAGCTTGAAGCCGGGGGCCTGGAGGAGCGATGGCCCACCCGTGTTGCTCCCGTACGGCACACGGGAGGGGCGGGGCAGCGGCGCGATGGAACGCCCGTGCTGTAGCGCGCGGCAGAATCGGGTGAGACCTTTGGGGAGTGCATGAAACAACCGCTTCGGATTATCGTGGCCGGTTTCGCCGTGGGGTTCCCGCTGGGCGGCCAGGTGTGGATGATGCTGCATTTCGCCGCGGGACTGGCCAGACTCGGCCATGACGTCATCTTCCTCGAAGATACGGCCGACTGGGCCTACCCCTTTGATCCGGTGCTGGGCTATCCCGGCAGCGACTCCACTCGGGGGCGGGCCATTGTGGACCGGCTTTTGAGCGCCCATGGCTTGGCCGGGCGCTGGGCCTACGTGAGCCAGATCGAGAACCGGGTGTACGGCATGGATCGGGCCACCCTGGACAAGCATCTGGCCCAGGCCGATTTTTTCCTTAACATCTCGGGCGTCATACCGCTTCGCGACGAATACATGCAGGCTCCGGTGCGGGCGGTTATCGACACCGATCCGGTCTTTACCCAGGTCAAGGTGGATTCCACGGCCTGGAATCACGATTATTTTGCGGCCCATCAGACCTGCTTCACCTACGGCTGCAATCTGCCGGCCGGTACGACCGGCGTGCCCTTGTCCGATATCGCCTGGAAACCGCTGCTGCCGCCGGTGATCCTTGACCTGTGGCCGCGCGGCGAGGGACGCGGGACAAACTACACCACCATCGGCACCTGGGAAGCCAAGGACCGGGACGTGGAAGTGGCCGGCAAAAAGCTGTCCTGGCGTAAAAACGTCAAATTTGAAGCGATCCTTGATCTGCCCGGCCGACTTCCCGGCGTGCCCCTGGGCATGGCCATGAGCGGCATGAAGGAAAACGCCGCACGCTACCGGGCCGCTGGCTGGGATGTCTGCGACGCCCTGGAAATTTCCCGCGACCCCGACGTCTATCGCGACTATATCCGCAACGCCCGGGGGGAATTCACCATCGCCAAGGACCAGAACGTGGTGCTCAAAAGCGGCTGGTTCTCCGACCGCACGGCCGCCTTTTTGGCGGCCGGCCGGCCGGCGGTGGTGGAAGACACCGGCTTTGCCGCCTATCTGCCGGTGGGGGAAGGGCTTTTCGCCTTTGAAGGACCGGACTCCGCCATCGACGCCCTGGGCCGGGTGGAGGCTGATCCGGTGCGGGCCGGCAACGCCGCCCGGGCCATCGCTGAGGACTTTTTCGACAGCGACAAGGTGCTGACCGGGCTTTTGCGCCAGTGCGGTCTGGCCTGATGCCTGCCGGTGCGGCCGGGAATTTGCATATAATCAGGAGAATCGCCCTCCAACCGGTTGAAACCCGTTGGCCTTCGGGCTAGAACCTCGCCGATGGCGGAAAAGACAATACTTTTTGTCGCCCCGGCCCAGGCGGTGACCCAATTTTTCCCCTTCTTTAAGGAGGCCGGGATTTCTGTCGGTATTGCAGACTCCCTGGCCAATGCCCTGTCCGCCATCCGCAAGGCTGCGCCCTGCATGATTTTTTCCCAGGCAAAAATAGGCATCTACACCGCCGAAAGCCTGCTGACCGAGGCGCGCAAACTGGGTGCGTTCCCGCCGGTTATCGTTTTTACCGACCGGGGCACAGCCACCGAGGCCGGCCGCTGTCTGGAACTCGGGGCCAGGGACTACTGGCTCGAACCGCTGTCCTGGGATAAAATCCTGGCCGTGCTGCCCGGTGCCCCGGCCCCGTCAGCCGTCGCCGCCCCGGCCGCCCC
Source organism: Solidesulfovibrio aerotolerans (assembly GCF_009856865.1). Lineage (GTDB taxonomy): Bacteria > Desulfobacterota > Desulfovibrionia > Desulfovibrionales > Desulfovibrionaceae > Solidesulfovibrio > Solidesulfovibrio aerotolerans. The sequence continues at coordinate 69,442 of NZ_WVUD01000009.1, read as the reverse complement.
CCTGGCTGCGCCGGTCCGCGCCGCCACCACCGAAACCTCCGGCAAGGGCTTTGATGTGGTCGGCGAGCATCCGGCCATCCGCCGCGTCCTGGGACTGGCCCGGCAAGTGGCCAAGTCCAAGGCCACGGTGCTCATTTCCGGCGAATCCGGCACCGGCAAGGAAATGTTCGCCCGCTATCTGCACGCCGCCTCAGACCGGGCCGACGGGCCGTTTGTGGCCATCAACTGCGCCGCCTTGCCCGAGCATCTGCTGGAATCCGAACTGTTCGGCCATGAGAAAGGCTCGTTTACCGGGGCGATTGCCCGCAAGCTCGGCAAGTTCGAGATGGCCAGCGGCGGCACCATCCTGCTCGACGAAATTTCCGAGATGGATCTGGGGCTGCAGGCCAAACTCCTGCGCGTGCTCCAGGAGAGCGAATTTGACCGGGTGGGCGGCACGGAAACCGTGCATGTGGATGTGCGCGTCCTGGCCACCACCAACCGGCGCATGGACGAAGCCGTGGCCGAAGGGAAGTTTCGCCAGGATCTTTTCTACCGGTTAAACGTCATTCCCTTGAAACTGCCGCCCTTGCGCGAACGCGGCGCGGACATTCCCCGGCTGGCCCATTTTTTCGTGGAGAAATTTCGCAAAGCCTATGCCCTGCCGCCGCTGGCCTTTTCCGCCGATGCCAAGGAATGGCTCATGGGCTACGACTGGCCGGGCAATGTGCGCGAACTGCAAAACCTCATGGAACGCGCCGTGCTGCTGGCCGGCGTCGGTCCCATCCGCAAATCGCATTTCCTGCTCGATCCCGATGTCTGGCCCAGCGACGAGGTTGCAGACGAGTCTGACGCGGCCGGCGTGCCCGGTGCGCCCGGTACGGACAACGCGGCCGGCGCGCCCGAGGCCGACACCGCCAACGCCGTCGGTAACGCCTCCTGCGACGCCGCTGCCGGCTCCGAGGGCTTCGACGCCTTTGACGCTGCCGCCGCCCCCCTCCATCCCCTGGCCGATATGCCCGGCGGCCAGAGTGGGGATGTGCTGCCGCTTGATGTCATGGAACGCCACATGATCATCAAAAGCCTGGACCGCACCGAGGGCAACCGCACCCAGGCCGCCCAACTGCTGGGCATCTCGGTACGCACCCTGCGCAACAAATTAAACGAGTACCGCAAGCTCGGCATTGAAGTTCCCTGACCCCCATGGCAGCCCCGACCACGTTTAATATCCTCATGTATTCCCACGACACCTACGGTCTGGGACATTTGCGCCGGACCATGGCCATTGCCGAGCATCTGCGCCACCGGGGGGTCAACATCCTCATCCTCACCGGGTCGCCCCTGGCCGGGCGCTACGAGATCCCGGAGGGCATCGACTACGTGCGCATTCCGGGCATGATCAAAAAGACCAATGAGGAATACCTGCCGCTGTCGATCAAGATCAACGCCCGCCACGCCTTAAATATCCGCCGTAATATCATTGTGGCCACGGCCAAGGCCTTCCAGCCCCATCTGTTTATCGTGGACAAGGCCCCCATGGGCCTGCGGCGCGAGGTCATCCCGACGCTCAAATGGCTTAAGCGCCGCCAGCCGCGCACCCGCACCATCTTAGGGCTTCGCGACATCATGGACGACGCCCCCTCCACCATCAAAGAGTGGCGGGAAAAGGGCGTTTACGAGGTGCTCGACCAGTATTATTCGGAGATTTGGGTCTATGGGAACCAGGATCTTTACGATCCGGTGACCGAATACGAAATCCCGGACAACATCAGCCGCAAAATGATTTTCACCGGCTACATCCCCCGCCGGGTGCCGTCGGTTAACGCCATGACCCCGCTGCGGCGCGAGGAGCGTTTGCTGCCGGCGGAAAAGCTCGTGGTGGTGACGACAGGCGGCGGCGGCGACGGCTATCCGCTCATGGACGCCTATCTGCGCATGTTGGAGGAGGGGGGCGGCCCGGAGCATCGGGTCATCTTCGTCACCGGCCCGTTTATGCCCCGGCCCGAGCGCGAGCTGGTGGCCAAGCGGGCGGCCCGGGTCAAGGCCCGATTCTACCATTTCTACCGCCGCATGGAGACGCTTATGGGCCTGGCCGACGCCGTGGTGACCATGGGTGGCTACAACACCACCTGCGAGATTATTTCCCAGGGCAAGCCGTCGTTGGTGGTGCCCCGGGAGGTGCCGCGCCTGGAGCAGCGCATTCGGGCCGAGGCCTTAAGCGCCAAGGGACTCATCGAATTTCTGCCCTGGGACGAATTGTCCCCGGCCGGCATACGGGAAAAACTGACCAAGCTGCTAGCCGAGCCTGCGCCCTACAAGGACGCCATGGCCGGGTTTCCCTTTACGGCGCTTAAAATCATTTCCGAGCGTCTGACCGTCTTTCGCCAGGAAGCCTGCCGCGCCGACGGTGCCATCGTCTGCCCGTCCACCCGCTGAGCCGACGCGCCAACGACCAGTCGCCCGAAGGTACGGCCGCCAGCGCCAAGTCTGTCGATCCACCCGCTGCACCGCTGCACCCACGAACAGCCCCCGAGGGTATGGCCGTCAGCGCCAGCGCCATTGTCGCCCGTCCACCCGCTTAACCAATCCCTCGCCGCGCGCCGCAACACAGCCCCCGTTGCAGCCTACCGGCACCACAGCCACGCCCCCCCAGCCTCCCTGGTATCCCCACGATCTGGTCGTGGCTACATCGCGTTGGCGAACGTTGCGGTTTCGCGCTCAAAGCCCAGCAGATCAATGTCGGCGGCTTTGACGCCGTAGGCACCGAGCAGGCCGTGGATCTGGCCCCGGTGGTGGGTCTGGTGGTTGTAAAAATGGCCGAGGCAAAGGGCCAGGGGCAGGCGCATGGGTGTGCCGTCGGTGGTGGTATAGGCGAGCAGGCTGGTCAGCGCGGCCGGATCGAGGTCGCGGGCATAGGCCTCGGCCCGGTCTTCTTCAATGCGGCGGGCGGCGGTCAGTTCCGACAGCCCGGGGTAGGGCACGGCATCGACGCTGGCGACGGGTTCGCCCTGGCCGGTGAAGCGATTGAGCCACAGCCGGTCGGCCAGAACCAGATGGTTGGCGATAGCGATAATGGAGCCGAAATTGACGGCTGAGACGGCGGCAAGCTGCTCGGGCGCGAGCGCGGCCATGTCGGCGGCCAGACGGGCGTTGGCCCAGCGGTTATACAGGGCCTGGGTGATAAAGAGCTTTTTCATGGGGCAACTCCTTTGATCGAGGTGGATGATGCCGCCCGCGGCGCGGAGCGTCAACACTGAAGGGTGCTGCCGTGGGGCGCTACACTGGCCAGCGGTAGCCAGTCCGGCCGGTTGCGGGTGGCGACGGGTAGGCAGGGGGCGCTGCTGCGTGGTACGGTCAGGCCAGGCGACAGGAGGTCAAGACATGCATGTGTCCCGGGATTGGAAGTCGGCCTGCTCCCTCCCTCCGCCCCCGGCGCTTCTCCAGGCCGTGGCCGAATTCAACGCCGGCCAGTATTTTCAGTGCCACGAAACTCTGGAAGCCTTGTGGCTGGCCGACGTTTCGCCTGTGCGCGATTTTTACAAAGGCATCATCCAGATCGCCGCCGGGCTGTATCATCGCGAAAACGGCAATGCCCGGGGTTGCGCCAAGCTCCTGACGCGCGGTACAGGCTACGCCGAACGGTTCGCCCCGCACTGCCAGGGCGTCGATGTCACCGGTCTGGTCGCCATGACCCGGGCCGTCCTGGATTGGTGCGCCACGGCCGCCCCGGACGCGGGCCTGCCGGCGCACCGCGTCCCGCGCATCACCCTGGCGGCCGACTGATCGCAAGGAGTACCCATGGCCATCCGCTACGTGCATACCAATCTGATCGCCCGCGACTGGCGGGCCTTGTCCTCGTTTTACGTCCGCCTGTTCGATTGTCGGCCCGTGCCGCCCGAACGCGACCTGTCCGGCGACTGGCTCGACGCCGCAACCGGCATCGACAAGTCCCACCTCACCGGCATCCATCTGCGCCTGCCCGGCCACGGCGACACCGGCCCGACCCTGGAAATCTTTTCCTACGACGCCTGCCCCGACCACCCCGACGCCAACCCCGACACCCCGGGCTTTGCCCATATCGCCTTCCTCGTTGATGACGTGGCCGCCCTGTCCCAGGCCGTCCTCGACGCCGGCGGCTCGGCCGTTGGCGAATTGGCCAGCCGCGACGTGCCGGGCGTGGGGCGGCTGGTCTTCCGCTATCTGCGCGATCCCGAAGGCAACATCATCGAGCTGCAAAGCTGGAATTAGGGGGAGTGAGAGAGCGAGAGAGAAGAAAAGGCAGAAGAGGCCTCCGGCGGCCAAAGGGCTGAGCCCTTTGGAATCCCACTTGAAGGCAAGGGGTTAAGGGGAACGGCGTTGCCGTGACGGTGGGTGGGAGCCCGTGAGAAGAGGGGGCCTGAGGCCCCCGGACCCCCCAACGGGTAGACAGGGCTGGGAACGACAACGATGCCAAGGCCGTTTCCAGCGGGGGCGTTGTGCGCTATACCGTCCCCGGCGGCGATATCGCGCGCCGCAGCTTTTATCTTTCCCGTGAGCACGCCATGCCTGACTTCGTCCACCTGCATTGTCACACCGAATACAGCCTCCTCGACGGGGCCATACGCATAAGCGACCTGGTCAAGACCGCCGCCTCCTTTGGTTCGCCGGCCGCTGCCATCACCGACCACGGCAACCTCCACGGTGCGCTGACGTTTTATGACGCCGCCAAAAAAGGCGGCCTCAAACCCATCATCGGCTGCGAAGTCTATGTGACCCCGGGCAGCCGACGCGACCGGGACAACCGCGCCCCGCGCTACCATCTGGTGCTTTTGGCCCAGAACATGGTCGGCTACAAAAACCTGCTCAAGCTCGTGACCCAGGGCTACACCGAGGGCATGTACTACAAGCCGCGCGTGGACAAGGAACTGCTCGGCCAGTACGGCGAGGGGCTTATCGCCCTGTCCGCGTGCCTCAAAGGCGAGATCAACCAGAAGCTGCTCAAGGAAGGCAAGGACCAGGCCGTGGCCATGGCCCGGGAATACGCGGCCCTGTTCCCGGACCGCTTTTATCTGGAGATCCAGGCCAACGGCATTCCCGAGCAGACGACCTGCAACAATTTTTTGATTGAACTGTCCGATCATCTCAAGCTGCCGCTGGTGGCCACCAACGACTGCCATTATCTGCGCGCCGACGACGCTGAGGCCCACGATATCCTCCTGTGCATCCAGACCGCCGCCTGCGTGGACGATGTCAAACGCATGCGCTTTAGCACCCAGGATCTCTATTACCGCTCCCCCGACGAGATGGCCGCCGCCTTCCCGGATCTGCCCCAGGCCCTGGCCAATACCTGCGAAATCGCCGAGCGCGTTAATTTGCAGCTCAAGTTTGGCGACTACCATTTTCCCGTCTACAAGACGCCGCCCGAACAATCCCTCGACGACGTCATGGCCGAGATGGCCCGCAAGGGCCTGACCGAACGGCTGGCCAAGATGCCGGGCGTGGAAGTGAAAACCTACTGGGACCGCCTGGAACTGGAACTGGGCGTTATCAAGCAGATGGGCTTTCCGGGCTATTTCCTCATCGTCCAGGACTTTATCAACTGGGCCAAAAATAACGGCATCCCGGTGGGACCGGGGCGCGGTTCGGCCGCCGGATCGCTGGTGGCCTATGCCCTGCGCATCACCAACCTCGATCCCTTGCCGTATGATCTTCTCTTTGAGCGGTTTTTAAATATCGAACGGGTGAGCATGCCCGATATCGACGTGGATTTCTGCGAACGCCGTCGCCACGAGGTCATCCGCTACGTCACCGAACACTACGGCGAACACGCCGTGGCCCAGATCACCACCTTTGGCACCATGAAGGCCAAGGGCGTGGTGCGCGACGTCGGGCGCGCTCTCGGCATGACCTTTGGCGAAACGGACCGCATCGCCAAGCTCATCCCCGAAGATTTGAAGATGACCATCGACAAGGCCCTGGCCCAGGAGCCGGAATTAAAGACCATGATGGCCCAGGACCCCCGCGTGGCCCGGCTCATCGACGTCTCCCGCCGCCTGGAAGGGCTGGCCCGCCATGCCTCCACCCACGCCGCCGGCGTGGTCGTGTCCGACACGGCCATGACCGAGTATGTGCCGCTGTATAAGGGCAAAAACAACGAAACCGTGACCCAGTGGGACATGAAGCGGGTGGAGAAGGCTGGGTTGGTCAAGTTCGACTTCCTGGGCCTTAAAACCATGACGGTCATCGACGATGCCCTGAAAATCATCAAAGAGATGGGGGCCGAGCCACCTGACCTGGACACGCTGCCCTTTACCGACGAGGCCACCTACGAACTGTTTGCCCGGGGCGATACCGACGGCATCTTCCAGGTGGAAAGTCAGGGTATGCGCAAATACCTGCGCATGCTCAAACCCAACTGCTTTGAAGACATCATCGCCATGCTGGCCCTCTATCGGCCGGGACCGCTGGGTTCGGGCATGGTCGAACTGTTTATCCGGCGCAAACACGGCGAAGATCTGGTCGAATATCCCCATCCGCTCCTGGAAGAGACGCTGAGGCCCACCTACGGCGTCATTGTCTATCAGGAACAGGTCATGAAGATCGCCCAGGTGCTGGCCAGCTTTTCGCTTGGTGCCGGCGACTTGCTGCGCCGGGCCATGGGCAAGAAAAACGCCGAGGAGATGGCCAAGCAGCGCAGCTTTTTCGTGGATGGCTGCGCCGGAAACGGTATCGAGGCCAAAAAGGCCAATGAAATTTTCGATTTGATGGAAAAGTTCGCGGAATACGGCTTCAACAAGTCCCACAGCGCCGCCTACGCCCTTATTTCCTACCATACGGCCTATCTAAAGGCCCATTTTCCGGTGGCGTTCATGGCAGCGCTTATGACCTCGGATATGGAAAATCAGGACAAGCTCCTGCAATACATCGCCGCCTGCCGCGACAACGAACTGGAACTGCTGCCCCCGGACGTCAACGCCGGGCATCCGCACTTTTCCGTCAAAGACAACAAAATCCTCTACGGACTGGCGGCCGTTAAAAACGTCGGCCGCGACGCCGTGGCCGAAATCGTTGCCGCGCGCGAGGAAGGCGGCCCGTTTACGTCGCTGCTTGATTTCACCAGCCGCGTCAACATGCGAAAGATCACCAAGCGCGTCATCGAGTATTTGATCAAATGCGGGGCCTGCGACAGCTTCGGCTGCTCGCGGGCCGCCCTGGTCGCGGGGCTGGATCAGGCCGCCTCCCTGGGCCAGAAGCGGGCGGCGGATAAAAACGACGGCCGCCTTTCGCTCATGACGCTTATGCCCGAAAAGCCCAAACCGACCGTGGGGCTGGGCTTGTCCTGCACCGAAGCCACCCTGCCCGAATGGCACCACGAAGAGATGATGGCTTTTGAAAAAGAAGCGCTCGGCTTTTACCTCACCAGCCATCCGCTCCTGGCCTTTGAGCGCGATCTGCGGGCCATGCGCTTAACCACCCTGGCCCAATGCGCCGGCATGGAGCCCGGGGTCGAGGTAAAAATCGCCTGCATCTGTGTGTCCACCAAGGAAATCATTACCAAAAAAGGCCAGAAGATGGCCTTTTGCAAGCTCGAAGATCATCTTGGCGGCGAGGCGGAAGCAGTGGTTTTTTCCGATGTCTACGCCCTGTCCCGCGAGCAGCTCGACGCCGACACGCCGCTTTTCATCACGTCCAAGATCGGCAATTCCGATCAGGCCGAGGGCGAAGGCAAAAAAATCATCAAGCTGCAAGCCGTACGCATCGATCCCTTGTCCAAAATCATCGGCGGCAGCGACGAACCCGTGGAAGTGCTTGTCGCCTGCCGCGAAGACCAGCCTGTGCCCCTCGATCCGCTGGCCCAAATCCTCAAACGCTACCCCGGACAATGCACCGTGCATCTGGTGCTGAGTCTCCCCAAAGCCGTATGCCGGCTGCGCCTGGGACCAGACTACGAGGTGCAACGCTGCCCCGAACTGCGCCGCGAATTGGACGCGTTCGAGCAGGGGGCTACTGGGCGATAGCCGGGCGGCAAGGCTGAAGGCAAAGGCAAAGGCGAAGACTGGGGCGCTGCCCCAGGCCCCGCCGGGGGCTTGAAGCCCCCGGACCCCCCATCTGTGGGGCGGCGATTCTGGGGCGGCGTCAAAGCCCGCCGCCCCAGAATCGCCGCCCCGACAAGGCCATCGCCCCAAGGGGGCGAATTTATGAGGTTATGGGCCGCAATCATTAACCACCCCCCCCAGGGGGTCCGGGGGGGATGATCCCCCCCGGCAGGGAGGTCCAGGAGGGACAGCGTCCCTCCTGGCCGCCGGAGGCACATCGCAATGACGACAGACACGCGCAAGGGCCGGTGGCGGCTGACGGTGACGGAGGCCTTTTGCGCCTCGCATTGTTTGCGGGGTTATGAGGGGCCGTGTGAGAATCTGCACGGCCACAATTTTGGCGTTGAGGCGGTGGTCGAGGGCGAGCGGCTTGATCCAAAAGTGGAATATCTGGTCGATTTCAAGGTGCTGCGCGGCCGGCTGCGCCAGATTCTGGGCGAACTGGATCATCGCCATTTAAACGATCTTCCGGCGTTTTCGTTGGAAAATCCGTCCTCGGAGAATCTGGCCCGGCATATTTACCGTCGCCTTGAGGCCGCCATTGCCGACGAGCCGGTGCAGTTGGTCAGCGTGTCGGTGTCGGAAAAAGACGCCAGCAAGGCGACGTATCTGGAATATTAGGGCGGGGGGCGGCGTCTGGTCCTGCGTTTGGAAAAAAGGACACGCACCCGATTCCGGTCCTGTGGCGGGTCTGCCTGGAGCCGCTCCAATCGGCATGCCCGCCCAGGTGTTGTAGCTCTCCGAGGAGGAGTCCATGCCCCGTTTGCTCAATCTCGGCTGCGGAAACGCCTTTCATCCCGATTGGGTGAACGTGGACGTGGTGCCCCGGCCGCCGCATGTTTTTGGATACAACCTGCGTCGCGGCGTGCCCTTTGCCGATGCGCTGTTCGACGCGGTCTACCATTCCCATGTGCTGGAGCATTTCTCCCGTAAAGGCGCAGCGTTTTTTTTACGGGAATGTCTGCGCGCCCTTGTCCCTGGCGGCGTCCTGCGGGTGGCGGTTCCAGACCTGGAGGGTGCCGCCCGGGCCTATCTCAAGGCCTTGGACGAGGCGTGTCACGATGCACCCGGGGCCGGGGAGCGCCACGAGTGGATGACTGTCGAATTGCTCGACCAGTTGACCCGCCATGGCAGCGGCGGGGAGATGCTGGAGTTTTGGCAAAGGCGGCCGGTCCCGGCGCGGGAATTCGTGCTTTCCCGGGTGGGGGGCGAGGCGCGTCCCGTGCTGGACGCCCCGGCTGTGCCTCCCCAGGCTCCTGCCGCCGAGCCAACGGCCGAGGCGGTCGGGGCCTTCCGGCTGTCCGGGGAGTGCCATCTGTGGATGTATGACCGGTATTCGCTTGGGAGGCTGCTTCTGGAGGCGGGCTTTGAAGCGGTCCGCCCGGTCACGGCCTGGGAATCGGACATCCCGGATTTCGCCGGCTATGGCCTGGACGTGGAGCCGGGCGGCGGGGTGCGCAAACCGGATTCGCTGTTTATCGAGGCGCGCCGGCCGGACACGCCTTTCACCAAATCGCCCCGGGTGGTCAGTTTTTGCATGCAGCACGGGGGCGGGGCCGGTTCCGCTGCCCTGCGCCTGCACCAGGGCTTGCAGGCCGTGGACGCCGCTAGCTTTTTGTACGTGGTCTCAAGCAGTGCCCCGGTCCCGCCGGGCGTGGCCGTCATCCCCGCCACTGGCGCGGCCCGGCTGTCGCACAACGAGCAAACCGGGGAACTGGTGCACAACGCCTGGCCCGACTACTGGGCCGAGACCCGGACACGGCTTGCCGCCTACCCCGGGCGGCCGCAGCACTATGAAATTTTCAGCGACTGCCGGACGCGCACGGACATTGCCGCCATACCGGGTGTCGCGGCGGCGCACATTCTGCAACTGCATTGGATTCCCGGCACGGTGGATATCACCCGGGAGCTTGCGTTCCTGCAGGGCCGGCCCATCGTCTGGACCCTGCACGACATGAATCCCATAACCGGCGGGTGTCATTACGCCGAGGGGTGCCGGGGCTTTGAACGCTACTGCGGCCGCTGCCCCCAGTTGGGCTCCAGCGAGGAAAAGGACTATTCCCGGGAGCAGTGGGCGCTTAAAAAGGCCGCTTACCGCACCCTCGACATCACGGTGGTCTGTCCGAGCCGCTGGCTGGCTGGCGAGGTCCGCCGCAGTTCCCTCCTTGGCAAGGCGGCGGTCCACGTCATTCCCAATGCCGTGCCCACGGACGTATTCCGTCCGCTCAACCGGTCTGCCATCCGCAAGGCCCTTGGCATCGGCGAAAAGGACTTTGTCGTGCTGTTCGGGTCAGACTCCCTGGAGACGCGGCGCAAGGGCTTTCACGAATTGCTTGCGGCCTTGGAGCTGCTGCGGGCCGCCGGCAATTCCGGCGAGATCCTGCTGTTGACCTTTGGCGGCGGCGGCCAGCTCGCGCCGGCCAGCCTGCCGTTTCGCTGCCTGCACCTGGGGCCGCTGCGCACCCCCGGGGAGGTGGCCCTGGCCTATAATGCCGCAAGCTGCCTGGTGCTGCCGTCTCTTGAGGATAATCTGCCCAACGTCGCCCTGGAAGCGCTGGCCTGCGGCCTGCCTTTGGCTGCTTTTGCCACCGGGGGCATTGTGGACATGGTGGACGCGGCTGTCGGGCGGCTGGCCCCGACCGGCGACACGGCGGCGCTGGCTGCGGCCGTGGCCGAACTGCACGGTCTGCCTGCCCCGGAGATGCAGCAGATGCGCCTGCGCTGCCGCCAGACCGCCCTGGCGCGCTTTACCCTGCTGCACCAGGGCCGGGCTTATAAGACGCTGTATGAGGACGTGTTGCGGGCGCGCGGCCTGCAGGTCTGACAGCGGCGGGCGTCAGCTGTTTTTGCGAAAGCAGGCCAGTGTCGTATGGCCGCGCGCCGGCAGCACGCGGGGATCGGCCAGGATGGCCAGGGCCGCGTCATTGAGCTGCTTGGCGAGGCGCAACGCCTCCTCGTGCCCGGGAGAAGCATCGACGCGTTTTTCCGGCAGGCCCACGGCGCGTCTGGCTAAGGCAAGGGCCATGGTGTTGGCGTAATGGGCGCGGTGGTATTCCTGGAAAGGCTCATTTTTGATCCATTCAAGCGTCATGGGGAAAAACTGCGGCATATTTTCCCAAGTCGACTCATGCCAATGCGTGACATGGTGCGGCGCAAGATCAAGGGTGTAGTTGACCACCATGCTGACAAAGCTGTCGGCGTTTGGCGTGGAGAAAAAAAGCAGCCCGCCCGGACGCAGCGCTTTCAGGCATGCCGTGATGAAGCTGGCAGGATCGGCCACGTGTTCAAGGACTTGAAAACTGCATACGATGTCGTAGCCCGCAGCATGTGTCTCTGCGTGCGCCTCGACGGTTTCATGGGAGAGCCGCTTTTGGGTCTGCTCGTTGGCGGCGATTGCCGTAGCACTCGTCTCCAGGCCGACATAGGCAGCGCACGTCAACGCTTCAAAAAAATGTCCTTTGCCGCAGCCACCTCGAGAACCCGGTCCTGGGGCTGGATATGGGGAGACGTTTCGCGAAATTCCCACTTATCCGGCATGTAGTACCAGTCAAATTTTTGGAGCGCCTGATAGAAGGCGTCGTCTCCGGTGATGGGGGGTGACAGATAGCGCAAGCTGCATGCCCGGCAGGCCATGTAACGAATGGTGGCATTGCCCTCAAACAGGCTCGCAGTGTCGATACTGAAATGGTCCTGATACAGGCGAATAAGAAGATCGCTCGGGATAAGCTCGCTCAGTGTGCCTGATTCGCTGTGGCACAGGGGGCATTTCTTATGGTTCATAGTGTCATCATTTGTTTAACAGCTTACAGTGTTTAAAAATACGCCTCGTTGCTACCGCCTGCTCTGCCCGCGATGTCAAAACACGACCAGTGTGTCGTACTCCAAATGTATCCACTGCATGGGGTCGATGGGTGCCTTGGCCCGGCGCATGACGTCGCTTGTGCATACCAGCGGCGTGGCCACGCCCCGCGGCGTGCGCTTGGCCGTAAAGGCGACGGCGGCCACAAGTTTTCGCAAATACAGGTTGCGGCCCGGATTGGCCGCCACGAGCTCACCCAGCATGGGCGCGAAAAAGCGCCGGATGGTGTAGAGTCCAAAGTCGTAATACAAATTGAAATCCCAGTTGATGGGATGGTACTCGTGCATGGCCACGGGGGAATAGATGTAGGCGATGGGGAAGCCGGACGCCATGGCCCAGTTGGGCAGGAAGATGTCCCACCACGGCAGCCCCAGGGCGTACTCCGAGGCTGGAACCTGGCGGGCGAATTCCGGTGGAAAGAAGAAGATATCGGCCCCGGGTTCGTGCACCCAGCCGTGGTTGTCGGAAAGGTTGTGCATGTTGACGCGCGGGCCGTAGGTGAAGGCCGTACGCCCGGACGCGGCAATGGCGGCCCAGTCCTCGCGTGTACCACGCATGACGATGTCGGCGTTGACGATGCCCACCACCTCGCCGCCGCTTGCCGCCAGACACTCCATGGCCGTAGACAAATATTGGAAGTCTTTGCCGAATTTCTCGCGCGCCGTGGTCTCGCACAGGTGAAAGGCAACCTCGGGAAAATGCGGCGCAAGGATGTCCGCTTCCGCCTGGGTGTTGACGGAAAAAACCGTGAAGCCGCGCTCGAGCCAGGAGGAGACAGCCAGGCGCGAGCGTTCGAAATTGCGGGGCGGCAGGCTCGTGCAGAGCACGGTTCGCGGCATAACCGGCCGCGGATCGCGGGATCTTGGCAAAATCGCGCGCTTGATCATGCTGTAATTGAGGTTGGCAAAAAGATCCCCGGGCTGTTGGCGCAGGCTTTGGCTGAAAAGTTCCAGCGCCCCGCCGGCGTCGCCCTGGAGAAAGGCGACGAGCGCCTTGTACTTGAGTGCCTGGAAGTGTGTGGGATTTCGCTGCAAGACCGTGTCGAAGGCCTCCGTTGCCTCGTCAAGCCGGTTGAGGGCCGCCAACTGCACGCCTTTCTCCACCAGATAGAAATGGTACCCGGGAAACTTGCGACACAGGCTTTCCACCGCCCGCAGCGCCCCTTCCTGGTCGCCTTGGCGCAGGTGGCGCAGCATGGGCTCCAGGCGGCCCTGGGCTGTTATGCGCGTTACGGGTTCGTCGAAATCGCTCCCAAAGGCGGTGAAAGGGATATTCTGCGTGGCGCTCGCAACGCGCTGGATATCCGCCAGCACCGGAAAACCCGGTCGGGCGTGTTCTCTGTTCAGGACGTCTTGATCTTGCGGCATGCGTTTTTGCCTTGGGCGGTTAGATGTGGAGGCGCACGGCCAGGGGGGGAGCATGTTTCGGGCCGCCCGGTCGGGGGCAGGTTCCGGCCGCAACGCGCTTGAACCGGTATCGTACATCCTTTGGTTTGCCCCCGTCAAAGCGCCCCGCGCCGCAGGCACGGCAAGGGGCAGCGCTCCCTGTGCGCCAGGCCCGGCCAGTGCGAACCGGACGCGATGCCAGACCGCAGGCCGCAGCGAAGCGCGGGCAACCCGGTCTTACAATACAAGCGGGATGACGCGCCGGGGGGGCACCGCAGCGAAGCGCGGGCGCAACACGGCCTCCCCCAGCCGAACGTTGGGCCAGCTCGACAAGGCCTGTGGGTTGTCTTGCAAAAGCCGCCTTCCTGGAAAGCCTCTGCCAGGGTGCTGTATGGCTATAAATCGAAAATGAGAGATGGCCGCGTTGTATTCGTTTTCATTCAGATCATCGGCGTGTTGATCTTTGCGTGCAGTATTGGAATTTGCGACAGTTCAAAATTTCTAAGCCAGGGGTCTTTGGATAAAGAAGTCGGAAGCGTTGCTTTTGTTGGTGATTTTGTAATCTGGTGCGCTTTGGCCAGAGCCTCTTGCAATGCCTCGGCCATACGAGACGTGCTCAGGGTTGGCAGCGCTACGATATGCGGATGCGTCCCGTTTAAATCTTTGCCAAGGTAATTGTTGGTGATAACCTGCAGGCCAAAGGTTGCCATCTCTAGTGGTGGATACGAAGGGTGCGGGGAAGCCATCAGCGATATGCCGACATGACTGTTGAGCAAGAGCATGGCATAGTCATGGATGGAGAGTTTGCCAAGAGATTTGAGCGTTGCGCCGTTGCCAAACGGTATGTTGGCATGGGGCAGGCCGACACTTAACAAAGCCAAATGTGCAGGATCAATTGCGTCAGGCGATGCAAAGTATCGTTCAAGGCTTTCTATGATAAAATCAAAGCAGTTTCGAGGCTGGTTTGGGCGTCCGTATATTAAAACAGTCGTCATATTGCTTGGCTTGGCCGGTAATTCCCAGTGCATCGTCTTGAGGATGTTGTAAAGGGCATTGTTCAGCGCCGGACGTATCGCATACCCCGTGTTAAATTTATAATTCTTAATTTTAAAAAACTTTGCCAGTTCAATGGAATTAAATATGGGTACGCATTCTTCCCTGAATGTGTACGTGGCTTCAGCGAGCATGTGCTTGTAGCCCATGGGATAAAATCCAGGCTCCCAATCTTGAATAAAATAGTAGAAGGGATTTGGTTTTCTTCCCTTGTCGCGAAGTTTGGCCGCAAAAATATCCCAGGCGAAGACGCTCGGCCAATAGGAGCACAGAAAAATATCGCCGTCGTGGCAAGGCAGTGGTGTGTTCCCTGCCAAAGACGTCAGCGAGACGGTTTCTTTGGCCGGGCCGCGGGTGTAGTCCGCGATGGCTACGGAGTCTTCGGGTGCCGGGATCGGGAAGAGCGAGACAAAGCGCACTGCATCGTAAAAGGCCGAGAGATATTTCGCCAATTCCAAGACGGAAGAAAGGCCGCCGAATTCGTATTCGCGAAACACGTGCGGTACGAAAACGTTGAGCCGGCTTTTCCCTACCTGTGTTTCGTCTATTTCAAGAGTATAATTTTCTTGGAGATAATCATCTTTCGCGGTGGTGTAGGAGGCAGTGCCCTGTGTCATGGGGAATCCTGTGCCCGGCAGCGGCCGGTGCGGTCGGGAACTTCAAGGCCGCCGGTGCCACGTGTCATGGTGTGTCCGCTGCCTGACGCGCCTGCGGCCTGGGGCGGCCAAAGGGGTGCGGGAGGGTGAGGCTGTTTCAAGCGTACACGGCGCATTGCCCCACTCCCTGCAAGCGGGTCAGGGCAGGACTTTGCCCGGATTCATCAGGCCGGCCGGATCGAAAACCGCTTTGAGGCTGCGTTGCACACTGATGGAGCGCGGCGACAATTCCATGTCGATAAAGGAGCGTTTGGCCAGGCCGATGCCGTGTTCGCCGGACATGGTGCCGCCAAGGTCCAGGACCAGGGCAATCAGTTCCCGGGCCAGGGCCAGGGTGCGCGGGCGGCACTCGGTGTCGCCGGTGATGTTGACGTGGATGTTGCCGTCGCCGGCGTGGCCGAAGGCGTAGAGCGAGAGATTGTGGCGCCGGCCAAGGGCCGGCAGGGCGGCGATGAGGTCCGGGATGCGGGCGATGGGCACGGCCACGTCTTCGGAAAGATAGACTGGCGCGCTTTCATGGATGCGCGTCGAAATCTGGCGGCGGATGTCCCACAGGGCCTCGCGCCGGGCGGCGTCGGCCGCCGGCAGCACGGCCAGGGCACCCCGGTCGCGGCACAGGGCTTCCATGCGCCCGATGTCCCGGGCGGCCTGATCCGGGTCGCCGTCGGCTTCAAGGAGCAGAAGCGCCACCTCGCCGCCGGGCAGGGCAAAGGGCAACAGTTCTTCCACAATCCCCAGGCAGGCCCGGTCCATGAGTTCCAGGGCGCAGGGAGATACGCCGCCGGCCATGATGGCCGCCACCGTGGCCACGGCGGAGCGCGCATCGGGGAAAAGGGCGGCTACGGCCCGCACCTCCCGGGGATGGGGGATGAGCTTGAGTGTCAGTTCGGTGATGACGCCAAGGGTGCCTTCCGAGCCCACGAGCAACCCGGTCAGGTCGTAGCCGACCACGCCCTTGCGGGTGGCGGTGCCGGTTTTGACCACTTCGCCGTCGGGCAGCACCACGGTCAGGCCCAGCACGTAATCCCGGGTGACGCCGTATTTGACGCAGGCCGGACCGCCGGCATTGGTGGCGGCGTTGCCGCCAAGCGTGCAGGTGGCAAGGCTGGCCGGATCGGGCGGATAAAAAAGGCCGGCAGCGGCAGCGGCGTCGCGCAGGGTTTTGGTCACCACCCCGGGTTCGACCACGGCGCACAGGTTGGCCGCGTCCACGGCCACAATACGGTTCATGGCGGTGGTATCGAGCACCACGCCGCCCGAAACAGCCAGAGCGCCGCCCGCCAGACCCGTACCGGCCCCGCGCGGGGTCACGGGAAAGCCGTGCCGGCCGGCCAGGACCATCAGCCGGCTGATTTCGTCGGCACTCTTGGGAAAAAAGACCGCCTCGGGCGGCAGGACAAGGCCGGAATCGTCGGTTGCCGCAGCTGTTAAGGCTGCGGGCGCGGTCGTAAACCCGGGGCCGAGTTCGCGCCCAAGCAGGGCAGCCAGGGAGGCATCAAGGGGCATGGCGGCTAGTCCCGCTTGCTTTCAAAGCCCGGGATTTCGAGCTTTTTTTCCACTATGCGCAGGACAAAGGCGGCAACGGTCACCAGCGCCAGATAATACAGCCCGACCACCACAAAGACTTCGGTGTTGCGAAACGACGATTTGGCCAGGCTGCGGCCCATGCCGGTCAGGTCGTTGACCGTGATGATGGAGGCCAGGGAGGAATATTTGACGAGATAGATGATTTCGTTGCCACAGCCCGGGAGCGCCCGGCGAAAGGCCTGGGGCATGACGATGGAACTGATGGTTTGCAGTGGTGTGAGGCCAAGGGCCTGGGCGGCGCGCAACTGGCCGCGCTTGATCGAGAGCAGCCCGCCCCGGATGTACTCGGACTGATACGCCCCGCTGCACAGGCCAAAGCCCACGATGGAGGCCCACATGGGCGAGAGCACCAGGGCCACGTCACCGATCTGGATGTTTGGCAGGGCGAAATACCAGAAATAGAGCTGCACCACGAGCGGCGTGCCGCGAAACAGCGAAACATAGCCGTCGCAGAACCGGGCTAGGGGGCGCGGGCCGTAGACCCGCACGGCACCGACGCTGACACCGATAAAAACCCCCAGCAGCGCAGCCGGAACAATGAGCAGGATGCTCGTCCACAACCCGGCATCCAGGGCCGGGATGATGCGGTCCAGGGCGAAAGAGAAAAAACCATCCATGGGGCGGCGCGTCCTTACGCCCCGCTAGGTGGGGCGAGCTCGCAGTGGCCGTCTCCGGCCAGTTCGCTGAGTTTGGCGCAAAACGACTGGGTGCGGCTGCCGGAATCCCGGGCGAGCAGCGTGGTCGGCGTGCCGCGCTCCACGATGCGGCCCTTTTCCATAAACAGGAATTCATCGGCCAGCGAGGCCGAAAAACTGATCTGGTGGGTGGCCATGACCATGGTCATGCCTTCATCGGCCAGATCGCGGATGACGGTGAGCACTTCGCCGATCAGTTCCGGGTCCAGGGCCGAGGTGGGCTCGTCCAGGAGCAGCACCTTGGGGTCCATGGCCAAGGCCCGGGCCACGGAGACGCGCTGTTTCTGGCCGCCGGAAAGCTGGGCCGGATAGAGCGCGGCCTTGTCGGCCAGACCGACCCGGGCAAGCTCTTCCATGGCCCGGTTGGTGGCGGCGCGCTTGTCCAGGCCCTTGACTTTGACAAGCGCCACCCGGACGTTATCAAGCGTGCTCAAGTGGTCGAACAGGTTAAAATCCTGAAAGATCATGCCGACCTGCTGGCGAAGGGCCAGCAGCTCTTTTTTCGACTTGCCGTTGACCGGGACGCCGTCCAGGGAAATCGTGCCCGAATCCGGGGGCGACAGGAAGTTGATGCAGGCCAATAGCGTGGACTTGCCTGCGCCGGAGGGGCCAATGAGCACCTTCAGGCGTCCCTTTTTGACAGACAGGGACACGTCGTCGAGGATACGCTGCCCGCCGATGGTCTTAACGACGTTTTCCACGCGCAAAATGACCGGATCATCCATGCTACAGACTTCCCTGGTGCGCGTATCCGGGGATGCGCACCGTGGCTTCAAGCCGTTTGAGGGCCTTGATGCCGGCCCAGGTCAGGAAAAAAAACAGTCCGCCGGCGAGCAGCGACAGGGGCAGCGGCTGGTGGGTGGTGGCGGCCACGGCCCGGGTGCGGGCCATGACTTCCAGGACGCCGATGGTAAAGGCCAGGGCCGAGTCCTTGAGCAAAATGGAATATTCGTTGGACCAGGCCGGTATGGCCAGCCGCAGGGCTTGCGGCAGGACGATGGTGCGGATGGCCACGGCGTCGCTCATGCCCAACGCCCGGGCAGCCTTGAGCTGGCCGGCGGGCAGGCTGTTCATGGCCCCGCGAAAAATTTGCGACTGATAGGCGGCGCTGGTCAGCCCCAGGACGATGACGGCCGAGACGAACCCGGAAGACAGGGGCAGAAAGGACAGGGCCGGGATTTCGCTTAGATAGGCCATGATGCCGAAATAAAAGAGGTAGAGCTGGACCAGGATGGGCACGCCGCGAAAGAGCCAGACATAGCCGGCGACGAGCTTTCGGGAAAGCGGGCGGCCGTAGACATGGGCCACAGCCAGGGGCACGCCGAGGAGAAAACCCACGAGCATGGCCCCGATGATAAGCCCCGCCGTCCACCACAGGCCGCCGAGGATATAGGGCAGGGCGTCCCAACTGGCTTGGGCGGCTTTGAGAAATCCTTCCATGAAAAACGTCCGGGGGAGTCGCCCGGGTCCGCAGTGCGCAGCACTGCGGACCCGGCAACATCAGGCAGTGGTTTACAGGCCGTACTTGGCCTTAAGCTCTTTCCAGTAGGGGTCGGCCATCAGCAGCTTCAAGCCCTTATTGACCTTGTCCTGGAATTCCTTGTCTTCCTTGCGCATGGCATAGCCGTACTTCTCGGGCGCGGCATCGAAGGTGCCGGCGACTTTGAAGCCCGGGTTCTTCATGGTCTCCTGGGCAATGGTGCTGTCCATGCCGGAACCGGCGATGCGGCCGATCTTCACGTCTTCCATGGACAGGTCGGTGGAGTCGTAGGGCACCAGTTCAAACTTGTAGCCGGGCTGGGTGACCAGACCTTCCAGCAGCTTGGCCGTGACGGTGCCGCGCTGGATGCCGATCTTTTTGCCGGACTTGAGCAGCTCGGGCAGGGTGCCCTTTTCCTTGTCGCCGACCACGAGCACCTGGGTGACTTCGTAGTAGGGGATGGAGAAATCGACCTTCTGGGCACGCTCGGCCG
Organism: Solidesulfovibrio aerotolerans; assembly: GCF_009856865.1. Taxonomy (GTDB): domain Bacteria; phylum Desulfobacterota; class Desulfovibrionia; order Desulfovibrionales; family Desulfovibrionaceae; genus Solidesulfovibrio; species Solidesulfovibrio aerotolerans. The sequence goes on along the minus strand of NZ_WVUD01000009.1, from coordinate 50,180 downwards.
TGGCGCTCATGCCCGAGGCGATGATGTCGATTTTTTTGGCGAGCAGGGCCGGGATGATGCCGTCCCAGTCCATGGGCTGATGCTTGACTTTAAAGCCCATCTTCTTGGCGATCCAGTCCAGGGATTCGACGTCAAAGCCGGTGGGATTGCCGGCCTTGTCCACGAAACCGAACGGCGGAAAGCCGAAATCGATGCCATTGACGTACACTTTTTCCTCAGCCTGGGCCAAGCCGCCGAAACACAGGACAAAGGCGGCCAGAGCAGCCAGCAGAAGGCCAAAACGTTTGCGCATGGGTCGCTCCCGGGGTTGAAGGTGGCAGGTTTGGGCAAAAGCCGTATCCGACGACGCCGGATGGACCGGCGCGAAGAACCGCAGCATCGATTTGTAACCGAAAAGAACTAACAGACAAGGCTTTAACGATCAAGAGCGGCGGCACGGTGCCGGCTGCCCCCCAGGCCGCGGACAGACGGCACGCAAGCGGTCTTTTACGCCGAAGATCGGGGTGCGCCGCGCGCCCCGGCCTGACGCCGGTCGTGCGGGCGCGCGTGCCTATCCGGCCAGGGAAAGCTTGGCGTGCGGCGAGCGCCGGGAGCCAGACGCCGGGGCCTTCTACAAGGTCTGGACGCCAAAGGCCCGGTTGCGACCAGCCTGTTTGGCTTCATAGAGCTTGCGGTCGGCCAGGCACAGCAGTTCCTCGGGTGTGGACGCGTTGGTCGGGACGGTGCAGGCCGCGCCAAGGGAGATGGTCACTATCGGGGCGATATGGGAGCCGGTGTGGGGCAGGCCCATATCCTGTACGGCGGCACGCATGGTTTCGGCCACATGCAGCGCGCCGGCAATATCGGTGTCTTCGAGCACGACGGTGAATTCTTCCCCGCCAAAGCGCGCCGCCAGATCGCACGGCCGATTGAGCACGCCGGTCAGGGCGCAGGCCACCAGCTTTAAGCACTCGTCCCCGGCCATGTGGCCGTAGGTATCGTTGTAGTCCTTGAAATAGTCGATGTCGGCCATAAGCAGACTGAGCGGTTTGGCGGTGCGCAGGCCCTGCCGCCACGCCCGGTCCAGGCAGTCGTCAAAGAAGCGGCGGTTGGGGATGCCGGTCAAGCCGTCGCGCATGGAGAGTGTTTCCAGCAGATCGCCCCGGCGCTTGAGTTCCACATGGGTGCGCACCCTGGCCTGAACGATGGGGACGCTGATGGGCTTTATGATGTAGTCCACGGCTCCAAGAGCCAGCCCGAGGGTTTCATCGGCGACTTCACCCTTGGACGTGAGAAAGATAATGGGGATGTTGCGGGTGGCGGCCCGCTCTTTGAGCCGACGGCAGACTTCGTAACCGTCCAGGTCCGGCATGACGATATCGAGCAGAATCAGGTCCGGCGGGCTCTCGTCCACCAGCCGCAAGGCCTCATAGCCACCGCTGGCAATGCGGATATCGTAGTGCGCCCGCAGCGTCTCGGTGAGGATGGCCAGGTTGGACGGGGCGTCGTCAACGATGAGAACCCTGGCCGGGGCGGTTTGCATTTCCATTCGAGGGGCACTCCGTGCGAGCGTATGATTTGGCTCCACTAGCGCCTCGCCGGTCTGAACACAAGGCCGTTATCGCGTTTTCAAAGCCGCGCGCTGCCCTTTTTGCCCCTGCCGGTTGGTGAGCCACACCCCGGCAAGGACGAGTCCGCCGCCCAGGGCCAGGGTCGGTGACAAGGGTTCGCCCAGGAGCAGCCAGCCGAGAAATACGGCCACCACCGGCACGAGGTTGATGAAAACGCCGGCCTTGGTCGGCCCAAGGGCTTTGACTCCTTCGTAATACCAGGAGAAACCGAAGCCCGTGGCCAGGATGCCGAAAAAGGCGACCAGCCCCCAGGCCGTGGGGGGGGCAGCGGCCACGTCGCGGGTTAGTCCCATGGCCAGGGCCGGCGGCAACAGCATGAGCGCCCCCAGAATGCACGACCAGGTCACGGCGCTGTAGGGAGCGATGCGCTCCATGGCCTTTTTGCCGGCCAGGGTATAGGCGGCCCAGGCGGCCACGCAGCCGAAGATGCACAGATCGCCGGTGGACAGACCCTTTGCAAAAAGCGCCGCAACGTCGCCGCCCGAGACGATAACGCCCACGCCGCCAAACGACAGGGCGATGCCGGCGAGTTTGCGCGGTGGGAAGGCTTCCCGGAAGAGCAGGCCGGAAAAAAGAGCCACCACCGACGGGATGCAGGCCACAATCAGCGCCGCCCGCCCGGCCGGGACCGTGCGCAGACCGGCGAAAAACAAGGCATTATAAGCGAAGATGCCGGTTGCGGCGAGGGTGAGCAGCCAGGGCAGCTCCCGGCGGGACAGCCGGGGAAAGCGCCCCTCGACGCGGGCGGTGAGAAAGAAAAGAAACACCGAGGCCAGGGCAAAACGCAGAAAGGCCGCTGAAAAAGGCCCCATGGACGCAGCCAGCAGCCGCCCGGCCACCCAGGTGCCGCCCCAGAGCACGGCAGAGCCGATGAGTTTGCAATAGATGTGTGTCATGGCCCCTTTCCCTCTTCCGGCAGGGCGGGTTTGTTCGCATATTCACGAGTAAAAGTCACACCTTCCGGCGTTGAACCGGCCGGCGCTTTGGCGTAGGCTGTCCTAAACCCGGAGCAGCCATGGACCCCATGAATTTCAATTTTCTGTGCGGCGATCCCCCGCCGGCCAGCGGCGTCTCGGTCGGCATCATCGGTGCCGGGCCGTCGGGGCTGGCTGCCGCCGGCTACCTGTCGTGCCTGGGCCATGCCGTGGAAGTCTACGACAAGATGCCGCGCCCGGGGGGGCTTATGCTCTTTGGCATCCCCGGCCACCGCATTCCACGCGAGCGCATCGAGGCCGGCACGTTGCGCATGGCCCGGCGCTACGGCGTCAACTTTCACACCCACACCAAAATCTGTTGCAGCGCGCCGCTTTTCGAGGAAGAGGGCGACCATTTCTGCAACGAGGTCAAGGGCCTTGGCGACATGATCACCAAGCACGAGGCCATCATGATCGCCACCGGCTCCTGGAAATCCCGCCGGCTGGGCATCCCGGGCGAGGAATTGCCCGGCGTGCTCTCCGGGCTGCAATTTCTCTTTCCCATCCGGGCCGCCCACTACTGCGCCCCGGGGGTCAAAGCGCCGGATGTGGCCGGCAAACGGGTCGTGGTCATCGGCGCCGGCCATGCGGCCGTGGACGTGGCCCATGGAGCCGTGGCCCTGGGCGCGGCCTCGGTGGCCATGCTCTATCGCCGCACCCGGGCCGAGGCCCCGTGCGGTGCCCTGGAGATCGAACGGCTGGAGGCGGCCGGGGTCGTGTGGCACGAGCGCTGTCTGCCCGTGGCCGTTAGCGGCGAGCAGGCGGTCACCGGCTTTTCCTACCGCCAGGACGGCAGCGAAAAAACCTTGGCCGCCGAGGTCATCGTGGCCGCCATCGGCGAAGTGGCCACGCCACCCTTTGCCAAGGAACTCGGGCTTGAATCCGTGCGCAAGGGCGAAGTGCGCTGGCTCAATATGACGGCCATCGAAAACGTGTTCGTGGCCGGCGATGCACTCACCGGCCCAAGCAAGATCGGCAAGGCCATCTATTCCGGGCTGCGCGCTGCCCGATCCCTGGCCCAGTGGCTGGATCTCAAAGCCCAGAACCGCCAGACGGAATTTGCCGGCGATGAACTGATCAGCCGCGAAGCCGACCGCTTCCCCGGCGGCGAGTTCCGCGACGCGCCCCGCCTGCGCAGCAGGTAGGCGAAGAAGATAAAGCGAAGAGGCCTCCGGCGGCCGGGGGGGATCATCCCCCCCGGCCCCCCTGAATGGGAGAAGTTTTTCAAGGGGGGATTGGGTTGCAGCGGCAGACGTTGTCCCTATAAACCCCTTGCCTTCCCGGTGGGATTCCAAAGGGGTCACCCCTTTGGCCGCCGGAGGCATTCCGTGCCCCCGCGCAAGAAATAAAAGGACCATACTGCCGTGCTCAAATTGTCGGATCTGCGCAAACGCCACCACGACGACGAAGACCTCTGGCCTATTTCCCTGGCCGACATGATGACGCTGTTGCTGTGCTTTTTCCTGCTGCTCGTGGCCGTGTCCCATGTGGATCTCAACCGCTACGAGCGCGTGGCCGATTCCATGCAGCAGGCCATGGTCCAGGACAAGCCCGCGCCCCGCAAAAACCCCGGGGTATCCCCGCCCGTTGTCGGCAGGACCGCCCCGGCTCCGGCTCCGGCTCCAGCCCCCGCCCAACCGCCGGTCGAAAAACCCATGGTGCGCTCCAAAGTCACCCACACCACCCTGGCCAGCGAACCTACCCCGCCGCTGGAACCGCCTGCGCCCAAACCGGTCCAGCCCGAGCCGGCCAAAACGCCCGAGTTGGCCAAAACGCCGGGAGAAGGCCAGCCAGCCGAGGCCCAACAGCCGGCCAAACCCGAAACGCCGGCGGATAAAGCCGCCAATGAACGCACCGGGCCGACCAAAAAGAGCCTCGACGACATTCGCAAAGAGCTTTCGGCCAAGCTCGATATTGCGTCAGGCAACGTGGAAGTGAAGCCTCGGGAAAACGGCGTGGAGCTCAATCTGCGCGGCGCGGCCTTTTTTGATCTGGCCAGCGCCGAGGTCAAACCCGGCGGTGTGCCGCTGTTGCGCGACATCGCCGCCACCCTGGCCGGCACGCCGTATAAAATCACCGTGGAAGGCCACACCGACAATCTGCCCATGGAATCCTGGCTCTATCCCTCCAACTGGGAACTGTCCTCGGCCCGGGCCAGCCGGGTGGCCCGCTTTCTCATCGACAACGGCGTGCCCCGCGACCACATGCGCGTCGAAGGACTGGCCGACACCCTGCCGGTCGCGCCCAACACCGACCCGGCAGGACGCAGCATCCCGGAAAACCAGGCGAAAAATCGACGCGTCGTGATTTTGGTCAGCCCGTAGCGGGAGTGGGGGAGTGCAAGAGAGGAGAAGACAGAAGAGGCCTCCGGCGGCCGGGGGGGATCATCCCCCCCGGACCCCCTGAATGGGAGAAGTTTTTTCAAGGGGATATGGGCGTTTCCTGGCGAACGGGCCGGCTGGGGGCCAGGAAAGCCGAAAGAAGCGCGTGACGGGAGCAACGGTGGTTCCCGTCATGCTTGCCTTGCGGCATTGCCCGCCCGACGCAAGTGCATTTTGATCCCACCCACCCATCGCGGCAACGCCATCCCCCTTAACCCTTTGCCTTCCAGGAGGGATTCCAAAGGGGCCACCCCTTTGGCCGCCGGAGGCCTCTTCTGCCTTCCCCGGCCTCTTGCGCTTCCCCTATTCGTCGCGCGCCATGTCTTTGGCCGGGCGATGCTCGCCGGCTGTGGCCGGGCGGGGATACTCGCGGTTGGCGAGCTTGCGATAGAGTTTGCGCCCTTCCTCAAAGGAGGGTGTTATTTCCAGGGCTTTTTCCACGCTGCCTTTGGCCGCTTCGACATTGCCCATGAAATAGTAGGCCTTGGACATGTTGAAGTGGATATTTTCGTCATCCGGGGTCAGCGTGAGCGCCTGACTGTAGGCGTGCAGCGCCCCGGCCAGATCGCCGCTCTTGCGCAGCTTGACCCCCAGGGAGTTAAAGGGGTTGGGTGAGAGCGCATCGTATTTGAGGATCTCGATAAACAGTTCCTTGGTCTCTTCCAGCCGGTTGAACTGGGCATGGACCTCGGCGGCTTTTTGCAGATAGCGCTTGAATTCGTCGATCTCGCCCTTGGCCTTGTAGGCGTCGGCCAGCCCCTTATAGGCCTCGGCGAACAGATCGTTGAACTTGATGGCCTTTTTAAAGGCGATGATGGCCTGGCCGAATTTTTGCCGCACCAGACACCGGCAGCCCATGTCGTAGTATTTCTGGGCCATGTTCTGTTCGGAGATGATCTCTTCAAAGGCTTCGATGGCGTCGTCGAAATTGCCGGCGGCGATCATTTCCCGGGCGTCTTCGATCTGCTGCCGTTCGATTTCCGTGACCCGTTCCACCTGACAGCCGCGCAGGACGTGTTTGGCGAAGGTATCTTCCGAATACGGCCGCAGAATATAGCCGGCGCAGCCCTGGGCGATGGCGTCCAGGACTTTCTCGCGGCTGCTTGCGGCCGTGACCATGACGATGGGCACATCTTTGAGGCGCATGTCCCGCCGGGTGGCCCGCAAAAACTGCGTGGCGTCCATGTCCTCAAGCTGGCTGTCGAGCAGCACCATGTCCACCCGGTTGGCCAGCAAAAAGGCCAGGGCTTTGGCCCCGGAAACGAAGTGTTCCACCCGCTGTGGTCGAAACGAAGCCAGGGAACGCCGGTCGCGGCGGGCGTTGTCTTCGTTTTTGGCAACGATGACAACGGTGTCAAATAAGATCGGCGAAAAGTCCATGTTGGACGCCCCTCGGTCGCGTCACGCCCCCGTGGGCGCGAAACGCTCATAATAGCGGATCTTGAAGGCGGCAAGACGTGGCACATCAGGCAACTGGGCAAAAAGTTGCTGGACGTGGCCGCGCGAAAAAAACAACTCCCGGGTTAGGGGAAAGGCCAGATCGTTGATCCAGCTCAAAAGGAGCAGGGCGAAATCGGTGGCCGAATGCATATAGTCGTAGCGGCTGCTGCGCCCGGCTTCGATGTCGTCCAGAATGGCCGGATTGAACTGCCCGGGCAGATCGGGCAGGCCCAGAAACACCACGTCGTCCTTGTCGGCCGGATCGTTAAAGTGCTCGATCATGATCCGCAGGATATCGAGCTTGTCGGCGTCGCGAATGATCTGCGCCAGGACAAGGGCCTGGAGATCGCGGCCGGCAGCCAGCACAGGCGGCAGGCTGCGGCGGTTATGGACGACCACGGCCAGCCGCACCAGGGCGCGCTCGCGGTCCGTGAGACCAGGCAGGAAACCGCCGCGACGGACCAGGGCGCGCGACCCAAGCAGGCCGTGGTTGGCACTTTGCGGGTCGCTAAAGGTCTTGTAACGCTGGTATTGCGGAAACCGGCCGACATCGTGGCACAGCCCGGCCACGGCGGCCAGGGTGATCTGGCGCGGGGTCAGGTCGAGGCTTTGGGCCAGGGCCAGGGCTTCGTCCCTGACCAGTTCGCAGTGGCGGCGTTTGAGTTCCACCCGGGAGGCGTCCAGGGGCGTTGCTCCGGGATGGGCCGCGACAAAGGCTGCGAACCAGTGCTGGGCGGTCTCAATGGTTTCGGTCATGGCCATCGCCGTCGGCGTCTCCATTACGGGACAAGGGTTTGTGGGCGGTCTCAACCGGAGCTTCCGGATCAGGTTCGTCAAACTCCTTCTCCCGCAGCGGCCCGCTCGGCCCAAAGAGCCAGCGCAACAGCCAGGCCATGCCGCCAAGGATGGCGGCGATGAAAACGCCCTTTAAAAAAACGGACAAAAAACCTTCATCCAGACCCGGACCAAACGGCCAGGTCTTATGCCAGCTCGGTTCCACGGCGGTTGCGACAAAAAACGTCAACGTATTCCAAAAACCCATCATTTGCTCCATGTGCGCGGTGCGCGCATCCTTTGAAGGCTTACTCGGGATTGCAACCGCAGGCAAGACACCGCCGGGCCTGGAGCGATTGCCTTTTTTTACACGATCTCTTAGAAATAGGGGAAAGGTGTGTTTTCACAGCCGCCGCCAAGCGGGAATCCCGACCCGCCGGCAACCCTGCGCCCGGGAGGCTCCTATGCGTGTTCTCGTCGTGGAAGACGACTTTACCAGTCGCAAAATTCTGCAGAAGATTCTCGCCCCCTATGGCGAAGTCCATATTGCGGTCAACGGTCTTGAAGCAGTGGAGGCAGTAACCCAATCCCTGGACGATGAGCACTGTTACGACCTGATCTGCATGGACATCATGATGCCGGAGATGGACGGCCAGACTGCGCTCAAACGCATTCGGGCTTTGGAAAAGGACCGGGGCATCGCTCCGTCAAACGAAGTCAAGATCATCATGACCACAGCCCTGGATGATCCGAAAAACGTGGTGGAAGCCTATTACAAGGGCGGTGCCACCTCCTATGTGCCAAAGCCCATTGACAAGCACATGCTGCTGCATCTGATAAAGACCCTCGGACTTATCGAGTAGCGCCGCCGTTGTTTCCCGAACAGTCCGCGCGCCACAGCAAACGGGCCGCTTCCCCGAGGGGAGGCGGCCCGTTGTGCGTTGCCGGTGCAGTCATTCCTTAGACGAAAACCAGTGAACCGTCGGTCACGTCCACAGTGACGGTCTGGCCATCGACCACCTGACCACCAATGAGCGCCTTGGCCAGCGGCGTCTCCACATGGGCTTGCAGGTAACGCCGCAGCGGCCGCGCGCCGTAGACCGGATCGTAGGCCGTCTCGGCGATAAAGGCCTTGGCCGCGTCGCTAAGAGTCAGCCCGATCTTGCGGTCGGCAAGCCTGGCCCGCAGCCCGCCCAGCATCAATTCCACAATGGACGCGATTTGTGCGCGCAACAGCGGCTTAAACAGCACTGTTTCGTCCACGCGGTTTAAAAACTCCGGCCTGAAATGCCCGCGCAACGTGTTCATGACCGCCTCGGACACGCCTTCCTTGAATTCCCCGGAGGGCAGGATGCCGTCGAGCAGATACTGGGCACCGATGTTGGAGGTCATGATGATGATGGTGTTTTTAAAATCCACGGTCCGGCCGTGGCTGTCGGTGAGCCGGCCGTCGTCGAGGATTTGCAACAGCGTATTGAACACATCGCTGTGCGCCTTTTCGATCTCGTCAAAGAGCACCACGCTGTAGGGCTTGCGGCGCACGGCTTCGGTCAACTGGCCGCCCTCGTCGTAGCCGATGTAGCCCGGAGGCGCGCCGATGAGCCGGGCCACGGTGTGGCGTTCCATGTATTCCGACATGTCCAGGCGCACCATGTTGTCTTCGGTGTCAAACAGCGCCGCAGCCAGGGTCTTGCACAGTTCGGTCTTGCCAACACCCGTTGGTCCCAGGAAAATAAAGGAGCCGATGGGCCGGCCGGGATCTTTGAGCCCGGCCCGGGCGCGCAGCACGGCATCGGCCACGGCCGTCACGGCCTCGTCCTGTCCCACGACCCGGTCGTGGAGCACATCGCCCAGACGCAAGAGCTTCTCGCGCTCGCTTTCAAGCAGGCGCGTGACCGGAATGCCGGTCCAGCGGGAAATGACCATGGCGATGTCGTCCGGGGTCACTTCCTCGCGAATCATGCGCGTGCCGCCCGAGGACTTGGCAATGGCCTCTTCCTGGCCGGCCAGATCGCGCTCCAGGGTGGCCAGGCGCCCGTAGCGCAATTCGGCCGCCCGGTTGAGGTCGTAGTCGCGCTCGGCCACTTCGATGGCTTGGCGCGTCTTTTCGATATCTTCCTTGAGCCGGCGCAGGACGTCCACCACGGCCTTCTCGCGCTCCCACTGGGCCACAAACACGCCCTGGTCTTCCTTGAGATTGGCCAACTCCTCTTCAAGCTTTTCCAGCCGTTCCCGCGAGGCCTTGTCGGTTTCCCGGCGAAGCGCCTCGCGCTCAATTTCCAACTGCATGACCTTGCGGTTTATCAGATCCAGCTCGGCCGGCAGGGAATCGATTTCGGTGCGGATCATGGCCGCGGCCTCGTCGATGAGGTCGATGGCCTTGTCCGGCAACTGGCGGTCGGCGATGTAGCGCTGGGACAGGACGGCCGCCTCCACCAGCGAGGAGTCGCTGATGCGCACGCCGTGGTGCACCTCGAAACGCTCGCGCAGCCCGCGCAGGATGGAAATGGTGTCCTCGACCGTCGGCTCGTCCACCATGACCGGCTGGAACCGCCGCTCCAGGGCCGGATCTTTTTCGATGTACTTGCGGTACTCGTCCAGAGTCGTGGCCCCGATGCAGTGGAGTTCGCCCCGGGCCAGCATGGGCTTGAGCAGATTGCCCGCGTCCATGGAGCCTTCGGTCTTGCCCGCGCCGACGATGGTGTGCAGCTCATCGATAAATAACAGGATGCGGCCTTCCGACGTCTGGACATCTTTGAGCACGGCCTTGAGCCGTTCCTCGAACTCACCCCGGTATTTTGCGCCGGCAATAAGCGCGCCCATGTCCAGAGCAAAGATGGTCTTGTCTTTGAGGCCCTCGGGCACGTCCTTATTGACGATTCGCATGGCCAGGCCTTCGACGATGGCTGTCTTGCCAACGCCGGCCTCGCCGATGACCACGGGATTGTTCTTGGTGCGCCGCGACAGAATACGGATGACGCGCCGAATCTCCTCATCGCGCCCGATGACCGGATCAAGCCGGCCCTTCTTGGCGTCCTCGACCAGATCGCGGCCGTACTTGGACAGGGCCTCGTAGGTGGCCTCGGGATCGGCCGAGGTGACGCGCTGGCCGCCCCGTATTTCGTTCAAGGCGGCCAGGATGCGGTCCTTGGTGACGCCAAGGGAGGCATTGACCTGTCCGGCCAGGGTCGAAGGCGGCTCGTCGCAAAAGGCCAGGAACAGATGTTCGACGCTGACGTATTCGTCCTTTAAATGCCGGGCCAGATCCTGGGCCTTGACCAGGATTTCGTTAAGCCGCGGCGTGACGTAGATATTGCCCGGGGCAGCCCCAGGTCCGCTGACCCGGGGGAGCCGGCCAAGGCCGCGTTCGAGTTCGGCCAGATAGGTCTGGGTATTGTAGCCGGCCTTGTCCAGGATGCGCGGCACCAGCCCTTGCTCCTGGGCCAAAAGCGCATAGAGCAGATGTTCGGCTTCCACTTGCTGCTGGCCCATGCGCACAGCAACAGTCTGGGCTTCGCCGATGGCCTGCTGGGATTTCTGCGTGAATTTATTGAGATCCATACAATGTCCTCCTCCGTGGCTGCATCAGAGATAAGAACGTATGCGAATTTGGCAATACCACCCATCAGAAATCATGCAAACAACATGTCGTGTAAAAAATATTGATGCAGCACTGGCTGCTTCAAAGCTCAATATGTGCGCTACAAAAGCCGATTCAGCTCGGAAACCTTGCCTTCCAGGTACTCGATGCGTTCCAGCAGATCGACCACAATGCTTGCGCCCAAGAGCGGCAGCTCAAAATCCCGCTGGATGCGGTCAAGTTTACGCAGCCGGTAGACATCCCGGGTGCGAAACAGGTAGGCGTCGGCCGTCGTATGTTCCGGGCTGATCCAGCCAAGCTCGATCAGCTCCCCCACAACAGTAGGGTGCAACCCGGTCAGCTCCTGCACCTGGGAAAAGCTTAAGCGTTCGGACCGGGCCGGGACGCTGCCGGCAATGACAATATGCTTGATCTCCATGGCGACCTCGCTTGGACCTAAAACGGCCGGGGGTTAAAATCCGACGACGCGGCCAACTTTTCCCACAACTCCCGGTCCGCATCCGTGAGGCTGCCCGGAACCTGCACCATAAGCCGCACCAACTGGTCGCCGCGTTTGCCTTGGCCGCCCAGGCCCTTGCCGGTCAGACGCAGCTTGCGCCCCGACGACGAGCCGGCCGGAATCGACATTTCCACGGCCCCGTCCAAGGTAGGCACCCGGACCTTGGCCCCGAGTGCGGCCTCCCAGGGGGCCAGCGGCAAATCGAGGATGACGTTGCTCTCTTCCAGCTTGAAAAGGGCATGGGGCATGATCCTGACCTTCAAATACAAATCCCCGGCCTTGCCCCCGGCCCGACCGGCATTGCCCTGGCCGGACAGGCGGATTTTCGCCCCGTCGCGCACCCCGGCCGGGATGGAGACATTGAGGCGCTTGGACCCCAGGCGCGGCGCGCCGTCGGGGCCGATGGTCTGCTCCTGGAAGGCCACTTCCTTGGCTCCGCCCCGGTAGGCTTCCTCCAGGGTGAGTTCCAGGGTGGCGTTGGCGTCGGAACCGCGCGTGGGGCCACGGGAATAGCCGGCGGCACCGCCAAAGCCGCCAGCCCCGCCGAAACCGCCGAAGTCGCCAAACGAAGCGCCCCCCGGCCGCCCCCGGCCGCCGCCACTGCCGCCGACGCCGCCAAAGACGGTCTCAAAGAAGTCGGAAAACGCCCCGGCATCAAACTGCTGGCCGCCCTGGCCGCCGAAATTGTACTGTGCGTTTTCAAAACCCGGCGGACGCTGGAAATTCTGGCCATGCTGCCAGTTGGCACCCAACGAATCAAAAAGCTTGCGCTTTTCCGGGTCTTTTAAGACTTCATAGGCCTCGTTGCATTCCTTGAACTTTTTCTCGGCCTCGGGATCGTTTTGATTGAGGTCGGGATGGTGCTTACGGGCCTTTTTCTTAAACGCCTTGGATATTTCCTCCTGGCTGGCGGCCTTGGTCACCCCCAGGACTTTGTAATAATCCTTGTATTCAACGCTCATATGGGCTTTATCTCCCGGTTTTCCGGCTGGTTGTCCGGCAAGTTTACATAATAAGGCAGCTTCGGATTGCGTCAACCACCCGGTGAATCCTCCGCGTAAACCCCGGCCCTGCCAGCATTACAACAGGGCGGTCCCAAAGGCCAGAGCCGGCCGGAGCCCGGCGCTGGATATGCTCCTCCTCCCAGCCAGCCCGCCGCATTCAGGCGATCCCAAACCACGCAGTCCCAGCCACCCACCAGCGGCAAACGGCTGGAACGATTTGGCTCCTAACGCCCGACAGGAAGTGCCGTGTGTCGGATTTCCAAAAGCGTTCCCTGTGTTTTTGCACATAAAACCATAAGGGCATTATGCTGTTATGTGGCAAGCCCTTCTGAAAAGGACCGAGCGAGGCACTCGCAGGGCAGAAAAGACCAACTTGCACTTGCATATTTATCATAAAATAATAAAAAAGGACTACACATCGTAAAGAGCATTGTCACCCCCGACCGGAAAGGCAAACCGTGGAGGGCAATCGTGTTCGAACAGCTTAAAAACCCAAAGTTTTTCGGCTCGATCCTGATTGTTGCAACCTTTATCCTCTTTACTGCGGGTGCGGTCCTGACCAATGCGGCCGCAGAACTGGCCTTGAACGCCACCGGCATGTGCAGCGATAAACCTGCAAACCCGTGTTTCGCAACCGCCATTGCAACAACCCGCGCCAAGACCAACCCAGCGGTCCCCAACAGCATCCCGTCGCTTGCCATGCCGGTTGCCACGTCGGCCCTTGGGCTGGTCGTGACGCAGGACAGCCATATTTCCCTTCGCATCCCATTGCTGTGCGTCGTTGCGGCGCTGCTCCTTTTAGGTGTCGGCGTCGGCCTGATCCTGCACGACGACGCCTTTGGCATGGTCCTCGATCTGAACTCCGGCTGCGCCAGCCTGTCCCGGGCCCAGGCCTTTTTGTGGACGGCCATTGTCATGGGCGGCTACACCGTCATGACCCTGTTCAATCTGTTCTTCGGGGTCAATTATGCCGCTGCAGCAGCCAAGCCCATTGACCTCTACCCGGGGCTGGACACCGACTTGCTGGTCCTGCTTGGCATCGTCGCCGCCAGTCCCGTGGCCGCCACCTTCATTTCCAAATCCACGCCCGGGATCAACTGTCCCAAGGTGGTTGGAATTCAAGGCTTTTTTACCCGCTTTGCACAGTTGTTCTCGGACGATGCCGCAGGGAGTACGCCGTCACTCACCATTTCAAGGATGCAGTGCGTTCTTATGACCATCGTTCTGGCAACCTGCTATTTGGCGTTTCTTTCGCAACGTGTCTGCATTATCGATGCAACTGCGTTCAGCGTTGCCATTAATAAACAGGCATTTTTTCCAAGCCTTCCCGACATCGGTGGGTCCTTTCTCATTCTCATGGGCGCAAGCCATGCCATTTTCCAAGTTTCAAAAAGTAGTTTGATCGATAAACTTTTCAAATCGTAGGCAGCCAGCGATCCATTGCCCCGGGCCGCCGCAGGCGGTCCTGGAACGGCCCATACCGACAGAAGGTGGCCGCTGGCCAAAAACTGTGCCGGCTCCACCAACTGTCAGGCCGGCCCGGCCCGGCTGATCCCGGCTTGCCAAGGCCGGTGGTTGCCGGTAGCTTCCCGGGCCATGGCGAAAAAAGAAGATCCAACCGCGTTTCGGCCCTTTTCCGGCGTCCTCAAAGGCGTCAAGGTGGCCAGGAAAAAAGACGTGCCGCCGGCTGTGGCCAAGGCGCTCAGCGCCGCCTCCAAACCGGATACGCCCGGCGAAACCGCCGAATCGGACTTCCTGCGGGCCATGAACGGCGTCTCCCGCTTTGACCGGGACAAAACCGGCGGCCGCGACGTGCGCCCGACACCACCCCCGCCAACAGCTCCGTCGGCCGCCGACGAGGAGCAAAAAGCCCTGGAGGCCCTGCGCGAACTGGTGGAAGGGCGGGTGGAATTCACCCTGGAATACAGCGATGAATACGTGCAGGGGTTCATCACCGACCTCGATCCCAAAATCTATCGCCAACTGCGGGCCGGCCAGTTCTCACCCGAAGCCCACCTCGATCTGCACGGGTTTACTGTCGACCAAGCCAAGCTGACCCTGCTTCATTTCGTGCGCGAACACTATATGGCCGGCAAACGCTGCCTGCTCGTCATACCCGGCCGGGGGTCGAACTCGCCGGGCGGGCTGCCGGTGCTCAAGGAAGAACTCAAATCCTGGCTCACCCACGATCCCCTCAAACGCGCCGTCCTGGCCTTTAGCACCGCGCAACCGCGCCACGGCGGCGCTGGTGCGCTCTACGTGCTGTTGCGCAAATTCAAGAAAACCAAAGGGAAAGTGCGCTTTGAAAAGGATTGGCCGGATTTCGGGTAGGTGAGGAGCGAGAGGAAGGCAGAAGGCAGAAGGCGGAAGAGGCCTCCGGCGGCCAAAGGGCTGAGCCCTTTGGAATCCCACCTGAAAGGCAAGGGGTTTAGGGGGGCAACGTCCGCCGCTGCAACATAGTCCCCCTTATAAAATTTCTTCTGGCAAGGGGGTCCGGGGGGGATTATCCCCCCCGGCCGCCGGAGGCACTCTTACGGGAGTCCTCGGCGGGGGGCGGCCGGGGCCGGGGTGGTCTTTCGTGGCGACCAGTTGCGCACCATGGTTTGCATGGATTCCATCTGGCGTTTGGACAGGCTGGCTGCAATCTGATCACGCAGGGCCACAGCCCCGGTCTTGTCTTCGGCCGGCAGATCCGGGGCGGCAACCGCCAGCAGCGTCCAGAAATAGGCTTTGACCGGGTTGGCTTGGGTGCCCTTGCCGTACAGTTGCAACGTGGCCAGCAGAAATTGCGCCCCGCCTTTGCCGCCAAGGGCTGCATCGGTGAGCCATTTGACGGCTTCCTCGAAGTTCTGGGGCACGCCCTGGCCGTAGTAATATAACTTGCCCAGACAGTACTGGGCCTCGGGACTGCCGGCGGTAGCGGCCTTTTTAAACCATTCGGCCGCCTTGACGAAATCCTGGGGCACGCCCTGGCCGGTGTAGTACATGGCTGCAATCTGGTTTTGCAGCGTGATGTCCCCGGCTGCAGCCAGGGGCAGGAATTCCTCAAAGGCCTTGGCGAAATCGCCATCGCGCCAGGCGGTGCGGCCTTCCTCCAGCCCGGCCCGGGCCGGCCGGCTTGTGATGACCGGCAGCGCCGCAACCGTCAAAGCCATTGCGAAAAACCCCGTCAGTCGTCGCCAGCCCTTAGCCATTGCCGCCGCCTTTTCCCCCGTTTTGGGGAAGATACGGGGAGGCGGCTTCGCTCTTCGGGCTATCCATATCCACGCCAAGGATGACGTGGCGCAGAATAAACACCGTCACCGGCACGCCGAGCACCATGCCCCACAATCCGAACAGCTTGTGCCCGACATAGAGGATCATCAAGGTGATCAGCGGGCTGATCTTGAACATGGCGGCCACGATGCGCGGGTTTAAAATATAGGTCTCAATGGTGTGCACAATGATGATCATGACGATGGCCCACAGGGCGTGATTGGGGCCGGCGGTGTTGACGGCCACCAACACGATGGGCGCGGAAGAAATGAACGTGCCCAGCACCGGGATAAGACCGCAAAAAAAGACCACCGTGGACAACAGCCCGACAGGCTGGATGCCGAGGATATACAGGCCAAGCGCCGTGAGCAGGGTGTTCAGGGCCGCAATGAGCATCTGCGCCCGAAACCCCATGCCGACCACGACGGCAAACCGCACCACGCTGCGGGCCGTGACATCGTAAATGTCGCGCAGCCGGGAGTCGCGCAGTGCAATGGTTTTGGCGCGCAGATTGGGGAAATCAAGCATGATGAGGAAGCTAAACAGCGTGCCGAGCAGAAAGGTCGAGACGTAAATGGAGATCTGATTGAGCGAATTGACAGCCAGGGAGAAAAGCGTCTCGGTCTTGACCCCGACCAACGCCTCAAGGGTCAAATAGTCTTTGACCTTGGCAATGGGCGCGGCCATGTCCGGGGCCAGCCAGGCCCAGTTGTCGAGATGCTTGCGCAGGGTTTCCAGGGTGTCGGGCAGTTTTTTGAGAAACGCCGAGGATTCGGCCCCGATCCGGGGCACCACCGAGGAGATGATGGTGAGCACCACTGCCAGAAAAACCACATAGACGACCACGGCCCAGAGCACCCGGGGCCATCGGGTCTTGGCGGCCAGCCGCTCGATGGGGCTGTTAAACAAAAAGCACAGGATATAGGTGATAAAGACCAGCCCGAACAGGCCGTAATAACTGGTCAGCCACACCAACCCGAAAAAGGCTGCCCAAATGGCCATGGTCTTGTTGGTGCGCAAAAGCTGGGCGATGTCGAATGGCATAGCGTCAGGCAATAGCACAACCCGGATCAAGGGACAATCGCAGCCTCTTGCCAGGGATGCGCCAAGTCGGCGACGCCGGCCGGACCATCCCTACAAAAGCATCTTGCCGCTCGTCCCGATCATGGGTATGTCCCCTTGTCCCTTTTTTCCGGGACGCTATCCCTTACGAGAAAGGATCGCAAACATCGTGCAACTCCCTCCGTTTCGCCTGGAGCGCTATTTCGCCCGCCACGAGTTCACCGCCCCGCATTTGTTGTGCGCCTCCGACGGCCAATCGCTGTCCGTGGGCGAACTGCTCGCCCTCGTGCCCGGGGCCGCCGAGGGGCTGGGGCACGTCCACCTGGGCTACACCGACTCCAAGGGCGCGTCGGCCCTGCGCCAAGCCATCGCTTCGCTCTATACAACCATCGAACCCGAGGACGTGCTGGTCCATGTGGGGGCTGAAGAGGCCATTTTCACTTTCATGACCGCCGCCCTGGCCCCGGGCGATACCCTGGTCGTCACCACGCCGTGCTACCAGTCCCTGTCCGATGTGGCCCGGTCCGTGGGTTGCCGGGTGTCGCCGTGGGGCTGCGATCCGGCCTGGGGCTTTGCCCCGGACATGGCCGAACTACCGGCCCTGCTGTCCGGCCCGGCCAAGGCCTTGACGGTCAATTTTCCCCATAATCCGACCGGTTATCTGCCAACGCCCGAGACCTTTGCCGCCATGGTGGGGCTGGCCGCCGAACAGGGGGTGCGGGTTTTTTCCGACGAGGTCTACCGTTTTTCGGAGGCCGAGGGTGTGGCCACCCTGCCGGCGGCCTGCGACCTCGATCCCCGGGCCGTATCCCTTGGCGTCCTGTCCAAATCGTTTGGCCTGCCCGGCTTGCGGGTGGGCTGGGTGTGCTGCCGGGACCGGGAGTTCTTGGCGCGCATGGCCTCGGTCAAAGACTATCTGTCCATCTGCGGTTCGGCTCCCTCGGAATATCTGGCTGTCTGCGCGCTTACCGCCCGGGAGGCCATCTTGGACCGCTTGAACCGGCTGTTGGCCCAGAACCGCCGGCTGCTGTCTGATTTTTTCCTGGCGCGCTCGGATCTGTTCCATTTCGCGGCTCCGCGCGGGGGATTGACTGCTTTTCCGGGGCTGCGCCACGGCACGGCTGACGACTTCTGCCAAGCCCTGCTTGCCGCCGCCGGCGTGCTGCTCCTGCCGGGAAGCCTTTATGGCGAAACCTGGGCGAAACATTTTCGCATCGGCTTTGGCCGAGCCGATTTCGCCGAAAACCTCGAACGACTGGCGGTGTTTTGCCAAAATTGGCTGCCCGGACCCGGCAACCAATCTGCCTGAGACACGAGGATTGCAGCGCGTTCCATCTTGAATTTTGCTGACAATTCGGCCACAAGGGCGTGACACCTTTTGCGCGTAAAGGGGACGTTCCCTTCTTTGTTGTCACCTCCAACCACAGGAGCCTTCCATGGTCAAAAACTTTGTCCTGGCCCTCATGCTTGTTGCCATGACCGCCTCTCCGACCCTGGCCAAAACCATCGTCTTCGCCACCGACGCCACCTGGCCGCCCATGGAGTTCGTTGGCCCCGACAAAAAGATCACCGGCCTGGCCGTTGATCTGATGGAAGCCGCCGGCAAGGAAGCGGGATTTACCCCGGAATTCAAGGCTGTTGCCTGGGACGGCATCTTCGCCGGTCTGGCCTCTGGCAAGTACGACGCCATCTGCTCCTCGGTCACCATCACCGACGAGCGCAAAGCGGCCATGGATTTCTCCACGCCCTACATGCAGGTCAAGCAGGCGCTGGTCATCCCCAAAAAGTCCGACGCCAAGTGCATTGAGAACATGAAGGGCAAGACGCTGGGTGCCCAGATCAGCACCACCGGTCACTTTGCCGTCAAAAAGTCCGAAGGTGTCAAAGACAAGTCCTATGACGAAGTCGGTCTGGCCTTTGAAGACCTCTTCAACGGCCGCATTGACGGCGTTGTCTGCGACGATCCGGTCGCCAAGCTCTATGCGCTCAAGAAAGATAACTACAAAGACGCCATGAAGATTGCCTGCATCATCCCGGCTGACGACGAGATGTACGGCGTGGCTGTGAAAAAGGGCGACAAGGAAACCCTGGCCCTGATCAACAAGGGCCTCGAAGCCGTGAAGAAAAAGGGCATCGAGAAGGAAATCCTCACCAAGTGGCTCGGCACGGCTGAGTAGCAAACCGGCGAAGCCGAACACCGTGCGCCGGACCGGGGTATCCCGGTCCAGCGCACGCGCTGGAGTGGACAAGGCTCATGAAACACCAAGGCAAGTGCGCTGTGGAAGAACCGCAAATCATCATCGATGTCGGCGACGGGGCCGCCATCCCCAAACCTTCTGACAAAGGGCTCGTCTCGGCCTGGCGGTTGTCGTTTGCCGGCGCGCTCCTGGTACTGGGCTATCTGCTCGTTTTCCATCCCGATCCGTATCTGCGGATCTTTAAATTCATCCCCGACGGCATCCTGATCACCTTTCAGGTCACTGTCTGCTCCATCGCTTTGGCCCTGGTGTTTGGGCTTATTACCGGCCTTGGCCGCATCTCGCGCAATAAATACGTCAACCTCGTGGCCTCGACCTATGTCGAGATCGTGCGCGGCGTGCCGCTTCTCGTCCAACTCTTTTACATCTACTATGCCCTTGGCCGCATTGTGCACGTGCCCGATCTGCTGGCCGCCGTCCTGTCCATGAGCGTGTGCTACGGGGCGTATATGGGCGAGGTGTTTCGGGCCGGCATCCTGGCCATCCCCACGGGCCAGACCGAGGCCGCCCGATCCCTGGGCTTTAGCCGCACCCAGACCATGTACTACGTCGTCCTGCCCCAGGCCTGGCGCACCATCCTGCCGCCGGTCGGCAATGAATTTATTGCCTTGCTCAAAGACACCTCCCTGGTTTCGATCCTTGGCGTGGCCGATCTGCTGCGGCGGGGCCGCGAATTCGCTTCCGAGTCGTTTCTGTATTTCGAGACGTTTACCATGGTGGCTGTGGTCTACCTGATCATCACCCTGGTCCTGTCCAAGCTTGTGAGCATCATGGAGGAACGGTTGTCGCACCATGTCAAACGATAATCCGATCATCCGCATAACGGACGTCAGCAAGTATTTCGATACTGTGGCCGCCCTGACCCACGTCAGCCTGGACATTGGGCAGGGAGAAAAAGTCGTCATCATCGGGCCGAGTGGCTCGGGGAAATCGACGCTGCTGCGCACCATCAACCGGCTGGAAGACATCAGCACCGGACGCATTGTGGTGGACGGTTTCGACCTCGACGACAAGACCGTGGACATCAACAAAGTGCGCATGGAAGTGGGCATGGTCTTTCAGAGCTTTAACCTCTTCCCGCACAAGACCGTGCTGCAAAACCTGACGCTTGCCCCCATTAAGCTTAAGGGCATGTCCGAGAAAGAGGCCGACGTCATGGCCCGGCAACTGCTCGACAAGGTGGGGATTCTGGAAAAGGCCGACGTATTTCCGGCCAAGCTCTCAGGCGGACAGCAGCAGCGCGTGGCCATTGCCCGCGCCTTGGCCATGAGCCCCAAGATCATGCTCTTTGACGAGCCGACCTCGGCCCTGGACCCGGAAATGATCGGTGAAGTCCTCGATGTCATGGTCAAGCTGGCTCGGGAAGGCATGACCATGGTTTGCGTCACCCATGAAATGGGTTTCGCCCGGGAAGTGGCCGACCGCATCGTCTTTATGGACGAGGGGCAGATTCTCGAAATCGCCACCCCGGCGCAGTTTTATACCAACCCCCAGCACCCGCGCACGCAAAAGTTTCTGGAACAGATTCTCTAGGCCGCAGCCCGCGCCAGACGTGAAAAAGCCGCCCTGGGAGAAACCGGGCGGCTTTTTTTATTTTCCGAAAGCGAGGCTTGCGCCTCGGGGGAGAAGCAGGGCGGGTCGCGCCGTGGGGCGCGGGTTCAATGGGGGCGACGTCACCGTCGCCTTTCCCAACCGCCGGAGCAACGGTGGTTCCCGTCAAGCTTGCCCTGCGGCATTGCTCGCCCGACGGAAATGCCTTTCCCGCTCCCACCCACCGTCACTGCAACGCCGTCCCCCCCTTAACCCTTTGCCTTCCAGGAGGGATTCCAAAGGGGCCACCCCTTTGGCCGCCGGAGGCCTCTTCTGCCTTCTTGCCTCCTGCCGCTCTCGCCTTATTGCTGCCGGTTGCACGGCCCTTCGTGCCCTTCGTGGCTGCCCTGGCGTTCATAATCCGTCAAGAAATCCAGTAATTTCTTGGTGGTGCCGGCGTTTTGCTCGTCGCCGATTTCCTCGAAGCCGGCAATGGCCCGGTCGTACCAGTCCTTGGCCGCTTCCAGGTCGCCCAGCACATGACACACGATGCCAAGCTGATGGCAGGTCTTGGCTTCGCCAATCTTGTTGCTGCTTTTTTCTTCCAAGGCCAGCGCCCGCAGAAACCAGTCCCGGGCGACTTCGTATTGCTCGGCCATCTGGGCCACCACGCCGAGCTGGTGGCTGGTCACGGTCATGCCGCCGTCCAGGCCTTCCCGCTCGCTGATCGCCAGGGATTGTTCCAGCCACTGCCGGGCCATGGTCAGATCGCCGGTTTCCTGGTTGGTCAGCCCCAGGTTGTGGCAGGCCATGGCCACGCCGACATCGTCGCCAAGGGCGGTAAAAGCCTCAAGTGCTTGCATAAATCCTTCACGGGCCGGCTCCAGTTCCTTGCGCTCCAGGGCTTCCAGAGCGTTTTGGTGCACGGCCTCGGCCTGGGCTGCGTCGATTGCGGGGCTCTCGTTGGTGCTGTTCAAGGTATCCTCCTTGCCGGTCAGGTGCGGCTTTGACGCGCCGGGCGGCCGGCCGGGTTTTTTATTGCTGTCTTGGCTGACCGCTCTGGTGACCCGTAGCGCCCTGTCCGGTCAAGCCTTTTTACGCGCCCCCGCCCGGTTCCGGTTTGGCCTTGGGCGGACGCAGAAAGTCGAGCACGCGCTTCTCGGCCTCTTCGGCCGGGGCATCGACCAGGGCCTGGGCCTCGTCGCGGGAAACATAGTGGATGGCCCCGCAAGGGCACATCTCGGCGCAGGCCGGCCGTTTGCCACGTTGGCGGCGCGAAGCGCACAAATCGCACTTCACGACCGTCACGCCCTTGTCCGTCTCGAAAATGGCCATGTACGGGCAGGCCAGCATGCATTGGCGCGACTCGCACCCCCGGCATAGCATGGGATCAAGGACCATGGCCCCGTCCCGGTCGCGCCCAATGGCCCCGCGCTTGCAAACCTTGGCGCAGTTGGGTTCGGCGCAGTGGCGGCAATACAGCGGGGCCATAAACCCGGACGCGGCCCGGATCATATGGATGCGCGGCGTGTCGCTGACGAACCGGCAGACGTATTCGCACGTCTCGCAGCCAATGCACTTGGAATAATCAATATAAAGCGTCTTCCCGTCATCCATGTCCGCGTACTCCCTTCGCATGGAGGAATGCCTCCGGCGGCCAAAGGGGTGGCCCCTTTGGAATCCCACCTGAAAGGCAAGGGGTTTATAGGGGCAACGTCGGCCGCTGCACCTCATTCCCCTTAAACTTTCTCGCGTTGGGGGGTCAGGGGGGATCATCCCCCCGGCCGCCGGAGGCTTCCTCGTTTTTATTCCCGCCTAAACCTCGTCGGCGTCCTGGGCTTCGCGGCGGTCGATGGAGGCCCAGCGGCGCGGCGGCAGGTAGGCCTTTAGCTTGTCGAGCACGATGGCGGCCGGGGTTTTGTCTTTGATAAACAACGTGCCGTCGCGGATGACGCACATGAGGATGACGCGTTCCTCGATGCGTTTTTCGACTTTGATGGCGATGGGCAGGAAGATGAGGTTGGACAGCAAGATGCCGTAGAGGGTGGTGGTCAGTGCCACGGCCATGTGCGCCCCGAGGTTGCCCAGGCCCACGCTCATGGACTGCATCATGCCGATGAGGCCGATCAGCGTGCCGATGATGCCGTAGGCCGGGGCGAGTTTGGCCATGGTGCGGTAGATGCCGGCCGAGGAGAGTTCCTGTTGGTAGGTCTGTTCGATGCGGGTTTCGAGGATTTCCTTGATTTCTTCGCGCGAATAGCCGTCCACCAGCATCTGGATGGCGCTTTGCAGAAATTCGTTTTCGATGCCGGGCAGGGATTTTTCCAGATGGATTTTGCCCCGGCTGGAGGCTTCGCGGGCGATATCGACGATTTCCTCGATATAGTGGTCGGTGGGAAGCTCTTCGCGTTTGAGCGCTAAGAGGAAGGTGTTAAACACCCGCATGACTTCCTTAAGCGGAAAGCAGATAAAGGTGGAAGCCAGCGTGCCGCCAAGGACAATGGCCAATCCCGGGAAGTTGACGAACACCCCGGCGCTGTCGGTGGAGAAGTAGGTGGCAAGGCCAAGGATGACGATGCCGAAGACGATGCCGATGACGGTGGCGATATTCACGAGACGAGTCCCTTGATGGTTTTGACGCGCTCGAGCAGTTCCTGTTCCACGGCGGCGGCCTCGTCGTCGTCAAGGTTGGCCAGGGCTGTGGCTTCGTCGCGCACGATTCCGGCGATCTTTTTGGAGAGGTTTTTATAAATCTTGTCGCGGGCGGCGTCGCCGGCCATGGCGGCCAGCACGGCCACCTTGTGAAAGCCCAGGTTGGAAAAGACTTCCTGGAGGGTGGCGTTATCGACAGCGGTGATGTCGTCGATGTGTTCGAGGTCGGCGGCGGTCAGGCGCGGCCGGCGGGCCTGCTTGAAAAAATCCGGCCCCATGGCGTCGATGTATTCCCGGCTGGCGGATTTGTGGAAGAAAAAGATCTTCTCGGGGATTTCGCCGTAGCCGATTTTTTTGGTGATGATTTCCGGCGTGGAGCCGGCCTCCCGGGCAAAGTCGCCAAGATCGCAGAATTCCAGGTCCACGCCGAACTCCTGGCGGCCCCGGTCGTCGCGGGCCAGATTCTTGGCCACGGCCATGAACTTGTCGGGGTCGGGCAGGCGCACGATGCGGTCTTTGACAAAGGCCGGCCCGGGTTTGGTCGAGCCAAGGATATTGGTCCGGGGAAAGCTGCCCTTGATGTCGGTGACAGCCAGCAGATGCATGTTTTTGAGCCGCTCGAAAATGGCGTCGATCTCGATCTGGCTTAACAGCAAAATGTCTTTGATGGTGCGCGACAAGTCGGCGTAGACGAGATGCGGATTTTCGCTGCGGGCCACGCCCTGCCAGGCGAGCAGGGTGACCCGGCACACCGACAGGAACGGATCGCCCGAAGGGCGGTCGGTGATCTGGCCTGCCAGAGCCCGGACGCGGTCCACGAGATAGCCGGTGAGCAGTTGCACCGGACGCGGGCTTTTGAGCAGCATGGTCTGAAGCAGGCGCTTATCGCACACCAGGGCTTCGGTGTATTCCAGGGCTTCGGCGTTGCTGCCCCGGGGATCGGCGGTCATAACGCCCATTTCCCCGACCATCTCGCCCGGCCCGCGTTCGCCCAGGCGCACCCGTTTGTTGTTGAGGATGCGATAAATCGACACCCGGCCAATCTTAATGATGTAGGCCACATCGCTGACCTGGCCTTCCCGGAAGATGGTGGTTCCCTTGGGGAAGGTCCGAATGGCGGAGTCGTCGGCATCGTCGAAGCGGTCGATATCCTGGGCCATGCACATCCTCGTGGTGGCGGCGCTGCGCCGGTTGCGTCCACACTACGGCCAAGACCGGCCGAATTCAAGGACTGTGGCCGTTTGGAGCCATCTTTGGGCGCGTGGGGCCGTTTTACAAGAAACGGCAAAGGCGGTATACGGCCGCATCCTGCTTAAACGAGGTGGATCGTGGGTATTTCCGGCGCATGCCGCGACCTGACCATCCTGTCCGTGACTCCGGCCGGGCCGGTGGGCGCACAGTTTGGTTGCTATTATCTGGAGATGGACAACCCGGGCCTGGACCCGGCCGTGGCCGGACAGTTCGTCATGGTGCGGCCGGCCGCTTTCGGCTCGGACCCGGTCTGGCCGCGTCCGTTTTCCATCTGCCGGCTGACCCCGGATCGGCTGACACTTTTTATCCAGGCCTGCGGCCGGGGGACGGATATCCTGTGCCGGCTTGCACCCGGCGACCCGGTGACGGTCTGGGGGCCGCTGGGCCAGGGCTTTGCCCTGGAACCGGCTGTGCCCACGGTCATGCTGGCCGGGGGTGTCGGCATCGCGCCCTTTATGGAATACGCCGCCACCCATCCCGCGCCGGGCAATTTGTCCCTGGTCTTTGGGCATCGCCAGCCGCTGTCCTGCTATCCTTTTGCCGAGCTGTCCCAGCTGGTGCGGGCCGAAGCCTTCGAGGAAAAGACGCCGGACGATCTGCCGCGCTTTATTTCGCGGCTGGAAAAGACCGTGGCCGAGTTTGCCGGCGGGTTGATTCTGGCCTGCGGCCCCCGGCCGTTGCTGCTCACCGTGGCCCGGCTGGCCCGGCGGTACGGCGCACGGGCGCAGGTGTCGCTGGAAAACCGCATGGCCTGCGGCGTGGGCGGGTGTCTGGGCTGCGTGGAAAAAAACGCCCTGGGCCAGTATGTCCAGACCTGCACCGAGGGGCCGGTATTTTGGGTTGATGAACTGTCGCTTTCG
This sequence comes from Solidesulfovibrio aerotolerans, assembly GCF_009856865.1. GTDB lineage: Bacteria > Desulfobacterota > Desulfovibrionia > Desulfovibrionales > Desulfovibrionaceae > Solidesulfovibrio > Solidesulfovibrio aerotolerans. Next base: position 25,029 of record NZ_WVUD01000009.1, on the reverse strand, counting down.
GAGGACGCATGAGCGCCGATACCGCAGTGCGCCTGCCGGGCATGCGCGCCAAAAATCCGGTCATGACCGCCTCGGGCACCTTTGGCTACGGCATGGAATTCGCCCCCTACGGCGATTTGCGCAGGCTTGGCGGCATCGTGGTCAAGGGCCTGTCGCTAAAGCCCCGCACCGGCAACGCCATGCCGCGCATCGCCGAGACGCCGTGCGGCATGTTAAACGCCATCGGGCTGCAAAACTGCGGCGTGGAGGCGTTTTTACGCGACAAACTGCCGCGCCTGCCGTTTAAGGACACGCCCATTATCGCCAACCTCTATGCCTGCGACGCCGATGAATTCGCCGAACTGGCTGGCGTCCTTGCAGCCGAAGAGGGCGTGGCCGCCCTTGAGGTCAATATTTCCTGTCCCAACGTCAAGGCCGGCGGCATCGCCTTTGGACAAGACCCGGCCATGGCCGGGAAGCTCACCGAGGCGGTTAAAAAGCGCGCCGGAAACAAACCCGTGTGGGTCAAGCTCTCGCCCAACGTCACGGACATCGTGGGCATTGCCCGGGCGGCGGTCCTGGGCGGGGCGGATGTCCTGACCTGCATCAATACGCTGACAGGCATGGCGGTGGATATCCGCTCGCGAAAGCCGCGTCTGGCCAACGTCATCGGCGGCCTGTCCGGCCCGGCCATAAAGCCCGTGGCCCTGCGCTGCGTCTGGCAGGTCTGTCAGGCGGTCTCGGCCCCGGTCATAGGAGTTGGCGGCGTGAGTTCGGCCGAGGACGTGCTGGAATTTATTCTGGTCGGGGCGCACGCGGTGCAGATCGGCACAGCCAATTTCATGCGCCCGGACATGGCCTTTCGCATCGCCGAGCGGTTGCCGCAGCTTATGGACGAGTTGGGAATCAAGGATCTGGACGAGTACCGGGGCACGCTGCTGGCCGGCTAGCCGGGCGGCGCTTTTGGGACCGCTTTTCAGGGCGGCGGGGCTGGTTAGCCCCGCCGCCCTTTCGATTTTAAGCCTGGGGCGGCGGGGAGTGCGTTGCAGCTTGGCCAGCCGATATTCCGGAGTTGGGGGCCGGAGTTGGGTCCACCACCTCTTTTTTGCAGAATTTCAAGTGGCTATGGCGTTTTCCGATGCACAGCGGCTTTGGGCGGTTGCGGCATACAGCGCATATTTTCCATTTTTGGGCAAATTGCCCTGACCTACCCCCTACAGGCTTGGGGCGGGCCGGGCAGCCCGATGCTATGCGGCCGGTTTTTCACCCCGAGCCTGTCCGGCACCCGCTGTCTACGGTTGTCGGGCCGGATTCGGCTGAGAAAAATTACAAACTTGAAAGGTTTTTGGCCGCAGCCAACCCGGCGAATGCCACGCAAGGACCGTTCTCTCTGCCGCTCGTGGTCAGCCTGGGCCGCTGTCCACGAAACTGTCAGGCACCCCGGCGGGGGGATTGTAGCCCGCATCCGTCCGGGCTTACGCGGCACCTCCGGTAGGGCGGCCCATCGAGGGCAGTGGGGATGCTCACCCCGGCAGGACGGCCGGTGTCGGACGACAGGCGGTACAAAGAGCGGTCAAATTTACAATACCGTTCATTTGCCCAGGCCCCATTCCCGTGTTAGTGCCCGCCAAACTTTTTTGGAGGGGCGATATGCTGCAGAGCGGCGACACGGCCTTTGTCCTTATAAGTGCGGCCCTGGTGCTGCTCATGATTCCGGGACTGGCCCTTTTTTACGGCGGCATGGTGCGCAAGAAAAACGTGCTCGGCACCATCATGCAAAGCTTTATCCTCATTTCCCTGGTCACCTTCGAGTGGATTTATCTCGGCTATTCCATGTCCTTTGGCCCGGATCTGGGCGGTTGGATAGGTTCGCTCGCCTGGGCCGGCCTGGCCGGCGTCGGGACCGCGCCCAATGCCGACTACGCTCCGACGGTGCCGCACATCGCCTTTGCCATGTACCAGTGCATGTTCGCGGCCATCACCCCGGCGCTCATTACCGGAGCCGTGGCCGAGCGCATGCGCTTCGGGCCGTTTCTGATTTTCTCCCTGGCCTGGACCATCCTAATTTATAATCCGGTCTGCCACTGGGTCTGGGGCAACGGCGGCTGGCTCAAGGCCATGGGCGTGCTGGATTTCGCCGGCGGCATCGTGGTCCATCTGACCTGCGGCGCGGCGGCTCTGGCGGCGGTCATGCTCACCGGCCCGCGCAAGGACCACGGCAAGCACCAGATCGTGCCGCATAATCTGCCCATGACCTTGCTTGGCACGGGCCTTTTGTGGTTTGGCTGGTTCGGCTTTAATGCCGGCAGCGCCCTGGCCGCCGACGGCGTGGCCGCCGGAGCCTTTGCCGCCACCCATATCGGCGGCATGGCCGGCATGGCCATGTGGTGCGGGGTCGAATGGTGGCATCGCGGCAAGCCAACGACTCTCGGCGCGGCCTCGGGCGCGGTGGCGGGCCTTGCCACCATCACCCCGGGGGCGGGCTTTGTCTCGCCGGCTTCGGCCGTGACCATCGGCCTTCTGGCAGGATTGATCTGCTACGGGGCGGTGCTGCTCAAAGCGCGGCTGCGTTTTGACGACAGCCTGGACGTCGTCGGCATCCATGGCGTGGGCGGCGTGTTAGGCTCGATCCTGGTCGGCGTTTTCGCCAGCAAGGTCATAAACCCGGCCGGGGCCGACGGACTTATGGCCGGCAATCCGGGCCAACTCGGCATCCAGCTCTTGGCCATCGCCGTGGTCGGCGTCTTCGCTTTCGCCGGCAGCTGGCTTCTCCTGGCGGCGGTCAAAGCGGCCATGGGCCTGCGTATGACGCCGCAAGCCGAAACCATCGGCCTGGATCTGTCCGAACACACCGAAGCCGCCTACGGCGAATAACTGGGGGCGAGAGAGAAGAGAAGGCAGAAGAGCCTCCGGCGGCCGGGGGGGATCATCCCCCCCGGACACCCTGAAAGGAAGAAGTTTTTTAAGGGGTTATGGCCGCCGGAGCAACGGTGGTTCCCGTCAAGCACACACGCTGCCTGTCCAGGCCGGTAGCCGGCCAGTGTGTCAGCCAACGTCCAAAACCCCTTGATAAACTTTTCCCGGTGGGGGGTCCGGGGGCCTCAGGCCCCCGGCCGCCGGAGGCACTCTTCATCTTCTTCTTTTTCTCTCCCTCTCTTTCTACGCTTCGCGCAAGGCCTCGACGATGTTCATGCGCGCTGCCCGCACGGCGGGCAGGAAGCCGCCGACCACGCCCATAAAGACGGAAAAGCCCAGTGACAGGCCGATGATCCAGGAGGTCAGCGCGAACTGAAACGACAGCTCGGAAAAGGTCTGAAAATTGGTGGTGGAAAAGGTCACAAACGACAGTCCCGCCGCCAGCCCTACCCCGGCCAGGCCGCCGAGAAGCCCCAGCAGGGTCGATTCCAGGAGGAAGGCGGTCAGGATGGCCCCGCGCGTAAAGCCGATGGCGCGCAGCGTTCCGATCTCGGCCACCCGTCCGGCCACCGAGGAATACATGGTGATCATAGCCCCGATCATGGCCCCAAGGGAAAAGATCAAGGTCAGGGACACGCCGAGGACGGTTAAAAACTTGCGCATCATATCCGATTGTTTTTCGTAGTAGCGTGTTTCCCGCCAGACTTCGGCCTGCAGCCTGGGGTCGGCTTCGATGGCTTCCTTGTAGGCCTCAAAAAGGCCGGGTTCGCGCAAACCGACCAGCACAATGGAATAGGCGTTGCGCCCGAATGCCGGCATGAGCTGGTTGGCGTCGCCCCAGATCTCCGAGGTAAAGCCGGTGGCACCGGCGTCGAAAATACCGACGATGGGCCATTCCCGCTTGCCAAAGCGCAGGTGCTGTCCGATTTGCGCTCCCACAAAACCCTTGGCCACGGCTTTGCCCACCATGATTTCCGGCGTTCCCGGCTGGGGCAGGCGGCCGGACAGCAGACGCACTTGCGGCCGCAGGGCCAGGGATGCCGGCTGGGTTCCCCGGATGACCACGTTGGAGGCCTTGCCGGTGGATTTTTTGGTCAGGCCGATCAGCACCACCGATTCCCGGGTGGCCAGGCTCTGGCCGTCGCCTCCGACGGCGATTTCGGGCCGTGTGGTCATGGCTGAGGCAGCCACGCGTTCGATGCCGCTTTGCACCTCGGTTTCCGAGCCTTTGCGCAGCACGATGGCGTTGCCGGGCGAGCCGGTGGAAACCAGCGTTTGGCGCAGGCCCTCGGCCAACATGAGTGTTGCCGTAAAGACAAAGACGACCAGCCCCATGCCGCCGGCGGTGAGTGCTGTGGTCAGCCGCCGGGTTTTGAGATTGCGCCAGGAATAGGACAGGGGGACGGCCATCAGCCGATCCTCCGAAAGGCGTCGGCGATGCGCACCGCAGCAATGCGCTGGGCCGGGATGACGGCGGCCAGGACGCCAACCATGACGCCGAAGCCGAACCCAATAGCCACGGTCTGGCGCGAGACAATAAAGATGGGGAAATACTGGGCCAGCCCGGTGGCAAAGCCGTTGGCCAGGGGCGGCAGCAGGGCCATGGCCACGGCCGCGCCGGTCAGCGACAGGATGAGCGACTCGGCCAGGAGCATGCCGGCCAGGGTTGGCCCCCGAAAGCCCAGGGTTTTTAAGACGGCGAATTCCCCCAGCCGCTCCCGGGCCGACATGGCCATGGTGTTGGCGGCAACGGCCAGAATGATCAGGATGACCACGTAGGAGACGGCTGTAATGGCCAAAAGGATGGCCTCGCTCATGGACACGAAGCCGAGCTGGAAGGCGCGTTCGGTTTCGGTCAGCGTCTCGGCCTGGGAATTGACGAACGGCGCGTCGATGTCCTTGGAAATTTCCGCTGCCCGGGTGGCGTCGTGGATGCCGACCATGAAAAATCCGGCTTGTCCGGCCCGGTCCGGGGCGCGTTTTTTCATGGTTTCGTCGAGATAGCTCCAGTGGAGGTACAGGACGGTCTCGTCGGTGTCCGGGCGGGCACCATTATAGATGGCCCGGATGGTCATTGGCCATTGGCCGGGGTAAATGGTGCCGCGAAGGGTGACGGTGTCGCCCGTGCGCCAATGAAACCGATCCGCCAGCTTGCGCCCGATGACCGCCCCTTTGCGATCGCTTATAAAGGCCTTTTGCTCCTCGGGGCTGACGAGCAGTTCCGGGTAGAGCCGGAAAAAATCGTCGGCCTCGATGGCAAAGTTGGCGAAGAAGTTTTTTTCATCCAGATAGACGCCGCCAAACCAACTGCCGGCGGCCACAATGTCCACGCCGGTCACTTGCCGGATGCGGCCTTTGTAGGCGTAGGGCAGGGGTTGGGTGAGCGAAACCGCGTTGCGGGTGACCAGCCGGTTGGCCGAGGAGGCCTCCACCCCGGCGTGCCAGGCGTCGAGGACCGTGCGCAATAGACCGAACGCGAGCAGGGCCACGGTGATGCCGACGATGGTTAAGACCGAACGCAGGCGGTGGCGAAAGGCGTTTTTAAGGATAAGCCTAAGGAGCAGCACGCAGTTCGCCCTTGTTGAGTTCGCGCACGAGGTGGGCGGCCTCGGCGGCCCGCTGGTCGTGGGTGACCATGACGATGGTCTTGCCAAGTTCGCCATTGAGCCGGCCCAAAAGGGCCATGATGTCGGCGGCAGACTGCCGGTCCAGGTCGCCGGTGGGTTCATCGGCCACAATAATATCCGGGTCGGTGACGATGGCCCGGGCAATGGCCACGCGCTGCTGCTGGCCGCCGGAGAGCTGGGAGGGCTTGTGGTCGGTGCGATCGGACAGGCCCACGGCGGAAAGGGCGGCCAGGGCGTGCTCGCGCCGCTGCCCGGCCGAAAGCGTGGTCAAAAGCAGCGGCAGCTCCACGTTTTCCAAGGCGGAGAGCACCGGGATCAAATTGTAAAACTGGAAAATAAAGCCCACATGCCGGCTGCGCCAGGTGGCCAGTTCGCTTTCGGTCATTGTGGCGATGTCTGTGCCGGCAACGACGATGCTGCCCGAGTCCACGTTATCGATGCCGGCGAGGCAGTTGAGCAGGGTGGATTTGCCGGACCCGGACGGGCCGATAAGGGCCAGAAATTCCCCGGCAGCGATATCAAAGGTGATGTCGGTTAAAACCGGGATCACCTGATCGCCGCGCCGGTAGGCTTTGGACAGGTGGGAAATGGCAATAAGCGGCGTCTCCATCCGCTAGCCTTCGGCCAGGGCCACGGCGTCGCCGTTTTGCAGCGTAGCCGGGGGCGAGACGATGACCTTTTGGCCCACGTCCAGGCCGGCCGAAGCGGCCCGCATGTCGCCAAGGGTTTCCCCCAGGGTTACGGGCACGAGCACGGCCTTGCCGTCTTTTAGGACAAAGACCGCGTCGCCACCGTCGCGGTTGGTCACGGCCGAGGCCGGCACCGCCACCCGGGGCGTGGTCTCGGAAGCGGCCAGGGGGCGGGACAGGAAGGCCACTTTTGCGCTCATTTCCGGCAGCACCCGGGGGTCCAGCGTCGTAAAGCGCACCTTGACCAGCACGGTTGCCTTGGTGCGATCCGCCGTGGGCACGATCATATGGACCGCGCCCGGGAAGCGTTCGCCGGGGATGGCGTCGAGGATGATCTCGCAGGGCTGGCCCACGGCGACTTTTTCGATGCTCGATTCGGATACGTCCACTTCGGCGGCCAGCGAGCCCATGTCGGCGATGGTGACCACGGCGGCCTTGGAGGTGGAGGAGGCGCCAAAGGGCGAAATAATGTCGCCGATGTCGGCGTTTTTGGTCAGGACCACGGCATCGAAGGGGGCTTCGAGGTTGGTGTAGCCGCGCTCGGCCTCGGCTCTGTGCAGGCTTTCGTTGCGGGCGGCCAGGGTGGCCTTGGCCTGGGACAGGGCGGCTTCGGCCTTATCCAGACGGGCCTGGGCCGTGTCGAAGTCGGAGCGGGCCACGTAGTTGCCGGCGGTCAGTTTTTTCATGCGGGCATGGAGCAGCTTGGCATCGGCCAGTTCGGCCTCGGCCGCTGCGATCTGGAACCGGGCGGCGGTTTGCTCGTTGACGGCCAGCTTGCGGCTCGCTTCCACATCAGCGCTTTCCAGGCGTGCCAGAATGTCGCCTTTTTTAACCCGGCTGCCTTCCTCGACGCCCAGCCAGACGAGCTGGGCCGTGGCCTTGGTGGCCAGGGCCGCCTTGCGCTGGGCCACGATGTAGCCGCTGGCGGTCAGGGTCGTAATGGTGCGCGAGGGATAGGCCAGCGAGACGGTGGCCGCTTGGACCACAAAGCTGCGCGGCGCAAAAAACCAGCCGGCCCCGGCCAAAAGGATCAGGACGGCCAGAATCCAGGGCCAGCGGCGCCTCCGGCGGCGCGGGCCGCCGGAGGCGGCCTTGTCGTCGTTGGCTATCCGCAAAGTATGTAATGAATCGCTCATGAAGCTCCCGGGTGACAGGTGTTTTGGGGTCATGGCAAGGCTTTGCCCCGGCGTCAAGACGCAACAAAGGGAAAATGCAACTCCCTTGCCTTAAAGAGACCACAAACTGCCGGCGAGCTGGTCGATGAGTTTGCGGTGGCCGGCCGGAAATGCATAGTTTGCCAGTTCCCCGGGCGCGACCCACAGGCTTTCCTGGGCAGCGGTCAGCTCTGGAGCCGGGAGAATGGAAGGATCGTAGCTGCCGGCCAGACGCAGCAAATGGCAGTGCAGCGTCACCCGGTAGGTGGTGTAGCCGTGGCGGATGACGGCCAGCTTGGCCGCAACGTCCACGGTAAAGGCGGTCTCCTCGGCAAATTCCCGCACAATGGCCGCTTGGGCGGTTTCGCCGTCTTCGATGCGCCCGCCCGGAAACTCCCACATATTGGCCCAGGCCCCCTTGGGCAGACGCTTTTGAATAAACACCTTGCCGGCATGGACCAGCACTCCGGTGGCCACCAGCAGGGGCGTTATGTCCGGGGTTTTGCTGAGAACCGGCCGGTCGGCCACAATGTCGAGATGCCTGGCCTGACAGACAGCCGCCACGGGACAGCCGGGACAATCGGGATTTTTCGGGCGGCACAAAAGCGCCCCCAGTTCCATAAGGGCCTGATTGTAGTCCCTGGCTCGGCCGGGTGGCAAAAGCTCCCGGGCAAGCGCCACCACCCGGGCCTTGCCGGCCGGTTCCTTGACCGGCGCGTCGATGTCGCACACCCGGGCAAGCACCCGCATGACGTTGGCGTCCACGGCCACGGTATCCTGGCGAAACGCGATGCTGGCCACGGCCCCGGCCGTGTAGTCGCCGATGCCGGGCAGGGCGCGAATGGCCTCGTAATCGGCCGGCAGGTGGCCGCCATGTTGCGCGGCGATTTTGCGGGCGGCGGCCAGGAGATTTCTGGCCCGGCTGTAGTAGCCCAGCCCCTCCCAGGCCTTGAGGACGGCGTCCTCCTCGGCGGCGGCCAAGGCGGCCAGAGTGGGGAAGCGGGCCATGAAACGGGTGAAATAGGGAACCACCCGGTCCATTTGCGTTTGCTGGGCCATGATTTCCGACACCCAGACAGCGTAGGGATCGTAATCGCGCCGCCAGGGCAGATCGCGGCGGCTCGTGGCAAACCAGTCGAGCAGCAGGGGGACGAAAGCAAAACTGTCGGACATGCACACCTCGTTGCGCCGGTGCCTTGGCTGCCGGCGCTTTGTCGCGACTCGTCAGATAATGCCGATTGCACCGGGAGGGAAGGGCGGACGCGTTGCCATCGGGCCGGTTTTGGCCCATAGCAGAAAGACTGGCGGGGATTGCCGCCCGGGAGGAAATCGATGTCCAGTCTGTCGCGCCGCCTGCTGCGGTTGATCCTTTTCTGCCTTGTCTGCGGACAGGCTCCTTTGGCCCTGGCCGTGTCGCAAACGCCCCAGATGCCGGATACGTCGGGCCTGCCGCCCGCCCTGGTTCCCTGGACGGACTTTGTCCTGCACGGGGCCGGGGAAAAGCTGTGCCCGCCCCAGGGCAACCAGCCCGATGTGCGCGTTTGCCTGTTTCCCAGCCGGCTTGGCCTGGACATCGCCGACACCGGGGCGCGTTTTACCCTGGAAGCCCGCCGTTACACCGAAGGTCCGGTGCCCCTGCCGTCGGGCAACGGGGTCTGGATTGAGGAGGTGCGCCAAGGCGGGACAGCCGTGCCGGTGCTGGCCGGTCCGGGCGGCCCCCATGTCTGGCTGGAGGCCGGGGAGCATGTGTTGACCGGTCGCCTCGGCTGGAATGCCGCGCCGGCCAGCCTGACCCTGCCGCCCGATATCGGTCTGGTGGGCCTGACCCGGCAGGGCGTTGCGGCCCCGGTGGAGGTCTCCCCGGCCGGCGAACTGCGTCTGGCCCCGCCTGTTGCCCCCAAACCCGTGCAAAACCGCGAGACGGTGCGGGTGTTTCGATTGCTCACCGACGGCGTGCCCCTGACCGTGACCACGCTGTATCGTCTGGAGGTGTCCGGGCTGGCCCGGTCGGTGACTCTCGCCGGGGCCGTGCCGGCGGGCAGCGTGCCCTTGGCCGTGCGCGCGCCGGTGCCGGCCGGGCTTGGGCCGGACGGTTCCCTGGTTTTGGATGCCGGACCGGGGCGCTACGAAATCGAGGTGGTGGCCCGCTATCCGGGCAAGGTGGCCTCGGTGGGGCCGGCGGCCTGCCCGTATGGCCGGGAAATCTGGTCCTTTGCGGCCGGGGAGGGGCGCGAGGTGCGGCCCGAGGGCGTGCCCGGCATCGATCCCAAGACCTCCGAGGTGCCGGCCCCCTGGCAGGGTTGGCCGGCCTTTGCGGTCACGGCCGGCAATACGCTTACCCTGGCCGAACTGGGCCGGGGCGCGCCCCCTGGCCGTGACGCCCTGACCCTTTCCCGGGAAATCTGGCTCGATTTTTCCGGCCAGGGCCTGTCCGTGCGCGATACGCTGGCCGGGGAAAACCGCCGCAGTTGGCGGCTGGCCCTGCTGGCCCCGGGGATATTGGGCCGGGTGACGGCTTCGGGCCAGGACCAGCCGGTGGTGCTTTTGGGCCAGGATGGGCCGGCCGGCATCGAACTGCGCCAGTCCCACCTTAATGTCGTGGCCCGCTCGCGCTATCCCGAGGTGTCTGCGGCGCTGCCGGCCGGCGGGTTTGACCGGGAATTCGAGCGCGTGCACGCCACGCTGCATCTGCCGCCGGGCTGGTCGCTTTTTTCCGCCAGCGGGCCGGACACGGTGACCGGCGGTCTGCTGTCCCGGTGGACGTTGCTGGATTTATTTCTGGTTTTTCTTTTGGCCGTAGCGGCTTTTTCCTTGCGTGGCCCGCTGGCCGGGGCGGGGCTGGGGCTTTTTTTGCTCCTGTCCTGGCATGCGCCGGACGCGCCGACAACAATTTGGATTTTTGTTCTGGCCGGTTTGGGCCTGCTGCGGGCGGCCGGGGATGTGGGACGGCTGGCCGGCCATCCGGCCTTTCGGCGGTTGGCTTTGACGCTCTATTTCCTATCCCTGGCGACGCTGGCTGTGCTGGCCGTGCCCTTTGTGGCCCGGGAACTGCGATTGGCCGTGGCCCCGCAGATCGGGATGCCGGCACCGGCCCCGTCGGCCGGTTTCGTGCAGCCCATGGCCGCCAAGGAAGCCATGCCGGTCCCGGAAGTGTCGGTGGCCCGGGGCAAGGACGCGGCCGCCGGGCGCGCCATGCCCATGCTGGCAGCCGCTCCGGCAGCCGATGCCGAGCGCCTGGAATTCGATCCCAACGCGCTGATGCAGACCGGACCGGCCATGCCGACCTGGAATTTTGCCTCGGTGGGGTTGTCCTGGCGCGGACCGGTGGCTGTTGGCGAAACCTTTCGCCTGACCCTGGTCCCGCCGCTGGTCACGAGGGGCCTGGGCTTTGCCCGGGTGCTTCTGTTGGGGATGGCCTTGTTGCTGTTATTTGATCGCGAGCGGGTGCGCCGGCTGGCGGCCCCGGTGGTCCCGGCACCCCCGACGGCCTCGTCTGGCCCTGGGGCAGGACCGACGATGGTCGGGGTGGGCGCGCTGCTGCTGGTCCTGGCCGGCGGTCCGGCCCTGGCCGTTGCCGCTGATTTCCCGCCTCGGGAACTGCTCGATGCCCTGCGCGAACGGCTTGTGGAACCGCCGCGCTGCCTGCCCCAGTGCCTGGGCAGCCCGGGTCTGGACGTGAGCCTTAAGGGCGATGTCCTGACACTGGCCTATTCCCTTGACGCCGCTGCCCGCACCGTTGCGCCGCTGCCGGTGGTTTCCGACGGCTGGCGGCCGTTAACGGCCACGGTTGACGGCAAGCCTGCGGCGGGGCTGGTCCGCCAGGGCGGCGAACTGGCCGTTTTGCTCGAACCCGGCAGCCACAGCGTGGTGGTGTCCGGTGCGGCCCCCCAGGGTGTCTCCTTTACTATTGCCGCGCCCCTGGCCCCGGGTCGGGTGCGGGTGGCGGCACCGGGCTACCGCGTACAGGGGCTGGATGCGCGGGGTGTGATGACCGGTCCCCTGGAACTGACCCGGGCCGAGACGGCCGCTGCCGGACCGGCCAAAGTGGGGAACATCGGCGCGGACGTGCCGCCCTTTTTCGCGGTCCGGCGCAGTCTGGATTTCGGCCTGACTTTTGAGGTGGCAACCGAAGTGGTGCGCCGCTCGCCGGTTGCGACTGCGGCGGTGGCCACGGTGCCGCTGCTGGCCGGGGAATTGCCCGACGCGGCCGGGGTTTCGGTTGCAGGCGGCCAGGCCGTGGTCAGTTTCGCCCCGGGCCAGGAGCGCGTGTCCTGGCGTTCCAAACTGCCGGCTGCGCCGCAGCTGACGCTTACCGCGCCAAACGATCCGGCCCTGGCCGAAACCTGGACCGTCTCGGCCGCAGCCCTTTACGACATCACCTTTGACGGGCCGCCGCCGGTGGCCTGGCTGTCTGCCCAGGGCCGCTATGCCCCCCGGTTCGTTCCCTGGCCCGGGGAACGCCTGATCGTCGGCATCAGCCGGCCCGAGATCGCCCCTGGCGAATACCTCACCCTGGAGCGGGCCGGGCTGGTGGTGCGCCAGGGGCTTCAATCCCGCGATACCACCCTGACCATGTCCTTTCGGGCGGCCAAGGGCGGCCGCCATGTCGTCACCCTCCCGGCCGGGGCGGAAATCACCCGGCTCGCCGTGTCCGGGCGCGAAACCCTGCCCACCGGCGGACCAAACGAGGTCGGCTTCGCCCTGCCGCCCGGGGTGACCGAAGTGGTGCTCAACTTCCGGGAACGCATCCCCCTGGGCTTTGGCGTCCAGACCCCGGCCGTTGATCTGGGGCTGGCCGGGACCAATGTGGACGTGGCCTTGGAACTGCCGGCCGACCGCTGGCTCCTGGCCGTCCACGGAGCCACGCCCCTTGGGCCGGCGGTCCTTTACTGGGGCTGGCTGGCGGCTGTCGTGGCCTTGGGGCTTGGACTCTCCTGTCAAAAGGACACGCCGCTGACCCGCCTGGGCTGGCTGGCCTATGCCCTGGGCTTAAGCCAGGCCACGCCGGCAAATTGCGTCCTGGCCGTGGCCTGGATTGCCGCCCTGGCCTGGCGCAGACGCCATCCCATCGAACAGGGGGCGGTGGTCTTTAACATCGTCCAGGTGCTGCTGGTGCTGCTGGCCCTGGCCGGTTTCGAGGCCCTCTACGAGACCCTGGGGGCGGGGCTTCTCGGCTTGCCGCGCATGCAGGTGGCCGGGAACGGCTCCACAGTGACCATGCTGCGCTGGACCTTTGACCGGGTGGCCGGGGCTGTGCCTCTTTGCGGGGCGCACACTGCGCCGATGCTGGTCTTTCGGGGGCTGATGCTGCTGTGGGCCTTGTGGCTGGCCTGGTCGCTGTTGCGTTGGTTGCGCTGGGGTTTTGACAGTCTGACGGTTGGCGGCGGCTGGCGCAAGACGACGGTGGCGCTGCGGTTGCCGAGTCGTAGCCGCCCGGCGGCTGGTCCCGCTGCGGCGGGCAAGGAGGGGGGAAAGTAGTTTCAATATGGTGGCATGGTTCTTGAAGTGTGCTCCCCGTCGGCAGAATTGTCGCGGGGAGCAGGAATATGGACAGCAGGCATTGCGCCATCTGCAGCCAGGAGCTGGAAGTTTTGGATGTGTATATTGTTCGGGCGCAGGGCAAAATCTGCAGCCGGTGCGTGCTGTCCCGGGGAATTCCGGTATCCGGGCGGATTTCCCGGGAGACGCTGCATCGTGGCAATTGCCGGGAACTGCCTGTCCGGCCACGGTTTACGCTGGTTGCGGGCTGATTTGTCGCTTTGGAAAACCGGTTTTGCCATTCGCAAATGAATTTGCTAGAGTCCGTCTTGTTCGTTTTTGCACAAAATCGGGACAAGGGGAAAGCGACCCATGCAGCTCACCACGCGTAGCCGTTACGGCTTGCGCATGCTTTTGGATATCGCCCTGCACGGCGAAGACGGGCCGGTCCGCATCCAGGATATCGCCAAGCGGCGCAATATCTCTGTAAAATATTTGGAACAACTGATCCGGGCGCTCAAGAAGGCCGGGTTTATCACGAGCAAGCGCGGCCCCAAGGGCGGGCATGTGCTGGCCGTGGGAGCCGACGAGATCAAGGTGGGCGATGTGGTGCGGGCGCTGGAGAGCCGTCCTGAGCTGACGGAATGCGTGGGCAACCCCGACGTCTGCCTGATTTCCGCGGACTGCGTCACCCGCCAGATCTGGGCCAGGGCCACGGAGAGCATTTTTCGCGAACTCGACGCCATCCGGCTGGCCGATCTGATGGTTCAGTCCCGGCGTTCAGAGATTCTCGGCCTGCCCTGCTGCTGACGGTTTCCCGCTCCCAGGTAGGGCCATTCTTTTGGGGATGCGGCGCTGTTTCTGGTCTTAAGGCGTATCTGACAACGAGAACCGCAGTTCCCGCTGGTCGCAGTCTTTGACGATCCTGGAGCAACGGTGGTTCCCGCCAAGCGCCTCCTGCGGCTGTCCCGTTCTTGAGCCGCTCACCGTAGCAACCAGTGCCACACCCCCCTTATAAACTTCTCCAGTTGCAGGGGTCCGGGGGGATCATCCCCCCGGCCGCCGGAGGCCTCTTCTGCCTTCTCTTCTTCTCCGTCCCTTTGCCCCTGCCACCATCGCGCAACACCGTTCCCCCTTAACCCCTTGCCTTGAGGTGGGATTCCAAAGGGCTCAGCCCTTTGGCCGCCGGAGGCATCTTCATCTTCTGCCTTTTCTTCTTCTTCTCCCTTACAGGGCATAGCGCAGGCCGGGCACGGCCGGGATGAGTCCCAGTTCGCGGCAGTGGTGGGCAAACAGCACCAGCGATGCTGCTGCAGCTGCGTCGAAATCGTAGTTGACCACCGAGAAGTAATCGAGCAGCGCCGCGTCGGACAGCCAGTCCGGCCGGGACGGCGCACGCAGCAGGGCGGGCAGTCGCTGGGGCAGGGCGCGGTTGACGTCCACCAGAAAGCGGCGCACCCGGTCCAGGGTGACCAACCGCTGGCCGGCCAGGCCTTCGCGCACGAGCCACAGGGCAAAGACGAAGGGCGTGCCGGCGAAATCCTGCCAGGCCTGGCCGAGGTCCGTTATGTGCCAGCCCGGCGGCGGGGCGAGCCGGCGGCGCAGGGCCAGATCGCCGATTTCGACAAAGGGCATGCCCCGGTCAAAACCGGTCCCCGGGGCCACTGTCGCGTACAGCGGCTCGGGAAAACCCCAGGCAAAGCGCCACAGCACTTGCAAGAGGGCATTGGAACTGGCCGAGGCCCCGGACAGTTGGACGGCTGCCCCGGTGCGGGCCAGATAATCGGGCAGTTCGGGCAGGGGCACGGGCGTAAGCAGCAGCACGCTTTGGATCGGACCGGCGGTCGCCCGGATGCACAGGTCGGGCAGCAGGGAAAAAGCAGCCGGATTGGCCAGATAGGCAAAGGCCGAGGCCGGGGCGGCGTCGATGGTGCCGGCAATCAGGGCGGCGTTGAGTTCGGCCGGATGCCCGGGCACGTAGGCGATATCCGGGCCTTGGGGAAAGGCCGGGGTCAGGGCCTCGTAGAGCGGCCAGACGTTTAAGTAGGCGATGCGGCCAAGTGTCAGGGGGGCGTGTGCCATGAAGGCTCCTTGGGCGAAAAAACGCGGCCCCGAGGGTATTCCCCCCGGGGCCGTGGTGCAAGGCAAATCCCGGTGACTAATCGAGCTGGGCCAGCAAGGTTTCCTTGATGGAGTCGATGGAGCCTTCGCCGTTGAGTTCAATGTACTTGGTCTGGCCTTTGGCAGCCAGATCCTTGTAGAAGTAGGCGGCGGCCAGGGTGCCGGTGGTGGTATCGTAGTAGATGTCGTGACGCTTGCCGATGGCGCCCTCGTCCTGGTCGTCGGAGCGGGCCGTCAGCGCGCCGCCGCACACCCGGCAGACATCGCCGTTGGGCTTGATGGCGTCAATAAAGATGTTGTTGGGATGGTTGGGGTCGTTGGCGCACAGACGACGTCCCATGATGCGGTTCTTGGCGATTTCGCGGGGCAGGAGGATCTCGATGACGTAATCGAGCTTCATGCCTTCTTTCTGCAGGGCTTCCCACAGCTTTTCGGCCTGAACCATGTTGCGGGGGAAGCCGTCGAGCAGCCAGCCGTTCGCGCCCTTGGCCTTCAGGGTCGCAAGGATCATGGGGATGGTGATGTCGTCGGGAACCAGCTCGCCCTTGTCGATAAAGGCCTTGGCCTTCATGCCGAGTTCGGTGCCGCCGCCGATGTGCTCGCGGAAGATAGCCCCGGACTCGATGTGGGCCAGATTGTACTTCTTTTTCACCAGGGAACCCTGGGTGCCCTTGCCGCTGCCATTGGGACCAAAAGTGAGGATATTCACCGGGACTGCCTCCATGTTTGATTTTTCACAATCGGCCTCATTACCCCCGCCCGCAAGCGCTGTCAATGGCGTTTCCTGTTTTGTCCGACCGTCCGGTGTGTGGGCAAAGACGATTTCCCGGGACGCGATACGGGCCGATTTGCCGCCCGGGAACTGAAAGACCCGGCCGGTGTTGCGGCGGGTTACGGCCTGGTCCAGGGCAAAAAGGGCGTCGGCCAGGGCTTGCCCCGGTCCCAGGGCGGCCAGGGCGCGGCGATAGAGGCGCAGGCGCAGGGCTGGATGCGTCCCGGCCAGGGCGGCCCGGGACAGCCGGACTACGGCGGGCGCGCCGGGCAGGCTGTCTGGAGCGGATTGGCCGCACAGAGCGGATGGTTGCGACGGTGTGGCCGGGGCTGGACCGGTGGGGTTGCCGGATGGTGCCGGCCGGGCGAGCGAAGCGGGGCGGCCGGGGGCGGTGGGCAGATCGGGCACCACTGCGGCAAAATAGTCCGTGTCCAGCCGGGCTTGCCGCCACAACCGGGCGGCCGCGTCGAGGTAGCGGGGGTTTTCGGCCAGGGCCGCCGGCAGCATGGTCTGGCGGATACGGTTGCGCACACAGACCGGCTGCGCATTGGACGGGTCGCAAACGACCGGCAGATCGAGGGCGGCGATAAAGGCCTCGATGGCATGGCGCGGGGTGAGCAGCAGCGGGCGCAGGATGCGGCGGGCGGGATCAAGGGCCGCCATGCCGCCAAGGGCCGGCCAGCCCGCGCCGCGCGTCAGGCGCATGAACTGATCCTCGGCCAAATCATTGAGCTGATGGCCGGTCAGGGTCCAGGCGTCGGGGCGTCCGGCGGCCAGTTCGGCAAAAAAGGCGTAGCGGGCCTGGCGTCCGGCGTCTTCCCAGCCGGTTTTCCCGTCCCGGGCCAGGGCGGCCACATCGACGCGGCGGGTGTGGCAGGGCACGGCCAACCGGCGGCACAGGGCAAGCACAGCCTCGGCTTCGGTGCCGGATTCGGGCCGCAGGGCGTGGTCGAGATGGGCGGCTTCCAGGCGGGCAACCCCCAGGCGGGGTGCCAGGACGGTGGCCAGGGCGAGCAAGGTTACGGAATCCGGTCCGCCCGAAAGCCCCACAATCCAGGTTGCGCCGACCGGGTCATGGCCGCATTCGTCGGTCAGGAACTCGGCCACGCCCAGGCACAGTCGGGCCTGCCGGCGCGGCAACGCAGCCAGGGTCAGCCGACGGTCTGGCGGCTGGTCGGAACCGGGGGGCGGGATGGTTTGCATAGGCGCTGCCCGTGGCGGTCGGCGTGTGGCCCGGGAGCGGAACGTGTGGACTCGGGCAAGGCCACGCCCTGGGCACACCATTGGCGTGCCCAGGGCCACGACACTAGACCGCGATGTCCAGTTCCCGGATGAAGTTGTCCAGGAAATCCATCATCTGCTGGCGCTGTTCGGGTGAACAGTAGCTGATGCAGGAGCAGCGCAGTTTGCCGCGGCCGCGCACCAGCAGTTCGAGTTTGAGCCAGTTGCGCCCGGTCTCCAGGACCA
Organism: Solidesulfovibrio aerotolerans; assembly: GCF_009856865.1. Lineage (GTDB taxonomy): Bacteria > Desulfobacterota > Desulfovibrionia > Desulfovibrionales > Desulfovibrionaceae > Solidesulfovibrio > Solidesulfovibrio aerotolerans. The sequence continues at coordinate 7,826 of NZ_WVUD01000009.1, read as the reverse complement.
GCATGTACGGGCCGCACTCGGCGTAGTGCTGCTGTTGCTCGTCGTTGAGCATTTCCTGGGGGAACGGAATATAAAAGATATGGTCAAGCGGACCTTTGAAGCCTTTTTCGGTCAGGTTTCGTTCGATCTGCTCCATGTTATCGGCGGATACTTCATCGATCAAATAGGATCGCATGGTTTACTCGCTTGGATCCGTCGCGTCGAAGTCCGTTGTCTCGGCCTCGTCCTTCGGCGGTTTACGGTCCGCGTGGGCGTCCTGGGGGACTTTTTCGCGGTCCAGATTGTACATGCGGCGGGTGAGGTCGATAAACCTGTCGCCGTGGTCTTCCTTGGCCCGCCGCTTGAGAAAGGCGATGGGTTCGTGGAGCGCTTTGCGGCTGATGGACAGGGACAGGGTCTCGACAGCCTGGCGGATCTCCTCGGAAATGTCGGGACCAAGGCGGCGCAGGGTCTTTTGCAGCTCCCGGCGGGCGAGCGCTTCGCTGGCTTCCAGCATGTCCACGATGGTGGGCTTGACGGCCAGCGATTTGAGCCACTCGCCAAAGCGTTCCACCTGCAAGCCGATGATGTCCTTGGCCCGGGCCGCTTCTTCGCGACGCTGGGCCAGATTCTCCTCCACGACCTCTTGCAGGTCGTCGATGTCGTAGAGGTAGACGTTGTCCAAACTGTTGATATCCGGGTCGATGTCGCGGGGAACGGCGATATCGATAAAAAACATGGGTTTGTGCCGTCTGGCCTTGAGCACGGCGCGCACGTCCCGGGCTTTTATGACCACATGGGGCGCGCCGGTGGAGCTGATGACGATGTCCACCTCGTGCAGCCGCGTGAGGAACTCCTCAAAGGCCACGGCCCGGCCCTTGAAGCGTCCGGCCAGTTCTTCGGCCCGGGCATAGGTGCGGTTGGCCACGAGTATTTCCGACACGCCGGCATTGAGCAGATGGATGGCGGCCAGCTCGGCCATTTCGCCGGCCCCGACCAGCATGGCTTTTTTCCCGGCCATCTCGCCGAAGATGCGCTTGGCCAGTTCCACGGCGGCGTAGCTGATAGACACGGCGCTGGCCCCGATGCCAGTCGCCGTACGCACCTTTTTGGCCACGGAAAAAGCCTTGTGGCACAGCCGGTTGGTGATGACTCCGGCGGTACGGCTGGCCACGGCATGGCGATAGGCGGCTTTGAGCTGCCCGAGAATCTGCGGTTCGCCTAAGACCAGCGAATCCAGTCCCGAGGCCACGCAAAAAAGGTGGTCCACGGCGGCCAGGCCTTGGTGGGCATAGAGATGGGGGGCCAGGGTGGCTGGATTTTGGCCACACTGCTCGGCCCAGGCGGCCAGGACGGCGGATTTGGGATCGCGCCCCACGGCATCGGCCACCAGCACTTCCACCCGGTTACAGGTGGAAAGGACCAGGACTTCACGCAGACGGGCGTCGCCATGCACCAAAAGCTCACCGAGTTTCGGACGCTCGCCCAGGGCGAACGCTTCCCGAATTTCCACTCCGGCGGTCTTATGGTTGAGGCCAAACAGGTAAATCTGATGCTCCATCGATATATCGTGCGAAACTATGGTGTGTGGGCATGTAGAAATTGATGACCAGCATGGACACAAGGGTCAGCCCGAACAGCCAGATGGCCATACGGGCGGGTTTGCGTCCCTGCCAGCCCAGCACCAGACGCTGATGGAACAGGAAGGCGAACAGCATCCAGATGCAGATGGCTGTAATTTCCTTGGGATCATAGGAAAAGATGCGGTTCCAGGTGAGCTTGGCCCAGATAAAGCCCGAGAGCAGTCCCAGGGTATAGAGCGGAAATCCGGCTGCCACGGCCCACCGGTTGACCGTATCGCAGGTGGACAGGGCGGGCAGGGCCTTGGCGAAACCGCCGAGCTTCTCCTTGGTCTTGATCTTGCGTTCCAGGTACAGATAGGCCACCCCGGCCCCGCAGGCCATGGCCAGGAGGCTGATGGCCAGAAACAGCGCCCCGATGTGCAAACCGAAAAATAAGCCGCCCAGCGCTTTGGGCAAGGGCATCCGGGCTGCGGTCACGGCCTGAGAAGACAAAAACAGGAACAAGGCCAGTGGCGAGGCGAGCAGCCCCAGCATGCCCAGGCGCAGCCGCCACCACAAAAAGAGGCAGATCAGCAGCAGGCTCCAGGCCAGCAGGCTGAAATAGAATTCGCCCGACAAAAAGGCCATGCCGCCTTCCAGGACCAGCAGGGCGGCCAGATCCAGGGTGTGGCAGACAAAGCCGCCAACGGTCAGCAGCCAGCCGGCCCGGCGAAGCCCGGCCTTGCCCGTGACCACGCCCAGCAAATGGCTGACCGCTCCCAGGAAATACCCGGCGAGCACGAGCAAAAAGAGAATGTTAAGCGCCGGCATGGGTGAGCGCTCCCGACACGAGCCCGGCCGCCTCGCCATGCAGGGAAGCGGGCAAAATGTCCCGGAGGATGGCTTCGGCCCGGGCCGCATCGCCTTGCTCCAGGGCTTCGAGCAGGGGCGAATTGACCAGATCGCGAAAGAGGGCGGAATTGGCCGGCGTGCCGAGGTCGAGCCCCATCACCAGGGGCCGCAACTGGCTCATGAGGAGCAACAGCGCCCCATATTCCGAACCGAGAAATTCCCCCAGCCCCTGGCGGATCTTTCGGGCCAGGGCCGGCGAGCCGCCGCCGGTGGAGATGGCCACGGTCAAATCGCCCTGGGTGAAAAGGGCCGGCACGATGAAGCTGCACTTTTCCGGCTGGTCCACGATGTTGCAGGGGATGCCGCGCTCGGCGCATTCCCGGCTGATGCGCCAGTTAAGCGCCTCGTCGTCGGTGGAGGCGATGACCAGGAACCGGCCGTCGAGATCGGCGGTCTCATAGGGCCGACAGGCAAAGACCACCGCCGGATGCGAGAGCAGCTCGGTACAGGAATCGTCGGCCGGGGCCAGGTCGATGACCAGGATCTCGGCGGCGCCGCAATCGGCCAGGGTGGCGATCTTGCGACGTCCGACCTGACCTGCGCCGACGACCAGGCAACGCTTGCCGTGCAGATTGACGTAAATTGGATAATACCGCATGGAAGCCTCCTATAGCAGAAGAACGCTTGGGCCGGAAAGGGCTTTTTTTCACATGAATCATTCGGTTTCCTGACCGCGGGACGGTACGGCAATGGCTCGATTTCTGGTTTTGCAACTGGCCCGGCTGGGCGATCTGGTCCAGACCCGTCGGTTGCTCGCCGGCCTTAATGCCAAGGCGGCAGCCGCCGGCGGCGGCGAGGTGCATCTGGCCGTGGACTGCTCGCTTGCCGGTCTGGCCGCCCGGCTCTACCCCTTTGCCCAGATCCACGGCCTGCCGGCCCACGGCGCGGCCGGGCTTGATGCCGGTGCGGCCGCGTCCCAGGCCCGGGCCGTTTTGGGCGAGCTGGCGGCCCTGGCCTTTGACCGGGTCTATACGCTCAATTTTTCGCCCCTTGGCATGGCCATTGCGGCCATGTTCCCGCCCGAGGTCCAGCGCGGCTACCGCCAGTTCGCCGGCCAGACCGACAAGGACACGCTGTTGCGGCTTGTGTTCCGCATCGCCCGGGACCGTCGCGGCAGCGGGCTCAATCTGGCCGACATCTGGGCCCATCTCGACGATGAGCCGCTTGCGCCCGCCCAGGTCAATCCCGAGGCCGCACCGCGCGGCGGGGGCCTGGGCGTGGCCCTGGCCGGCCGGGCGGCCCGGCGTTCGCTGCCGCCGGAAATCCTGGCCCCCATCGTGCGCACGGTCTTTCGCCGCAGCGGAGTAACCCGGCTGGTGCTGCTCGGCACGGCCGGGCAGGCCGGCGAGGCCCGGGCGCTGGTACGAAAGCTCGACCCGGCCGTGGCCGCTTCCTGCGTGGATGCCACCGGCAAGACCGATCTGTTTGGGCTGTGTGAGGCAGTCGCCGGCCTGGACCGGCTGCTCACCCCGGACACCGGGGCCATGCATCTGGCGGCTTATTATGGTGTGCCGGTCACGGCGTTTTTTCTGTCGTCGGCCTGGTGCCACGAAACCGGCCCCTACGGCCTTGGCCACGAGGTCTGGCAGGCAACGCTCCCATGCTCTCCCTGCCTGGAATCGGCCCCCTGCGAGCGAGGGCACGTCTGCCGCCTGCCCTTTGCCGATCCCGGCTTTCTGCGCGCTCTGGCCGGCTCGGCCAAGGCGATCCTGCCGCCGGGGCTGGCCCGTTTCGCCACGGACTGCGACGCCCTTGGGGCCGCGTGCCGACTGGTTGGCGGCGAAGACGCCTCTGCGCCGGACCGGCAGGCGTTTCGGGCCTTTGCGGCCCGAAGGCTGGTCGGCGCGGATGGGGACGGGACGGACCTGGCCCGGGAGCGGGAGCTGGCCGAGCGCCTGTATCTGGAAACCGACTGGATCTTGCCGCCACCGGGGCGGCCGCTACGCGGGGAGGGCTAGACGATGGCGGGAAAGACAACCTTGCGGGTGTTGGTGGTGTTGCCCATGTACGGCGGCTCGCTGCCGGTGGGCCGGTACTGCGCTTCGGCCTTGGCCCAGCTTGGCCATGTGGTCGAAATCTTTGAAGCGCCGGAGTTTTACGGGGCCTTTGAGGCCTTAAAAACCCTGCGGGTGACGTCGGATCGGCTGGAATATCTGGAGAACAGCTTCCTGCAAGTCATTTCCCAGGCCATTTGCGCCAAGGTCGAGACCTTTGGCCCGGATCTGGTTCTGGCCCTGGCCCAGGCCCCGTTGTCGCGCCAGGCCTTAAAGCGCCTGCGCCGGGACGGGGTGAAAACGGCCATGTGGTTTGTGGAGGATTTTAGGCTCTTCACCTACTGGCAAGCCTTCGCGCCTTATTATGATGTCTTTGCCGTCATCCAGAAAGACCCATTCCCGGACCGGCTGGCGGCCGTCGGGCAGCCAAACGCCCTGTATCTGCCCATGGCCGCCGATCCGGCCGTCCACCGGCCCCTGGAACTGTCGGCCGTGGAACGGCGCACCTACGGGGCCGAGGTCTCGTTTATGGGCGCGGGCTATCCCAACCGGCGGGCGGCCTTTGCCCAACTGCTGGATTTTGGTTTGGGGATTTTCGGCAGCGACTGGGACGGCGACGCGGCCCTGGCCGGCCGGGTGCGTTTCAGCGGGCGACGGATCACCACCGAAGAAGCGGTCAGGATCTTTAATGCCGCCACCATCAATCTCAATCTGCATTCCAGCATATCGGCCCGGGAGTGCGTACCAGCCGGGGATTTCGTCAACCCGCGCACCTTTGAACTGGCCATGTGCGGGGCGTTCCAGCTTGTGAGCGACAGGACGTATCTGCCGGAGCTTTTTGCCGACGACGAGCTGGCCCGGTTTGGGAGCATGGAGGCGTTGCGGGAAAAACTGGCCTATTTCCTGGCCCATCCCGAGGAGCGGGCCGACTATGCGGCGCGGGCGCGGGCGCGGGCCTTGGCCGAGCACACCTACGCCCATCGCATGGAGCGGCTGTTGGCCTTTGTGGCCGAGCGTTTCCCGGAGTGGCCGGGGGGGCGCGAGGAGGAGCAGGCGGCCCTGGCCGGCCTTCCCCAGCCCCTGCGCGATGAGACGGCGCAGCTTTTGCGCGACCTCTCGCTGCCGGCCGATGTGACCTTTCCCGATCTGATCGCGGCCGTGCGGGGCCGGCAGGGCCGGCTGACACCTCTGGAAACGTCGCTGCTCTTTTTAGATGAATGGCAGCGGCAGTACGGCGGCTAAGGCCGCCAGCCTACTTTTTGATCTCCAACGCCTTGGCCATCATGTCCTCGGCCGTGGTCACCACCTTGGAGTTGGCCTGAAAGGCCCGCTGGTTGACGATAAGGTTGACCATTTCACTGGCCATGTCCACGTTGGAAGATTCCAGGGTGCTGCCGGAAATGCCGTCGAGAACGCCGGTATTGGCCCGGGCCACGGTGGCTTTGCCGGATTCTGTGGTGGCTGAGAGCAGGTTGTTGCCGTCGCGGCGCAGGTCCGTGGGATTGACGAAGCTGGCCAAGGCCACGACATAGAGGGCTTTGCTCTGGCCGTTGGTGAATGTCCCCCACAGCACCCCGTCTTCGTCCACGTTGGTGGCAGTCATTTCGCCCGCAGCGTACCCGTCCTGGGAAGTCGCCTGCGTATAGGATGAAGTGGCGTAGTTGGTGGTGCAGGAGACGGCATTGCTGGTCGCAGAGGAGTCATAACCGGCATTGGCTGCGGTGCTGGTTCCGATATCCGCAGCAGTGGCGGCGCTGGTGGCGGACCAGCTGCCTCCCGTGGTGGACAGGCCCGTCTTGAAGGCGACGCTCTGGGCGCTTAGGGAAGTACCGTTGGAGGCCGACATGAAGGTGGCTGAAAACTCGGGCACCCCCGAAGAGGTCAGGCTGGCCTGGGTCCAGGAGGAGAGGCTTGTCGGGTCAGTGCCGCCGGGCGTAAAGGCCGTCTGATTTTCCATAACGCCCTGAGCGGAAAAGGTCATCGTGCCGATCATGAGGACGCCGGCCTTGGTCGTGTCGCCGGTGACGTCGCTGCCGTCCTCGGAGGGGGGGACGGTTACCATATATTCCCAATACTCTTTGCCGGATTCGTCGTTGGTCTTGGAATAATAGACAGTGGCAGTGTGGCCCGTGCCTTCGGAGTCGTAGATCTTTACTGTGGCGGAATAATCAGAATCAGCCACGGGTGTATCACTGTTGGCATCGTAGCTCTTGAACATAGTAAAGTAGGGATCAGTGGAGTCGAGTGTTCCCGTAGTTACTTGGCTGTCAAGGTTGGTAACGACTTCTATTGTTCCCGTAGCTTGAGGATCAATTGTAAAATCTGTAATTTTGATATCGGTAACATCGCCAGTCGTTGGCACCTGTGAAAGAATAGTATTGCTGCGCTTGGCTGCTAAAATAGCATCATTATCTACCGCCCATCCCTGTACGTTTAAGCCGGTAGAAGTAAGAAGATCACCACCTTTGTCAAAGTTAAAATCACCTGCCCGTGTACAATATGTCTTGTCGTTGGCTGTGTCCTTGACGACAAAATAGCCATGCTCACCATCTATGGCCATATCGGTAGCGTTACTGGACTCATTCAGGCTGCCGACCGATGTCTGCATAGCCGTTGACCCGACCTGCACGCCGGTGCCAATCTGGCTGCCGTCTGATGTGCCGCCGGCCATGGCACTCATGGTGTCGGCAAAGAGCATTCGGGCCGACTTGAAGCCAACGGTGTTGACGTTGGCCAGGTTGTTTCCGGTCGTGGCGATGCCCTGACTGTAGCTGAGGAGTCCTGAGACCCCGGTCCATATTGAGCTCATGCTCCACCTTCCTTGTCGCCTGGGCGGCAGGAATTGCCTGCCAAGCCGTCTCGGCCTGTCCCCAAAGGGCGGCCTGTCGTGAGCGGCAGCGGCAGGATGGCCCGCCGGCTCGTTCGGGCAAAAGCCAGAAGAAGTGGGGGCAGGGCAAACTTTGCCGCTTGCCGTAGGGGTGTGCAGGACTTGGGCCAAGCAGGGCGTAGGGCTGGGGCTGGGCAGACGCAAAAAGTGTATTGACAGGGTCAGGCCGAATAGGTATTTCTGAAAGTCCGCGCTGTGCAGATCTGTGTGACAGATTAGTGGCAGCAAGGGACATTGAAAAAACGGTTGACAGGCGACGCAAGTGCGGCTATTTAGTTCAGCCCGCTGCGGAAAGCCGCAACGCGGATCGAAGGGCAACGGCACTTCGAGTTGAGTGAAAAAAAACGTTGACGGGCCGGGCGGGCGAGCGTAGAAGCTCACCTCCGCTTCGGGAAACCGGAAACGGACGGGTCGCTGGAAAGCGAAACGAAGTTGAAAAAAAGTGTTGACGGTGCTGGCGGGGAAGCGTAGAAGCTCACCTCCGCAAGCGAA
>NZ_WVUD01000099.1 GCF_009856865.1 Solidesulfovibrio aerotolerans | reverse complement strand
TGAAGACCGTAGACTCGATCAGCTCAAATTGATGTAGCGGTTGCCGCCTTCAGGCGGCTCCAGTTCTCACCGCTTTGAGCGGTTAACTGCCTTGCATGCCCCCGGCTTTGCCGGGGGTAGCTGACTTTGAAAAAAAAGAAAGTCAACCCACCCAGCAACCCGCAAATAACACAGGTACCTGCCATGGAAAACGCCCGCTGGCCCTGGCCGTTGGCGGCCAGCCACGGGCCAACGATTCGGTTGAGCAGGGGCATGACGGCCCATTGCAGGGCAGATACGCTCAGGGCATTGCCGATCAGCATGGAGAGGGCCAGCCCCAGGGGCTGGGTGTAGGGCCCGGGAAAAAGTGTGAGCAGCATAACGGTGGGGTAGAGTCCCAAAAGGACCACCAGAACCATCTTCCAGCCAGGCGGCGGTGCGGCATCCTGGCCGTGCAGACAGTGGGCAAACCAGGGACCGAAGCCGGCGGGTGAAACGTTGAGCGCGAATTTCCCGATATGGGCTTCCAGTTTTTCCACCCATTGCCGGCGCACCGGTGAATCGAGCCAAGCCTTCAAGCCCGCCTCGTCGTCAAAATTGACCACCGCCACCCAATCCCCGGCCTGACCGCCGGGTGGCGGATAGACGTCCGTGCCGCGGTGGCCGGGAAAGGCCTCGGCGGCAGCAGTCACACCCTGCTGCCACTGCATAAACCAGGCGACCCCTGCACCAGGGACGCGTTGGACGACCACTGCCGTTGCCCGGGAAACGCGCATATCCACAGTTGCCACTCCTTTTTTGCCAACGCCCAAGCACCAGGCCGGCTGCAAGCTGCACGCCCGGCCCGCTGCGCGCGCCACTTCCCGTGGTTATCGGGGAACCTTCTTGTAAGCCCTGTTGCCGGCCACCCAGGTCTCGTCGATATTGCGGTCGTCGCCAACAGTCATGATGCCAAAGAGCAGTTGTGCCGCCTCCTCAATGGTCTTTGGCCCGGAGCCGCTTATGGCCAGGGACTGGTGCCAGGCCATGGCCAACTGGCCGGCGTTCCAGTCCATGACGACAAAGTCCGCTTCTTTGCCGGGATTAAAGTTGCCCAGGGTGTCATCAAGATACAGGGAATGCGCCCCGCCCAGGGTGGCCAGGTAAAAGGCCCGGTAGGGCGAGAGCTTGTTGCGATCAGCCTCGGCCAGATCCTGGTCGCGCGGGTTGACCGACCCGTCAAGCATGGTGTTGTTGCACATGCCAACCTTATAGGCTTCTTCCAGCACGCGGATCAGGGTAAAGGCGTTGCCGCCGCCCACGTCGCTGCCAACGGATAAGCGCACCGGGAAGTCCGGGTCTTTGGCCCGGCCCAGGCGGAACAACCCGCTGCCGAGAAAGAGGTTGGACAACGGACAAAAGGAAATGGCCGCCCCGGCTTTGGAAAACCGGCGCATCTCGTCGTTGGACAGCCAGATGCCATGGCCGGCTGTAAATTTCGGCCCCAACAGGCCGTGTTTCTCGTGGACCTGGGTATAATCGGAACAATCGGGGAAATGGTCCTTGGCGGAACGGACCTCGGTGGGGTTTTCCGAAATGTGGGTGTTGACCCAGCAGTCGCTGTGCTCTTCCTTGAGCCGGCGGCAACTGTCCATCATTTCGCCGGTGCAGCCCACGGCAAACCGGGGGGTGATGGCGTAGAGGTTGCGCCCTTTGCGGTGATACCGCTCGATCAGGCGTTTGGACTCGGTATAGAAATCATCGGGCGTGATGCAGAAATCCGCCGGGGCAAAGCGGTCGATGCCGGTAAGCCCGGAAATGACGCGCATGTTGCGCCGGGTGGCTTCGTCGAAGAATTCTTCGGAGGAGACCGGACTGCTGGTGGTAAAGGCCAGGCAGGTGGTGGTCCCGGCCGCGAGCAAGGCGTCGAAAAACTGCCTGGCTGCTTCCCGGGCGTAGTCGCGGTCGCGGTATTTGAGCTCCTCGTTAAAAATCCAGGTCTGCAGCCAGTCGAGCAGTTGGTTGCCGTACGCGCCCAGAACGCGCACCTGGGGGAAGTGGATATGCCCGTCGATCAGGCCCGGCAGGATGATCCTGTCAGGCAGATGGGTGACCGCAATATCAGGGTGTTTGGGTGAAACAGCGGCAAAGGGACCAAAGTCCGCGATGATTCCGTCTTTGATGACCAGCAGGCCGTCTTCAATAAACCGGGCCGCCTCGTGTTCTTTGCCAGAATATTTCCAGGGATCGTCAAGCAGATCGAAAAACGTGCCTCGGATCGCGCAAGTGGCACCGTGCATATGAAATCCTCCATGAAAATGTTGTCGCAGCAAGTGTCTGTGGCGACAAAGCGTTTGTTGTATGAAGCAAACAGCGCTTTTGAGTAGAGCCCAGAAAATGCCTATTATTTCTGAAATTGGCACGTTTCCAACTGTTCGACAAGCCCTATTCGAGAATAGTGTGCCACCATATGCGCTCAATGCGTCAGATTGGCCGTAAGCGGCTGTATCAAGTGCGTTTCTGTTTTGAAGAAGGTGGACAAGGTGAGGCGTGTTGCCGGCGGGCGTTCAGTCTCGAGCGCCGGGCCGGCCTAATCCTGGCGTTGCGCTTCTTGCTGGCGGCAGGGGCTGGGACGGGGACAGGAACGGGAAGGATAAAAGAGACAAGGCGGGTGGGGGACTCTGATGACAACATTGTTCGAGTTTGCCCGGGTGAACCCTGACGTCAGCCAGCGGACCTTGGATCGGGCGGTGCGCGAGGGTGGGCACAGGTGGCATCAGTCTGGTTGCCTGAGCGGACTTTGCTGCCTGCGGGCGCACCACGAAGCACGCCGGTCGTGAAGGGCGCTACGGAGTGCCGGGATATCCTGGCTGAAGCCCTGGGCACGGCGAGAAGTGGGGGGCAGGAGCGGGGCAGCCCTAACCGCAAGCAACCCTACTATATATAGAGAGCGGTGTGGCGGGTACGTGCGGGGCGGGTGCCATGAGATGCCACGTCCAAATAAGGCGGCCGCTGTGCGGGCGCGGGGCGCGCATGTGCACAGCGCGAGCGCAATGTCTGCAGCTTGTTACTCGCCCCAGGGGCCGGTGCAGGTACGGGCGCGGGCACGGTCGCGGGCGCAGACAGTGCCGGCCACTGCGATGTCATCGACAACGAGGCCTGGACGATCACCCGCTGGGTTCTGGATGGTGGAAAATGGTCGTCGCAAACATTCGGTATTAATGATGTTTTAGAAA
>NZ_WVUD01000098.1 GCF_009856865.1 Solidesulfovibrio aerotolerans | reverse complement strand
AACTACCGATGCCCAACGCAAGGCCCTCCTGCCACAACATCTCGATCCCTGCTCCCTGATCATCCCTGCCTGAGCTTCTGCCGCTTCCTGCTCGCCCTGACAAGACGCGTCTTATTGAGCGCTTACGCGGAAAGCGGAAGTACAGCCACACTGCAGTCGAAATGACCTCGGCGGGGTAGCGATAACCGGCAAAACGGGGATCAGGGTGCGTCGACATGCGGCTCAATACCCGGATGCGACGTTTCAAGCAACCTCTCGGCCGACAAGTTGACGGTGCCTACGTAACTGTTTTGACGAGGTAATTGAAATAAGCAGTCAAGTTTAAATTGTTCAACATAGCTGCGTCCGTTTCAGCCAGCAGGCGAGGAGTAGACATATCGATACCCTGAATCTGAGCCAACCCGGTGATCCCCGGGCGTACATCAAACACGCCTCGTGATGCACGCTCCTCTATCAACTCCTCTTGGTTGAACAAACACGGCCGTGGCCCGACCAAACTCATGTCCCCCTTAAGCACGTTCCAAAGTTGGGGCAGTTCATCCAGCTTCGAACGCCGCAGAAATCGTCCCAGGGGGGTAATTGAGGCATCAGCCAAATGTGTGGCCACAGAGGCCGTATTGAGGGGCATTGTACGAAACTTCACCAGAACAAAAGGCTTGCGATTGAGCCCAACACGGACCTGACAAAAAATGGGCGAGCCCGTGTCGAGATAGCTCGCGATTATAAGTGCCAGAAACAGTGGCAGGCCAAGCGTCAGCCCGACCAATGCAAGCAAGAAGTCAAGCGTTCGAGTCATAACGTGCCATTTTTTGCAATTGATCGTCCATCGACACCACGGGGCGCCAGCCCAACAATTCACGAGCTTTTGCACCGTCTACCACAAGGGCACCGTCAACTTGTTTGGGCCGGTTTGCACATAGGGCACCGCAATGTGTCTGGCTGGGCATGCCAGGATCACGCTGCGAGGCGAGCGCCGGCGACTTCGGGCCCAGGCCTTCGAGACCTGGGCTCGGGCGGTTCGGTAGTCGGCGACGGGGCGGTGGTCTCGGCGAAGGTGGAAGAGGTTGGCGATCGGGTCGTGGATGGAGAGAAAATGTTGGACTTGGCGAGCCGACTTGAAGCGTTTCATCTGCCGTTCTCGTCGCCTCGTCGGCTGATGGGAATTCTCGGCTCGATTGTTAAGCCCCTTGTGCTGACGATGTTCGACGCCGGGCATGGTTTCGCGCTTGGCGGCGGCGTAGCTCTTCAGCTTGTCGGTCACCAGCACCCGTGGCTCCACCCCTTGCCTCTTCATCAGCTTTCGCAGCAACCGCTTGGCCGCCTTCGCATCCCGCCGGCTCTGGACCAGCACGTCAAGGACGAAGCCATCCTTATCCACAGCCCGCCAGAGATAATGGAGCTTGCCGCCGATGGTCAGGACGACCTCATCAAGGTGCCATTTGTCGCCTCGGCGCAGTCTGTTGGCGATATTGCGACCGAATTTCAGCCCCCACTGCCGGACCGTTTCATAGCTGACCGTGATACCCCGTGCAGCCAGCATTTCCTCAACCATTCGCAGACTCAGCGGAAAGCGGAAGTACAGCCATACGGCGGTCGAAATGACTTCGGCGGGATAGCGATAGCCGGCAAAGTGGGGATTAGCGTGCGTCGACATGCTCCTCAATACCCGGACGCGACGTTTCCAGCAACCACACCGACCGCCAAGTTGACGGTGCCCTCTACCATGACTTCTGCCTGTTCAAGGTGGCCATGCTTTTTTTGTTCTATCCGGACGTGGACTGGCTGATCGGGCGACCTACCGTGGCCAATGCCGAGGGAAACATCTGTTACCGTCAGCGTGACCTGGCTTGGTCCAGAAGCAAGATTCTCTCCGCCAAGGGCGCCCTGGATGAGGAATTCATGGGCCAGGACGCCGTGTTCTGGCGCCGTTCCTTATGGGCGCGGGCCGGGGCACGCCTGGACCACCGCTTTGGTTTGGCCGCGGATTATGAACTGTGGGTGCGCTTTGCCCGCCACGCCGCCCTCCATACCGTACGCGACGAGCTGTCTTCCTTCCGCTACCACGGCGACCAGCGCTCGTTGGCGGCCAAGGCCGGCTACCACCGGGAGATGGCCGCCGTCATCGAGGCTGAGTTGTCCAGACTGCGCCGAATGCCGGCCACGACGCCCCTGGACCAGGCGCCACCCTTTTTGTCCCTCGACTACGCCGCCGTATTTCCGCCGGCCGCGACCGGGACGCTTTCCCCCCGGCACGGCGAAAGCCCGGGAGCTTCCGTAGGGCCGGCTGGTCTGGAGGCACTGGAGGCCGAACTGAGGCTGCTGCAGCGGACCCTTGCCAATCCCTTGAGCCTGCGCGTCGATTTCCAAAAGGATGACGCCGGCCTGCACCAACTGTCGGGCGGCTTGCCCGCCTCGGTGCGCTATGTGTTCTTCGATTGCTTTGACACGCTGCTGTATCGACTCAGCGACGAGCCGACGCGCCTTTTCGTGGAGGTGGGACGGCGGCTGTTGCGGGCGGGCCTTTTGGCAGCGCATGTCAGCCCCGGGGAATTCCGGATTCTGCGCCAGGTCGCTGAAACCCGAGCACGGGAGGACGCCTGGTCGGTCCGACGCACCCGGGAGTGTTCCATTGAGGAGATTTACGCTCGCCTGGCCCCTGTCGTGGGCGATCCTGGGCGGGCAGTGGAGGCGGAGATCGAAACCGAACGGGACTTCTGTTACCTCAACCCCAACATAGCAAGTCTGATCGCCACGTTGCACCGGTCCGGCAAGAGGGTGGCGGTCCTTTCGGACAACTATCTTTCCAGCGCACAGCTCGCCTCCGTCCTGCGCGCGTGCGGTCTGGACCTGGGACTTTTTGATTTGATCCTGACCTCCCGGGACGTCGGCGTGACCAAGACGGAGGGCAGGTTGTTTCAGGCGGCGCTTAAAAAGGGGTCTGCTCACGAAACGGAAAAAATCGTACGCTAAGCCTGTCGCAGCGACCTGAATTTGTCCGCCCGGGAGTGTATCCTACGAATCCAAGCCTATACTCCCCCTCCGGGGGGCTGGGTCTAGCCGACGTACACTCACAATGACTAGATCAATTCAGTGTTGTGAGGTACTTCAAATATTTTCTTCCGATCAACTGATTGTATTTCTATTGATTTTGATTTCTTTGCCTGCAACAGTTTGCGAAGATGGACATTAAACGTTGAGTATGCCAATGTTAACCTCCCCTGTGCTGCCAATTTATCGTAGATGTGCTTATTGGCGTACCCTTTTTTGTGCATATCGAGAATCTCGATCTGACAAGATCTAAATTCTACACGGCCCATGCATCGGGCAATGCGACCTGATTTAGTCATAGTTCTCTCCTGGTTATTTTTATCATATTTTATGATCCGTTAGTAGCCAATGTCAACTGATAACAGTTTATCCGATTAGAAGTGAGCGTAACCGCTCTCATTCAAGCCCATACTAGCTGATAGTGTCGCTGACAAAAAAAATC
>NZ_WVUD01000097.1 GCF_009856865.1 Solidesulfovibrio aerotolerans | reverse complement strand
AACTTGATGTCATGGCAATTTATGCCATTTTTTCAAAATTGATCGCCTAAGTGGAAAGGCATCATGAGCTTGCACCAGTTGTCGCTTTCAGGCGTCAAGCCTTTTCTTAGCCGGACAGTAATGATCACAATATTACTATTTTCATTAGTTTGTCACACCCATCTCTCTCACGCGGGACCCATCGACCTTGCGATAGACAGCATTCCCACATGGGGACCTGAAATCATAGTCATTGCGGCGATTTATTACGCTTACAACCAAAATCCTCAGTATAAAACAACAGTACAACGTCTCAAAAACTCACTGGCTACGAATTCTACTGCGAAAAGCATAGCCAATTGGCTTCTCGATTTATGTATAGAGTTTGACAGTTTAATATTGCCCTCGCCAATATCAAACATAGACAAGACTGGAATAAAGCTTGCTGCGCAAAAAGTTAAAAATGACCTTGGATTAAATGGGGAAAACTGCACAGGTAGCGACTCAAGCCGCAGTGATCCGCAATCTGCAAAAAATTTAAAGCCAGTAAACCCAGGAAGAAATAATAATAAAGACTGCAAGCCTTGCCCTCCAGATGAAACTTGGTCACATCCCGGAAATGCCCATGGATCTACTGGGGGCACTCATTATCATGGAATAATCTGGAATCAAAATCCATCCGATTGTATATGTCATCCCAAAAGGGTTTCTGGTCCAACACCAGACAAGCTTAAATGAGGTCCTTGGAAATGACTCCAGTTGTAAGTGCCCATAATTTAGATCACAACATGAACAAATTTCGACTTGCCAGTCGGATGATTTTCAACACTTTCTTTCACGTTGAAAATCCATACGAAAACGATGGATGGGTTTTGGAAGAACGATTTTGCGAAATCGAAGAAGTTCTATTCCAAAAACTTGTTACGGAACCAGAAGGATTAATGCCAGTTGTGTACGGCGACATCCAAGAAGAAATTGCCGTTAGGCTTCGCAGCGGAGATCGTGCCTCAATAATGATAAACAGAGACGTTAAAGGAGGTTATTGGGATTATCCTATTAAAGAAATAACCCAAGAGACGGAACTCGTTTTCATCATGTTTTTCGACTGGGACTCTCTTGAGTATCGAGACAATAGATATGCCCGGGTACGAATTAAACGTTGGCCTTCACATCCAGAAGTGACTGGCAAGGATGGATTGATAGAAACTCAATCTATTAGTTTTGTAAAAATTAAGCAGGAAGATGATTTGCATCCTTCTTAGGCGCTTCCTCGCCGCCCTCAGCACAGGAGAAAGACGCTTCCTCTTCCTCATCCTTCGCGGCTTTCAGGACTTCTTTTGACTTTGGCTTGTGAAGAGAAACGCGCCCACTGACCGGAAGAGCATCCAAAACAATACGAAAGCTCTGCCTTCACCTCCCCTCTTTTCCCTATTGCCCCAGCCTTCACCGCTTAAGAATATGCCGCCACCTCTCGCGCCATTGGGCCAGCATCCCCGCCGCCTTGAACACGCCCCATTCTTCAAGCGCGGCATCAAGGCCGAAGCGCGGGCGGCGCGGCTTTGCCAGAAAGGGCGGTTTTGCTGTTTCCTCATGGTCCGAAGACCAGGGGCGACGCTTCAATTTCTTTGCCCCTTGGGTTCGGCCTCCGCCCTGGGCTTGGCGGGGGCCTAGTCTCGTTCCCGCTCCCTCTCGCGCCCATCCTCTTCCCTGTCGCGGCCTGAACTGACACGAAGCCCCGCCTTTTCCCGCAAGGCGTCCCGTTCCATCCGCGCCCGCTGCGCTTCGGTGATCTCGGCCTTGGCGTCCGTCCGTTCCGTTCTGGCCGCGAGGTCTTCCCGCTTCTGCTCGGCCTCGCCCTTCCTACCCGCGAAGGGGTTTTTCTCGCGCTGCTGGGCCTGCCGTTCGCTTTCCCGCTGCTCGGCCTGACGCTCTTGAAGTTTCTTTGAGCGCTTTTCAAAGTCACGCTGCGCGTCCTGCTGCTGCGCCACCATCCCCGCCCTGCTGTAAGGCGCGCGCGTCTTCGGCTTGATCTTGGCCCATTCCCATTCCTCGGCCTTTGCCCGTTCAGCGCCCGCCAGTTCAAGCGCCGTGGTGCGAAGGGCTATTTTCAGGCGCTCACGCTCTTTGTTCCGGGCTTCAATCTCGCGGTTCAAGTCGCCGCGCTCGGTCTGCTCTCCCTCGCGCTCCAACTGCGAAGCCGTGGGGCCTAAATGCTCTGTCGGCTCCCGCTCGATCCCTTGAGCCTCAAAGCTCCGGTGGTCGATGCGGGCTTCGTGGCCGTGGCGCTCAAGGTAACGGTTCGCGGTCTTTTCCCACTTTTCGCGCCATTCTTGAAGCTGGGCTTTGCCGTTCCATTCCCGCCTTTTCTGGCCGAATCCCTCCGGCCCGATCTCGCGCATGGTCAAAAGAATGTGCGCGTGGTCGTTTCGCTGATCTCCGTCACGGTGTGGCCTATGAATAATAACGTCCGCAATCATGCCCTTGCGAACAAAGTTTTCCCGCGTGAAGTCCGTAATGAGTTGGCGGCGCTGCTCGTCGGTCAATTCATGGGGCAGGGCAATTTGAACTTCACGCGCAAACTGAGCGTCCTTTCGCTTCTCGACGGCTTCCACCTCCGACCACAGCCGCTCTCGGTCCTGCACCCATTCTGGGGCGTTCTTTGGTACGAAGATACCGGAGAATACCAGCCCTTCGGCCCGCGTGTAATCGTGCTGCTTGCCGGTGCCTTCATTCGTTAGCTGCGCTCTGGCATTATAAGCCGCTTTGGCAACGACACTTTGTCCTTTGCCCCGGCTAACCACTTTTGCGGAAAAGTGAAAAATCGCCATAAACTGCAACCTTGCGTAATCTTAAAATATCTTCAGTTTGCCGGATGGCAAGCGGCCTTTCGCTTTTCTCCCCTGCCGGATGGCAGGGCGCACACATTGCGAAGCAATGTATAAGTGCGCCCTTTGGGATTCTCGCGCCGCTTACCTTCGGCTACCGTTTTCATAAAACCATGTCCACAGGCTACCAGCCAAAAACGAAGAAAAGACGAAAAACCAAGGCAAAATCGCAAAACTACTTTTCCATTAACGAGGCCTTAACGGCAGGCGAAACAAAAGAATTCAACAAAAGCAGGGATTATTTAAAACCTCGTGAAATATAATCCGATGAACGCCAACGAATTGAACCTCAGACTCTTGCATGATACGAACCCCAAAAAGGGGAAAATCTATGACCACTCCCGCCAAAATCGACCGCCTCAAGCAAAAAAAAGAGGAAATCGAAAAGCAGCTTGCGGAACTGGAAGCCCGAGAAAAAAACAAAACCAGAAAAGAAGACAGCCGCCTAAAAATCTTGATCGGGGCGGCCATCCTTGCGGATACCAAAACCAAGCCGGAGCTTGCCACTGCGATTCAAAAAATACTGGATCGGGCCATTACTGCAAAGCGGGACCGGCTTTTTTTACAGGAAAAGGGATGGTTGCCGGGGCAACCGGAGACGGGCAATAGGGAAGAAAAATAGGGCTATGCCGATCAGGTGGGGGGGCTTGTGGACTATGATTTGCTTTTTGCATGGGTGAAAGAGGAGACGGTCTTAACCTTAAAGCCTTATCTGGGCATGGCGGGCACAGGCCAACGGGCCGCCGGTCAGTTTCGCGTCAAATGGCTTCGGCGCGGTTTGCTCATGCTCTGGTGGATCGCGGCCTTCCTCACGGTGCTGGCGCTGTGCGTCGATCTGGTTTTTTCCGTAGCTGGCAACATTAATTTTAGGCACAGCCCCGAAGCGGATCTTACGCTTCTCATAATCCAAAGCTTTGCTGGAAGCC
This sequence comes from Solidesulfovibrio aerotolerans, assembly GCF_009856865.1. Taxonomy (GTDB): domain Bacteria; phylum Desulfobacterota; class Desulfovibrionia; order Desulfovibrionales; family Desulfovibrionaceae; genus Solidesulfovibrio; species Solidesulfovibrio aerotolerans. Next base: position 201 of record NZ_WVUD01000097.1, on the reverse strand, counting down.
TCGGCATTACAAGCCTGATTTTCGATCTGTGGGTGGCTGGCGCTCTGTACCGCCTTGCCCGGGTCTGGCGGCAGCGCACCCAAGGCGGACACGAAAAGGCGAAGATTTGGCGCGTGGTGGCCGCTGTCGCGATTATCCTTGGCCGCCCCTCCACTTTTTTGGTGATGTTCCTGTTTTCTTTTATCCCGAACAGTTGGTGGC
>NZ_WVUD01000096.1 GCF_009856865.1 Solidesulfovibrio aerotolerans | reverse complement strand
TGAACTTGATGTCATGGCAATTTATGCCATTTTTTCAAAATTGATCGCCTAAGTGGAAAGGCATCATGAGCTTGCACCAGTTGTCGCTTTCAGGCGTCAAGCCTTTTCTTAGCCGGACAGTAATGGGCGTCTATGTAATCCTGGCGTCCGGAGCCATTGGTATTCTTTGGAGACATCTCAGGCGTAGCGGACTTGCACACCTTTCCTTTGGGGAACTCCTGCTCTTCGGCCTAGCGATCCACTTGGCCATGCTGGGTTTGATGCTGACCCTCCCTTGGGACATCGCCTGGAATGTCTTGTCAAAAATTACCTTGCCTGTTTTGCTGATCTACCCCTTGGGCACGGCCCTCCTGGGAAAACTCATGTCGACCCGGGTAGCTCGAGAAGAGGAGAAGATCAAAACTCGTGAAAACGAGGAAAAATTTCGTGCTCTGTACGCCTCGGTCATGGACCCAATACTTGTCGCCGAAACGGATACAGGCATCATCGTCGAGTGCAACCCCGCCGCCGAAGAACTTTTCCGTCGTTCGCGGATGGAACTGCTGGGAATGCACCAAAGTGACCTCCATCCAGCAGGCGAAGTCGTTCCCCACACCACGACGCCGCAGTTCCTCCAACAAGTAGCATCCCCTGACCATGTCCAGGAAGTCCGCTTCAGCCGGGCTGACGGCGAAATCCGGACATCCTTGGTCCGTGCCAGCGTTTTCCACCTGCAGGGGCGGACGCTCATCCTGGGCGTTTTCCATGACATCACCGAACGCAAGGCCGTTGAAGAGGCCCTAATCAAATCCGAGCAGAAATGGCGGCACGTTTTGCTCAATACCCCTCAAATCGGGGTCTCACTTGACACCAATGCCAAGGTCCTTTTCGTCAACCAGTATTTCCTCGACTTGACCGGATGGCGCAAAGAAGAGGTCGTGGGACAAGATTGGTTTGATCTGTTCATTCCGATCGAAGTTCGCGAGCAAGTCAAAAGGATCTTTGATGGCGTCATGTCGCAACAGCACGTCCACGGCTTCTCGACGTATGAAAACGAAATTCTGACACGTTCCGGAGAAAAGCGCGTTGTCTCCTGGGCGAATGCCCTGACCTTAGACCATAAGGGCTACGTGCTCGACGCAACCTGCCTTGGCGTGGATGTGACCGAGCGCCGTCGTGCAGAGCAGGCTCTTCGAGACAGCGAAGAACGTTACAGACGCCTTGTGGAAACCGCAAACGAAGGCATCTGGTCAGTTGATGCCGATCATGTGGTTACACTCGTCAACCCTGCAATGGCCGACATGCTCGGATATGGAGTCGAAGAAATTATAGGACACAAGGTCGAGGAGTTCATTTTTCCAGATGAGTTTGAACAGCATACCGAAAAGATGAAAGGCAGACATGCTGGGTTGAGCGACATCTATGAACGTAGACTCAAGCGCAAAGATGGTTCTATTCTTTGGACAATTGTTTCTGCAAAGGCACTTATTGACGACAATGGGAGCTTCATCGGTGCTTTCGCTATGTTTACAAACATTACCGAACGCAAACAAATGGAGGAGAAGCTTCGCGCCAACGAGTCAAGACTAATGAGCTTAGTCGAAGTTTTGCAACATCCATTCACTGAACCTCAAGAATTTCTCGACTTCGCCCTCCACGAGGCCATCCGCCTCACGGAAAGCAAGATCGGTTATATTTACCTCTATGACGAAGAGACTGAACGTCTTACTCTGAATTCTTGGTCAAGAGATGTCATGCAAGAATGTACAATCGTCAAGCCCCATACGCAATACGATTTGAAAGATACCGGAGTGTGGGGCGAAGCTGTGCGCCAGCGCGTACCCATAGTTCTCAACGACTACCAGGCAGACCATCCTTTGAAGAAAGGCTACCCCGATGGCCATGCGCCCCTATATTCCTACATGACAATTCCCGTGTACAGGGATGGGAAAATCGTTTCCGTGGTGGGCGTCGCTAACAAGGAAAGTGAGTATACCGACACCGATATCTATCAACTCAGCCTGCTTATGGATGCTGTATGGAAGGTGCTCGACCGCGAAGGAGCTGAATCCGCCCTACGTGAGAGAGAAGCGCAGTTGGCCTCCCTAAGTGACAATCTTCCACAAGGCATGGTCTACCAACTAGACAGTGGGCCAGACGGCACCCTGCGCCATTTTACGTATCTAAGCGCGGGGGTCACGAAACTCCACGGCGTTTCCCCTGAGCAGGTTTTGGCTGACGCAAACATTCTTTATAATCAAGTCATTGAGGAAGACAGAGCGCTTCTGGCTGAACGAGAAACTCAAGCTATAACGAACATGTCGATGTTTAGCGCCGAGGTTCGCATGAGATTGCCCTCGGGCGAAATCCGCTGGCATCTTCTGACCTCCGCCCCGCGACGCATGCTGAACGCGCACACCGTCTGGGACGGCGTTGAAATCGATATCGACGACCTCATGAAGTCCAAGGAAGCGGCAGAGAACGCCAACCGCGCCAAGTCGGAATTCCTGGCGAACATGAGCCACGAAATCAGGACACCACTTAACGGTGTCTTGGGCATGCTTCAGCTTCTCGAGACAGCGCATCTCGGCGAAGAGGAAAAAGAGTATGTCGATGAGGCAATTACATCCTCAAAGCGATTGACGAATCTTCTTTCGGACATCCTTGATCTCTCGCGAATTGAGGCTGGAAAACTCAACATCAGAATTGTCGAGTTCTCTTTAGCGGACATGTTCGATTCTGTTGGCGGACTGCTTGCGTCTACAGCCCGAAAGAAAGATTTGGAACTGCGCTTCTTTCTGGATGAACGATTGCCTTCATTGGTTCTCGGGGACGAAGTTCGGCTCAGACAGATACTCTTTAACCTTGTCGGAAACGCGATAAAATTTTCTGACCAAGGAACTATTTTCGTCCAGGCATACCTGCTGCCGTTAGCGAAGGTTACCCAAGAACGAGTCTTGTTCATGGTCAGTGACGAAGGCATTGGAATCAGCGACGAACTTCTTGGGCTGATCTTCGAGCCTTTCTCACAGGGTGAGGGGAATTACACTCGCCGTTTTCAAGGAGCAGGACTTGGACTTTCCATCGTCAAACGACTTGTCGGCCTATTGAAAGGTGAAATTGCCATCGAAAGCGCTCCAGGGCTGGGAACGACCATTTACCTGTCATTGCCTTTTGGGGTTTCAAAAAAGGCAAACGGAGCTGTTTCTCTCCCAAGCATACCTTTGTCTTCGCATCCTTCCCCTGCTCACTACAAGGTTTTACTTGTGGAGGACGAAGACATCAACGTCGTCACTGTCAAGGCATTATTGAAAAAACACGGCTACGCCGTCATTGTCGCCACGGATGGACAACAGGCCATAGAAATTCTTTCAGAAAAGGACATAGACCTTGTTTTGATGGACATCAGGATGCCCATCATGGATGGCGTGCAGGCCACCTTGGCAATTCGGTCAGGAAAAGCAGGGCATAACAAAAAGGATGTTCCCATCATTGCCATGACGGCCTATGCCATGGCTGGAGACCGTGAGAAGTTTCTTGCGGCGGGAATGAATGACTACATTGCCAAACCTGTGGACATACAAGACTTAAAAGAAGTCATCAAACGCACTTTTGACTCTATTGAATCAAAAAGACCTTCGAGAGCTTGAAGACAACGACTTCTACTGCTATACTATCTATTATGTTTAAACAACTCACGCAGGAAAAACCCTGGGCGATCCTCAAGGTTTCCCGTCGCCAGTATGAAACTAAGCGACCTTGGGTTACGGCAAACTTACCACGCAAAAAATTTGAAGAATTACTCGTCATGCTGCCGGATGGGTTCATTGACCACTGTCACCGTGACGCCGAAGCTGAAAGATTGGTCGAAGCGATTTTCGGGAAGGTTGAGTAGGCGATCAAGACCGCCGACGCCTACGGCCGGATACTTACGACTCCCCCTCTGCGGAAATGACCTTAACGATGGGGATATCGAGCTCTTCGCCGACTTGTTCCCATTCGTCAGCATTCCTGGACGCGAAGGCTGCGCTG
>NZ_WVUD01000095.1 GCF_009856865.1 Solidesulfovibrio aerotolerans | reverse complement strand
CCCGGCTGGTGCAACGAAATCTGTTTCAGCAATGTGAAATTCTCGACCTCATTGACCCGCGACGGCAACGCTTAAAACCAAACAATTCTAGCAGGCTATCTCTTCTAAATTAGCCGGACAGAAATGACGTCTTAAGACAAACCAGATCGGTCGTACTCTCCTCGAACCAGATCTACCTAAGAATGACTTACCCGTTATGTAGCAATGCAGACGGGGAAGAAGTTGAGACGAAAACCAGCCCGTATTTGATAACTCAAAGAAGTCGAGGTGGCCCATATGTCGGATGAAGTTCATGGCAAACTGAAATCCGTTGACTTTTAATAATCTTCTAAAAGCGTGATAGCTCAAGTGAAATCACGTTTGGATATATGGATGCGATTAGACATGGGATGGCTTTAAAGGATTGCAATAGACCAAAGGAAGCCCTTGTGAAAAGATTTTCACGGAGATGGAAAGCTTGATTTTCATAAGGGTGGCTGAAGTTTGTAAGAAACTATCGAACGGTATTCGATGTAGCACGAGAAATGTCTTAAACAAAAACAATAAAACCATTGCTTTGGGTATAAACTCGAAGCCGCTGTTCTTCAGTAGTACAGCGTCATTAAAAACTACTTCAAAATATTAGACACTTATGATACATCGAATACCAATTGACGTAGCCGTATGCGGGAAAACCGCTTGTACGGATGCAACAGAGTGCTAGGATCGGTGACGCTCCTTTCGACTCTTAGGAGTTAGCTTCCATCTGAAGAAATTTAGATGGTCGCATGATTCTGTAAACTGCAAAGTAGATTCTTTACAAAGGCTTTCATTCGTGAGGGCCTTTTTCTTTGTCTAACGGACGGATTTTCGCATCTCCTGGTCCACCCGGCGTCAATTACCTCGATGGGGCTGGTTGAACTTGTCATGGCCCCGGGAACACCCCCTGTAGAATCCCTTCTCCTGGGCTTTTGGGGCTTGTCCTATAGCAAACCCTACCCGGACAGCAAAAACCCCAGGAACAGCGCCCTACGCCCAAATTACGATTTACACCCCAGAAGCACAAGAAAATTGGTGTAAGTTAACCCCAGAAATGCGCATTTTCATGCATTTTTCAGTAATTCGTAGAGATATACCAGATAAAGTAACATTTCTATGCAAGGAGGCGTTATGGGAGCCAAGAATGGTAATTCAACTGACGTTCAAGAAAAGACGGCGAAGAAGAAAATCGAATCGAAGTATGATCCGAAGACTCTTCGCAGCCTTATCAAAGAAGGTCTGGATGCTGCTACGATAATGGAGCAGATGAAGATCAAACATCGTCAAACGCTCAAACAGTACATTTTGAAGCTCATTAGTACCGATAGGGTGCTCTATGAGGTCAAGGGACTTTATCTCAAAGACTCAAAGAGACCGAAGGTGAATCAACAGGGCATCCTGAAGATCAATCTCAAGGCTCACGATCTCGGTGATCTCGAAATTAACGAGGGCGACGAGTTCTCGGTCGAGTTCATTGACGGAAAAATCAGTCTAACCAAGATTCTCCCATAACCTCCTACTGAAATGTCATGCAGATTCATCTGTGTGACATTTCTTATTTTTAACTTGGAAAAATTTTCCATACTTCTTTAAAGATGCAAATACTTCACCTCTACTGCAGGAGTTAAGTCCAACTTTGTCAGATTGTCACGGAACGATTCTTCGCATTGTATTTGCGATTATAGTCACAAAACTACAGATATAAGTATTTGAAGGAAAGAACGGTTTTACCCAATAACGTACATTGGAGTCGAATAATTGCAAACTTCAAAGAATTACAAAGGCCTACAGGTGTCCCCAAAGGACAAAGGCCCGGACCAGAGATTTTGAATTTTAGTTTCTGGCATCCCAAAAAGGGAAAACCCAATTGGAGGATTTTATGAAGGTCGAACCGATTACAGATGTGAAGTCCATCAAGAGCATTAAGAAGCTTTTGCATGACTCACCCAGGAACAAACTCTTGTTCATAATGGGTGTCAACACTGGACTTAGGGTACAAGACATCCTTGCACTCAGAATTTCGGACGTAAAGCACGCCAATGTTGGTGATCGCATTGTCATCCGAGAAAAAAAGACCGGAAAAGAAAACGTTTTCATGATCAACAAGGAAATCAAAGAGACCCTTGACGACTACTTGAAGACAATCGAGGCGAAGGACGACCACTTTCTGTTCAAGAGCAGAAAAGGGTTAAATTCACCGCTGACGACATACGCAGTGACAATGTACGTTCAGGATTGGTGCGATGCTATAAATCTGCACATCAATGCAGGGGCTCACACGCTCCGAAAAACCTGGTGTTACCACCAGCGGAAAACTTTCGGTACATCATGGGAGGTCATAGCAAAGCGATTGAATCACAGCAGCCCGAGTATCACAAGAAGATATATCGGCGTGAAGGAGGAAGAAGTCGAAGAAGTTCTGATGAAATCCATCTAAACTCTTACCAAGGGGAGTAAAATCCCCTTTATTTGTCGAGCGCCTAAATTTTTCCTCGCTCCAAAATTTAAATTGTTACTTCAACCTAGAACAGAAGAGGTTTTTATGGGCGTCTATCAACGAGATAGCCGGTGGATGGTCTATTGGCATTCCAACGGCAAAAGACATGACAAATCGTTTGGTCGTGGTGAACTTGGTCAAGCAAAAGCTGAAAAGTTTGATCACGCTGTTCGTGACGCACTCGACCAGGGGTTACCAGTTCCTGATCCCGATACGGTGACGGCATCGGTCCTGGTACCAGTGCCGGTGGCCGGACAGGTGGAGAACCCAGCTACCGCCCTGGTCCAGGGCTTTAACCAGGTCACTGGTCGAGTTCCTGGCGGGATGCTCCTGTCGGAGCTTGGATCGAAGTATCTGGCCCATATGAAGGCATCAGGCCGGACGGAGAAGCACATCCGGAACATCGAGCATTTGGTCAACCACGTCTTTATCCCGGTACTCGGCGATAAGCCCGTGGATTCCCTGTCTTACCAAGAAAACATGATTCCGTTTATCCTGCACTTTCAAGGAGTTAGCAGTAGAACAGGAAAGGTCCGGTCCCAGTATACGGTGAATAAGTACTGTGATTACTTGAGTTTCATCTTCAACTTCGGGATAGACAACGGCTTTACCTCCGTCAATCCCCTGAAGATTTGGAAGAAACCCAAGGTTCAACCATGGGATATGAAGCTCACCTTGGACGATGCGAAGAAGATCATGGTCAACGCTGAACCTCATTTAAAGTGGGCGATGGAAGTTTGCTTCAACCTGGGCACTCGTCCTGGTGAATCTGAACTTCTTTCACTCAAGTGGGAAGACATTGACTTCAAAGCCAGCACTGTTCGCATTTATGCGAGCAAAACTAAGACATACCGGACAGTTCCGATCAACCCTGAGTTCCTGAAACGTTTGGAGAAGGAGCAGGCAGAGTCCCAGACCGGATATGTCATCGAGTACATGGGCCGGAACCTGACCACTATTCGGAAAGCATTCAAAAACGCATGCAAACGGGCTGGTATCACCTACCAGACTCGTATGTACGATCTTCGGCACCTGTTTGCGACCACATTACTTCGCAAGGGTGCTGACTTAGCTGCCGTTTCCAAGATGATGGGCCATTCAACGGTGAAGATGACGGCAGACACCTATTACCACTACATGGAAGGAGAAAAGGAAAGAGCAGTCAATCTGTTACCAGCTTTAGAAGTGGCATAGTCCAGGAAGACGGGGCGTCTTGAAAAAGATACTCCGTCTTTCTATTTTTCAATAACTTTTAAAAAAAGAGAAATTATTATGGCTACTAAGAAATGCTTGTGGGACGAATCCCACGTATTTGAAGTAAATGAAAACGAAGAATTCAAATCGTTGTGTAAAAAGTGCTATTTTAATATTTTTACAGACACTTACAAGAAAGTGATGATCTGGGACGACTTCGAAAAAGACATTGAAAACCATTTCTGTCCGGCTAATTTAGAAGAGATAGCCTGCTAGAATTGTTTGGTTTTAAGCGTTGCCGTCGCGGGTCAATGAGGTCGAGAATTTCACATTGCTGAAACAGATTTCGTTGCACCAGCCG
>NZ_WVUD01000094.1 GCF_009856865.1 Solidesulfovibrio aerotolerans | reverse complement strand
AGATCGGAGAAGCAAAGCCACGCCAAGGACTTGTGGGCATCCTGCTCGGAGCAGTCGGTCTCGTGGTCATGTCCACGCCTTTTACTTTGATGCAGGGGGTCGTATTCGACACCCGCTCAGTACTCATTGGCATTTCCGGGCTGTTTTTTGGCGTTGTACCCACCGCCATCACTGTGGCAATCACCGCAGCCTACCGTCTCCACCAAGGGGGGTCTGGAGCTTGGACTGGCGTCTATGTGATCCTGGCGTCCGGAGCCATTGGTATTCTTTGGAGACATCTCAGGCGTAGCGGACTTGCACACCTTTCCTTTGGGGAACTCCTGCTCTTCGGCCTAGCGATCCACTTGGCCATGCTGGGTTTGATGCTGACCCTCCCTTGGGACATCGCCTGGAATGTCTTGTCAAAAATTACCTTGCCTGTTTTGCTGATCTACCCCTTGGGCACGGCCCTCCTGGGAAAACTCATGTCGACCCGGGTAGCTCGAGAAGAGGAGAAGATCAAAACTCGTGAAAACGAGGAAAAATTTCGTGCTCTGTACGCCTCGGTCATGGACCCAATACTTGTCGCCGAAACGGACACAGGCATCATCGTCGAGTGCAACCCCGCCGCCGAAGAGCTTTTCCGTCGTTCGCGGATGGAACTGCTGGGAATGCACCAAAGTGACCTCCATCCAGCTGGGGAAGTCGTTCCCCACACCACGACGCCGCAGTTCCTCCGACAAGTAGCATCCCCTGACCATGTCCAGGAAGTCCGCTTCAGCCGGGCTGACGGCGAAATCCGGACATCCTTGGTCCGTGCCAGCGTTTTCCACCTGCAGGGGCGGACGCTCATCCTGGGCGTTTTCCATGACATCACCGAACGCAAGGCCTTTGAAGAGGCCCTGATCAAATCCGAGCAGAAATGGCGGCACGTTTTGCTCAATACCCCTCAAATCGGGGTCTCACTTGACACCAATGCCAAGGTCCTTTTCGTCAACCAGTATTTCCTCGACTTGACCGGATGGCGCAAAGAAGAGGTCGTGGGACAAGATTGGTTTGATCTGTTCATTCCGATCGAAGTTCGCGAGCAAGTCAAAAGGATCTTTGATGGCGTCATGTCGCAACAGCACGTCCACGGCTTCTCGACGTATGAAAACGAAATTCTGACACGTTCCGGAGAAAAGCGCGTTGTCTCCTGGGCGAATGCCCTGACCTTAGACCATAAGGGCTACGTGCTTGACGCAACCTGCCTTGGCGTGGATGTGACCGAGCGCCGTCGTGCCGAGCAGGCTCTTCGAGACAGCGAGGAACGCTACAGACGCCTCGTGGAAACCGCAAACGAAGGCATCTGGTCAGTTGATGCCGATCATGTGGTTACACTCGTCAACCCTGCAATGGCCGACATGCTCGGATATGGAGTCGAAGAAATTATAGGACACAAGGTCGAGGAGTTCATTTTTCCAGATGAGTTTGACCAGCATACCGAAAAGATGAAAGGCAGACATGCCGGGTTGAGCGACATCTATGAACGTAGATTCAAGTGCAAAGATGGTTCTATTCTTTGGACAATTGTTTCGGCAAAGGCACTTATTGACGACATTGGGAGCTTCATCGGTGCTTTCGCTATGTTCACAAACATTACCGAACGCAAACAAATGGAGGAGAAGCTTCGCGCCAACGAGTCAAGACTAATGAGCTTAGTCGAAGTTTTGCAACATCCATTCACTGAACCTCAAGAATTTCTCGACTTCGTCCTCCACGAGGCCATCCGACTCACCGAAAGCAAGCTAGGATATATTTACCTATATGACGAAGAGACTGAACGCCTTACACTGAATTCTTGGTCAAAAGATGTCATGCATGAGTGCACAATCGTAAAGCCTCATACGCAATACGATTTGAAAGATACCGGAGTGTGGGGTGAAGCCGTGCGCCAGCGGGAGCCTATAGTGATCAACGACTTCCAAGCATATCATCCATTAAAAAAAGGCTACCCTGATGGCCATGCGCCCCTATATTCCTACATGACAATTCCCGTGTACAGGGATGGGAAAATCGTTTCCGTGGTGGGCGTCGCTAACAAGGAAGGTGAGTATACCGACACCGATATCTATCAACTCAGCCTGCTTATGGATGCTGTATGGAAGGTGCTCGACCGCGAAGGAGCTGAATCTGCCCTACGTGAGAGAGAAGCGCAGTTGGCCTCCCTAAGTGACAATCTTCCACAAGGCATGGTCTACCAACTAGACAGTGGGCTAGACGGCACCCTGCGCCATTTTACGTATCTAAGCGCGGGGGTCACGAAACTCCACGGCGTTTCCCCTGAGCAGGTTTTGGCTGACGCAAACATTCTTTATAATCAAGTCATTGAGGAAGACAGAGCGCTTCTGGCTGAACGAGAAACTCAAGCTATAACGAACATGTCGATGTTTAGCGCCGAGGTTCGCATGAGATTGCCCTCGGGCGAAATCCGCTGGCATCTTCTGACCTCCGCACCGCGACGCATGCTGAACGCGCACACCGTCTGGGATGGCGTTGAAATCGATATCGACGACCTCATGAAGTCCAAGGAAGCGGCAGAGAACGCCAACCGCGCCAAGTCGGAATTCCTGGCGAACATGAGCCACGAAATAAGGACACCACTTAACGGTGTCTTGGGCATGCTTCAGCTTCTCGAGACAGCCCATCTCGGCGAAGAGGAAAAAGAGTATGTCGATGAGGCAATTACATCCTCAAAGCGATTGACAAATCTTCTTTCGGACATCCTTGATCTCTCGCGAATTGAGGCTGGAAAACTCAACATCAGAATTGTCGAGTTCTCTTTAGCGGACATGTTCGATTCTGTTGGCGGACTGCTTGCGTCTACAGCCCGAAAGAAAGATTTGGAACTGCGCTTCTTCCTGGATGAACGATTGCCTTCATTTGTTCTCGGGGACGAAGTTCGGCTCAGACAGATACTCTTTAACCTTGTCGGAAACGCGATAAAATTTTCTGACCAAGGAACTATTTTCGTCCAGGCATATCTGCTGCCGTTAGCGAAGGTTACCCAACGAGTCTTGTTCATGGTCAGCGACGAAGGCATTGGAATCAGCGACGAACTTCTTGGGCTGATCTTCGAGCCTTTCTCACAGGGTGAGGGGAATTACACTCGCCGTTTTCAAGGAGCAGGACTTGGACTTTCCATCGTCAAACGACTTGTCGGCCTATTGAAAGGTGAAATTGCCATCGAAAGCGCTCCAGGCCTGGGAACGACCATTTACCTGTCATTGCCTTTTGGGGCTTCAAAAAAGGCAAACGGAGCTGTTTCTCTCCCAAGCATAACTTTATCTTCGCATCCTTCCCCTGCTCACTACAAGGTTTTACTTGTGGAGGACGAAGACATCAACGTCGTCACTGTCAAGGCATTATTGAAAAAACACGGCTACGCCGTCATTGTCGCCACGGATGGACAGCAGGCCATAGAAATTCTTTTAGAAAAGGACATAGACCTTGTTTTGATGGACATCAGGATGCCCATCATGGATGGCGTGCAGGCCACCTTGGCAATTCGGTCAGGAAAAGCAGGGCATAACAAAAAGGATGTTCCCATCATTGCCATGACGGCTTATGCCATGGCTGGAGACCGTGAGAAGTTTCTTGCGGCGGGAATGAATGACTACATTGCCAAACCTGTGGACATACAAGATTTAAAAGAAGTCATCAAACGCACTTTTAACTCTCTTGAATCAAAGAGACCTTCGAGAACTTGAAGACAACGACTTCTACTGCTATACTGTCTATTATGTTTAAACAACTCACGCAGGAAAAACCCTGGGCGATCCTCAAGGTTTCCCGTCGCCAGTATGAAACTAAGCGACCTTGGGTTACGGCAAACTTACCACGCAAAAAATTTGAAGAATTACTCGTCATGCTGCCGGATGGGTTCATTGACCACTGTCACCGTGACGCCGAAGCTGAAAGATTGGTCGAAGCGATTTTCGGGAAGGTTGAGTAGGCGATCAAGGCCGCCGACGCCTACGGCCGGATACTTACGACTCCCCCTCTGCGGAAATGACCTTAACGATGGGGATATCGAGCTCTTCGCCGACTTGTTCCCATTCGTCAGCATTCCTGGACGCGAAGGCTGCGCTG
>NZ_WVUD01000093.1 GCF_009856865.1 Solidesulfovibrio aerotolerans | reverse complement strand
CGGCTGGTGCAACGAAATCTGTTTCAGCAATGTGAAATTCTCGACCTCATTGACCCGCGACGGCAACGCTTAAAACCAAACAATTCTAGCAGGCTATCTCTTCTAAATTAGCCGGACAGAAATGGTTGAAGATGAAAAATTGAATAGAGCTGTGGCTGTCAAATTGCTAAAAAAACAGGGGTATGAGGTTGTGACGGCTAAAGATGGTCAAGAGGCATTGGATAAGCTGTCTGATTGTAAAATTGACTTTATTTTTATGGACGTCCAAATGCCAGTGATGGATGGTGTCACCGCAACAAAAATAATCAGAACTTCCTCTGAGTTTGTAGCAAAATCAAATATTCCTATTGTGGCTATGACCGCTCATGCCATGTCCGGCGATAAAGAAGCTTTCTTGGATGCGGGTATGGATGATTATATTTCAAAGCCATTTGACAAAGAAACTCTATTTGCTGTTATTCAAAGAGTCTTGTCTAGAAAATCAAATTAGCGCCTGGGTGAAGTATAAGAGCCATGGCTTGTCGGTCCATGCGTGGAATATGGCTCCGTGCGCTCAAGGAAAGCGGGCGAGTGGTGGCACCTGGAGGGCAGCGAGGGACCAGAGAGCGCACGCTTTATTCGGTCATGATTGGCATAGCTCCTCCGGCGTCACGGTTGCTGCCATGTCGCAACCTGAACCTCAGTTCCCATGTTGCATTCCTTAAGGGCTGCTTCGATCTCGTCGCGGCGAAAACCAACAATGACCGTGTCGCCGATAACGATGGTGGGGAACGTTATCTCCGGGTTCAGCGTGCGTAATGTGCCGATTACTTGGGTTCGATCATCGCCGGACAGAAAGTCCACGTGGACATTGTTGTAGGGAATCTGGCGCTCGTCGAGATACTCCTTGGCCTGGGTGCAGTGCGAGCAGGTGGAAAGGGTGAAGATTTTGATAGGAGTAGGCATTGAGGCTCCTTGGGTGGTCAGGGGTGCATTCTGGTGCCACCTTTCACCTTATCCCTGTTCCGAGACTGTGGGTCAAGGGAGACGGCTGCTCCGAGATGCTTTTCATGTTGTCCGCCCATGTTTGCAATTGGTGTACCTCAACCACGACTCCATGGGTCATATGGGCTGTGGGCCGACTCGTCTTTTCAGGAGAAGACTACTCCACAGTTGCCTTTTTCCTAAATAACACGTTACAGTCAAGTTTCTTAGGCGAAGTAGTTCGGCTTGAACCGCTGAAGGTCGAGAACGCATCGAGAATAAAGTATAATTCACTAATCTATATTATGCATATTCCTCTTTTCATCGCTCGGTATATAGGTATTTATGTTTTTTTTGTGGTTTTTTCCGTGGCTTTTTTCTCCTCCATCGGTATCTGCGAACCCATTCCACGTTTTCAGCATTTGGACCTGGAAGACGGGTTATCCCAATCCTCTGCTCTGTGCATGGTTCAAGATAAACAAGGTTTTTTGTGGATTGGCACCTATGATGGTCTTAATCGTTATGACGGCATAGAAGTAAAGGTCTATCGCAACGTTCCGGGGGATCCAACGAGTTTGCCTGACAGCAGCATCAGGTCGTTGCTCATAGAACCCGATGGGAAGTTGCTCGTTGGCATGAAAAGCGGCGGGGTGGTCGCTTATAATCGGAAGTTCGACACGTTCAGCCCCTATCTCGGGGCGCATCCCTATCCCAATCCCAAGTTGGAAATTCGGGCCATGGTCCGTGATCAGGACGGGAGATTATGGGTCGCAGGGGCGGCCGGGCTATACCATTTGGATGAAACGACGGGCAGAGCCGAGCAATTCAAGCTCCCAAACTCCTCTGGAAATGCTGATCCTGGACCTGTCCTTTCCGTCCTCAATGGCCAGGGGGGGGATTTGTTCGTGGCCACCCCAGGCTCCGTATATCGCATCCCCTATGGACAACAGTTGGCGTCACGGCTTGTTCCTGAAGCCCCGGGAACGTTTCCCGACGATGCCGTGATCAGTGGCATAAATCTGGATGGAACAAACGATCTCTGGGTTCTCACTGAGGGACACGGCGTTTTTCGCTGCAAGCTGGACTCGGGTGTGTGGAATCATTTTTTGCCTGGTGTCGCGACTTGGTTTGCCTTTCGAGACAGCCAGGGGCAGCTTTTCATAGGTACGAACCGGGGGCTGGCCCAGCTTTTCCCTGATGCTGATGCCCCAGGAGGCTTGCGCGCTGTCGTTTATAGCCACAACGCCCTGGACCCGGAGAGCTTGTCTCACAACGACGTCTTGACCATGCTGGAGGATACCGGCGGGATTTTGTGGGTTGGAACCTATTCGGGCGGTGTCAACAAGCTCAACCCTGCCTATCAGGCCTTTTCGATCTATCGCAACCAGCCCGGCAATCCCAACAGCCTTTCTGGAGACGCCATCGGTTCCGTTTTGGCTGAAGGTGACGATTTCCTCTGGGTGGGGACACGGTACACCGGGCTCAATCGCCTGGACCGCCGGAATGGAACCGTGACACGATTCCAAAATGATCCGAGCAATCCCCGGAGCCTCGGCGATAACGGCGTCAACTGCCTGCACATCGACCGACAGAATCGACTCTGGGTGGGGACGATGGACGGCGGCTTGGCACTCTATGACCCGGCCAGCGGCGGCTTTACACATTACCGCTCTGACCCGAAGGACCCAGAGAGTTTGAGTCAGGATAAGATCTGGTGGATTGCCGAAGATGCCAGCGGCATCCTCTGGATTGGAACCAGTTCCGCCGGCCTGAACCGCTTTGACCCGAGCACTGGAAAAGTCAAGCGTTACAAGCATGATCCGGCCAACCCAGCAAGTATCAGCCATGACCGGGTTCGTCATATTACGCTTAGCCGGACAGGTGCGCTCTGGATTGGAACAAATGCAGGTCTCAATCGTTTTGATCCGGCCACAGAAAAGTTTGAGCACTGGGAGTTTGATCCCAATAATCCGGATTCTATTTCCAATAATCGCGTTACGCCCATTCTGGAGAATGCTTCAGGAGATCTTTGGATTGGCACCGATAACGGTCTCAACCACTTTGACCTAGTTTCTGGTAAATTCAAGCATGTGACGACAAATGATGGGCTTATTAATAACGGAATACAGGGTATTTTACAAGACAGTAGGGGAAATTTATGGATATCTACATTTAGAGGGCTGTCTCGTTATACTCCGGCGTCAGGTGAAATACGGAATTATTCCGGTCGTGATGGAATTTCTGGTTTGGAATTCTGGATGAATGCCTATGGGGCATCGCCGCGTGGAGAGTTGTTCTTCGGGAGCGTCAAAGGTGTGACCGCCCTTGTCCCGGAGCGCATCCGGCCAAATAAGCACGTGCCTCCGATAGTTATTTCGGCGATGAGCGTCCTGAACCACGCCTACCACAAGGCCGGAAACATGGCTGTGGCCCAGTCCGTTTCCATCGATTATAAGGACAACATCGTCGGCTTCACCTTTGCCGCCCTTGATTATGCCGATCCGAAGCGTAATCTTTTTTCCTACAAGCTCGAAGGCTTCGATAAAAGCTTTTCGCCGCCCTCCGCAAGTCGCACAGCAACCTACACAAACCTTGATCCTGGTCAGTACGTCTTACGCGTTCTGGGCTGTAACAATGATGGAATGTGGAATGAAAGTGGTGTAAGCCTGGAATTAAAAGTAGTACCTCCGTTTTGGGCTATGTGGTGGTTTCGGGCTTTTTGCATTCTGGCTATCGTTTTATTAATTTATTTGCTATACAGACTTCGTATAAGATCAATCGGTCGTCGTCAAATAGAGCTTGAAAACACTGTGCGGGCTCGAACATTTGATCTTGAAAAAAGAATAGAAGAAAGGGATGTGGCTGAAGAAGCTTTGCGTCGAAGTCAATTGAGCTTTTCTGCCATATTCAAGGTCTCTCCTTTGGCCATTAGCATTAGCGATGAAAAAACAGGTCGTATTCTGCAGGCGAATGAGGCTTTTTCCCAGCTTGTCGGCGTTCATGAGCTGGATGTTTTGAAGCTGTCCTGTCTCAATATCGGGTTCTGGCATAATCCACAGGATAGGGAAGATATTGTCGGTTCTTCGACGCTTGAAATGGAATTGACCTTATCCTCCGGCGAGGGGTAGCGACCCTCTCGGAGGCTCAAAATGCGTACAGAAGATATCTTCGCCCTGGGACTGGGTCTGACTCCCCCCTGGCAG
>NZ_WVUD01000092.1 GCF_009856865.1 Solidesulfovibrio aerotolerans | reverse complement strand
ACTACCGATGCCCAACGCAAGGCCCTCCTGCCACAACATCTCGATCCCTGCTCCCTGATCATCCCTGCCTGAGCTTCTGCCGCTTCCTGCTCGCCCTGACAAGACGCGTCTTATTGAGCGCTTACGGAGAACCGGAAATGTCCCAGCGAGGAGCGATTTTGTCCAAGGGGCGGTAGTTATTTTGCTGAAAAATCAAAATATTACAATATATTAAAAATTAAATCGCGGCCTTCTAAGCAGACGGCCACAGGTTCGAATCCTGTCGGGCGCACCAGAATAAAATCAAGGGGTTAGGCCATGTTTGGCTTGACCCCTTTTATCATGTGGATAACCGGGCTGGATAACATCTTGCCCAACCATACTGTTTTACAAGGGAATTTTGGATAACATTCGGGCAGATGCTGTCCCGCGCATAGGCAGATGGCTGGGTAAACGGCCCGGGATAGCGGGCGTTTCTGATCGGACTGCGCTAAGCGGGTATGCATTTTGGGCAAACGGTCCCTAGTTTGGCCTGTCACGCGCATGGGCAGGCGGCGGGCTTTGAAGAGAGTGCGGGAAGGCGAACAGGGGGCAGAAAGAGGCGAACGCCCCGCCTGACAGGTTGGAGGCGTCATTTGCGTCATGCCCTTGCCCGGGGGCAACCAAGGGGCGATGGCAAAAAAGGGGCCTGTCCGGCAGAACAAGCCCCGCATCCCCCTTTGCTACGAGGACGGTCAGCCTCGCAACTGGCGCAAAGGCCCAAGGAACTTGTTTAATGCGGCAAACCTTGTGTACATTCTCGGTCCGCCGGCATCGGCCATGAACTTGTAATAGGTCTTGGGTTCCATTGCAGCCAGATAGATCACCCGCACCTGCTCCATATCCACCAGTTTGGCTTTGGGCTTGGCCTTTTGCACCTCGGCCAGACGCGTGCCTGCGAGGTGCAGCATCTCTTCCCGGTCGCCGAAGTTCATGGTCCCGGTGGGACAGCTCTTCACGCAGGCCGGGAGCATCCCGCCGCGCACCCGGTCGATGCACATGTCGCATTTGCTGATGCGCTTGGTGGCCGCGTCCTGCCTCGGGATATCGTAAGGGCAGGAGCTACGGATGAAATCGAAGTCCAGTTCACTGGTCTTGTCCGTGTAGATGACCGCCCCGGTGTCGGCGTCTTGTAAGATCGCGTCCCCGTTTCCAGAGGATTCAGCCGCCATCTTGCACGGTGCATCCACACAGTGGCGGCACTGTTCGGGGAAAAAGAGCCAGGAGAAGTCGTCGCCGTCCCCGGACTCCGTGAAACGCACCAGACGGATCGTGGTGTACGACAGGTCGGGCGGATTCTGATGGCTGCCGAGTTGGCGCGTCTTTTCCGCAGGCAGTTGCTTCCATTGCTTGCAGGCCACCTGGCAGCCCCGGCAGGCGGTGCATTTCGTCAAATCCACGAAAAACGACTTTCCAGACATGGTCAGTCTCCTTTCCAGGCGGCGCGGCTCCACGGCACGCTTCCCGGCTTACGGCCGGAAGGGGAGGAGTCCGGGCGCGCTTGGTGATGCGCGTCTCTGGTTGTCAGGAGGCCAAGGCCTGCTGTCATTCAAACCCCAGGCACTTTTGGCCTAAGCCTTGGCCACGTTGACCATAAACGCCTTGCTCTCCGGGATGCCGGTATTGGCGTCGCCCACCGACGGGGTGAGCAGGTTGGCCGAATCGCCGCCTTCGGCCGGCCAGACCCAGCCGTAATGCCAGGGGATGGCTACCTGATGGGTGACCTTGCCCAGGATAGTCATGGGTTTCATGCGGTTGGTGACCATGGCGATGGCCCACAGCGTGCCACGCTTGTTTTTAAGGATCACCTTGTCGCCGTTTTGGATGCCGCGTTCCTTGGCCAGATCGAAACTCATCTCGCAAAACATCTGCGGTTCAGTTTCGAGGAGCCACGGCGTCCAGCGGGTCATGAGGCCCGTTTGCCAGTGCTCGGTGACGCGGATGCTCGTGCACACGATGGGGAAGTTCGGGTCGGCCACGCTGCGACTGGCCTCTTCGCCAGGGAAGATGAGCGCCGCCGGGTTGCTGCGCTGCTTGGAGAAGGGATGCGCGGCAATGGGGCCTTCCATGGGCTCGTAGTGCTCCGGGAAGGGGCCGTCGTTGAGGCCAGCCCGTATATCGCACCCATGCCATGCTGCTGCATGATAAACGGATGGATGGTGCCCGGCGCACCGTTGCCGTCCGGGATGTCGCCCACCCATTTCTTGCCGGCTTCGTCCCAGGCCATGACCGCCTTTTGCGGCTGGTAGGGCACGCCCTTGGCGTTGACGCCGGCCCGGTTGTAGAGCACCCGCCGATTGACCGGCCAGGCCCAGGTCCAATTGGGGAACAGCCCGACCTTGGCTTGTTCCGGGGTCTGCTCCAGGGACTGGCGGGCGGCCTTGTTGCCCTTGACCGGATCGGTGTCGGTGTAGGAACCGCAGTAAATCCAGTCACCGCTGACCGTGGAGCCGTCGTCCTTGAGATTGGCAAAGCTCGCAACCTGAGTCCCCGCCTTATAGACCACGTCCGCGCCGTCCGGCCCCTTGCCCGTAACGTCTTTGAGGTAGTAGCCATTGATCATCCGGGCCACCTTGTGCGGCTCGAACACATGGCCGTTGCCCCAGTCCTTGATGTTGGCCCCAAGAATCGGTTCCGGGAAAGCGCCCTTGCTTTTCCTGTAGGCGTCCCGCACAGCCAGGAACAGTTCGTAGACAATGTCGCCGTCGGGTTTGGACTGGCCCAGGGGCTTTGGCCCCTGGTAGCGCCACTGCATCCAGCGGCCGGAGTTGGTGATGGAGCCTTCCTTCTCCGTGGAGACGCAGGCCGGCAGCATGAAGACCTCTGTTTTGATCTTTTTGGGGTCCATGCCCGGCCCCTTCCAGAACGAGCCGGTTTCGTTGTCGAACAGGTTGACGTTGACCATCCAGTCGAGCTTGGTCAGGGCGTCGCGGGTCTTGTTGGAGTTGGCTCCGCTGGCGGCCGGATTCATGCCCCAGGCGAAAAATCCCTTGAATTTGCCCTTGCGCATCTGGTCAAAGAGCGTGAGCCAGGAGGCGTCCTGGCCGACGTCGAGCTTGGGCAGCCAGTCGTAAGCGGTGGCCGGTTCGGCCTCCTGGTACATGGCTCTCATGAGGCTCGTCATGTACTTGGGCTGGTGCTGTTTCCAGTTGAGGCTCTTGGGATCGCCGGATTTGGGGGTGATGCCGGCGAGGTAATCGGCGTAGGCTTTCTGGTTGGCCCGGGGCGTGGGCAGGTAACCGGGCAGAATATGGAAGAGCAGGCCCTGGTCCGTGGACCCCTGGACGTTGGATTCGCCGCGCAGGGCGTTGACCCCGCCGCCAGCCACGCCGATGTTGCCGAGAAGCAGTTGGATCATGGCCATGGTGCGGATGTTTTGTACGCCCACCGTGTGCTGGGTCCAGCCCATGGCATAGAGGATGGTGCCGGACTTTTCGGCCGCAGCGGTCGCGCCGTAGGTCTTATAGACTTCGACCAGCTTGTCTTCCGGTGTGCCCGTGACGCTGGAAACGGTCTTGAGGTCGTAGCGGGCGTAATGGGCCTTTAACAGCGACAGCACGCAACGCGGGTCCGTCAGGGTCAGATCGCGTTTGGGCACCCCGTTTTCATCCAGCACAAAGGCCCACTTGCTCTTGTCGTACTTGCGGGCGGCCGGGTCAAAGCCGGAGAAGAGTCCCTCGCTGAAGGCAAATTCCGGCGCAACGAGGAAGGACGCGTTGGTGTACTCGGTGACGTACTCCTTGAAAAACAGATCATTTTCCAGGAGGTATTTGATCATGCCGCCCAGGAAGGGGATGTCCGTACCGGAACGCAGCCGGGCGTAAATATCGGCTTTGGCCGAAGTGCGGGTGAAGCGCGGGTCCACGTGGATGAGCTTGGCCCCTTTCTCCATGGCCTTGACCACCCAGCCAAAGCCCACGGGGTGGGTTTCCGCCGAGTTGCCGCCCATGATCAGCACGCAGTCAGCGTTGCCGATGTCGATCCAATGGTTGGTCATGGCCCCGCGGCCGAAGGATTCGGCCAGGGCCGGCACGGTGGAACTGTGGCAAATGCGGGTTCTTCGACGCTTGAAATGGAATTGACCTTATCCTCAGGCGAGGGGTAGCGACCCTCTCGGAGGGCCAGAATGCGTACCGAAGACATCTTCGCCCTGGGACTGGGTCTGACTCCCCCCTGGCAGG
>NZ_WVUD01000091.1 GCF_009856865.1 Solidesulfovibrio aerotolerans | reverse complement strand
AGCCTTCCCCAAGGTAAAGAACCGAGATATCAAATCGACAGAAAGGGCCCCTCGGGGCCCTTTCTCTGACAACGGGTGGTACACTTTTACTCCGGCCAGCCGGTACACTTTCTCTCCGCCCTTGACAGCAATTTTGTCAGCAGCCTTCTTAGGAGTTTGTACGGACAGACATTCTACAGAAGATGATTTCGCCCCAATCGTAGGCCTTTCTTCCCACGATACGCCGTGTCGAGCGAGCAATTTCTTGAGATAGATATTCTCATTTCGTAGTCGATGCAGCTCATCGAGTTCCGAGATGAGTGGATTATTGCTTTGTACAATAGACATACGTTGTCGCAACAGTTGTAAAAGGCCTACACTTCTTGCCTGGTTGTCTATCGTTCCCGACGAAGTTGCAGCCACTGTCGCCCTTTCTCCGTGATTTGATATCGCTGCAGGGGGCTATTAGGTTTGTCAGGGATGGTCATTTCAATGAATTCATCCGCCAGGGCTGGTCTGAGATAGCGGGCTCGAAATGATTTCCGGTCTTGCAAACGAAGTAAGTCTTGCAACGCTTCCCGGGACATTTCGCCGTCCATGACCATCAACAGCTGGCCGACTTGGGGGGTGACTGGAGGGGTGACTTGGGGGGCAGAGGTAACAACCGCGTCGAAAATCATCGTGAGCATAAACTCGATAAAGGGAGAACAGTCCGTTTTTTGCGTGCTTTCCTGCAAAGCTTGATAATACTCGGATTGATGCTCAAAGACCAGATTTTCCACCGGGAGATCGGCAAACAAGGTATTCCAACGGGCCAAAACAAGGCTCTGCCACAACCGTCCCATGCGACCATTTCCATCGGCGAAGGGGTGGATGAACTCAAACTCGTAGTGGAAGACAGAACTGGCGATCAGTGGATGCGCATCACTCGTAGCCAGCCAGTGAAAAAGATCTCCCATCAGCGCTGGAACGCGATCCGCCGGCGGGGCCATGTGGATGACATGGGGACCTTCCATCACGCCGACCCCACCATGGCGATAGGTTCCGGCCTCATCGATAAGACCGGACATCAGGATGCGATGCGCTTCCAACAAATCCTTTTCAGCACCAGGATTCCAATCGTCAAAGCGCTCATAGGCAGCAAGAGCATTACGCACTTCCTGGACTTCCCGGGGTGGCGCAATGACCCGTTTCCCGTCCAGGATGGCCGTAACCTGCGCTTCGGTGAGGGTATTCCCTTCGATAGCTAACGACCCGCGTATGGTGCGCACTCGGTTGATGCGCCGCAACCGGAGCGATATTGTCTGTTCACGGAGGATGGTTAACCGCCCGACGGCTTCGCTGATCTTGCCGACATGGGTGACGATGGCTGGCGTGATGGAGAATGGCGGCTGATACTGCTGGCTCATGGAGCGCCCCTCTTGCATGGCTGGCTTTCAGGATTTCCCATCCTACCTGAATTCATTGATAAAAGTCACTTTGCTCTGGGCCGCAAAATAATCTGATGTGCGAAAACCCATGCCCATCCAGGCCAGACAGACCAAAGTGAGTCTAGCGCAAAGGATAGCAGTGGAAAGGTTAGATGTTTTCCTCAGCACCGGCAACGGATTTTGGAGACCAGCTGACAGGGGCGGCGAGGAGGATTGCTTGAATATCTTTCCAGCGATCCCCCCTTAAAACAGTCGGAATTTATTTAAATTTATCAAATAAAAACATATAGATAGCTGTTCTATAAAAACGGAGAGGGGATCGTTGGAATTTCAGTCAAGAGGTCGGGGGTGGGCGAAGGACCGCTTGAATAGAGTATCAAGTGTCCGAAAAGATGATTTTTCAAGCATCTGATATGATTATTGAATAGTCGTCAGCACGCATCCTGCACTACCTGGGTCTCAAAACTATGACCATCAAAAGTCTTTAGATTATCACACAATTCCCATGAAGTGCGCAAGGCAAAGCATAGAAAAGCCCCAACTCCCAGTCCCTCGATTCGGTTCACCTTAAGTCAAACTAGGTGCTGGCACTACCCCAAGGGAAATCGGGCTTTCAGCCTAGGAAGCCCACCCAGGAGAGGGGAAGGCCCAGGGGGACAAAGACCCCAGGTCCAGGGGAACGGCCCAGGAAGGGGGCCTACCGCGCGAATCCAGGGGGTGTCCGGGCCGGCGGCTGGGGGAGAGGACGGGGCAGGTCCAGAGAGACCAAGGGGAGGGGTAGAAATCCCAGCCCTGATACGCAAGGTGTCGAGAGATACTCTCCCGACACCCAGATCAAGATGCTAGGAGTTGATCTCTCAATCGTGGACTATTAACTTTTTTACTTTCGCTAGAGCGTGTCTCCTTCATCCACCACGACTTGATTTCGACCTCTCTGCTTTGCTTCGTACAAAGCTTTATCGTTTCGACTAATAAAATCATTTACGGTTTCTTTTTTTTCAAGCTGCCATTGAGCCACGCCTATACTGACGGTAAATGATATCACCATTTGTTCATAAAGCGCAGGAGATCTTTCGACCTCCTCCCTTATTCTTTCCGCAATCAAATTGGCTTCAGATTTTACAGTTTGTGGCAATAGAATATTAAACTCTTCTCCTCCAACTCGTCCAATCCGATCTGTGAGACGAAGGTTTTTCCCGATTATGGAAACAAAATGACATAGCACTTGATCTCCTCTTGGGTGCCCATAGAGATCGTTAATTCTCTTGAAGTGATCAATATCAAGACTGAGCATGCTAAACGGAAAAGAATATCGAATCCCTCGCTGCCGTTCTGATTCGAGCAATTCAAAGAAATTGCGGCGATTAGCACAGCCTGTCAATGCATCCGTACGCGCTTCTAAATTCAGTCTTTCGTTTAGACATAATAATTCTTGCCGATGTTTTGAGACTGAGAAAATATATAGTGCTATTCCAGCGACAAGCAGCAGTGAAAGTATTCCTACGCCAGAAACCAGGACAGTCCAGATGACTCTTTCGTGTTGAATCTCTACTATTTCTTTTAAGTCCCGAAGAACATTGACCGTTACTGGTTCATTGTTAACAACGGAATGAGCATAAACAAATGGATACTCGCTATTTTCCCATTGCACAGCGTCACTCGCGCCATCTAGTTGCCACGGGAGTATATTTAAAATTTCCAATTTATCTTGCCTGTAGACCGTTTTAAGATCTTTTTCGGGCAACTTTAAGACGGTGGATCCAGGCAATGTTTTCATTAAAATATTGCGATCTTCTGCCAGGACAACGACTCCATTCTCATCGGTTACGAAGACTCCTTGATCTAATGTCAGATTTGTAAGATTATTGATATTGATCCTGGATACGATCGCCCCAATGAATCGTCCAGACACCAGTACTGGCTTAGAATAGAACAATGCATTTACACGGTCTGTTCGACCGACCGCGAACTGTCGGCCGTTAATGCCTTTTTGAGCTGAAAAAAAATACAGACGATCAGAGTAGTTTTCCCCTATAAAAATAGGGTTTTCTGGCGGCTTTCCTGCTGCGATGCAATCGCCAGCGGCATTAAGAATAAAAATTGTATGTAAATTTATTTTACTGCGGATTTCATTCAGACGCTCTGTCATTGCGTTTAGCTCTGGATCAGCAAGAAATAAGTCTCTTTTTTGATTGATCTGCAGGGTTGACGATTTATTGTCCGGAAAAAAACTATCTAGTACCGACGCAATTGAGGGGTCAAACGCCATCACAACAGGTATGTTTTTAACTTGGCTAAGCCTTTGGTAGATATTTGCAGCGATATTATCTGCTGTTGACTGGGCTATTTGGCGTTCACGCTTTACAACTAGGTCAATGCGACGCGTTGCTAAAATTCCAGAAGTAATCCATATCGCAAAACACCATACAAGTATTATCAATGCAAATATAATATATTTCCAGGAATATATCGTTATTAAGCGCTTTTTAAACCATACAATGTTCATTTATATCTCTGCTAGATGATTAAATAGAATCTGTAATATCTTGCCGCAAGCCGGCTGGAATTAGTACAGATCCCGTCCAGACCATGTTTTTTTTCGCATCAAGGCAAACCAAGATTGCCGTCGGCGGTGAACGGGCGATGTTTTCTTGCCTGGATCGAATTTATTACAATTGATGCACCATATATGTCCAAATGTCCTGGCCCAGGCCTTCAATGGACGAACTGCACGATTTTGAAAGGATACATTTCAAGTGTCACCTTTGTCACCAGCCAATAAGTCGCATGAATTCAGTATATTACCGTAATAATTGTTGATCAGCATGGAATATTGACCCCTCTTTGGATGAAATCAGCGTCCAAAGTTGACCCCCTCGGCAGCCCCCTTAGATGTCTTCGATCATCGGAGACGGGAGGGGCAGCGAGAGGAGATGC
>NZ_WVUD01000090.1 GCF_009856865.1 Solidesulfovibrio aerotolerans | reverse complement strand
CAACTACCGATGCCCAACGCAAGGCCCTCCTGCCACAACATCTCGATCCCTGCTCCCTGATCATCCCTGCCTGAGCTTCTGCCGCTTCCTGCTCGCCCTGACAAGACGCGTCTTATTGAGCGCTTACCCTGGACTGTGGTCTCGTCCATGTTGACGATAGGGCCGGAACGAATCTCCTCAATGATCAGGTCGATGAGCAGATCACAGGCCTTGGCTACCCGGATCATCCAGCCGGCCAGGGTTCCCCGGGAGATGTCCAGACCCAGGCGGGCGAACTGGTCCTCTTGGCGGTAAAGAGGAAGCGCGTCGGCGTATTTGGCTATCGCGACATGGGCCAAAAGGCCCGGGGTGACGATGCCCTGGGGGATGAGTTGGGGCGGCATGGGCGTGGTTTTCACCGTCGGCCTGTCGTCTTCCACGCCTTCGCAGGCCCGGCAGGCGTACTTGGGGTACTACCAACAAACGTGCTGTTTGGGGCAAATTGACTGAACGGGTATGAAATTGCCTGCTAATTTGGTGGACCCGCATCATTGTACGCGGCGGCGACTTTCAAGGGGAGCCGCGTCGTCATGTCCAGGTCGAAACGACCGAACGGGGTGACATGGCTGGTCAGGAGTGGGCTCAAAGCCCCCCGGTCTCGCGGGGTCATGCGATCCAGCAGCACCGGATCCTCCAAGACTTCCTGGATCATCAGGGTATTGATGTAGACGAGGCTGACCTGGATCAGGTGCAGGCAGAGCAGGCTCATCTCCATGTCGTGTTGCTTGTTAGTGGCGAGTTCCCCCTTTTTCCCGAAGAGGATGAAGTCATTGGCGCCGTTCCAGTTCTCCACCACATTCAAGCCCTCGTTGACCTCGCGCCGCAGCGCCTCCGATTCCAGGTAGCGGCACAGGAAGATGGTCCTGACCACCTTGCCCAGTTCGGTCAATGCCTTGTACGCAGGGTGCTGGACGTTGGCCCGCGTGAAGCGCCGCAGCAGGCTTTCGGCGTCCGCCGTGCCCATTTTCAATGCCACGGCGTACTTGACCAGCGTGTCGAGCTGCTGCTCGATGACCTCCCAGTCGATGGCCCGGGCCGGCATCACCGGCTCCAGGTTCGGAAACGTCTGGCCGGGATCCGGCCGATACAGCCGTTGCTTGTGAATGGCCTTGAACCGCGGCATCAACTCGAAGCCCAGCAGACGGCAGAAAGCGAAGGCTACGACGCTTTGGCCGTGGCTGTCCACATACTGTCGATCCACCTCCATCTCCGTGCAGTGACGCAGCACTCCTTCGATCATGAACGCGGCCTCGGAAGAAGAAACCCGCTTGAATTGCGAGTAGATGCAGACGCTCTTCATCTCGACGTGCCAGTAGACCATCACGCCGCGGCCGCCGTAGCGGACATGCCATTCGGTGAGCAGATTCTGGTCCCAGGCGGCGAACTGCTTGGAATCCGAGGCGCAGGCAGTCGTCGTCTCGCCCCAGATGCGGGGCAGTCTGGCGGCCAGCGTGGCGTTGGCCACCTCCGTGATGGCCTGCCGCAAGACCTCCACGGAAAGGTAGCGCTTGCGGACGTACAGGAGCTCCCGGAAGCTTTCGTTCTCCACGCCATAGGTCATGCGGGTGAGCCCGGCGTTGGTGCCGATCCCGTAGAGGCAGAGCAGCAACCGTCGCCGCAACGTCTTAGGATCCATGCGTTCTCTGGGAGTGGGGCTGCGAAAGAACCGGGTGAAGTGCTGGAGATGATCCACCTCCTTGAGAACGTCCAGGAGGCTGGTCATGGGCCAGCGGCGTTTGATCTCTTCCTTGAGGGAGGCGAGGTTCTCTGGATCCGGCAGGGCCTCGAAAGGGGAGACCTCGATCCAGCCGTTGCGCTTGGCGAGGATATTCACCTTCGGGTTTTCAGACAGGCCCTTGTCCAGGCGTTGCAACGCCTGGCCCATCTCCGCCTTGAGCGCGGTGGTGTAGGCCTTCGCGTCCAGATGAATGTCCAACATGCCGTAATACGATACTTTTTTCATATCGAAGTCCGGCGGCAGATCCTCTTCCGGATTCCGGTAGCGGCGGCTGCCCGCGACCCATATCTCGCGGCACCGGAGCTGCTCCCTGAGCGCCCTGATGGTGCAAACTTCATAGGCGCTCCTGCAGATTGCCGGCGGATCGCCTTCATCCTCGATCACCAATGGTATCCATGCTGGCCGCACCACGCCCCGCAGGGGGACGTGCAAGCCCTTCGGATAGCTGCGTCCCTTTGCCTCCAGGTGCGCCTTGACCACTTCGAGCGCCTGCATCACCGGGTGGCTGTCCGGGCTCGCGCACTGAAACTCCAGCGTGCCGAGCAGTTCCGGCAGGATGCGCCGGTAGTGCGCGGTGAAGGAACGGCGGGTGGCGGAGCGTACGCTGGCCCCAGTCCCCGCCCGCGACG
The DNA here is from genome assembly GCF_009856865.1 of Solidesulfovibrio aerotolerans. Taxonomy (GTDB): domain Bacteria; phylum Desulfobacterota; class Desulfovibrionia; order Desulfovibrionales; family Desulfovibrionaceae; genus Solidesulfovibrio; species Solidesulfovibrio aerotolerans. The sequence continues at coordinate 1,952 of NZ_WVUD01000090.1, read as the reverse complement.
ATTCCTCCAGCACGGCCGCCCACCATTTCAGGCAGGCGACCGGGAGGATGACCTCGCTAACCCGGCCCTCGGTGTTGCCCAGCACGGCCCTTGCGACCTTGGGCAGCATGCGGTGCCTGGCCTCCGCGAGCTGGGCGAATTTCGCCTGTTCCTCTTCCAGCCGTTTTTCGGCCTTCTTGCTCAGCTTGTGGAAGGTCTCGATCAGCAGATCGACCAGGTGGTCTGTCAGCTCCTCGCTGCGCCGGTGCAGGTAGGCCGCCAGGAGCGTCGCTCGGAGAGGGGCGGCGTGGCGGCGCAGTTCGTGCGGTTCCTCCACGGCGGCTCGCTGGGCATAGCGCTCCACCAGCTTCACGGCTGCCCCCTTGAAGAGGTCCGGCGGGAGTTCCACCCCTCGCGCCTGGCGGAGCTTGGCGGCGACCTCCACCACGCTGGCTACGCCCGCCTTGCCCGGATCCGACTTGAGGGACTGCCACGGCGTCCACTCCATGCCCTCTGCGGAATCCGCCTGCTGGACCACCAGCAGGGTGCCCAGCCGAACCACGGTTTCAGGGCTCAACCGCCTGAGAAGTCCTGCGCAAAAGACCGTTTCGTGTTCCTGAAGCGCCGAGCTGAGAAGGCGTCGGGTCTTCTCCGGGACGGGCGGTTCGACCCGCATCTCCCGGCACCGCTGGAGGAAGATCTCCCGGAGCCGCTCAGGCCGCTGTTCCTTGGGAATAGCCTCCTCCACCAGCCATCGCTTGAAACCCTTCATGTCCGCGGCGCAACCCTCCCGAAAACCGCACCACTCGCGGATCTGGGCGCGGTGGTACTTCAGGGCGCGGCCTTTCCAAGAGTAGTCGCGCAACGCGGTGGCCTCCACGCCGACCTGTTCGGCCACGAAGCGCACCGCCTGGGCGGGGATCTCGATGGCTCCGCCCGGGAAGCGCCCCTCGATCTGAAAAAACTTGAGCAGGAGCGCAAACCCAAGCCGGGTGGCCCCCCGCTTCTTCTCGATCATATGCTGTTCCGCAGGCCAGATCTGCCAGGCCTCGCGGAGCTCATCCTCCGTCCACCGTTGCTTCATCCTCGATTTCTCCATGGTCAATAACAAATGTATTTGACCATAAGAAATCGACTCGGCAAAGTACACGGAAAGACAGGACTTTCGAATCCATATTCCGGGAGGGTTTTTGACCATGCGCGCCGCTATCTATACGCGGGTCTCCACTGTGGGACAGTCGACCGAGCGGCAAAGCCGCGCACTGCGGGCCTATGCCCAAGCGAGAGACTGGACTATCGTCCGGGAAGTTGAGGAGATGGCCAGCGGGGCGGCACAAAAGCGTCCCTTACGGGAAGAGGTGCTGCATCTGGCGAGAGCGCGCGCCATAGATGCCATTCTTGTACAGACTCTGGACCGATGGGGCCGCAGCGTTCAGGACTTGGTACTCACCATGGCGGAGTTGGAGGCGCTCGGGGTGGTCTTTGTCGTGCCGGGACACATCGACATGGGCACACCCATGGGCCGGATGCTGGCCCATTTTCTCGGAGCCGTGGCGGAGTTCGAGCGGGAACTTGTCCGGGAACGCGTTCGTTCAGGTCTAGACAACGCCAGAGCCAAGGGAAAGCGGCTCGGCCGGCCACCCGTCGCCCCTGCCCGGATAGCTTTTGCCCTGCAACTGCTGCTGCAGGGCCGGACCTATCAGCAGGCGGCACAAAAAGCAGGCGTCAGCGTCACCACGTTGCTCCGCGCACGACGCAAGGCAGCATGAAACTGGGAAATCGCAGGCTATATTTCAAACCAATTTGGTCGATTTGCCCCAAACGGCACGTTTGTTGGTACTACCCCTACTTGGGCCGGATGTGGCGGATGACCTGGATCTTGGCCGGCACGATATCGAGCTTCTCGCTTACTTCCTCGCCGATGCGGACCAGAACCGCGCCGCAGGGGCAGGCCTTTTCCGATTCCGGCAGAT
>NZ_WVUD01000008.1 GCF_009856865.1 Solidesulfovibrio aerotolerans | reverse complement strand
CGTTGCGGCGGCTCCGGCCCGACGCAGCGCGTCCAGGCGGGCGGCCAGGGCGGCCGTGTCGGTAAGAAGCGGCGGCGGGATCAGCCGGGCCAGGGCACGCTCCCGGCCGGCTGCCCGCACCACCCGGCGGGACAGTTCCTGTTGCCGCGCGACACCTTCGGCCAGAGCGGCGGTGGGGACCAGCCCCGGCGGCGCGGCCAAGCGGGCCAGGGTTTTGGCCGTGTGTGCCAGGGTTTCGATGCGCCCGGTTGCGGCCTGACGAGCGGCCAAATGCTGCTCCAGGCGCGCGCTTGCGGCCTCGCCGGCGGCCAAAACGGCTTCCCGGTCAGCCGCCGCTTCCAGGCGCAGTTCCAGCTCCGGCAGCGCAGCCAGCCGGCCCAGGCTCTTGGCCGTGGCGGCCAGCGTTTTTTCCAGGCGTTTTTTTTCGGTCTTGGTTTTGCTGACGCGCTTGGTCAGACGGGCCTGCATGGCGATGAGATGGGCCGCCTCGGTGGAAGCGGCAAAAAAGCCGGCAACCTTCGTCCCGGAGTCATTTAAAAGGAAAACAGGCTCACGCTGGTTGCCGATGTGCACGTCCACGGGCACGTCGCCATCGAGCCGGACCGGCCCCAGGCGCAACAAACGTTGCACTTCCTCGGGAACAACGCCCTTGCCCATTTTGGCGTAGGTTTCCGGCTCCTCCACCCCGGGCCGGCGCACCTCGTAGAGGGCATACTTGGCCCGGCGCACCCAGGTCACCGTCACCCCGTCCTCAAGGGTCGCCTCCACCCGGGCTTCGGCCGCGCCGTGGCGGATGACGTGTTTGGGCGGCGGATTTTCCGACAGGCAGCGCAGGGCCTCGACCACGGCGGATTTGCCGGTGTTGTTGGGACCGGTGAGCACATTAAGCCCAGAAGCCAAATCAAACACCGTACCCTCGTGGGCCATAAAATCGGTCAGGGCCAGCCGCACGATCATGCGCCGCCGCCCATCCCGTAGACCCCGTCGGGGTGGTCCTCGTTGCGCTCGCCGGCACTGAACCCCAGTTCGTCGGTGACGGCGTGGCGCTTGACGTCGATGACGGCGTCAAGTTTGCGCAGCCGCTCGATGGTGCGGTAGAGATGGCTGGCGTCGCGCACCTCGATACGGAAGGTCAGCTGGGTGGTGCCGTCCACATTGGAATGAATGGCCCCGGAGTCGATGTTGACCCCTTCCTCGGCCAGTTGGTTGGAAATTTTCCCCAGCACGCCCTTCAAGTTCTTGGCCAAAATGGACAGGCCGGCCGGATAAGGCTGTTCCTTCTGGCCCTCCCAATGGACCTGGATGAGCCGTTCGGACTCGAGATTGCGCACATTGGGGCAGTCGTGGGTGTGCACCACCACGCCCCGGCCGCGCGAGATATAGCCCACGATGGCGTCGCCGGGCACGGGGTTGCAGCACTGGGCCAGGCGCACCAGCACGTTGTCCACGCCCTCGATGCGCACGCTCTCCCCGGGTTTGCCCTTGGGAACATGCCCGGATTCCGGGGTGGCGGCATGGGCCTCTGCCTTGGCCGCCGCCGCTTCGGCCTCTTCGCCCTCGCGCTTGGGCATAAGCCGGACAATGATCTTTTTGGGGGTCAGACGCGAATAGCCCACGGCCGAGAGCACGTCATCGACGCAGGACATGGACAGATCCTTGGCCACCGTCAGCATGGACCCGTCTTTAATGGCCTTGGCCACATTGACGCCGTCTTTGCGGCCCTGCTTGTCCAGCATGTCCCGGCCAAGGACAATGGAGCGTTCCCGCTCTTCGGTACGGATGAAATGCTTGACCCGCATGCGGGCCTTGGCCGTCTTGACAAATTTGAGCCAATCGCGGTTGGGCTGGCGATTTTTGTCGGTGATGATCTCGACGGTATCGCCGTTTTTCAGCGGCGTATCGAGGGGGACCAGCCGGCCGTTGACCTTGGCCCCGGCGCAGTGTTCGCCAATGGCGGTGTGGATCAAAAAGGCCAGATCCACAGCGGTTGCGCCCTCGGGCAGCTCTTTGACATCGCCCTTGGGCGTAAAGACGTAGACCTCGTCCTGAAAAAGATCAAAGCGCAGGTTGGCCACAAACTCGCGCGAATCGGTCAATTCCCGCTGCCAGTCCATGATCTGGCGCAGCCACTGGAAGCGCTCCACGTCCTTGGGATTGAACTTGCCCTTCTCGCGTTCCTTGTACTTCCAGTGCGCGGCCACGCCCTCTTCGGCCAGCCGGTGCATCTCCTCGGTGCGTATCTGAATCTCGATGCGTTCGCCCCCAGGCCCGACCACGGTGGTGTGCAGGCTCTGGTACATGTTGGCCTTGGGCATGGAGATATAGTCTTTAAAGCGCCCCGGCACCGGCTTCCACAGGGAGTGGACCAGCCCCAGGGCGGAGTAGCATTCGCGAATGGTCTCCACCACCACCCTAAAGGCCACCAGATCATGGACCTGATCGATGGTCAGCTCCTGGACGCGCATTTTGTTGAACACGCTCCACAGGTGCTTGCGCCGCCCGAACACCCGGGCTTTGATGCCGTTGGGTGCCAGCAGCTCGTTGATATGGGCGATGACCCGGTCGATAAAGGTATCGTCCAGGGTGTGGTGGGTTTCCACCCCTTCCACGAGCTGGTTGTAGAGGTCGGGCTTGAGATATTTAAAGCTTAAGTCCTCAAGCTCGGTCTTGATGCGATGCAGCCCCAGCCGGTTGGCCAGCGGGGCATAGATGTCCATGGTTTCCTGGGCAATAATCGCTTGCTTGTGGGGCTTTTGAAACTCCAGCGTGCGCATGTTGTGCAAACGGTCGGCCAGCTTGACCAGCACCACCCGGATGTCCTCGGCCATGGCCAGGATCATCTTGCGGATGTTTTCGGCTTGGGCTTCTTCCTTGGTTTCAAAAGGAATGAGGCTGATCTTGGTGACGCCATCGACGATGTCGGCCACTTCCTCGCCGAAAAGCTCTTCGAGCTCGTCCACCGTGGCCTTGGTGTCCTCCACGGTGTCGTGGAGCAGCCCCGAGGCAATGGACGCGGCATCGAGCCGCATATCGGCCAGGATGCCGGCGGCTTCCAGGGGATGTGACAGGTAGGGTTCGCCGGAAAGACGCACCTGCCCGGCATGGGCGGCAGCGGAAAAAACGTAGGCTTTGGTGATGAGCGCCTGTTCCTGTTCGGTCAGATACAGGGCGGTCTTGTCCAGAATTTCGTTGATGCGGATCATGATTGTCCCGGCCTCGTGCCCGGGAGGCGGCCGTGGCGGCGGGCGCGGCCGGTTATTGGCGCGCCCGCGCGGGTTTACTGTTCCAGGCGAAAGGTCTGCTTGTCGCGCGGAATCCACCACTTGGTGAAATTGTAGCTGATACCGGCCGGGGCCACGGCCACGTTCTGGATGCGGGCCGAGAGGATCGGAAGGCTGTAGGGCGCATAGAGGAACAGATAGGGCTGGTCGCGGTGCAGCAGTTGCTGGAAGGCATCGTAGATTTTCTTGCGCTCGGCCTGATCCACGGTGCGCCGGCCGCGCTCCAGCAGGGCGTCGGCTTCGGGGTTTTTATACCCCACGAAATTGAGTCCCCCGGGCACGGCCCGGCTGGAATGCCAGACATCGTAGTTGTCCGGGTCCTGGGCAATGCTCCAGGCCAGGATGACGGCGTCGAAATTGCCCTTGTCCACGAATTCCTTGAGAAACGAGGCCCATTCCACGGTGCGTATCTCGACTTTGACACCGATGGCGGCCAGCTCGCTCTGGATGATGGTGGCGGCCTTGATGCGTTGCTCGTTGCCCTGGTTGGTTAACAGCGTAAAGGCGAACGGCCGGCCCGAGGCGTCCTCGATGATGCCGTCACCGTTGCGATCCTGCCAGCCGGCCTCGGCCAGCAGGGCCTTGGCCGCCGCCGGATCGTAGGCATAATCGGTGATGGTGTCGTTATAGACCCAGGTGCCGGGCTTGTAGGGTCCGACGGTGGGCAGGCCAAGGCCCAACAGCGCCCCCTTGATGATGCTTTCCTTATTGACGGCCTGGGCCATGGCCCGACGCACCCGCACATCGGTGAAAAAAGGACTTTTGAGATTGTAGCCGAGGTAGGTGTAGCCAAAGGACAGGTATTTAAACTTCTGCCAGTCGGCGGCCCAGCCCGCCCCGGTGGTCTGGTAGAGGTACTGCTGGGGAGTCAGTCCCATCATGTCCAGGTTTCCGGCTTTGAGTTCCAAAAACATGGTCGAGGTGTCGGGGATGATGCGATAGACCACTTGATCGATGTAGGGCCGGCCTTCGAAATAATCCGGATTGACCCGAAGTGTGACGCTGCGGCCCTGCTCCCAGCGGTCAAGGATGTAGGGACCGGCACCGATGGGCTCCCGGGCATATTTGGTGGTCATCATGTCCTGGCCCTCCAGCACATGCCTGGGCAGGATGGCCCCGGCCCAGGTCACCAGCGCCCGGGCAAAGGGTTCGGCGTAGCGCACTTCAAAGGAATAGGTGCCGGTCACCGTGAAGCTGGTGACCGCTTTGTAGTCCTCGGCATAGGCCGTGGGCGTTTTGGGGTCGATCATGAGCTTATAGGTAAATTCCACGTCTGCCGCAGTCAGTTCCACGCCGTCGGTCCAATGGATGCCGGGGCGCAACTGGAATTTGAGCAGTTTGCCGTCTTCGAGCACCTCAAAGCGCTCGGCGGCAAAGCATTCGAGCTTGATGTCTTTGTCAAAGCGCAGCGGCGAGACATAGAGCAGATCAGCCACCTCGTGGGAGGCGGAATCCGAGGCCAGGGGGGGGATCAGGTTGGAGGGCTCGCCAATGGTGGCCATAACGATGCGCCCGCCGGTCACGGGTTCGCCCGAAGCCGGGGCCGAAGCCGCCGTCGGGGACGGGCCGTTTTGGCTCTTCTGCCCGCCCGCAGGCGGGCGGTCGCAACCGCCAAGTAGCAGCGCTCCGGAAACCAGGACGAAAAATACCGCTTGCGCCAGACGCATAGTTCTCCTTTTCGCTTGCAACGCCCGCCCGAAACAACGTATTGGTGCGGATGCGCAAGGCCCTCGCCAGCTAAAATATATACGGGGCCAGCCAAAAATAAAAGCGCTTTTTCCCCAGGCCAAGCCTCGCCGGCGGCACACGCCGGCCCGATAACATTTCCGTTCCAAATTGGTCTGAAATAGGGTAAGTCGCCCGGACTCGTCCTTCCCCGCTCTGCCGCAAACGGCTTGGCTGCGGGCTGCCGGACGCAGATACGCCGCACCAAGGAGTCTTCGGTCCATGGCCATCGGAAACGACGAAACCAAAATCAAGGCGCTGCTCGGGGAATTTGTCCGCGAGACCATCCCCGAATACATTCTGGACGGCTCCCACGCCATCGTGGCCGGCGGCGGCATCCAGAAGCTCGCCATCAATAAACACGACCATTTCTGGGATGTGGAAGGCCAGGTGCAGGGCGACGATTTCCAGGTGTATGCCTCGGAACTCTCGGTCAATCTCAAAGAAGGCAGCGTCAACTTCTTTTGCAACTGCCCGGATTCCTTTTCCGGCGTATGCCGCCACGTGGGGGCCACGGCGCTCAAATGCATCCGCACCCTGGAAGACGAAGAAGGCGGCCACGAAGACCGCGATACCCCCGCCCACCCGGCGCGCGGGGAATGGCGCCAGACCTTTCGCACCTATTTCTCCACCGAACCCGAGCCAGAACCCGGCCGCCATTACCTGATCTTTCGCTTCCATCCCGAACCGGGACGGTTGCAGGTGGCCTTTTTCCGGGCCAGGCAAAACAAGTCCGGCATCTCCCAGGTCCATTCCGAAATCACCCTGGAGCAGATCATCAAGAACCCGGATTGGTCCGAGCTTTCCCCCACCCTGCCGGTGGTGGCCGCGATGCTCGAGCACCATCTCGATTACGCCGGCCATCGGGTGGAACTGCCGGCCGGTCTGCTCGCCTGGTTTTTCTGGGCCATCGGCAAGGAATACTACCTCTACTGGCGCGACACCGAGCAGCCGGTGCGCATCGAGTCCAAGACCATGCGCCTGCAGCTTGCCCCCAAGCTCTCCGACGACGGCCTGTCCTTTGACATACTCCTTGGCACCCCCGGCAAATCGCCCTTTTCCATTCTCGGCCAGGAAGTCTATTTCTACGGCCAGATGCCCATCTGGGTGTGCTGGAAAAACGCCTTCTATCCGGTCCAGACGGGCCTGCCCCCCCGTCTCGTGTCGGATATGACGCAGGCACCGCCGTTTATTCCCACCTCCGACGTGTCGGAGTTTCTCGACCGGGTCTGGACCCATCTGCCCATGACCGACCTGTACGGCCAGGAGGAATTCCTGGTCAAAATGCAGCCGTTTTTCGTGCCGGCCAACTACGACCCCAAGATCTTTTTGGACGAAGAAGGCAGCCTGCTGACACTGCAAATCCAAAACGTCTACCAGACCGAGCACGGCGAGATAACGGTCACCGGCCCCAACCCGGATCTGATGACCGCCTCATATCTGCACCAGGGCAAATCCTATCTGATCGCCCGGGACTGCGACCAGGAGCAGGCCCTTATCACCATGCTGGTGGACATGCGCTTCCAGGCCCGCAACAATGCTAACTGGTTTTTGGAGACCGAAGAAGCCATTGTCTTTTTGCTCGACGCCTACCCCAAGCTGGTGGAAAAATACCGGGTCTTTGGCGAGAAAAACCTCACCCGCTACAAGGTGCGCCTGACCACGCCGGTTATTGTGGCGGAAGTGGAGTCCAAGGAAGAGGACAAGTGGTTTAACCTCGACCTGCAGGTCCAGTACGACGACCAGCGGGTGCCCATCGATAAAATCTGGAAGGCCTGGACCCAGGGCAAGCGCTATGTCCAGCTCAAAGACGGCTCCTACACCAGCCTGCCCGAGGCGTGGCTGGAAAAGCTGGCCCACAAGCTGCGCGCCCTTGGTTACGACACGGACAAGCCGCCCCAGACGCGGTTTAAGCAGTTTGAGGCCCCGGTCCTGGACAAGCTGCTGGAGGACATGCCCGAAGCCCGCACGGATTCGTTCTGGAACAGCCTGCGCCAGAAAATCCACAGCTTCCAGGAAATCACCCCGGTGCGCATCCCCAAGGGCTTAAACGCCAGCTTGCGGCCGTATCAGGCCGAGGGGCTTTCCTATCTCAATTTCCTGCGCGAATACGGCTTCGGCGGCATCCTGGCCGACGAAATGGGCCTGGGCAAGACTGTCCAGACCTTGTCGTTTATTCAGCACAACGTGGAGCGCGGGGCACGCGGTCCCAACCTTATCGTGGTGCCGACCTCGGTGCTGCCCAACTGGGAACGTGAAGCCGCGAAATTCGTGCCCGAGCTCAAGCAGCTCGTCATCTACGGGGCGCGGCGCGAAAACATGTTCAAACGCATCGCCGAATCCGATCTGGTCATCACCACCTACGCCCTGCTGCGCCGCGACCTCGACGAATTGCTCAAATACGAATTTGCCGCCATCATTTTGGACGAAGCCCAAAATATCAAAAACCCCAATACCATCACCGCCCGTTCGGTGCGCCGCTTAAACGGCAAGACGCGGCTGTGCCTGTCGGGCACGCCCATCGAGAACAACCTCTTCGAGCTGTGGTCGCTGTTCGAGTTCCTCATGCCGGGCTTTTTGGGCGGCCAAAACGCCTTCCAGCGCGGCATCGTCAAGCCCATCAAGGACGGCGACGCCGAGACCCTTGACTACCTGCGCGGCCGGGTCAAACCGTTCATTCTGCGCCGCACCAAGTCGGAAGTGGCCAAGGATCTGCCGCCCAAGGTGGAAAACACCTACTACTGCAATCTGCTCGACGAACAGCTCGAACTCTATGCCGCTCTGGCTAAAAAGCTCAAAGAGCAGGTGCTGGCCACGGTGGATGAAAAGGGGCTGGCCAAGTCGCAGATGTCGATTCTCGACGCTTTGCTCAAGCTGCGCCAGATCTGCTGCCACCCCCGCCTGCTCAAGCTCGACCTGCCCGGGGTCAACACCAATCTGCCCTCCGGCAAGTTCGATGCGTTTAAGGATCTCATCACCGACTGCATCGAGGAAGGCCACAAGGTGCTGGTCTTTTCCCAGTTCGTGCAGATGCTCCACATCATCCGCTCCTGGATGACCATCAGCCAGATGCCCTTTTGCTATCTCGACGGTTCGAGCAAAGACCGTTTTGACCAGGTGGACAAGTTCAACCAGGACGAGAACATCAAGGTCTTCCTGATTTCGCTCAAGGCCGGCGGCACGGGGCTTAATCTGACCAGCGCCGACTACGTCATCCACTACGACCCCTGGTGGAACCCGGCAGTGGAAAACCAGGCCACCGACCGTACCCACCGCATCGGGCAGTTGCGGCAGGTGTTCTCCTATAAACTCATCTGCCAGAACACGGTTGAGGAGAAAATTCTCAAGCTGCAAGAGCAAAAGCGCGACGTGGCCGAGGCGGTCATCCCGGGACAGGACGCCTTTAAGTCGCTCACGCGCACCGACCTGGAATCGCTGTTCGAAATCTAGGCGCGCTTGCAGAAAGCCTGTCCGCGCAGGCACTATGACGAATAACGCAAACGGGGGGCCAAGTGGCCCCCCGTTTGCGTTGGTTTGCCCGGCCAGTTCACCCGGCCAGCTTGCCTGCCGCTGGCCGGTGGCCAAGCAACCCTGCAAGGCAGCACAGCATTTCAAGAGCATTGGTATTGCCACTTTGAGCGCAAAAGTATGTGAAGACAGTTCCCATAAATACTGTCCGCCTGCATGGGCCAAAACCACTCCCTTCGTAAGCGACCTACCGCCGCCGGACGTAATTGTATTGATTCCGACTTTGATCTGCCGCATACTCTGCCAAGGACTTGACGGCATTGCTGCGCGACCTCTCCCCGCCTGACGGGACCGGCAGTGTCGCAATACGACACCATGTATTGAGTTTCCGTTTGCGACCAGGAGCATGGCCATGCATATCACTACGTCAGGACAGCCAGCCCTCGACCTCGGTTTCGGGAACTACACCTGCAACTGGGGCACCCATTTTTGCGGTCTGTACGAAACGCAAGCAGAGCGAGACGCCATCATTATGGGCTATCTTGCCCAGGGGATGCTGGCCGGCGATCTCCAGTGCCACTGTCCCGTCGAGCGGACCCCTGAAGACTTTCTGCACGAATTCCCAAAGCATTGTCCGCATTGCGAAAAGCATATGGCTGACACCACACGCCTGCAGATTCTTTCCGCCAAGACGCTCTATTATCCTGACGGAAAATTCTCGCCCTGGGCCATGGACGACAGTTTGAACGCTATTTTTGAAAAAAGCCAACGGGACGGGAAAAGAAACGTCCGGGCCGCCGCGGAAATGGACTGGGCGCTGGAGGCCATCCCCGGCGTGGACAATCTGATGGCCTATGAGTCCCGGCTCAACTACTTTATTAACGCAAAGCCCTGGATCAGCATCTGCCTCTACGATGTCACCAAATTTGATGGCAAGACCATCATGCAGGTCTTGCAAACCCATCCGTACACCATCAGCCAAGGCGTCGTCACCCAGAATCCTTTTTTCCAAGACCCGGATATCTGGCTGGCCAAAAACGCCCCTGAGTTCCTCCGCCGTGGCTGACACGAAAGACATCGCGCACGATCTGTTCCTGCTCCTGCTCAACCTGGCGCAATTCTCGGACAGAAAACTGGTCATCAGGGTCTTCACCGAAGCCGTGGACGCGCTGTGGCCAGGGCTTTGCCTGGCCTATACGGCTGACCCGGCCCAAGATGCGGCAGCAACGCTCAACCTCGACACCATGACAGCGCATTACGGCGGCTTCCTGGTCCAGGGGGACATGGCCGCCCTGCCAGCCCAGCAGCACCAGCTGCTCGGCAATGCCGTCAGCATGCTGGCCCTGCTCCTGGAACGGCTGGAGCAACAACAACAGCTCCAGGACAAACAAAACGACCTTGCGGAACAAATCGCCGAACGCACGAGCCAGCTCGAAGCCAGAAACAGCGAACTGGAACGGGAGGTCACCCAGAGAAGGCAGGCTGAGGACGCCATCCGCCGCAACGAAGATTGGCTGCTGGGGCTTGTCCACATCCTCCAACATCCGTTTACCTGCTCGCAGGATTTTTTGGATTTCACCCTGGACGAGGCGATCCGGCTCACCGGCAGCAAATTTGGCTATCTGTACCACTACGACGAGGCGCACAGACGTTTTCTGCTGAACTCCTGGACCAAAGACGTCATGGAGGCCTGCACCATCACCTCGCCGGAAACCAGCTACGCCCTCGACGAAACCGGTCTCTGGGGTGAAGCGGTGCGACAACGCAAGCCGATCATCGTAAACGATTTTCATGCGCCCAATCCGTTCAAGCGAGGCTATCCCCCTGGCCATGCCCCCCTGCACTCCTTCATGACAATCCCGATTTTTAAGGGAGAAACCATCGTTGCGGTTGTCGGCGTGGCCAATAAAAACGGCGCGTACACGCCAACCGATGTCTGCCAGCTCACGCTGCTCATGGATTCCGTGTGGCGCATCCTTGATCGCGACAAGGCCGAAACCGCCTTGTGGGAGCGCGAAGCCCAGCTCGCATCCTTAAGCGACAACCTCCCCAATGGCATGGTCTATCAACTGGACTTCGGGGCTGCTGGCAACGAACGCCGCTTCACCTACGTCAGCGCCGGCGTGGCCGCCCTGCATGGCGTAAGCCCGGCCCAGGCCCTGGCCGACGCGCAATGCCTCTATGGCCAGATCTCCGACCAGGACCGGCGTATCATTGTCGAACGGGAAGCCCTTGCCCTCGAACACATGTCCATATTTAGCGCCGAGGTCCGGGTCACCATGCCTTCCGGCGAGACGCGCTGGCGGTATTTCACCTCCGCGCCGCGGCGGTTGCTGAGCAGCCACATCGTCTGGGACGGCATCGAAATCGACATCGAAGACCTCATAAAGGCCAGACAGGCGGCTGATTCGGCCAATAAAGCCAAATCCGAATTCCTGGCCAACATGAGCCATGAGATCCGCACGCCACTCAACGGGATTCTCGGCATGCTCCAACTCATGGGCAGCACCACCCTTGACGACGAGCAAAAGGAATATCTGGTCACCGCCGTCAAATCCACGGTTCGCTTAACGCGCCTGCTGTCCGACATCCTCGACTTGTCCAGGGTCGAGGCCGGGCTGATCGTGCTGCGCCAAGCGCCCTTCACCCTCGCCGGCCAGCGGGAAGCAGCCTTGGATATTTTCGCGCTGGAGGCCAAAGAGAAAGGCCTGGCCCTGGATTTTACCCTTGATGCGCGCCTGCCGCCGTGCCTGGTCGGGGACCAGTCCCGGCTGCAACAAATTCTTTTTAACCTGATCGGCAACGCCATCAAATTCACGGACACGGGCGGGGTCCGCGTCGAAGTGACGCCCCTTGGCCTGCAAAACGGCCTCTTGCGCGTCCTCTTTGCCATTTCCGACACCGGTATCGGCATCGCCGACGCACTCCTGCACACTATTTTCGAGCCATTCACCCAGGCCGAGGGTTCCTACACCCGCCGCTTCCAGGGGGCAGGGCTTGGACTCTCCATTGTGCGCAAACTGGTGGCCCTGCTGGGGGGCACCCTCGCTGTGGACAGCACCGAGGGCGTGGGCACGACCATGTATCTCTCCTTGCCGTTCACGCTCCCCAACGTCTTGCCGGGGCAGGCGCAAAAAAGCACGCAGCAGCCTGAGGATGACGCTGGGCAAGGCGCATTGCGCATCCTTTTTGCCGAAGATGACGCGGTGAGCCTGCTCGCCGGCAAGCGGCTGCTGGAAAAGTCCGGGTACGTGGTGTGTACGGCCGTGGATGGCCGGGAAGCTCTGGCGCGGCTGACAGAGCAGCCCTTCGATCTGATCCTTATGGACATCCAGATGCCGGTCATGGACGGAGTGGCGGCCACCCGGGCGATCCGCGCCGGGCGTGCCGGACCGGATACGGCAGACATCCCCATCATCGCCATGACGGCCTACGCCATGACCGGCGACAGGGAAAAATTCCTGGCCGCCGGCATGAATGGCTACGTGGCCAAGCCCGTGGATATCGCCGAGTTGCGTGCGGCCATCACCAGCCTGACGGCGGGGAAAAGCCCCGTGTGCAACATCTAGTCCCGCCCCACGAAAATCCCGCCCCAACGTTCCCGCCACCGGCTCCGAGGTACCCGCCAAAACCGCTCGGGCGGGTCCCGTCAAGGGGGCACCCGCCTGCCGGCACATAACAAGAAAAAAGGGCCGGACACGTCTGTGTCCGGCCCCGGTCTGGCAAATCGTTTTCCAACAGCCGCTACGGCTAGAAGCGCTCGAAATCGTCGTCCTTGTCATCGAGATTGATGCCCACGCCGCCGGCAGCGGGCTTGGCCTGGGTCGCCGGACGCCGGGCCGGTGCCGGTCGGCGGGTCGCTGCCGGCAGCGCCTTGATCGGACGGTTGCTGGTGCGTCTGGCCATGCCCCCGTCCACCCGGAAAAAGGCCATGGTGGACTGGAGCTGTTCGGCCTGGCTGGACAACTCTTCCGAGGTGGAGGCCATTTCCTCGGATGCCGAGGCGTTTTGCTGCACCACCTGATCAAGCTGCTGGATGGCCCGGTTGATCTGGTCGGCACCGGAATTCTGCTCCTGGCTGGCGGCCGCGATCTCCTGGACCAGATCGGCGGTGCGCTGGATGTCGGGCACCATCTTGGTCAGCATGGAGCCGGCCTGCTCGGCCACCCGCACGCTGGAGGAGGACAGATCGGAAATCTCGGCTGCGGCGGAACCGCTGCGTTCGGCCAGTTTGCGGACCTCGGCGGCAACCACGGCAAAGCCCTTGCCGTGCTCGCCGGCCCGGGCGGCCTCAATGGCGGCGTTTAGGGCCAGCAGATTGGTCTGGCGGGCGATTTCCTCAATAATGGAAATCTTTTCCGCGATATTTTTCATGGCCGCCACGGCCGAAATCACGGCTTCGCCGCCTTCGCGGGCGTCCTGGGCAGCCTTGACGGCAATGGACTGGGTCTGCTGGGCGTTTTCAGCGTTCTGCTTGATGTTGGAGCTCATCTCCTCCATGGACGAGGAAATCTCCTCGACGCTGGCGGCCTGTTCCGTGGCTCCCTGGGACATGCTCTGGGCCGAGGCGGACAGCTCTTCAGAGCCTGAGGCCACGTTTTCCGAGGCCGACTGCACCTCGGCCACCACTTCGCGCAGCTTGCCCACCATTTCATTGAGCGATGCGGCCAGCACGCCCATCTCATCTTTCTGATCGATGTCGAGCAGGCGGGTGAAATCGCCCTCGGCCATGGCCTTGGCAAAGCTCACACCCTTGATAACCGGCCCGGTGATGGCCTTGGTCAAGAGGATGGCGATGATGATGCCCAGGAGCAAGGCCACGGCCAGCCCGCCGAGCATGACCGACGAGGCCGTGGACAGGCTGGACACGGCGCCTTCTGCGATCTTCTGGGTGGCGTCCATGGCGGCCTTGGCCGTTTCCTCGGCCGCTTCCTGGACGCTGTTGCCCGCGTCCAGACGCTTGGCGGCGATATCCTGCAGGGCTTTGAAGTTATCCTGGAAATCCAGCAGGGCCTGACGGTATTTCTGGGAGCCGTCCTTGATGGCGGCCAGCTGGCGCAGATTGACTTCCTCGCGGGTCTTGGCCCGGATGGCGTCAAGGGCTTGGTCCAGACCGGCAAAAGCCTTGACTGCTTCATCAATATATTTCGGATCGCGGAAAAGCTGGCCGCGGTAGTTGCCCACGCGGATAGCCGTGATCTGGCTGATGGCCTGGGCGGCGTTGTCGATCTTCTCCGCCCGTTCCTGGAGGGCCTCGGCCCCGGCGTTTTTACCGATCTCCTCGCGGAGTCGCTTCTGCTGGCTGTCGAGATAGGCCTCGCTGTTTTTGACGATCTCGCCGGCCGCAACGTCCAGGACCTTGCGCACGCCGGCAATGGCGTCGATGCGGGAGACCGTGTCATTGAGAAGCTTTTCATATTCCGTCGTCTTGGCCAGGGCCTTGGCCGAGTCTTCCCGCAGCTTCACCAGGAGCGGATATTTGTCCGCATGGGCCTTGGCCTCGGCCAGGGAGCGCTTGAGCTCGGCCAGGGAGCGCATGCCGGCTTCATATTGCTTTTTATCTTCCGTGTAGCCGTAGCTGCGCATTTCGACCATCATCTGCAAAGTAGCCCGCTCGACGCTGTTGGCAATGGCCAGTTCCGGTATGTATTCCTTGACCAACCGGGTGGACTGGCCTTCCACGCTGTTCATATTGACGACAGCCATGCCCCCCAGCAGACAGGCGATGGCGATCAAAAGTCCAAACCCGATGCTGATTTTGACCCCAAGCTTCATATTCTTCACTGCCGGCCTCCCCATGACATTGTGGTATCCCGCGCCATTGATTCCGGGCAAAATCCGGGACGCTCTCACTGTCGTCCACGGATTGTTTATGTTTGGCTTATTTCCAAGCGCGTTGCAATGCCCGCAAAGGCGTTTTTGTGGACAAGCGTGGACCGCCGGCAACTTTTCCCGTAGCAATCCGGGCATGAAAGGTGTGCGGCATGACTTTTTTTGACGATCTCAAGCTGGCTGCCCGGCTGGCCCGGCGGGAACTACGCGCCGGGTTGCGCGGGTTCGGCATATTTTTGGCCTGTATGGCCCTGGGCGTGGCCGCCGTGGCCGGGGTGCGCAGCCTGTCGGCCGCCTATGCCGCCGGGGTGGCGGCCGATGCGGCGGCGCTTCTGGGCGGCGACATCGAAGCCAGCCTGTCCCTGCGTGCGGCCGCCCCGGACGAGCTGGCCGCGCTAACCCGCCTGGGGCCGACCTCCCACCTTGTTTCCATGCAGGTCATGGTCCGTCGCCAGGACTCCCCGGGCAAACGGGGGCTGGCCTCCTTGCGCGCGGCCGACGCCGCCTATCCCCTCTACGGAACCGTGACCCTGGACCCGCCCCTGCCCCTGGCCGAGGCTTTGGCCGTTCGCGACGGGCTGCCGGGAGCTGTCGTGGCCCCCCAACTGCTGGCCCGCCTGGGGGCCGGCCTTGGCGATGTCCTAGAGATTGCCGACGCCGCCTTTGTGGTGCGCGCCACCCTGGTCCGCGACCCCGACGCTTCGGCCGGCCTGTCGGTGCTGGGGCCGCGCCTGCTTGTCTCCCTGGCTGCCCTGGACACGGCGGGCCTGAATACCCCAAGCACGTTCACCCGCCATGCCTACCGCGTAAAACTTCCCCCAGGGGCGAACGCTGCGGCCCTGGCCAAGGAGCTGCGCGACGCCTTTCCCGCCTCCGGCTGGCGGGTGCGCGACCTGTCCTCGGCCCAACCGGGCCTGACCCGCTTTATGGACCGTCTGGCCGCCGTCACCGGGCTGGTGGGGCTGGCCTCGCTGCTTCTCGGCGGCATCGGCGTCTCCCAGGCCGTGGCCGGCTATCTGGCCGGGCGGTCCACCTCCATTGCGGCGCTCAAATGCCTGGGCGCGCCGCGCCGGGTGGTCGTGACCGCCTATCTGCTGGCCGTTGGCGCCCAGGGGTGTCTGGGCATCGCCCTGGGTCTGGCCCTGGGGGCGGCCGTGCCGGCGCTGCTCGGGCCTTTGGCCGGGAATCTCTTGCCGGTATCCCTGCCGCCCGGCCCCTATCCTGCGGCCCTGGCCGTAGCCGCCGCCTTTGGCCTTTTGACCGTACTGGCCTTTTCCCTGCCCCAGCTGGCCCTGGCCGGCCGGGTTTCACCCCTGGTCCTTTTTCGCGGCTACGGTGAGCCTGAAGCCGAACGGCTGCCCTTGGCCGCCCGGCTGCCGGGGCTGCTCAGTCTGGCGGCCCTGCTCGCCCTGGCCGTGGCCGCCACCCCCAACCGTCGCCTGGGGCTGGGGTTTGTTGTTGCGGCGGCTGCGGCCACCGCCATCTTCTGGCTTTTTGCCCGACTGGCCGTATGGCTCGTGCGACTGGCCCCGCTCACCCGGCCGGGGCTGTTCTTCCTGGCCCTTCGGGCCGTGGTCCGGCCGGGCAATCAGGTGGGGCGCGTGCTGGCCGCCCTGGGGCTGGGGCTTTCCACCCTGTGCGCCATGACGCAAGTGGAAGCCAATTTCCGCGAAGCCTTTGTCCACGACATCCCCCGCACCGCGCCGGACTATTTTTTCGTGGACATCCAGCCGGACCAGTTGGCCGACTTCCTGGCCACGGCCCGGGCCGTGCCCGGCGTGACCCGGGTCGAGACTTCGCCCATGGTGCGCGGACGCATCGTGCGGATAAAGGGCGTTTCGCCCGAGGAAGGCCAAGTCGGGGAGGAGGCGCGCTGGGCCGTTTCCGGTGACCGGGGGCTCACCTACGCCGCTGCCATGCCCCAAGGGACGCAGCTCGTGGCCGGGCAGTGGTGGCCGCCGGACTATGCCGGGGAGCCTCTGGCCTCCATGGACGAGGGCGTGGCCAAGGGCCTTGGCCTGACCGTTGGCGACAGCGTGACCATCAATGTCCTGGGCCGGGAGATAACAGTCACAATCGCCAGCCTGCGGCGCATCAACTGGCTGACACTTGGCATCAACTACGTCTTTGTGCTTTCGCCCGGCTCCCTTGACGGCGCGCCGGTGACCCATTTGGCCACGGCCTACACCGACAAGGCGGCCGGGGCCGGCCCTGGCGAAGCGGTCTTTGCCGCCGTCACCAACCGTTTTCCCAACGTAACGGCCGTCGGCATCGGCGAGGCGCTTAACGACGTGCTGGCCGTGGCCGACACGGTGGCTGCCGCAGTGTCGGCGGCAGCGGCAGCCACGCTGGTCACGGGCATGCTGGTTTTGGTGCAGACCATGGCCGCCGGCCTGCGTCGCCGGGCCTACGAGGCGGTCATCTATAAAGTCTGCGGGGCCACGCGGCGCACCATCCTGACCGTTTTGCTGCTGGAAAACGCCCTGCTTGGCCTGTTGGCCGGGGTCACGGCCCTGGCCGTCGGCACGGCCATTGCCTGGGGGTTTACGACCTTTTTCATGGAACTGCCGTTTCGGCTGTTTGCCGGACCGGCCGTGGCCATCGTGGCCGCTGCAACGGGGCTGACACTCCTTTTGGGACTGGCCGGACTGCTGCGGCTGCTCTCGAAAAAAGCTTTACCGTACCTGCGAAACGAATAAAAATCGCCACGCGCACTGTCGCCGCCATAAGGGAGACAAACCATGTCCGCTGAAATGATACTGGTCTATTTTTCGCTGGCAATGTGGCTGATGGGCTTTATTATTCTTTACTATATCATCAAGGAATCGGTTGTGCTCGTGGGCGGCATGGAAATCGCCGTTCTGGAGCGCCGCTGGCTTGGCCGCAACATGCCCCAGGGCCGGGTTGTGGCCCGCAAAAGCGAGGTCGGCGTCCAGGCCCGGACCCTGGGGCCGGGACTGCATTTCCTGATTCCGTTTTTATACAAGGCCACCAAGAGCGAATTCCTGGAAATAGGGACCGGGGCCGTGGGGCTGGTCGAGTCCATCGACGGCAATCCGGTCCCCCCGGGCAACATCTTCGCCAAGGAGGTGGCCGGGCACGACGCCTTCCAGGACGGCGAGGCGTTTTTAGAAAACGAAGGGGAAAAAGGACCGCAGATCCAGATACTCCCCCCGGGCAAATACCGGATCAATCCGTTCCTGTTTTCGGTGGGCGTCGAACCCGCCGTGGAGATTCCCCAGGGCAAAATCGGCATGGTCACCGCCCAGGACGGCGCGCCCATCGACACGGGCCGGCTGCTGGCCAAACGCGTCGCCGGGCATTCCAATTTCGAAAACGGCAGGAACTTTCTCGAAGCCGGCGGCCAGAAAGGCCCGCAAATCGACATCCTGCTCCCCGGCACCTACCGGATCAACACGAAACTTTTTACGGTCGTCGTGACCGACGCCACCGTGATCGAACAGGGCATGGTCGGACTGGTGACCGCCCTGGACGGCGTGCCGCTGCCGGAGCAGGAATTCGTGGCCAAGTCCGTGGCCGGGCACAGCGATTTCCAAAACGCCCAGGCCTTTCTGGACACAGGCGGCCAACGCGGCCCGCAACTCGATGTCCTGCGGCCGGGCACCTATTATATCAATCCCATGATGTTCCAGGTCTCGGCCGACAGTGTGACCGTGGTCGAACGCGGCCAGGTGGCGGTGGTCGTCTCCAATGTGGGCGAGGAACCCACCCAGGAGGTGAAAATACGGCTGGGGGCAGCCCAGGCGGCCCGCCCCCAAGGCGGCGGGTTCCAGGAAGTCTACGTCGTGCCCAAGGGCTATCGGGGCATTCAGGAAGAAGTGGCCGGACCGGGCCGGTATTACCTGAACCGCCGGGCGTTTATTCCCTATATCGTCGATACCACCAACATCACCATCGATTGGGACGACGCCAAGGACACCCGGTTTGACCCGCTCAAGGTCATCTCCAAGGACGGCTTCACCATCGGCGTCTCGGTCAAGGTCGTGGTCCGGGTCCGTCCCGACCAGGCCCCGTACATGGTGGCCAAGGTCGGCTCCATCGACAACCTCATCATCCATGTCGTGCATCCCATGATCGATTCGAGCTTTCGCAACCAGGCCTCGGCCACCTCGGCCATGAACTTCATGCAGGACCGCCAGGATGAACAGAAAAAAGCCGAGGACCGGACCAAAAGCGAGTTGGAGAAGTATCATGTGGAGTGTGTTTCGGTGCTCATCTGCCAGATCACCCTGCCCCAGGATCTGATGGACACCCAGACCAAAAAGATCATCGCCCAGCAGGAACAGGCCCAGTACACCGAACAGCAAAAAGCGGAGCAGGCCCGCATCGCCACGGAAAAGACCCGGGCCGAGGCCGATCAGCAAAAAGTGCTGGTCGCCTCGGAAATCAATGTGAAGGTGGCGGAGCAGAATCGGCAGGCCACCATCAAGAGCGCTGAAGCCGAGGGCGAAGCCTTGCGCCTTAAGGCCGAGGGCGAAGCCAAGGGGATCACCGCCAAGGGCGAGGCCGAGGGCAACAAAATCCTGGCCGTGGGCGAAGCCACGGCCAAGGCCTTTGAACTGCAGGGCAAGGTCATCGGCGGCAGCGGCCTGACCGCCATTGCCCTGGCCGAGCGCATCAAGGACGGCCAGATCAAGGTGACGCCCGACGTCCTGGTCCAGGGCAGCGGTGCCGGCGAACTGGGCGGTCTGCTTGCGGCCTTCCTGGTCAACCATATGACCAAGGCGGTTACGCCCGCAGGGGCGACCCAGCCTCTGGCCCCAAGCATGCCCCAGGAGGCTACGGCCGGGGACGCGCCAGAGGGACAGGCCAACGCGTAGCACGCCCTCAAACGTTGGGCCTGGACCAGGGGGCTTCGGTTTGGCGCAGCGCTCCCTGGGCGGGCATGCCGGAATTCCCGGCGTGCGGGACTATTCGCTGTCGGCCGGGCGCGGGGGCAGTTGGGACCGCCGCTCGCTTTCCAGCCGGTCGTAGACGGCCAACTGGCGGGGACTCAGCGTCGGGCGGACACGCTCGTCTATGCGTTGCAGCAGGCCGTCAAATTCGGGACGCATCCGGCTCATGGCCAGATTCAGTTCCCGGTGGGCTTCATCCCACACGGCCGTAAAATGTTTGCGCTGCGCCTCGCTTAAATCCAGCCGGCGCATATACTCGGCGTCCACCCGCTGGCGCATGACCTCGAAACCGGCCACATCCCTGGCCCGATTATCAAGCATGGCCTGACGGCTGGCACCAAGCCAGCCCAACCCCACCCCTAAAACAAACACGACCGCCACCGTTGCGCTGCGCCAACTCGGCGTTGCTTCAGCCATGATCCTTCTCCAAAAACGCTTTGAGCTTGCGTCTGGCCCGAAAGGCCCGCACCTTGACATTGACCCGGGAAAGACCCGTCAACTCGGCCACTTCTTCCACACTTTTGCCCTCAAGCCCCAGCAAGGCCACCAGCAGCCGGTCCTTGGGGCCAAGAACGGACATGGCCGCCTCCAGCCGCCGCCGGGCCTCCCGGGCCTGCCCTCTGGCCACTTCGCCCTCGTCGGGCAGGGAGTCCTCCAGGCCGCTGACCAGCCCGACCTCGGCCTTGCGCCGGCGTAGCCAGTCGATGCAGGTGTTGGCGGCTATGCGGTGCAGCCAACTGCGAAACATGGCCCCGTCGCGCAGCCCGCCCAGATTGAGATAGGCTTTGACAAACACTTCCTGGGCCAGATCCTCAACCCCGGCCGGTTCCTGGCAAAACCGCGAGGCCAGATGGGTCACGTCCTGTTGATGCCGGCCCACCAGCACGGCAAAGGCCCGCTGATCGCCTTGGGCCGCCGCCCGGGCCAGGGCACCGTCGTCGATGCCGTCCAGACGCAGGCCGGAACCCGTCGCCTTGGCGGTCCCGTCGCCGCCTTTGGGCGCGCATTCCCCGCTGCGCAATGTCGCCATGGCAAACGCCTCCTTGTAACGCCCCTCCCCCAGGCACGTCACCGGATCAGGCGCTCGGACACGGCCAGCGGTTACACCTGCACCTCGACAAGTTGCCCCGGCAAGGCTATCCCCGGACCCGGCGGCCGCATCCTGCCGGCCGCACGCCCCCATTGGGAGACAGCCATGCCCCTTTCCGAGGAAACCAATATCTATCTCATCGGCCCCCGGGCCTCGGGCAAGACCACCCTGGGCAAACGTCTGGCCGAACGCCTGGGCCGCCCGTTTGTGGACCTCGACGCCCAATTTGTCGCCGTGCGCGGGGAAACCATCGCCGCCCTGGTCGCCCGCGAAGGCTGGGACGCTTTTCGCCTGGCCGAAGCCGAAATCCTGGCCGAAACCGCCACCCAAAAAGGGCTGGTCGCCGCCACGGGCGGCGGCGTGGTGCTTATGCCCGAAAACCGCGCCCGGCTGGCCAAAGGATTGGTGCTTTATCTGCAAGCCCACCCGGACCGGCTGGCCGAGCGGCTCATGGCCGACCTCAACGCCGAGCAGCGGCCCAACCTGACGGAACTGGGGCTTAAAGAAGAAATCGTCGCCACCCTGGCCGAACGCGAGCCGCTCTACCTGTCCCTGGCCCACGCCTGCCTGCCCGACCGGCCGGTTGACGAGATGCTGGACTATACGCTGCGGGCTTTGAAGATGTTTTGAGGCGAAGAGACGAAGGCAAAAGGCGAAGATGAAAGGCGAATGTCAGGGGGAAACGCTTTTGAAAAGCGTTTCCCCCCGACACCCCCCTTCGAAACGAGGGGGTGCCTTGGATTGTGGCGGGAACGAAATTTTCGCGTTTAAACGTCTGCGGGGCCGCTTGCGCCTGCGTCCAGAATCCACCGAATCGGATTCAGGACGCAGGCGCAAGCGGCCCCGTCAAGTACACAGGCTGACTGTCCGGGCCGGTAACCGACCAGTAGGCCAGCCCACGTCCAATACCCCTTAAATACTTTTCCCGGTGGGGGGTCCGGGGGCCTCAGGCCCCCGGCCGCCGGAGGCATCTTCGCCTTTTCTTCCCTCTCCCCTACACCTGCACCAACACCTACACGCCTTCGTGCAGCCATTCGTTGAAATCGGAGAGTTCGCCGGTCCAGCCCTGGCTGAGGCGCACGGCCAGGAACTGGGTGTAGAGCGCGTCGAAGAAGGTGGCGCATTTTTCGATCAAATACATTTTTTCCAGCACCTTGGCGTCCGGGTCTTCGCCTTCTTCGCTGCGGCTTTCGGTTTTGGGCGGGCGCAGGGCATTGAAGGTGAAATCGTCGGCCTTGGCCGTCACGGTCCAGGTTTCGCCGTCCTGTTCGAAGCGAATCAGCGCCCGGTCCACGCGTTTGCCGCTTTTCACGCCAAGCCGCGCCTCGCCGAACTGGGCATGGGGACCGGACACCGTGGCGGTTTCGGCTTCTTCACCGACGCCGCCGCGCACGGAAATCTTTTGCTCCAGATAGACGTTGACCTCGCCGCCGTCGGGCAGCTTGAACAGCCAGCCGCTTTTTTCGCTTTTAAACCACAGCCAGGTCAGGAAATCCTGGCCGAGCACCGGGTTTTTGGCTTCCGCCATCATCGAATCCATATTTTCTCTCCACGCGTGAGCAATTGCGACAAAAAAGGCCGCCGCCACACCCCTCCCCTCCCCCGTCGGGGGGTCCGGGGGGATCATCCCCCCGGCGGGTCCAGGGCAGCGCCCTGGCGGGTGCAGGGCAGCGCCCTGCCGGGGTCCAGGGGCAGCGCCCCTGGTTAGCCGCCGAACTGGCTGGGTTCGAGGTGTTCGATGGCCAGGGCGCGTTCGACGCCGACGATGCGTTCGGCCAGATAGGACGGCGTTTGCGGCTCCAGGTGCATCTCAAAGGTCATGGTGAACAGATCCTCAAAGAGCTGCTGCATCTTGCCGTTGGTGGTACACAGCCACAGAACCTGATCGATGGTGTTCCAGACAATCTCGAACACGGCCGGGATGGGCAGCGCCCGGGCCATGAGCGAGAGTTTGACGCGTTCGGCGATCTCTTTCTTGCGGTCTTTGGAGATAAAGACCTTGCCTTCGCCCTGCATCTGCTGTTTTTCGATGTCGATGGCCAGGCGCAGGTGTTTTTTAAAGACGGCCGGCGAGATGCGCCGGGTGTCCAGGCGCAGGGAAAAAGCCAGATAGTGGCCTTTTTCCGGGGGCGCGCCGCGCCATTCGGTGTCGAGGTAGTCTTCAAAGGCGACCCAGCCGTAGGAGCGTTCGTCGGCGGTGCCGTCGATGTCCACGAAGGCGTATTTCTTGAGCCGGTCCGGGGCCTCGCGCAGGGTCTGTTTGTTGACCTCGCCGACAAACCTATATCGGGTGAATCCGCCGCTGGCGGCCAAAAGTCCCAAGGCGTCCTCCTTTGCCCGCCGGTTTTCGTCTCCGGCGCGCGGTGGGTATGGGGTACGGACTGGCTCTTAGATCAAATCGCGGCGGTGCGCCAGGGCTGGCTGGCGGGCTGGGGCGACGCGGCGGCCTTGTGGCAAAAAATCGTTTAAATCATAACCAGATGGCAATAGATTCCGTTGGCCCGGCCTATGCAGGGAGAAACACAACGGAGGTGTCGACCATGGCCGTCTGGAACGTCAGTCACAGCGATGGCAAGATGCGGTTCGGCTCGTACACCCGCAAGGCCACGACGCCCTCCGGGTGCAACGAGCCCTTTAAAAACGCCTACTGGTGCCCCAAGCGCAAGTGGTTTTCCAAGGAGCCGTGCCCCTTTAGCAATCGGTTCGAGTGCATGAGCTTCGCCCGCCTGTGCGGCGGCATGTAGCGTTCGCCCAACCGCCGGCCCGCACCCCAGCCGCCGGCATACGCGCCGCCAAACGGCCGACAGCCTCCCCTGACGCGGGACTGTCGGCCGTTTGCACTTCTTTGCCTTTTCTGTGTTAGACACAACGAGGCTGTCCCGCAACGCGGCACCGACACTGTCGTACAAATTGGTTTAACACCCTGACAAAAATGAAGGACGCTCTTTCCAGACTGGCCCCCGGCCAGCCTAAGCTGTAACCTTTGCGCGCCCGGCTGCGACGTGGCCCAGGCGAAGGCAAATCCGATTCGACCCGGACCGGCCCCGCCCGGCCCGCGCCAGGGCCGAATCATTTATCAAGGAAGTTCGCGATGCATACGACTGATTCCGGTCCAGCCCGCAAGGGACCGTTTCGTTGGCTGGCGCTCGGCGCGCTGCTGCTCCTGTGCGCCGGGGCCTTTTGGTGGCACAGCGCCGGCAACGGCCAGGCCCAGCCGGGCGGGCCCGGCGGTCCGGGCGGCCCTCCCGGCCTTGGCGGCCAGGCGGTTTCGGTGACAACAGCCACGGCCCGCACAGGCGTTGCCCCGGTGACGCTTTCCGGCATTGGCACGGTGACGCCGCTGCGCACCGTGACCGTTACAAGCCGGGTGGACGGCGAACTCATGAACGTGCGTTTTGAAGAAGGCCAGCTCGTCAAAGAGGGCGATCTGCTGGCCCAGATCGACCCGCGCGCCTTTGCCGCCCAGTTGGAGCAGTACCAGGGCCAGTTGGCCAAGGACACGGCGATTCTGGAAAACGCCAGGGCTGACCTTATCCGCTACGCCAATCTGGCCCAAAAAGACATGCTGGCCGGCCAGACCAAGGACACGCAACTGTCGCTGGTGCACCAGTACGAAGGGGCCATCCGCACGGACAAGGCGCTTATCGACAACGCCAGACTCCAGCTCGAATACAGCCGCATCACCGCCCCGGTCACCGGCCGGGTGGGCCTGCGCAAGGTCGATGCCGGCAATATGGTCAAGGCCGCAGACACGACGGGCCTGTGCGTCATCACCCAGGTCTCGCCCATAAGCGTCCTTTTCACCCTGCCCGAAGACCAGTTGCCGGCAGTGCTCAGCCGTTTCCGGGCCGGGGAAAAGCTCTCCGTTGCCGCCTACGACCGCACCATGACCCGCAAACTGGCCACGGGGACTCTTGGCAACGTCGATAACCAGATCGATACCACTACCGGCACGGTCAAACTGCGGGCCGTTTTCGACAACACCGACGAGGCGCTGTTCCCCAACCAGTTCGTCAACGCCGAGTTGCTGTTGGAAGAGCGCAAGGATGTGATCCTGGTGCCGGCCGCTGCGGTGCAGCATGGTCCCAAGGGGGCGCGGGTGTATGTGGTGGGGGCCGAGGGTGTGGCCAAGTCCCAGCCGGTGACTGCCGGTATGGCTGTTGGCGAGGACGTGGTGATCGCCTCGGGCCTGGCTGCCGGGGCGGTGGTGGTGGTCGAGGGGGCGGACAGGCTGCGCGACGGAGCCAAAGTGACGATCAGAAACAACGGCCCGACGACGGCCGCCAAACCATGAACCTGTCGCGCCCGTTCATCCTGCGCCCGGTGGCCACCAGCCTGATTATGGTGGCGGTGATCCTGGCCGGAGCCGTCGCCTATTTCCAATTGCCGGTTTCCGCCCTGCCGCAAGTGGATTATCCCACCATCCAGGTGCGCACCTTTTATCCCGGTGCCAGCCCGGATGTGATGGCCTCGGCCGTGACCGCACCGCTGGAACGCCAATTCGGCCAGATGCCGGGCTTAACCGAAATGTCCTCGGTGAGTTCTTCGGGGGCCTCGGTCATCACCCTGCAATTCGCCCTGAGCCTAAGCCTTGATGTGGCCGAGCAGGAGGTGCAGGCGGCCATCAACACGGCCTACAGCCTGCTGCCCACCGACCTGCCCACCCCGCCGGTCTACAGCAAGGTCAACCCGGCCGACACGCCCATCCTGTCCCTGGCCCTGACCTCGGAAACCATGGCGTTGACCGAGATTCAGGATCTGGCCGACACGCGGCTGGCCCAAAAGATTTCCCAGCTCTCGGGCGTGGGGCTGGTCAGCGTGGCCGGCGGCCAGCGACCGGCCGTGCGCATCGACGCCAACCCAACCGCCCTGGCGGCCTATGGCCTGGGCCTTAAAGACGTGCGCACGGCCATTGCCGCTGCCAACGTCAATAAGGCCAAGGGCGGCTTTGACGGCCCGCGCCAGTCTTCGATCCTGGAAACCAACGACCAGTTGCTGTCCAGCGAGGAATACCGGCCGCTCATCATTGCCTACCACGACGGCCGGCCGGTGCGGCTTTCCGACGTGGCCGACGTCCATGCCGGCCCCGAAGATCTGCGCCAAGCCGCCTGGGTGGGCGGCAAGCCGGCCATTGTGCTCAATATCCAGCGCCAGCCCGGAGCCAACGTCATCGCCGTGGTGGACCGCATCAAAACCATCATGCCCCAACTGCGCGCCGCCTTGCCAGCCACGGTGGATCTGGCCGTTCTAACCGACCGCACCGTCACCATCCGGGCCTCCATCGACGACGTGCAGATCGAGCTGCTGCTGGCGGTCATCCTGGTGGTCGGGGTCATTTACTTATTCTTAAACGACCTGCCAGCCACGCTCATCCCTGGCACGGCCGTGCCCCTGTCCCTGATCGGCACCTTTGGCGTCATGTATCTGCTGGGCTATGGCCTCAATAATCTGACGCTGATGGCGCTGACCATTGCCACCGGCTTCGTGGTGGACGACGCCATTGTCATGATCGAAAACGTGGCCCGCCATGTGGAAGAAGGTGTTGCCCCGCTTAAGGCCGCCCTCGACGGGGCCGGGCAGATCGGGTTTACCATCCTGTCGCTCACCGTATCGCTGGTGGCGGTGCTTATTCCGCTGCTCTTTATGGGCGACGTGGTGGGCCGGCTGTTCCGGGAATTCGCCGTGACCTTGGGCGTGGCCATTTTGTTGTCGGCCGTGGTGTCGCTGACGCTGACGCCCATGTTGTGCGCCCGGCTGCTGGGCCGGGGCCAGAAGGAGGGGCAGGCTGTTGGCCAGAAGACGGGAAGGCTGCGCGGTAACTTTGTAACCCGGGGCTTCCAGACCTTTTTCGCGGGCCTGTCCCGGTTCTACGCCCGAACGCTTACCGTGGTGCTGCGCCATCAGCCGACAACCCTTGTTGTGGCCGTGGCCACGGTTGCGGCCACGGTGTGGCTGTATGCCGCCGTGCCCAAGGGCTTTTTCCCGGTGCAGGACACCGGCGGCCTGACAGGCGTTTTCGAGACTGCGGCCACAGCCTCCTTTGCCGCCGTCTCCCAGGCCCAGGCCGGGCTGTCCGAGATTCTGGCCGCAGACCCGGCTGTAGCTACGGTTGCGGTCTTCGTTGGCGTGGACGGGGTCAACCCCAGCCCCAACGTGGGCCGCATTGCCATGGAACTGATCCCCAAGAGTGCCCGCAAGGCCGACGCGGCCCAGGTGGCCAGACGCCTGGAAGAGAAAACCCGCACCCTGCCGGGGCTGACCGTGGCGCTCTCGCCGGTCCAGGATCTGTCCGTGGACGCCCGGGCCGGGCGGGCCCAGTACCAGTACACCCTGGAGACCCCCAGCAGCCAGGATCTGGCCCAGTGGACGCCGCATTTTGTCAAAGCCCTGGCCGCGCGGCCCGAGATGCGAAACGTCTCCCACAATCTGGCCCTGGGCGGGCTTCGGGTCAACGTGGACATCGACCGGGTGGCCGCCGCCCGCTATGGCATAACCCCTGCCGACGTGGACGACGTGCTTTATGACGCCTTTGGCCAGCGCCAGATTTCCACCATGTTTACGGAACTGAGCCAATATAGGGTGGTGCTGGGCATGGCCCCGGCCATGGCCCAGGGGCCGCAGGCCCTGGACCGCATCCGCCTGTCCGGGATCGACGGCGGGCAGGTGCCGCTTTCCGCCGTGGCCACGGTGACCCAGGGGGAAACGCCGCTGGTGATTAACCGGCAAGCCCAGTTTCCGGCCGCCACCATCTCCTTTGACGTGGCCCCGGGCCATTCGTTGGGCGATGCGGTGGCAGCCGTCAAGGCCGTCTCGGCCGAGCTCGGCCTGCCGGCCAGCATAGCCGGGGCCTTTGTCGGCGCGGCCCGGGCCTTTATGGATTCGCTGCAAAACCAGCCGCTGCTCATCCTGGCCGCCCTTATTACGGTCTATATTGTCCTTGGGGTCATGTATGAGAGCTTTATCCACCCCGTGACCATCCTCTCCACCCTGCCTTCGGCCGGGGTCGGAGCGGTGGGAGCCTTATGGCTGTGCGGCGAGGATCTGGGCATCATGGCCGTTATCGGCATCATCTTGCTCATTGGTATCGTTAAAAAAAATGGCATCATGATGGTGGATTTCGCCCTGACCGCCGAACGCGAACGGGGACTCCCACCGCGCGAGGCCATTTATGAAGCCTGTCTGCTGCGCTTTCGCCCCATCATGATGACCACCATGGCCGCCCTTTTAGGTGCCTTGCCCCTGGCCCTCGGAACGGGCGTGGGCAGCGAACTGCGCCGGCCCCTTGGCATCGCCATCGTCGGCGGGCTGGTGGTCAGCCAGGTGCTGACCCTTTATACCACGCCGGTTATTTACCTGTTCTTCGAGCGTCTGGCCGGTCGCGGCCGGACCGTTGCGCCAAGGGAGCCGGCCCGGTCATGAATCTGCCCGAAATCTGCATTCGCCGCCCGGTTGGCACGGCCCTTTTGACCCTGGCCCTGATGCTGGCCGGGGCCATTGCCTTCAGGCTCCTGCCGGCGGCCGCGTTGCCGCAGGTGGATTTCCCCACCATCTCGGTTTCGGCCCAACTGCCCGGGGCCGAACCCGCGACCATGGCCACTGCAGTTGCCGCGCCGCTCGAGCGCCAGTTCGCCCGCATCGCCGGGGTGACGGAAATGACCTCGTCCAGTGGCCGGGGTTCCACCCAGATCAATCTGCAATTCGAGCTGTCCCGCGACATCAACGGGGCCTCCCGCGACGTCCAGGCGGCCATCAACGCGGCGCGCGGCTTTTTGCCGGCCACCCTGCGGCAAAATCCCACTTACCGCAAAATGAACCCGGCCGACGCCCCGGTCATGGTTCTGGCGCTCACTTCAGCCACCATCTCCCGGGCCGAGATGTACGACGTGGCCGCTACCGTGCTCCAGCAAAAGCTGGCCCAGGTCGAAGGTGTGGGGCAGGTGTTCGTGGGCGGCGGGGCCTTGCCGGCGGTGCGGGTCAGCGTCGATCCGGCCAAGCTGGCCCAGCATGGCCTTGGCCTGGAGGATGTACGCAAATTTATTACCGAAACCACGGTCAACCGGCCCAAGGGGCGCATCGAAGGGGACGGGAGCGCCTACGAGATCGCGGTCAACGACCAGCTCCACACTGCCCGGGAATACCAGTCGCTGATCCTGTCCTATAAAAACGGCGCGGCCGTGCGCCTGTCCGACGTGGCCGCCATTACCGATTCCGTGGAGGACGTGCGTACGGCCGGCCTGGTCGGCAGCACGCCGGCGGTCATGGTCATCCTCTTTCGCCAGCCCGGGGCCAACATCATCGAGACCGTGGACAATGTCCGGGCCCTTATGCCCCAGCTGGAGGCCTCACTCCCGGGCGATGTGGCCCTTTCCGTGGAGATGGACCGCAGTCCGCCCATCCGGGCCTCGCTGTCCGAGGTGGAGACGACGCTGGGCCTGTCATGCCTGCTGGTCATCGCCGTGGTCTGGCTCTTTCTCGGCAGCTTTTCGGCCATGGTCATCCCGGCCGTGGCCACGGTGGCCTCGCTGGTGGGCACCTTTGCCATCATGTATCTGCTGGATTATTCCCTGGACAACCTGTCGCTTATGGCGCTCACCATTGCCACCGGGTTCGTGGTGGACGACGCCATCGTGGTCCTGGAAAACGTCTCGCGCCACTTGGAAACCGGGCAGTCGCCCCGTGACGCCGCCATAGCCGGTTCGCGGGAGGTGGGCTTTACCGTCCTGTCCATGAGCGTGTCACTGGTGGCGGTCTTTATTCCGATCTTTTTCATGGGCGGCATGGTGGGACGGCTTTTTCGGGAATTCGCCGCCGTCTTGTCCATCGCCATCATGCTGTCACTCTTGCTGTCACTGACGGCCACGCCCATGATGTGCGCCGTGCTGCTGCGCCCCCACAGGCCAAAGGCGGCCTCCCGGCCGGGCCTTGGCCGCCGTTTTTTTGAGGCCGTGACCCGGGGCTACGAGCGCGCCCTGGCCGTGGCCCTGTCCCATCCCCGGCTTATGCTGACCGCCACGGCCGGGGCGCTTGTGGGTGTTGTCTGGCTCTACATTGTCATCCCCAAGGGCTTTTTCCCGGAGCAGGACACCGGCCGGCTCATGGGATTTATCCAGACCTCCTCGGACAGTTCCTTCGATTCCATGGCCGGCAAGATGGAAAGCGTGGTGGCGATCGTACAAGCCGATCCCGACGTGGCCTCGGTGACGGGCTTTACCGGCGGCGGCGGCGGCCCGCGCGGCGGCAGCGTCAACTCGGCCCAGATGTTTGTGACGCTAGCGCCCCTGTCTGCGCGCCCGCCCCTGGCCGTGACGTTGCAACGCCTGCGAAAGGCGCTCGCCGCCGTCCCGGGAGCCCAAGCCTTTCTCATGCCGGCCCAGGAACTGCGCCTGGGCGGCCGGGCGGGCAAGGCGCTCTACCAGTTTACGCTTTTAGGCGACGATTACGGCGAGCTTTCCGCCTGGGCTCCCCGGGTGGAAGAACGGCTGCGCGCGGTTGCCGGCATTACCGATGTGGTGGCCGACCAGGAAGACAAGGGTATTATGACCTCGGTGGTCATCGACCGCGACGCCGCCGCCCGCCTGGGCGTGACCACGGCCGCCATCGATGCCGCCCTCTACGACGCCTTCGGCCAGAGTCTGGCCGGGGTGACCTATGCCGACGTCAACCAGTACCATGTGGTGCTCGACACCGAAAAGCGCATCTGGTCCTCACCCGAGGGGCTGCGCCAGATCTATGTCCCGGGCACTGACGGCAAGCAGATTCCGCTGGCCACCGTGGCCAGTGTGCATGAGGCCCAAACCCCGCTTTCCGTGCAGCACCAGGGCCAGTTTCCGGCCGCCACCATCTCGTTTAACCTGGCCCCGGGCGTGTCCCTGTCCCAGGCCTCGGCAGCCATCGACGCGGCCGTGGCCGCCATGGGTGTGCCCAAAACCATCCGCACCACCTATGCCGGCACGGCGCAAGCCTTTGGCGAGTCGCTTAAAAACCAGCCCTATCTGCTGCTGGCCGCGCTGCTGGCCGTCTACATTGTCCTGGGAGTCCTTTATGAGAGCACCATCCATCCCCTGACCATCCTGTCCACCCTGCCCTCGGCCGGGCTTGGGGCCGTGGCCGCCTTGTGGGTCTTTGGCCTGGACCTGTCCATCATCGCTGTCATCGGCATCATTTTGCTCATTGGCATCGTTAAGAAAAACGGCATCATGATGGTGGATTTCGCCCTGGAGGCCGAGCGCACCCGGGGGCTTGCCCCGCGCGAGGCCATCACCGAAGCCTGCCTCAAGCGGTTTCGGCCCATCATGATGACCACCCTGGCCGCTTTGTTGGGAGCGTTGCCGTTGGCCTTTGGCCATGGTTCGGGCTGGGAGCTGCGCCGGCCGCTGGGCATCGCCATTGCCGGCGGGCTGGTGATCAGCCAGTTGATGACGCTTTTTACCACGCCGGTGATCTATCTTTATCTGGATCGGCTGCGCTGGCGCTTCACCAGACGCGGCCCCAAGCGCAGCAAGGCGGCCGACGCGGCACGGCCGGACGGGAGCTGACCCACGGCCCGGGCAGGGCACGGGCGGGCAACAACGCGCGCTTTAAACAGGCTCCCCGGTTTCAAGCCTGACAAAGGTCAATTCGTGCTTGTTGTTGCTTAAATGCAGAAGCCGGCTGCCGGGGATGGCCCGGAAGCGGTCCAGCAGGGCGAAATCCGTCTCGCCCTGCAGCTTGACCGTCAGCACGAAGCGCCGGCACTGGCCAAGCTCCAGCCAGCGGATCAGCCACGCATACAAGCGCTCGGGATAGCAGATCACGTCGGAAAAAAACCAATCCACGGCCCCGGCATGGCGGGGGTCCAGGCCAAAGGCGCTGCCCGGACACCAGGTCACCAGCGGATTTTTGTCCACGTTTGGGGCCAGCGGCGCCTTGTCGATGCAAAAGACCCGGGCGCCGAGTCCGGCCAGCACAAAGGCCCAGCCCCCGGGACTGCCGCCCATGTCCAGGCACAGTTCGCCCGGGGCGGGCTGAACGCCCAGGCGGGTAAAAAGCTCCCACAGCTTGAGATAGGCCCGGCTCGGCGGGCCTATCCGGTCTTCGTTGAAATGGTAGACGCCGTCCGCTACGGGCTGGCTGGTGCCCGGCGAGGCCAGCAGCACATTGTCCTCCCACAGCGTAAACGCCCCCAGGGGCGCGCGCGGCAGCGCCTTCCCAAAAACCAGCGGTCTGGCCGGGGGCCGGGGCAGCTTTTCGGCCAGAAGCGCCGCCCGGCGGAAATGCCCCGAAGGCACCAGCGACCAGTTGCGCCCCAGGGCTGTCAGTTTTTTGGCCGCGTCGCCAATGGAATCCACGGGGATAAAGGCCGGTTCGGTCCAGATGTTGGCGGCAAAGGCGCACTCGCGGGGCGGCCCTTGGGCCACGACCAGAGGATCGCGCACGGCGGTGACGGCGCTGCCGAGTTCGCGGGTCAGTTCAGGCAACAGTCCGGGCGGGGCATGGTAGACGGTAAAGGGCATGGGTACGTCGGGTGGTTGCGGGTGGTTGTGGGGAGTTGCGGCCGATTGCGGCCGGGTTGGGGCGTTGCGGGGAGCCTGGATGCGTCTTGTCCCTGGCGGCCGGTGCCGGCAGCGAGGCGGAGGTTGGAGGGTGGCCCCGCCGGAGAAAGAGTGCCTACCCTTTTGGCCGCACGAATTCCACCCCGAGCATGCTGACATCGTCGCGGGGCGGGGCGGCCTGGCAAAATTCCCAGGCCGCCTGGCGCAGGGCCGCCAGCAGTTCGCCCACCGGGGCCGTGGCCTGGTTGGCCAGGACCGCATCGATGCGCTCCTCGCCGAAATATTCGCCGGCCGCGTTGCGGCTGTCGGCCAGACCGTCGCTGAGCGACAGGATCTTATCCCCCGGGGCCAGGGTCAGCTCCCCGGGCGGCACCGGGCCAAGGCCGGTGAGTCCGATGATGGTGCCGCGCATGGGCAGCGGCGTGACAACGCCGGCGGCGGTAATATGCTGAGGCGCGGGATGCCCGGCATTGCCGTAGCGGGCGTAGCCGGTGCGCAGATCGATGGTCATGAAAAAGATCGTAAAAAACTTCTGGAACTTGGTGAACGGAAATTCGTCATTGAGCCGTTCCAGCACCACTTCCGGCGGCACCACGTCGATGTGGCCGTCCGAGCGGTCGATGAGTGTCGAGCGCTGGTAGTGCATGAAGTTGTAGACCGAGTGGGCCACCAGCGACGAGGCCACGCCATGCCCGGACACATCAAGCATGTACAGGCCCACATGGTTTGGCCCCAGCGGGAAGACATTGAAGATGTCGCCGCCGATGTTGTCGCAGGGCAGAAACTCCCAGGCAAAGCGCAGCGAATCGGACATGGTGAAGCGCCGGGGGAGCAAGCTCTGCTGGATCTCGGCAGCCGCGTCCAGGTCTTTCTGGTGGCGGGTGTGCTTTTTGACCAGATCTTCCTTCTGCTTCTCGAAAAGGGTCATGTCCTGGATATTTAAGATCAGATCGCCACTGGGCATGGTGGAAAAATGGATCTGGCAGATACGCGCCTGTCCGTTCTTGTCGACAAAGGGGTAGAGCCGTCGCCAGACATGGCCCGGGGCCGGACGGGAGACGAAAATATCGGTGAGATCGTCCCGGGCGGCCTCGTTGGGGAAAATGATATCCAGCCAGCGGTCGGAGGTGGAGTAGGTGTCGGCGGGCAGGCCGAAAATGCGCTCCATGCCGGGGGAGACGAAGGTGAAACGGCCGCTGCGGCCGGCCACGGCAATGCCGTCATGGGAGTATTCCAAGATGGCGGCGATGTATTCCTTCTCGGCCTTAAGCTCCCGTTCCCGGGCCTTGCGTTCGTCGATAGCCCGTTTGAGCCGTAGCGCCGAATCCACCCGGGCCAGCAACTCGGGCCGGCAGGGCGGCTTCTTGATATAGTCCATGGCCCCGGCGGCAAAGGCTTCGGCCAGATCGGCGGCGGCGTCGGACACCGTGACGACGATGACCGGCACATCGGCCAGGGCCGGGTTGGCCTTGAGGCGCTTGATAGCGGCAAGACCGCTCATGCCGGGCATGATGAGGTCCATGAGCACGAGATCCGGCGGCGCGGTGCCGGCATCCAGATCGGCTAAAAAGTCCTCGGCCGACGCGTGGACTTCCATATCGCCGCAGCCCACCAGCAGGCTGAAGAGAAAGGCCCGAAACGTTTCGGAATCATCGATGATGGCGATGCGCATGACGGGCATCAGATTGGGGCCGGGGCGGCGAAATAGTCGGTCAGCCGCAGCATATCCAGGAGTTTTTTGATGGGGGGCGACGGGTTGGCCACGGTCATGGTCTTGCCCTGCTCCTGGCACAGCCGGCGAAGGCCGATGAGAAACCCCACGCCCGAACTGTCCATGAAGGTCACCCCGGCCAGATCGACCACGACGTTTGCTCCGGGAGCCGCCCGGGCCAGACGTTCGACCTCGGCCTTGCGCTCAGACACGGCGTCCATAATGATCTCGCCCGACAGGCAAACGACCAGAGCCTGATCCGCCTGGTTGCATGTGAACTGCATCGGCCAGCTCCCTTGGGGCCGATCCGGCCCGCAATCTCTCCAGCACAGGCTACCAGCCTTGCCGGAAAAAACCAACGCCCTGGCACCGGGATTTCTGCGACAATCCGATACTGCCGCCCAACCGTTACGGCACCAATTCCAGCGTCGTACCCCGCGCGGCCAGTTCGTGGGCCAGGCGTCCCAGGGTGGCCAGAGCCTGCTCCACGGCCGGCGTCCAGGCGTGGCCGTAGCTTAAGCGCAAAAAATGCTTGAATTGGTCGCAACTGGAAAAAATGTTGCCCGGGGCCACGCCGATGCCAAGGGCCTTGGCTTCGTAAAAAAGGGCGATGGAATCCACGCAATCCGGCATCTGCACCCAGACCACGGAGCCGCCGCCGGGATGGGTGACCCGCGTGCCCTCGGGGAAATGGCGCAGCACGCGTTCCTCGGTCATGCGGGCTTGGCGTTCCAATACGGCCCGGGTCTTTCGCAGATGGCGCTCGAAAACGCCCTGGGCCAGATACATGGCCCCGGCAATCTGGGTGGGGGTGGCGCAGCAGACGTTGGTGGTGGCTTTGATCTCAAAGGCCCGGGCGGCATGGCGGCCGGGCAGCATGTAGCCCAGGCGAAAGCCCGGGGCCAGGGTCTTGGAAAACGACGAACAGTGCAGCACGTTGCCGCTGGCGTCAAAAGAACGCAGGCAGCGCGGCCGGCGCTCGGAAAAGTGCAAGTCGCCGTACACGTCGTCCTCGATGACCGGCACGCCGCGCTCGGCCAGAAGCGCCGCCATCTCGGCCTTGGCCGCGTCGGGAATAAGCGAACCGTCGGGGTTGTTGAAATTGGGCGTGAGGATCACCGCGCGCAGATCAAAGCGGTCCAGCGCCGCGCGCAGATCGACCGGGCGCACCCCGCCGTCCGGGAAGGACGGCAGCTCCACCGCCCGCAGCCCGAGATTTTCCAGCAGTTGCAGAAAACAATAATATGTCGGGGCCGGGATGGCCACATTGTCCCCAGGGCGGGTCACCGAGCGCAGGGCCAGATACAGCGCCTCCATGGCCCCGCCGGTGATCATCACGTCCTCCGGGCCGGCCTCGATGCCGGCCTCGGCCAATCGCCAGGCGATCTGGCGGCGAAACTCCAGATTGCCGCACACCCCTTCATACGACGTCACCCGGTCGTCCCCGGCCGCCACCTTGGCCAGCAGGCGGGCCAACTGCTTGACAGGCAACAGCGCCTCGTCGGTGCGGGCCACGCCCAAGGGCACGATATCGCGTCGGCCCATGCCGTCGAGCACCTCCCGGATCAGCGCCCCCCGGGCCACGGCGGCCGGGGCCTTGGCCGGCTGGCTCGCCCCCTGGGGGGCCGGCCGGCGGGGGGGTGCGTGGCGCACAAAAAATCCCGACTTGGGCCGGGCCTCCACCACGCCGCGCCGTTCCAACTCCAAATAGGCCTGATTGACCGTGGTGACGCTGACCCCAAGCCGGTTCCCCAGCACCCGCAGCGACGGGATGCGTTCCCCGGCCGCCAGCTCCCCGGACTCGATCAGTTCGAGAATGTGTTTTTCCACGGTCACATAGCGAAAAACGCCGGCAGCGGCTTGCGGCAGTGGCTGGGTCATGGCGTCTCCTTGGCAACGGCCTGGCGGTTCGGCTGTCCCGGGTGGCGGCAACCGGCCCGGGTAGCCGGCGGGTGTCTTGTCGGGACGAATCTGTTATGCACGTTTTTTTTAAAAACTGTATCTGTGATGGTAACAGCAAATATGGTCCAAGGGAAGCAAGCCGGGGGCCGTTGCCACCGGGCAAGCGAAAGGGGGCAACCATGTTTGCAGATCGTATGCGGGAAGACAGGGCGCTTGACGCCGCGCGGCCGGGGATCATCGACGAGTGGCTTGGCCGTTGGCGCGACAACCGCTTTATGCGGCTGGCGGCCAAGGCCGGGGCCAAGCTTTTTACGCCGGGCAAAAGCCTCTATTTCCGTCTTGGCCAGGGCAAGTATCTGGCGCTCACCGGCGTGCGCACCTGCCGGGTGGTCTGCGCCAAGGGCGCGGTTTGGGTGACGGCCACCGGCGACGGGCGCGACACGGTGCTGACCCCGGGGCAGAGCCTGACCCTTGGCAGCGCCGGCAAGGTGGTCATTTCCGGGCGCGGTGACTCCTCGGAAGTCAAGGTGCGTTGGGACTAGCGACGCGGCCTGAAATGTCCGTCAGGGGTTGCGGAGGACGACCATGCTGGCAGTCTGCGCTTTTGTGAAAACGACGCGCGGACGCGATTTCGCCGGATTGTCGCCGGGTCGTGTTGCTGCCGGGGGCGCAAACTGGTAGTTTGCGGGCCTTAAGGAGCACGCCATGCAAGACCGTTGTCCTGTCTCCCCGGCCGAGACCGCCATTGCCACGCTGGGGCCGGCCAAGATCCCCTCCCCGCTGCCCTATTGCCGGTTTACCGACGATGCGGACCGGGTCACCATGGAGCTTGATGCCAGCGATTTCGGCCCCGGGACCGGTCCGTGCCGGGCCGATTTCGAACTGGCCGGACCACGCGGCAAGATCTATTTCGACTCGTCCAAGGTCAAGGTGGCCATCGTCACCTGCGGCGGGCTGTGTCCGGGCTTAAACGACGTCATCCGGGCCATCGTCATGGAGTGCCGCCACAACTACAATGTGGCCGGCGTGCTCGGCATCCGGTTCGGGCTGCAAGGCTTTATCGAGTCCTACGGCCATGCCCCGGTGGACCTGACTTCCGAGGCCGTATCCGACATCCACCAGTTCGGCGGCACGGTGCTCGGCTCCAGCCGTGGCCCCCAGCGCCCCGAGGACATCGTCGATTCCCTGGAGCGCTTAAACGTCGGCATCCTCTTTGTCGTCGGCGGCGACGGCACCATGAAGGCCGCCCGGCGCATCCAGGAGGAAATTGCCCGCAGGCGCTCGAAAATAAGCGTCATCGGCGTGCCCAAAACCATCGACAACGATGTGAATCTGGTCACCAAGTCGTTTGGCTTCGACACCGCCGTGGAAAAGGCCACCGAGGCCATCCGCTGCGCCCATACCGAGGCCATCGGCGCGCTTAACGGCGTGGGCCTGGTCAAGGTCATGGGCCGGGAATCCGGGTTTATTGCCGCCCAGGCCACCTTGGCCCTTAAAGAAGTCAACTACGTCCTGGTGCCGGAATGCTCCTTTTCCCTGACCGGTCCCCACGGGCTGCTCCCGTCACTGGAGACGCGGCTTAAATCCCGCAAACACGCCG
Source organism: Solidesulfovibrio aerotolerans (assembly GCF_009856865.1). Lineage (GTDB taxonomy): Bacteria > Desulfobacterota > Desulfovibrionia > Desulfovibrionales > Desulfovibrionaceae > Solidesulfovibrio > Solidesulfovibrio aerotolerans. The sequence goes on along the minus strand of NZ_WVUD01000008.1, from coordinate 94,442 downwards.
TCATTGTGGTTGCCGAGGGTGCCGGGCAAAGCCTTTTGCCGGACACCGGTGCCCGCGACGCCTCGGGCAATCCGGTGCTGGGCGATATCGCCCAGTTCCTGTGCGGCGAAATCGAAGACTATTTCCGCGAGCGCGACATGCCGCTCACGCTGAAATTTATCGACCCCAGCTACATCATCCGCTCGGTGCCGGCCAACGCCAACGACCGGGTCTACTGCGGTTTCCTCGGCCAAAACGCCGTCCACGCCGCCATGGCCGGCAAGACCGGCATGGTGGTGTCGCGCCTTTTCGACCGCTACGTCCATCTGCCGCTGGATCTCGTGACGCTTAAGCGCAAAAAACTCAACATCACCTCGGATTACTGGCGCTCGGTGCTCGAATCCACCGGCCAGCACGAAGTGACGCCCTTTAGCGAAGACCCGACGGTGTTCTGCTCGCTGTAGCGAGAGCGGAAAAACGGACGCGAAGAAAAGACAGAAGAGGCCTCCGGCGGCCAAAGGGGTGGCCCCTTTGGAATCCCTCCTGGAAGGCAAGGGGTTACGTGGGGGACGGCGTTGCCGCGACGGTGGGTGGGGCGGAGAATACACTTTTGTCGGGTGGGCAATGCCGCACGGCAAGCTTGACGGGAACCACCATTGCCCCGGCGGCTGTGGAGACACCCCCGCCCCCTCAATTGGAGAAGTTCTGCAAATTGATTGGCGGCGAAACCCCGCCGACGCACTGCGCCTCGGGGCTGGTCTGGCGTATCCATTGAAAAACCGATAAACGGGTGCCATGATCATCCAGACGCAGGTTCCGCAAATGCCCGTCTGCCCTGCGCGCCGTCGTTGGCTGGCGAAACGACGCTGCCAGCGAGCCTTGCGGGCGATGCTCACATTCATGGCGCTTGTTACGCCATTCCTGTATTTCGGCTACATCCTGTGCTGCCGCATGCCGTTTAATATCAGCCGCCCCCTGCCCAACTGGATTTTACTATATGAATTTTTCTTGCTCATCCGCAATACATATGTCTTTTTCCGCTATGTCTGGACAACGCCTCTTTGGGCCGTCCTCCCACTTCTTTTCAATCTCTATTTCATAGTATACTACCCCCCAGGCCCTTCTGGCAGTATTGACGACAAACTATACTTCGAATTATTCAAACAAGAACGCATAGAAATCATCAAGATGATTAAAAATGGGCGAATTGGCAACAAAAACACGCCATCAGCAGTCATACACTTGCCACAACCCCATACTCATCTCGCCACACAAAACGGTTTAACCATTTACACAACAATTGATAACCAAACAAGTGCAATTTTTTCGTTAGGATGGAATATTCTCACACTCGATATCGGACTTTGTTACGTTCCTGACGACAACATTTCGCGCTGGATAAGAATTGAAAGAGCGCGTTTTCCCCACAAGCTTGAACGCTGCTGGTATATTATATATCCAGAGCTTGGCTATTTGCCTATCATCATGAACGACCCCCCAGACGAAGAGGCGGGGGATTATGTCCGTCCAACACAAAACAAATAGACTAACAATTTTAAATGACTAAGCGTTGTCGCAACGTAATGCTAACTATCAGCTCTATTCCTGACCGCAGTTGGATGGCGTGCAGCGCATTGACTTACGGAAGACTGACCAGGGAAAAACTTGCGGCGCGGTGAATACCAACTCCTCTCACGAAAGAGTGCCATTACACTATTTAACAATGCGACAGACTATTTTTCTCGTAGTACTTTTATATTTTCCATTCTGAAAAAAACTACCCCACTCTTCTGCTCCAATCCTTTTCTGTATCTCTTGCATATTCTCAAAATCTTCAATTGCTGTTTTGCTTGACTGTTTTTTTTAAATAGACCTCTTTGTAATAACGGAACCCCTGTTTGATCATTTCCTGATCTTTCCGCTGGTCACCGTAAGATTCACGGCCAAGAAAATCAAATTTATGATCCTTAAAATATTGTTTTGCTTCGTCAGAACCTTTATTGTTCTTTATTCTTGAAATATCAACAATCGTTTGTACCAAGCCTGCTCCTCGCAATGCTACTTTCTCCGACAAACCAAAAGCAAGTGCGACAGCACCATAATTAAAATTTCCAAAATCTTCATATTTTATATTACCATGGCCAGCTTTATAATCCATCTCTCCGCCTGGAGCGAGTTTCTCCAAAAACCATGACGGGCTCCAACTGGCACGGGCGCGTTGAATATTTTTGTCAATATCAGCATTCGCTGGAGAAATTGGCACATAAATTGGACCCTGTAGCATTGTGTAATCTCGTTCAAATTTTTGAACTGGAGTATACTTATTAATCTCTCTGAGCAATGCAGCATTATCAATTTCCTGTGCCTTATTAAGAAGAGCATAGATTATAGAGTGCTCCAATTCGCTCTCAGCGAGGATGAGTCTATTATTCAATTTCATATCATCAAGTAACGATTCTGATTCAAAGGGCATTTCCTTTCTCCTGGCTGAGGTTCTCTCTCTACAGCGGGCTCCTTATACTTACTGGTCCACGAATAGCCGCAGCGGTCAAGGCGCTTTCCTCATATCTGCCTGCCATGTTTGATGCGCTGTGCATCGCTGCCGAGCAAGGGAGCAGTCACCACTCCCCCATTTTCACTTTCGCTTGATAAAACAAGCCGCGTCTGTAAACGTTGCGGGAAAGACGGGGCCTCCCTCCCGACATTCCTCCTGCTCTATTCCATGGAAACTATGCTCAATAATCTCACTATCGTCCTTTTCAGACCCAAATTCTCGGAAAACGTCGGCGCGGCGGCCCGGGCCTGCGCCAACATGGGTGTAACCCGGCTGGTGCTGGTCGATCCGCCGGCCTTTGACCTGGACCGGGCACGGCCCATGGCCACCAGCAAGGGCGGGTTGCTACTCGACCGGCTGGAAATCGTCGCCACCCTGGCCGAGGCCGTGGCCGGAGCCCAGGATGTCTACGGCACAACGGCGCGGCTGGGCGGCTGGCGCAAGGGTGTGATCACCCCCGGGCAGGCGGCCGGCAGCGTCTGGCGGACCCTGGCCGCAGGCGATGGCGTGGCCGTGGTCTTTGGGCCGGAGGACGCCGGGTTGTCCAACCAGGAGACGCAGCTCTGCGGCCGGCTGGTCAACATCCCCACAGCCGACGAGGCCACCTCGCTCAATCTGGCCCAGGCCGTGCTGCTGGTCTGCTACGAGGTCTTTAAGACCTCCCAGGGGCTGGCCGAGGAAGAGGATGTGCCCTTGCCTTCGCGCGCCGCCACCCATGCCGAGCGGGAATCGCTGTTTGGAGCGCTGCGGGAGTCGCTGTTGGCCATTGATTTTTTAAAGGCCGACAACCCGGACTACTGGATGCTGCCGGTGCGCCGCTTCATCGACCGGGTGGGGCTTAGGCGCCACGAATTCAATCTGCTCATGGGCGTATGCCGCCAGATCAAATGGGTGGTGGGCGGCGGTCTGGACAAAAAGCGGCGCGACTGACCGCCGCCCCATGGACAGGGGCTGGCCAAGGCCGTATCAGGGCAGCTATGACGCCGCGCCGCGCCCTCCTCCCTGCCTGCCTGCTGCTGGTCCTGCTGGCCGCGACCGTATCGGTTGCCGCCATTTCCCGTCTGGTTGTCGATGACGACCAGGCCTGGGGCCTGGTGCTGGAGACCCTGCAAAAGCAGGATGCGATCAGCCGCAGTCGGCTGGAGGCCTTCAAGGCCCGTCGCGCCGTCGAAGAGGCCGAGCAGAACATCGAACTGGAGCGGTTGTTTCGCGACCGGGCCAGACTCGCCTTATGGCAGGCCACGGCCTCTGATCCCTGGGAAATCCGCACTGTCATGGCCGGCATGGACCGGCTGCGCCAGGATGTGGCCCATCTGGCCCAGCGGCCGCAGCAGGCCTGGACGGCCCTGGAACAAAACGTCGCCCTGCTCGAATCCTACCGCGACAAGCTCCGCGCCATCACCAGCCAGGAAGTGCCCGAACGCTTCCGCCAGGCCCTGGCCCCCAGCCAGCGCTCCATTGACAGTCTCAGCACCGAAATCACCGCCCTGCGCGACAGTCTGGCGCTGGAAGCCACCCCCCTGCGCAATCTGGCCGAGCAGCTCGACACCGCTGCCGACGAACTGCAAGAGGCCATGGCCCCGGCCTGGAAGCGGTATTACAAGGACTCCAACCCCTCGATTTTCGCCGCTTCCTTTTTCCGGTATCTCCATGAAGACATTGAGGACTGGAAACTCTGGGCCGGGCTGTGTTCGGAACTGCTGGACACGGCGGCCTTGCAGACCATGCTCCTGGAGGGCCTGGGCATGGGCGCCCTGGCCGCCGCCCTGGTCGCCGCCCTGTTTCTGATTGGCCGGCGCGTGGCCGCCCGACGCGGCGTTTCCAGGCTGACACTCGGGCTTGTGGCCAAGCTGGCGGTCTGCACCGCTGCCGGAGCGTTTTTTACGACCCTGGCCCAGTTCGCGCCGTTTTTCCTGTTCACCCTGTTCATTTCCATTGGCGAAATTCTCTATGCCGCCGCCCTGGTCCATCTCTCGCGTTTAAGCCGCGATGCGTCGCGCGACGGCCAACGGCCGGCCGTCTTATGGCCCACCTGGCGACTGTTCGCCCTGGGCCTTATGCTCGAATCCGGCCGTTTTCCCGACACCCTGAGCGGCCCGCTCATGGCCGTGGTTTTGGCTCTGGCCGCCCTGGGCTTTTGGAAGCGGCGCAAGGCAACGCCCCCGGATCAGCGCCTGGACCGGGCCATCACCGGCATCCTGGCCTTTGCCCTGCCGCCCCTGGCCGGACTGTCGCTGTTCGGGCTGCCGCAAACAGCCATCCTGTTCGCCTCGGGCCTTTTCTACGTGGCCCTGTCCCTGCGATTCGCCGCACGTATCACCCGCTATTTCGGCCGCCGCGAAATCGAGCGCCGCCATGGCCGTTTGCCGCTTTTCCTGGGCGTCCTGGCAGGGGCCGGGTTCCCGTTTTTCTTTCTGGCCTGCCTGTTCCTTTTTTTGTGGCTGCTTTCAAACCAGTTTGGCGGCGAAAACGTCTTCCTGGAAGTGCTGACCACGGAAACCCGGGTGGAGTCCGTGGGCATCAGCCTGCAAAAGCTCGCACTGCTTCTGCTCGGCTACTATCTGGCCCGGGCCTTTATTGCCCTGTCGGCGGCCTTTATCGCCGAAATGGCCGGCCGACGCCGCAGCGTGGAACGCGGGGCCAAGACCACCCTTTTGACCATCAACACCTACCTGTGGTGGGGGCTCTACGTCGTCTTTGCCATGTCGGTGCTGGGCGTGTCCCTGACCAGCGTGGCGGTGGTGGCCGGCGGTCTGTCGGTCGGCATCGGCTTTGGTTTGCAGACCACGGTCAATAATTTCGTCAGCGGCCTGATTTTGCTCTTTGGCCGCTCGGTCCAGGCCGGGGACACCATCCAGCTCGGCGACGGGCAGGGGGTGGTCAAGGAAGTCAACATCCGCAACACCGAGGTGCTCACCAACGAAAACGCCACGGTGTTTGTGCCCAACTCCGAGCTGGTGTCCGGCAAGATCATCAACTGGAGCCACAAAGACCCCAGCGTTCGCCGCGACATCGCCGTGGGCGTGGCCTATGGCTCGGACACGGCCAAGGTGCGCGAACTGCTCCTGGCGGCGGCCAAAGAGTGCCCCGACGTGTTGGCCACCCCGCCGCCGGCCGTGCTGCACTGGGATTTCGGGGCCAGCACCCTGGATTTCAAGCTGCGCGTCTGGCTGGCCGACGTATCCGGCGCGGTGACGGCCCTGTCCACGGTGCGCGGAGCCATTGACCGGCTCTTTCGCGAAGCCGGCGTCGAAATCGCCTTTCCCCAGACCGACCTGCATCTGCGCACGGCCCCGGCCCTGGAACAGCTCGCCCGCGAGCACACGGCCGAGACCACCCGCCTGCTGGCCGCCATCAGCGACCGTCTCGACGCCTTGGAAAAACAGACCCGCCGCCAGCCCGACGGCTGCGACGGCGATGCCAAAAAAGGAAGCGCCCCATGACCCAAGACACAAATCATGAACCGGCCAAGGTCTATTTCGCCGACTTGCGAGCCCGCACGCCCAATCGCAACCGCACGGCCAAGCTTAAAAAACTCTTTGAGGCCGCCGGCTTTGGCGATGTCGTCAAAAAAGGCGACCTGACCGGGGTCAAGGTCCATTTCGGCGAACGCGGCTGCGACACCCATATAAGCCCCACCTACGTCCGGGCCATGGTGGAGCGCATCAAAGCCTGCGGCGGCCGGGCCTTTGTCACCGACACCAACACCCTCTATTCCGGCAGCCGGCACAACGCCGTGGACCACATGGTCACGGCCGTGGAGCACGGCTTTGACTATGCCGTCCTTGGCGCGCCGGTCATTATCGCCGACGGCCTGGACAGCACCAACGTGTTGGAGGTGCCTGTTGCCGGCAAGCATTTCCAGTCCGTCAAAATTGCCGGCGACATCGTGCGGGCCGATTCCCTGCTGGTGCTGTCGCATTTCAAAGGCCACGAACTGGCTGGCTTTGGCGGGGCGGTCAAAAATCTGGCCATGGGCTGCGCCCCCCGGGCGGGCAAGCAGGAGCAGCACTGCGTGCGCTTTGTGGTGGACGCCAAAAAGTGCATCGGCTGCCAGGAGTGCGTGAAGGTGTGTCCGGTTGGGGCGGCTACCATGGACGGCAAGAAGGCCGTCATTGACAAGGCGACCTGCATCGGCTGCGGCGAGTGTCTGACGGTGTGCCGCAAAAAAGCCATGAGCATCAACTGGCACACCGAGATCGTGCCGTTTATGGAGCGCCTGGTGGAATACGCCCTGGGGGCGGTCACCGGCAAGAAGGGCCGGGTGGGCTATGTAAACTTTTTGGTCAACGTGACGCCGGACTGCGACTGCGTGCCCTGGTCCGACGCGCCCATTGTGCCGGACATCGGCTTTCTGGCTTCCACCGACCCGGTGGCGCTGGACAAGGCCTGTCTTGATCTGGTCAACGCCCAGGCGGCCTGTCCCGAGTGCAAGCTCGAACACGGCCTGGGCACCGGCGAGGACAAATTCGCGGCCTTGTGGCAGTGGACGCGCGGGGATGTGACCTTTGTCCACGGCGCGGCCGTGGGCCTGGGGCGGCCCGAATACGAGTTGGTGCGCATCTAACTGCGGCCCGGTCCGCTGACCTGAAAACGCCCGCCCCGGAAACTCCGGGGCGGGCGTTTTGCATTGTGCGCCGCGCAAGACGGCGTGTGGCGAGGACATCGCCACAGCCCGCTATTTCCGAACGCCGGTGCTGGACTTGATGCACCCGGCTGTGGCCGAGGACACCTTGCGCTGCATATCCGCCGGCATGGCCCCGTGCGTCAGGATATAGCTGACGGTCTGGGAGTTAAACAACGCCGCCGTCTGCTGGGTGGAGCATTTGCATATGGCTGCTGTCTGGGCCTTGGTATAGCCCTGGCGGGCAAAATCCCCTTCCTTGGCCAGACACTCCTGGTGCATCTTGGCCTGCAAGGTTTGACGCATTTCCGGCGTCATGGTGATCCCCCCGGCTGCAAAGGCTGGTAGCGGCGCAAGCAGCGCCGCCAGCAGCACAAGAAACGTCTTCATGCCCACTCCTCCCTCGCTGGCAACGCCACCCTATTTCACCATATTGGGATGGTGGGAATCCCCGTCCATCTCCACAGTGTGGCACACGTCACAGCGTTTGCCCGAGGCAATGACCCCGGGCGCGCCCATGTACTGCATGGGGGCAAGATTATTGACATTCAGGCCGTAGTCGTTGACCGCCACAAAGGTGGCATGGGGACTGCCGTGGCAGGCGGCGCAGGGAATATTGCCCGTGGCCTCGGTGCGATTGCGATAAAGGCCGGCCGCGTCCTTGGTCCAGGTGTTAAAGGCGCTGGCATCCTTGGCCGGCCGGGCAAAGTCCTTGTGGCAGGTCAGACAGTCGGGCAACTGGGTCCAGGCCGCCCGGGGATGGACAGCGGCAACCGTGGCCACGCTGCGCGGGGCCAGGGGCGTCATAAGGCGCACGGCAGCGGCCTTGCCGGCGGCCTTTTCGTGGGCCAAAAGTGAGAGGGCGTGGTCTTCCATGAAGCCATGGCAGCGCGGACAACCGATCCCGGCCGCGGCGTGGTTGTCGCGCTGGGCCTGGGTCACGCCGTTTGGCGCGGTTGGATGGCAGCGGTTGCAGGCCTCGGCCCCCTGGCCGGTCATGTACGAGGCGTGAAAGCCATGGACCGCGGCCGAGAGGGTGAGCAGCTCCGGCCGGCCGGGCAGCCCGGCGGCGTTGGGACCGGCATCGGTATGGCAGCCAAAGCAGGCCACGGGTTCGCCCAGAGCCGCGGTCTGGGCCAGTTTGGTGCCGTTTCGCTTATCATGCACGGCCAAAATCGCCTCGGCCGTGGGCTTGGCCACGCCAGTTGCCTCAGCCTCGCCCCATGAGCCGCCATGGCAGGTTTTGCAGCCCATTTCCGTGGACACGGCCGCCACGGCCTTGGTTGCGGCCAGGGGTGCCCCGGCCGCGTCGGCAGCAGTGACGGTAAAGACCGGATAGGGGTTGACCGTGCCGTCGTCGGCGTAGGGCGAAACCGGGATGCCGGCGGCGGTAAAGACCTTGCCGGCGGGCGTCATGATGCCGTCGGGCGTCAGCCCCGTGACCGAGGTGTTCCCGGCCAGGGTCTTGCCCACCAACGTCTTGGCGTATTTCCAGAAAGGAAGATGCGCGGCCGGGTTTTTGGCTCCGTCCGGGGCGGCATAGCGCACGGTCGCCCCCTGGGTGACCACTTCGGGCAACACGTCGCGCTTGACCAGCACTGCCTTAAGCCCGTTGCCGGGCGCGGCCAGGGAAAACGAGCCGTCGCAGCCGGCCATGGCCACAACACCCAGTTCCCCGACAGCCAGGAGCAGATGGCTGGCGTTTTCCAGATCAAAGGGCGGGATGGCCACCTCGACGGGATTGACCTCCACCGGCTTGGCCTTTGGCGCATAGCGGCCGTTGATCCCCTGGGCCACGTAGGCGGCCAGGGCGGCCCGCTCATCCGGCGAACCAAGGAAAGGCGGCATCTGGGTGAACAGCTTGCCCTGGCCGGTGAGGTAGGCCTCCACCCCTTCGGCCCCGATCTGGCTGGTATAGTTGCGGATGTCTTTGACTGGCCCGCCAACGCTGTGGCAACCCAGGCACTGGAGGGTGAAAAGCTCGGCCCCGGCGGCCAGCCGGTTCTCCGGCGTGATTTCCTTGATTTTTGCCCAGGCGGCCCGGGGCAAAAGCGGCGCTTCGTAGGGCGCTGCCTGACTGGGCCGGATGTCGGTGGCCCAGACAAGCCCCGGGATGAGCCAGGGTTTGCGGGCGGCCTCGCGCATGGTCTCAAAGGCCCCGACCAGCCCCAGCCCGGCCAGCAGCAACAGCCCGGCCAGTACCCGGCGAAGCCCCAGCGGCAAACGCAGGGACAGGGCCATGGAGCCGGCGGCCACGGCCAGCAGCAACGCCGGCCAGGCGGCCCGATAAGCGGCTATTTCGCTGCCGCGACGCAGGAAAAAGGCCCGCACCGGTTCCGGCAGCGCGCCCACATACCACCAGCCCGACAGCAGCAAGAGCGGCGCGGCGGCCACGGCCCAGCGGCAGGACGTGCGCAGCATCGTCTCCCGGGCCTCCTCGTCCGGTATGCCAAGAGCCGTGGCAAAACCGAACAGCCCGGCCAGAAGCAAGCCCAGGACCGTTCGCAGCACAACGCCCGGCCAGAAGGTCGGATTGAACAGGCCGTCCCAGAAATCCTGGCTCACCGGCCACTCCCCCGGGGTGAGCATGAACCCGACGATGCCGTTGACCACGAACAGCGACAAAAAGGCAAAGGCGAAATAGAGCCAGCCCACGAGCATATGCCGCCGGGCGTCCAGGCGGTCGAAGCCGTAATAATAGACAAGCAAGGCCGCGATCTCGCCAGCGAAAAACGTCCACTCCGTGGCCCAGCCCCAGGCGAAAGTGCGCACCAGAAACAGTGTGGCCTGGGGCGAGAGCAACGATATGGTCAGCCAGATGCCGACCCCGGACAGGCCGCCAAAGACCATGGTCAACAGCATGAAAAACCGGGTGTGGCGATGCAGATAGGCCAGCAGCGGCTTGGAACCCAGACGCCGGGCCTTGGCTTCGGTCAAAACCAGGAACAGGCCCCCGCCCACGGCGAAATGGGCCACAAACACATGCAGCACGGCAATGAGGATGATCCAGAAACCACCGCCAAAGGTAGACAGCTGCCAGACAGGAAATTCCATGCCCTAACCCCTTTGCCCGGCGCGGCGATACAGGCTGATGGCCCAGATTGCGGCCAGGGCCGTGGCAGCGAGACAGGCCAGAAACATGACGATGGGACCGATCTGGGTGGCGACCGGCAGCGCGTCCAGGGTGAAATGCGGGGCCAGATAGGCTTGCCGGACCTGCTCGCGCACAACCGCCATGCCGCCAACAGCGGCGACAATAAAAAAGGCCGCCCGCCCGACCCGGCCGCGCCAGGCGTTTAACAGTGCTGCCGCCGCCAGCCCAAGCCCGAGCATAAAGGCCAGGGTGGTCACGGGATGGCCGCCGAAAAACCGCTCCATGATCGGGCGCGGCAGCGACAGCAGAAACCACAGGCCCACGGGAATCTGGGCCAGGGTGGCCCCACCAAACCAGCGCAGCCCCAGCCGCAGCCGGTCGGCGGCCGCAGCGTCGCTACGGGCCGCTTTTTGAGAGAAAAGCGCCAGGGCCAGTCCGCCAACGGCCAGGGAGGCGGTCACGAAATGAAGCCAGCGGGGCAAAAAGGTCGGGTCGCCCACAGCCAGGGCCGTGCCGCCGGCCTGGGCCGCAGCCCCGGGCCAGAGATCCGGGCGCACCGCCAGCAGCGAGACATTGACCAGGGTCAGGCTGGCGAGAAGGAGCAACGCCCCTGCCCCGGCCGCAATCCAGCCCGCGCCGGGCCGTGCCGCCCGGGGCTGGAACACGTAGAGCAGGCCGTAGGCGATCATGACAACCATAAAGAGCGACAGCCAGGGCACGGCCGACAGGATGGCGGCGGTGTAAAGGTATTGGCCGTAGAGCACCGAGGCAAAGAGCAACACCGGGATGGCCAGGTTGACAGCCACGGCCACGGCAATGGGCAGGCGTTTGGCCAGGGCACCGGCCACGGCGCGGCCGGTGCCGGGCGAAAAAAGGGCGATCAGCGTGCAGCCCAGGGCCACGTTGACCAGCAGCACGTGGGCGGCAAAGGCGGCCACAAGCAGGACTTCATACAGGCCCGGCGGCCCGGTGACGGCCATTCCGGGTGCCAGGGTCAGAACATGGGACATGACGACAAAGCTCCCTTCCCGGCGCAGTGGCGTGTGGGGCCATGGGGCTTACAAACCGGGGATTCGAATTTCCCCCGACCTTACGGAAATATGGTGTCGATCACAACGGCCAAGGCTGCTTGCGTCATGAGCACACGGCCACAAGCGTTTTCTTGTGCCGCCGCGTCCGGGCCTTGCCTGCCGGCCCGGGCGGTTTGGCGGGCCTCGACGCGCCGGGCGGCCCGTGCTAGGGCCTGCGCAAAAAGGTGGAGTGCCTCCCCTGGTTTTTCCCTTTTCCCGCCCGGTCCTTGCCCTTGGACGGTCCAAGGCCATTTCCCCAACCGGGCGGGTTTTTTCACAAAGCCGACGGATTGCCCCGAGACGCCAGACCGCCTGCCCGGCAACGCGGTCAGGGCCATAAAGGACCAAGCAGCATGGAAAAGCGGGAAAACCTGGCCTTGCAGGTGACCAAGGAAATCGTGGTCAAGTTTGTGGAGACCGGCCGTATTTCGCCGGGCAACTTCACCGAGCATTTCGGTCCTATCTATGAGGAAGTGCTGCGGGTCATAAGCCGCACGCCACATGCGCCCGGCCAAACCGACGCGGCCCCGGCCAAGGGTGGACACGACCATGGCTGAGCTGCCCGTTCCCGGAGACAACCGCCGGGTGGCCGGCATGTTCGGCCGGGTGGCCGGCTCCTACGATCTGCTCAACCACATGCTCTCAGCCGGCCTCGACATCGCCTGGCGCCGGACCATGGTCCGGGCGCTGCTGGCCCCCGGCCTGCCCCTTGGCCCCATCCTCGATCTGGCCGCCGGAACCCTCGACGTGTCCATCGCCGTGGCCCGCCGCTGCAGCCGCCGCATCCTGGCCGCCGACGTGTGCGCCCCCATGCTCCTGGCCGGCCTTGGCAAATTAAGCGAGGCCGACCGGCGGCGCATTTTTCCCACCGTGGCCGACGGACGCGTGCTGCCCCTGGCCGATGCGTCCGTGGCCGGGGCCACCATTGCCTTTGGCATCCGCAACATCCGGCCGCGTTCCCAGGCCCTGGCCGAACTGGCCCGGGTCATCCGGCCGGGCGGGCGGCTGTTGGTGCTGGAATTCGGCACCGGCAAACGGCGCATGTGGGGCGGGTTGTACAATTTCTATCTGCGCCGGGTGCTGCCCAAAATCGGCAAGCTCGTCTCCGGCGACGACGAAGCCTACCGCTACCTGGCCGAGACGATCCGGGAGTTCCCGGACGAAGCGACGCTGGCCGAGGAAATGCGCCAGGCCGGCTTTGCCGACGTGGGCTACCGGGCCATGGCCGGCGGTATCGTCTTCCTCCACGCCGGGGTCAAGGCGGTGTAGAAAAGAGAAAAGAGATTAGAGAGAGAAGGGAAGGCAGAAGATGCCTCCGGCGGCCGGGGGGGATAATCCCCCCCGGACCCCCTTGATAGGAGAGGTCTTTAAGGGGTTATTGGACGTTTGTGCGACGGTTGACGGGAGCAGGAAAGGCGATTGTCGGTCGAGCCGCAGCCACAGGGATTCCTGCCACGCTCAAATTTTGGCAATCCTGGTCCACAACCGCCCAACTGACCAGCCAACCCCAAGCCCCTTTAAAAACTTCTTCCGCTGGGGGGTCCGGGGGGATCATCCCCCCGGCCGCCGGAGGCCTCTTCTCTCTTCTTCTCTCGCAAGGGCTAGCCGCCGGAGGCGCGTAGGAAAAAGAGCAGGGCCAGACCGGACAGGATGGCTGTGAAGCCCAGGGCCCGCAGTTCGCCGGGTTTGCGCTCGGACAGGGCTTTGAGCACTGTGGGCATCTTCTCGGCCGCCAGAAAATACGGCAGCCCTTCCAGAATAAAGGCCAGCCCCAGGGCCGTCAGGAACAGTTTCCAGTTAAATTCCATCCCTCAAGAGTACGATTTCGGCCGCGACATGTAAAGCCGCCTATCTTGCAGGGGGCCGCGCTTTGCGCTATCGCGACCATGGATCTGTTCCGTTTTTTTCCAATGAAGGAGAACACCCATTGATCAGTTTTGAAGACATCCGCGCGAGAAAGGCCGCTGTGGCGGTCATTGGCCTGGGCTATGTCGGCCTGCCCCTGGCTGTGGCCCTGGCCCGCCATTTTGACGTGGTCGGTTTTGACGTCAAGGCCGCCCGGGTGGAAGAACTCAGGGCCGGGCGCGACAGCACCCTTGAGGTCGAACCCGGGGAACTGACCGCCGCCAGCCTGCGCTATACCTGCGATCCGGCCGAGCTGGCCGCCTGCAAGATATTTATTGTGGCCGTGCCGACGCCGATCAACGCCCACCGGGCACCGGACCTCGGCCCCCTGGTCGGTGCCTCGCGCCTGCTGGCCGGCCGGATCACCCCCGGCTCCATCGTCGTTTATGAGTCCACGGTCTACCCGGGTCTGACCGAAGAGGTCTGTCTGCCGCTGCTCGAAAACGGCTCAAACCTCGTAGCCGGCCAGGACTTTTTTGTGGGCTATTCCCCGGAGCGCATCAATCCCGGCGACAAGGTCCACACCCTGGCCACCGTGGTCAAGATCGTGGCCGGCCAGACCCCGGAAGTGACGGACCTTTTGGCCGATCTTTACGGCGCGGTGGTCACGGCCGGCATCCACAAGGCAGCCTCGATCAAGGTGGCCGAAGCGGCCAAGGTCATTGAAAACACCCAGCGCGACATCAACATCGCGCTTATGAACGAATTGTCGATGATCTGCGACAAGCTGGACATCGACACCGTGGACGTGCTGCGCGCCGCCGAGACGAAATGGAACTTCCTGCCTTTTCGCCCGGGTCTGGTCGGCGGCCACTGCATCGGCGTCGATCCGTACTATCTGCTCTATCAGGCCCAAAGCCTCAATCTGCATCCGCAGATCATCCCGGCCGGGCGTCGCATCAACGACTCCATGGCCAAGCATGTGGCCGAAGTGACCATCAAGATGCTCATTCGCTCGGAGTGCCGGGCGAGCTGCGCCCGCATCGGCGTCCTGGGCCTGACCTTCAAGGAAAACGTCCCGGATCTGCGCAACACCAAGGTTGTGGATATGGTGCGCGAGCTTTGCGATTTCCGCATGCATGTGCTGGTCCACGATCCCATGGCTTCGCCCGAGGAAGCCCGCGAGGAATACGGCCTGACGCTGGTTCCCTGCGAGGAGCTGCGCGAGCTGGACGCGCTTATCATCGCCGTCAACCACGCCGCCTTTACGGCGCTGACTTTGGACGAGATCGCCACCTGGTTTCGCCCTTCGGTCGAGCCAATACTTATCGACGTCAAGGGCGTGTTCGAGCGCACCGCCGCCGAAACCGCCGGCTACCGCTACTGGCGGCTGTAGAAACATCCATGGCCCACCCAACGCCACCCCCCGGTCCTTCTGGCGCGTGTGCCGGGACCGGGGAGGCAAGTCTTACGAACGGCCCGCTGGGGCCGGGGGATGCGCCCCCGGCCCCACGCCCACGGCTCCTGCTCGTTTTGGCCACGGCCAAGGAATACCGGGCCGCGTTGTCGGGCCTTGGCGCTCCTGCCCCCCCGGCTCCTGGCCACACCGTGCCCTGGCGGCGCGGCGGCCGCGACATGCTCGTCCTTGTTTCCGGGGTCGGGCCGGTGGCCGCCGCCCTGGCCGTGGGCCGGGCCATCGGCCGGGGACAGGGAGCGCCTGACCGGGAAGTGTCCGGTGTGCTGGCCCTTGGCATTGCCGGCAGCTTCGATCCAACCGTCCTGCCCCTGGGCGGGCTGGTGGCGGCCACAGCCGAAATCTTTCCCGAATACGGCCTGCGCGGTTCAGACGGTCCCCAGGCTATGGACGCCCGGGGCCTGCGGTTTCCCCAGGCGGTCATCGACGGCCACGACATCTACGACCGCCTGCCCCTGGCCCCACCGGCCGAGGCCGCCCGGGCCTTGGGCCTGACCCTGCCCGAGGCCGTCATCGCCGGTCCCTGCCTCACCGTGGCCGGGGTCAGCGCCACGGCCGAACGGGCCGCTGCCCTGGCCGCACGCTACGGCGTATTGGCCGAATCCATGGAAGGCTTTGCCGTGGCCCTGGCTGCCGCCGCTTCGGGCCTGCCAGCGCTGGAACTACGCGCCATCTCCAACCGGGTAGGCGCGCGCCCACCGGCCGACTGGGATCTGCCCGCCGCCCTGGCCGCCCTTGGCCGCGCCGCCGCCTGCCTTTTTGCCTAAACGAGGCCGCCCCATGGACACCATCACCGTCGCCATCTCCCCCTGTCCCAACGACATGGCCATCTTCGCCGCCTTTATTCTGGGCCGGGTGGGTGTGCCCGGCCTGCGGGCCGACTTCGCCTTTGAGGACGTGGAAACGCTCAATGAAGCCGCCCTGGCCGGCCGCTACGACGTGGTCAAGATTTCCGCCGCCATGGCCGCGCCCCTGGCCCAAACCTACGCCGTGCTGCCGTCCGGAGCGGCCTTTGGTTTCGGGGCCGGCCCCAAACTCGTGGTCGCCAAGGGCTTTGCCGGCCGTCCCCGGTCGGTTGCCGTTCCCGGCCTTCGCACCACGGCGGCCGCCCTGCTGCGCGCTGCCCTGGCCGAGGACCGGCCCGAGCTGCCGCTGCCTGACGCCGCTTTTGTCCCGGTGCGCTACGACGAGATTGTCGCCGCCGTGCAGGCCGGCCGGGCCGAGGCCGGGCTGCTCATCCACGAGACGGCCCTGGCCGCCGCTGCCCACGGCCTGACATTGCTGCTCGATCTTGGGGTCTGGTGGCAGGGACGCTGGCCGGACGTGCCGGTGCCCCTTGGCGTCATCGCGGCCCGCAAAAGCCTGGGCGCGGCCCGCCTGGCCGCGTTGGCCGGCGTGTTGCGCCAAAGCCTGACCCTGGCCCGGGAACAGCCCGGGTTGGTGGCCCCCTTGGTGCGGCTTTTTGCCCGGGAACGCGACGACGCCGTCATTGCTGCCCATATCCGGGCCTATGTTGGCGATTTGAGCCTGGACATGGGACCAACCGGTGGTGCGGCCCTGGTCGCCCTGGCGCAAATGGCTTGAGAGCGCCATTTCCCGCCCGCCCCCCCCTTGCCAGCCCCGGACCAATGCTGTTAAACTCCAGCGGATGAGCGATATCGCGGACATTTTGACTCGGGAAGTCCCGGCCATCAACCGGTACCTGGAGGGCGCGGCCAATACGCTAAACCCTCTGGTGCAGCCGGTGGTGCGCCATGTGCTGTTGGCCGGAGGCAAGCGCCTGCGCCCGCTGCTCACCATTTTGGTGGCCAGAGCCTTGGGGTATGCCGGGGACAACGTCCATCCCCTGGCCTGCTCCCTGGAATTTTTGCACTCGGCCACGCTGCTGCACGACGACATCGTCGATGGGGCCAAGTTGCGCCGGGGCCGCGCCTCGGCCCATGTGCTTTTCGGCGCCACACACACCATCCTGGCCGGCGACGTATTGCTCGCCTTGGCCAACCGGCTGGTGGCCGAATACGACGACCCGGAGCTGACCCGCATCCTGTCCGAGGCGCTCCTGCAGACCGCCACCGGGGAAATCCAGGAAATCGCCCATCTGCGCGATGTCGATCTGCCGCTGGACACCTATTTTTCCATCATCACCGGCAAGACCGCCTACCTCATCCAGGCGTCCTGCCACTGCGGCGCCGTGCTGGCCGGAGCCAGTGAAACGCTGTGCCAGGCGGCCCAGGATCTTGGCCACGCCATCGGCATCGCCTTCCAGCTCGTGGACGACGCCCTGGACTACACCTCCCCGGCCACCGTGTCCGGCAAGCCCACCGGCGGCGATTTGAAGGAAGGCAAGGTCACCCTGCCGCTGATCCTCTATCTGGCGACGCTGCCCTTCGAGGAACGCCGCCGGCTGGCTGAAGATTTCCGCCAGGACCAGCTCTCGGCCGAAGATATCGAATATTTGCGCGGCAACATCGTTGCCGGCGGACACGCCGAGAAAACCCGGGAGAGGGCCGCCGAGTATCTGGCCAAGGCCCAAGCCGCCCTGGCCCTGTTTCCCCCCTCCCCCGAAGCCGAACTGATCAGCGACGTCCTGGCTCCCATGCTCGCCCGGGAGAAATAGGAAGACGCCTGCCGGCGGCGTGCCCGCACACTTGTGACCTCAAAACGGAAGGAACGCCATGCTCAGTCGCGTCGCCGTGGGCCTGCGCCCAAGCGTCCGGGATGTGGTCGGCCAGCGCGTGGCCGGCAAGATCCAAAACGAATTGCATCTGCCGGTGACCGCCGTCGCCATGATCCGAATTTTCACCATCGCCGGCCTGACCGACGCCGAAATAGCTGCCGTCATCGACGCCGGCGTGCTCCATGACGTCGTGGTCCAGACCGCATCCGCTGCGCCGCTTACGCCCCAGGGCGACCCGGCCGACTGGGTCATCGAGGTGGGTTTCCGCCCCGGCGTCACCGACAACGAGGCCCGCACCGCCAAGGAAGCCATTGCCCTGGCCCTTGGGCTCGACGACGCCCGCAGGAAAGAGCTGGCCGTCTACACCGCCGTCCAATATCACATCTGCGGCCTGCCCGACCGGGACAGCGCCGCCCACGTCGCCCTGGATCTGCTGGCCAACGATCTGCTTCAGCGCCACGAGATCAAATCCCGCGACGAATGGGCAGCCGTTCCGGGTTTCCCGGCCCGGGCGGCCAAGGTCACCGGCAAGGCCGACTCCACCGTCACCGTGCCCGACCTGTTCAATATGACCGAAGAGCAGATGCAGGCCCTAAGCAACGAGCGCACGCTCGCCCTGTCCCTGGACGAGTGGTGGGCCATCCGGGGCTATTTCGGCCTGCCGGGCTTTAAACTGCGCCGGGTGTCCTGGGGGCTTATCCACAACCCCACCGACGTGGAGCTCGAGTGTCTGGCCCAGACCTGGTCCGAGCACTGCAAGCACAAGATTTTTAGCGCAGCCATCACCTACCGCGACGAGGAAGCAGGCACCGAGGAAGACATCGTCAGCCTGTACAAATCCTACATCCAGCGGTCCACCGCCGACATCCGGGCTGCCCTGGGCGAACGCGACTTCTGCCTGTCGGTCTTTTCCGACAACGCCGGTGTGGTGCGATTCACCGAAGAACTCAATTTGTGCATCAAGGTCGAGACCCACAACAGCCCCTCGGCGCTGGACCCGTACGGCGGCGCCCTGACCGGCATCGTGGGGGTGAACCGCGACCCCATGGGCACAGGCATCGGTGCCAATCTGCTCTGCAACACCGACGTCTTCTGCTTTGCCTCGCCCTTTTTTAAGGGCCAACTGCCGCCGCGCCTGCTCCACCCCCGCCGGGTGCTGGAAGGCGTTCGCGAGGGTGTTGAGCACGGCGGCAACAAGTCCGGCGTGCCGACCGTCAACGGCTCCATCGTTTTTGATGAACGCTATCTCGGCAAGCCGCTGGTCTTTTGCGGCACCGTCGGCATGCTGCCGGCCGTTATCAACGGCAAACCGAGCCATTACAAAAAGGCCCTGCCCGGCGACTACATCGTCATGGTCGGCGGCCGGGTCGGCAAGGACGGCATCCACGGCGCGACCTTTTCCTCGGAAGAGCTGCACGAAGGCTCGCCGGCAACCGCCGTGCAGATCGGCGACCCCATCACCCAGCGCCGCATGTACGACTGCCTCATGCGCGCCAGGGATTTGGGCCTGTATAACGCCATCACCGACAACGGGGCCGGCGGCCTGTCCAGCTCGGTGGGTGAAATGGCCCAGGACGCCGGCGGCTGCGAACTCTACCTCGATAGGGTGCCGCTCAAATACGATGGGCTGGTTCCCTGGGAGATTTTCACCTCCGAGGCCCAGGAGCGCATGACCCTGGCCGTGCCGCCGGACAAGTTCGCCGAATTCATGGCCCTGGCCAAGGAAATGGGCGTCGAAGCCACGGAACTGGGCAACTATACCAATTCCGGCTATCTGCGTGTCTATTACGGCCAGCGCACGGTGGCCTACATCGACATGGACTTCCTGCACAACGGCACGCCGCGCATGGCGCTTGCCGCCACCTGGAAGCGTCCGGTTATCGCGCGCACCGAACCGGTCCTGCCGGCCGGCGGCCACGGCGCGCTGCTCAAAACGATGCTCGGCCGGCTTAATATCTGCAGCAAGGAATACGTGGTCCGCCAGTACGACCACGAGGTCAAGGGCGGCTCGGCCGTCAAGCCCCTGTGCGGCGTGCGCCGTGACGGCCCGTCCGATGGCGGCGTGCTGCGCCCGGTGCTGTCGCGCTCCGAAGGCGTGGCGCTCACCCACGGCATCTGTCCGCGCTATGCCGACATTGACGCCTACTGGATGATGGCCGCCGCCATCGACGAAGCGGTGCGCTCGGCCGTGGCCGTGGGGGCCGATCCCGACCGTCTGGCCGGCGTTGACAACTTCTGCTGGTGCGATCCGGTGGAGTCGGCCAAGACCCCGGACGGCCGCTACAAGCTGGCCCAGCTTGTGCGGGCCAACAAGGCCCTGGCCCATTTCTGCCGAGCGTTTATGACGCCCTGCGTGTCGGGCAAAGACTCCATGAAAAACGACTACTCCGGCGGCGGCGCCAAGATCTCGATTCCGCCCACGGTCCTTTTCTCGGTCATGGGCTTCGTGCCCGACGTGGCCAAGGTCGTGACCTCGGATTTCAAACAACCCGGCGATCTGGTCTATGTCCTCGGGGCCACAGCCGCCGAACTCGGCGCTTCGGAACTGGCCGACGAGCTGGGTTTCACGTCGCCGGATGTGCCGCAGGTCGAGGCCGTCTCGGCCCGACGCCGCTATAAAACCCTTTTCGCCGCCATCCAGGCCGGACTGGTAAGCGCCTGCCACGACTGCTCCGACGGCGGTCTGGCCGTGGCCCTGGCCGAAATGGCCATCGGCGGCCGCCTTGGAGCCGAGCTGGACTGCAACGCCGCGCCCGGGGCCGCACGCCTGACCGATCTGGAACTGCTCTACAGCGAATCCCAGAGCCGGCTTGTGGTGGCGGTTTCCCCGCAACATGCGGCCGCCTTCGAGACGCTGTTTACCGGCCAGCCCATAGGCCGGCTCGGCAGCGTAACCCAGTCCCCTGCGCTGACCCTGCGCCGGGGCAGCGTCGTCCTTTGCGACGAACCCGCCGAAGCGCTGGCCCAGGCCTTTAAGGCAACGCTGAACTGGTAGCCGCGCCGCCCTACGCCCGTCCAGAACCTGTCCAAACGCCGGGGGGAACTTTCCCTCCGGCGTTTTTGTTGCGCCCAGTGCGCCGGACAGGCCAGACTTGGTGCAACCAAGAGACACGGAACCATTACGCAGAATGACTTTTGCGGCAATTCGACTATCCATATTGCAACCCTGAATAGATTGTGTTACAAAGTAACCAATTTCTCAACACACGTAACCGAGGAGACCGACATGGTCCGTTGGCGTGCTAGGTTTAAGGCATTGCTTGCGGCAGGTCTTTGCGCCTGCGCCATTGGCATGGCAACAGCGCCAGCGGCCGCCGCAGACGAACCGTCGGGCACCTATGTCGGCTCCAAAGTCTGCATGGACTGCCATCCCAAGCAATACGAATCGTTTTCCCGATATTCCAAAAAGTCCCACTCCTCCCAATCCGTCAAGATCATGGCCCCCAAGCTCACGCCCGAGGAACTTGCCAGTTGCTTTGCCTGCCACACCACCGGCTACGGCAAGCCCGGCGGCTTTGTCAGCTTTGAAAAGACCCCGGAAATGGCCGACGCCGGCTGCGAAGTCTGCCACGGCCCAGGTGCCGCCCACGCCGATGCCGGCGGTGATCCCAAGCTGATCCAGGCCAAGCTGGCCATGCGCCAGTGCGAGGGCTGCCACAGCGCCGAACGGGTGCGCACGTTTAACTTCAAGCCCATGCTCTTTGCCGGAGCGCACTAGGGCCACCCCGCCCGGCCGGGAAGCTGGCCGGGCGGAAGGGCTGTTGCGAGTACCGCCTGGAATTGCATCTGTGCAATGTTCCGGGCCACCCTACCGAGGAGGCCATGATGAATGTGGTTGCGCGATCGCTGGGAATCAAGGTGCTGCTGCTTGTTTCGGGGCTGACCGTCCTGGCCTTCGCCGGTCTGTTTCTGGCCAACTCCCACTGGCAGCGCCAGGGAGCGGTGGACCAGATCGACCGGGCGGCCACGCGTTCCAGCAACATCTTGCGCCTGGCCATCGAAGAACCCATGCGGCTTGGCAAAAACACCGAAACCAAGGCGCAATTTGCCAAGGTGGCCGCTACCCACAAAGATATCCGGGTCTTTTTAACGGATTATAGCGGCAACGTGACCTATGCCACCGAGACCGGGGCCGTGCGCCAGGACATCGACCGCACCGCCACAGACCCGGCCGTGCCCAGGCTGGTCAAAAAGGCCCTGGCCGGGGACTTCCACGGCGGCGAGATTCTCACCTGGGCCGGCACGCCCTCCTTTGTGGCCGTCACTTCCATCCGCAACGAACCCGATTGCCACCACTGCCACGGGGCTGCCAAGCCCATCCTCGGGGCCATGGTGGTGGTCCAGGATATCGCCCCGGAAATGGGCCGGTTGGCCGCCGACCAGTACAAGGCGGCCGGACTGTCGGTGGGCGGGGGTGTTGCCCTGCTGGCCGCCCTGCTCCTTTTTATGAAATATGCCGTGGTCGGCCGGGTGAAAACCATCGCCGCCCTGTCGGCCAAAATAGCCCAAGGCTCGTTGGATCTCACCTTTAACGATCCGGGCAAAGACGAGATCGCCTCCCTGGCCGGCAACCTCTCCACCATGGTCGGGGCCATGAAGGACCAGCTTGAATACAACCGGGGCATCTTAAACGGCGTCATCATCCCCATCTTCGTGGCCGACCGGCAGCGCTGCTTTGAGTTCGTCAACACGCCGCTGACCACCATCCTCGGCAAATCGGCCCAGGCCATGCTCGGCCAGCCCGTGGTCGAGAGCTTTTTGCGCGAGGACGGCCGCTCTGGCTGCGCCGCTGTTCTGTCCTCAGGCGATTGCACCAGCGGCTTCACCCGGTTTACGAGGGCTGACGGCCAGACCTTTCCCCTGCATTATGAAATTTCGCCGCTGAAAAACGCCGCCGGCGAAGTGGTCGGCGTCATCGGCGTCCTTATTGATCTGACCCAGGAAGAGACCGACAAGGACCACATAAAGGCCCAGCGCGCCAAGCTGCTGGCCGTGGCCGACGAAGTCACCTCGGTTGCCCAGGCGCTTTCCAGCGCCGCAGACGTTTTAAGCTCCCGTATGGAGGAACTGACCACCGGCGTAGCCAATACCGCCCGGGAAACCGACCGCGTGGCCACGGCCATGGAAGAGATGAACGCCACGGTCATTGAAGTGGCCCGCAACGCCGGAGACACGGCCCGGGCCTCGGGCGACGCCTCCCGGGAGGCCGAGGCCGGCGGCCGGGAAGTGGCCCAGACCGTCACCGAAACCCGGTTGGTTTCCAAACGCACCGCCGATCTGGCTGCCTCGCTGGGGCAACTGCAAATCCGGGCCACCAATATCGGACAAGTGCTTTCCGTTATTGGAGATATCGCTGACCAGACCAATCTGCTGGCCTTAAACGCAGCCATCGAGGCCGCCCGGGCCGGCGAGGCCGGGCGCGGGTTTGCCGTTGTGGCCGATGAAGTGCGCAAACTGGCCGAAAAAACCATGACCGCCACCTCCGAGGTGGCCTGTGCTGTGGGCGAAATCCAGGACAGCACCCGGCAGGTGGTGACCGGGATGGACGAGACGAAAACCCGGGTGGAGCGCACGGCCGACATGGCCGAAGGCTCGGGGCAGGTGCTCGGGCGCATCGTCGATCAGGCCAACCGCATCGCCGATATGGTGCGAAACATCGCCACGGCCTCGGAGCAGCAGTCTGCCACCAGCGAGGAAGTCGCCGGCAGCGTGGCCCATATCAACGAACTTTCCCAGGATCTGACCAGCCGCATTGCCGAAACCGGGGAGCGCATCCACGAAGTGCGCACCATGGCCAACCATCTGGCCCGGCTGGTGGAGCAGTTCCGGCAGGAGTAAGCGTTCCCGGGCGCAGGGCCGGTCTTGACAATTCGGTGCAAACTAAAGGATAGACTTAGGCGTGCGCGCGCGGTAATTTTACCCCGCGCCTCCTGTCGGCGAGGCCGATTCCGTGGCGTGCCCCGGCTGTCGTCAGATGGCCGCTGTTGCGTTGATGGAAGATGACCTTGTTGCCGCTCAGGCAAGGGTGCCCCGGGCAACCCGGCGCTGAGGGCAAATAAGGATCGCCAAGCCAGCCAACCTTAAGCAATGGAGCAGCAGCATCATGGACAAATACGAATGCAGCATCTGTGGCTATGTGTATGACCCCGCCGCCGGCGACCCGGACAACAACGTGGCCCCCGGCACCAAGTTCGAAGACGTGGCCGAAGACTGGGTCTGCCCGGTGTGCGGCGCGCCCAAAAGCGAATTCAACAAAGTCTAACCCGTTTCATCCGCCGCTCTCCGGGCGACACTTTGAGGATTTCCATGCACCCTGTTGAAATATGCAAGGATGTCTACTGGGTCGGGGTCGTCGATTGGGATTGCCGTGATTTTCACGGCTACATGACCGCCCCCACCGGGACAACCTACAACGCCTTTTTGATCAAAGACGAAAAAGTCGCCCTGTTCGACTCGGTCAAGGCCGGCCACGGCAGCGAAATGCTGTGCCGTCTGGCCCATGTGGTCAAACCCGAAGAGGTCGATTACCTCATCGTCAACCATGTGGAGATGGACCACTCGGGCGCGCTGCCCGAACTGGTGGCCCGCACCAAACCCGAAAAGATCTTTACCTCGCCCATGGGCGAGCGGGCCCTTCGCGCCCATTTCGATTGCGCCGACTGGCCCATCGAAGTGGTCAAGACCGGCTCCACCGTGTCGCTGGGCAAGCGCACCCTCCAGTTCCTGGAGACCCGCATGCTCCACTGGCCCGACAACATGGCCACGTTTATCCCCGAAGACGGCGTGCTCATCTCCTCCGACGCCTTTGGACAGAACTGGGCCACCAGCGAACGCTTTGCCGACGAAGTCAATCGCAGCCTGCTGGGCAAGCAGCTCGACCGCTACTTCGCCAACATCGTCCTGCCCTTTAGCCCCATCGCCCAAAAGACCATCGAGACCATCGAGACCATGGGCCTGGATGTCCGGTTTGTCTGCCCGGACCACGGCCTGATGTTTCGCACGCCCGAGGATGTGGCCTGGGTGATCGAACGCTACAAGGAACTGGCCGCCCAGAAGCAGAAGAAAAAAGCCGTGCTGGTCTTTGACACCATGTGGCATTCCACCGAGCGCATGGCCCACGCCATTGCCTCCGGCCTCATGGAGCAGGGCCTGACGGTCAAGCTCATGAATCTGCATATGTTTGACCATTCCGATGTCATGGAAGAGGTCTGGGACGCGGCTGCGGTCTTTGTGGGTTCCGCCACCCACAACAACGGCATGCTGCCCAAAGTGGCGGACATGCTGACCTACATGAAGGGCTTAAAGCCCAAGGGCAAGATCGGCGGGGCCTTTGGCTCCTATGGCTGGAGCGGCGAGGCCGCCAAGGACATTGCCGCCTGGCTGACCGACATGGGCATGGAAATGCCTGTTGCGCCGGTGCGCCTGCTCTACGTGCCCACCCACGAACAACTGGCTGCCTGCACGGAAATGGGCCGCACCATCGGCAAGCTCGTGGCCGACAAGCTCGGCTAACGCGCCTCCTGTCACCGACTGTCAGGGGAATCGGGCTGCGCGTCCGGTTCCCCTTTTTTTTAAAGGCTGCGCCGGTAAGGGCTGGCGGCCGGGGCCGGCGACACCGCGCCCCCCGTTGTCCCTGGCGCGGCAGACTGCCAAAGCGAGGACGCCATGATCGTTTCCGAAGGCCGGCTCGGCCGGGTGTTTGTCTTGCGGCTGGGCGACGGGGACCGCATCCCGGACGCCATTGAGGAGTTTGCCCGCACGCGCGGCGTGTCTTCGGCGCTCGTGGCCGCCTTGGGCGGCGTGGAAAACGGCCGGCTGGTCACCGGGCCGCAGGACGCCACGACCATGCCGCCGACAGCCATGCTGACGGCCATTGACGCCGTGCACGAGGCCGCGGCCGTGGGCACGATTTTTCCCGGGGCCGACGGCGCACCGCGCCTGCACATGCACGCGGCCCTTGGCCGGGCCGGCGAAACCCGCACCGGCTGTGTACGCCCCGGGCTCGATGTCTGGAAGATCTTCGAGGTGGTGGTCATCGAGATGACCGGCCTGGATCTGGCCCGGGCCAAAGACCCGGAAACCGGGTTCGAGCTGCTCGGCCGGGCTGTAAGCTGAGACGCTGCCGCACTTGGGCCGCGGCCCTGGCCGCCGCTCCGGGGCCGTCGCTCTCGGAGAGACGCTCTTGGCCCGTCCTCTCGCGCCGTCACCCTGGGCCGCCGCTCTGGGCCGTCACGCTGGGGCCGTCGCCGGGAGCGCAGCCCGGGAAGCGCCGCACTCCCGGTACGCGGGCAGCGCCTCCAGCCACAAAAAAAGGCCGTGATCGCTCACGGCCTTTTTTGCATGCGGCTGCAAAAAAACTTACTTCACGGCATCCTTGAGGGTCTTGCCCGGGGTAAAGCGCACGGCCTTGGAAGCAGGGATATCAATGGGATTGCCGGTGCGGGGGTCACGGCCGGTACGGGCCGCCCGCTCGGACACCTTGAAGGTGCCAAACCCGGTCAGGGTAAGGGCCTCGCCCCCGGCCAGGGACTCCTGGATGGCGGCCAGGACGGCGTCGAGAACCTTGCCGGCTTCGGCCTTGGTGGCGATGGCGGCATTGGCCTGGATCTTGGCGATGATGTCGGTTTTAGCCATGTGCGTGCGATCTCCTTATCGTTGGCGCGCCAACTCCTGCGGGGGACACCAGGGCCTCAGGCAGAAAACGGTGCGACCGATTCGCATATTCGTTGCCCTCATACCGAAAATCGCCCCATTAGGCCACAACTTTCCCCTTCTTCTCCCACAGGCGCATATCCTGCATCTTTTTGCGCCGCTCCCGCTGCAAGGACTTGCACACCAGGGGCATGGTCTTTTTAAACCCGTGCTTGGCCTTGTACGACTCCGGGGTCAACCCATGGGTGGCCAGATGCTTTTTCGTGATGACCTTAAATGTCTTGGCGCATTCCAGGCAGGTGATGGATTTTTCCTTCACCGCTTTTTTAGGGTCCATCGCCACGGCGGTCGCGTCGTCAGCCTCAGTCAGGCCGAGGCTGATGGCGCGGATACCGGCGGCCAGACAGCGCACCATGGAAGAAATTTCCTCATGAGTCATTGTGCGCACCGAAGCCTGGGCTTTGACAATTTCCAGTGCGCTTTTCAAATGGTCGTCCATGCAGTCTCCTTCGTGGCAATTGCTTGTGAATCTCGTGAGCCTTTCAGTTCTTTCTCCTTTTTGTCAATTGCAAAGTCACCATGCGCCAACGCAGGAACCACGACTACGGCACAGACACAACAGCCCTTTTGCTCTCGATCCTTGCATTACACTTTTGAAATGCACCACGAGCAGCCGTTTTCAGACGCCGGCTGCTGTTTTTCAAAAACGTGACACGAAAAAAGCCGGGATGCGTCCTACGCATCCCGGCTCAATCGCCGACCGCTTTCCAGTCGGATTCCCGTAGAGTCTTGCGCGGCGGCTGCAGCCGGCCTCAATGTCGCTCTTAGGCGGTTGGCCCCTTGCTTCAGCCGGCCTGAATGTCGATTTTGCGCGCTTGGACCCTTTCCAGACGAGGCAGATGCAATTCCAGCACCCCGTCGCGCAACGTCGCCCGAATGCGCTCCTTGTCAACGATGTGCGACACCGTATAACTGCGAAAATACTCGCCGCCGCCAAATTCCACATGGCCCAGTTTCTGGCCCTCGGGCAGCTTGTATTCGGCTTTGCCGGATACCTTTAACTCGTCTTCGTTGAGGTCAATGACCAATTGCTCCTTGGACACGCCCGGCATATCGACATAAATATAGAAACCGTCTTCTTTCTCGATGATGTCGGTGGCCGGTTTGACCCGGGGCAGCCGCCGTTCTTCGGCCTTGGTTGCTTGTTCCGCCATGGCTTTCCTCCTTGCGCTTAAGGACTCTGATCGCCTTCTTCGGTCACTTTGCCCGGCCGCCCGGTCGGGGCACCGGTTCAGATGCCGCTTACATCGCCTCGATGTTGATCTTTTTGGGCCGGTTCTCATCGGCCTTGGGCAGCACCACCTCAAGCAACCCGTCGCGCATGGTGGCTGTCACCTTGTCGCGGTCGACGCCGGCCTGGATGTTGACCACCCGCTGAAACACCCCGGTCGGGCGCTCCTGGCGGTAGTATTTGCCGCGCTCGACCTTGCGCTCGCCCTTGATGACCAGACTCGAATCGGTCAGGGTCAGATCGAGATCGGCAATGGCCATGCCCGGAATCTCGCAGCACACGTAGAGGTTGGCGTCGTCCTCGCCGATATTGACCGGAGGATAGGCCATGCTGCGCTGGCTGATGGCCATGGACGGCCAAAGCGTCTCGAACAGCCGGTCAAAGGGCGTCGTTGTGCCGTAAAACGGGCTCAGATCGATGACCATAGATGCTCCTCCTGACAGTTGGACTCTTATCAAGGCAAAATAAACAAGCCGCAAGCCGTGTCAATGCCCGAAACGCATTTGCAAGGTCTTCCCGCACCGGCCTTGACAGGTCCGGCCGGCGGGTTATTTCTTTCTCAATACATACTCTGGGGATGCGTCCCCAAGACTCCGCCCTGCCTGTGGGGACGGCGTCTTTTTTTCGGCCGACCGGCCATGATCAAACGGAGAAAGGAGATACGCCCATGTCCGCCACCGCTGGCGAAACCCACGAGTTTCGCGCCGAGATCCGCAAGCTCCTGGATATCATCACCCATTCCATCTACACCAACCGCGAGATTTTCCTGCGGGAACTGGTGTCCAACGCTTCCGACGCCCTGGACAAACTGCGCTTCGAGCAAAGCCGGGGAACAACCGTGGCCGATCCCGATGCGCCCCTTGAAATCCGCATCACCACGGACAAGGAAGCCGGCCGCATCACCATCGCCGACACCGGCTGCGGCATGACCCGCGACGAACTCATCGACCATCTGGGCACCATCGCCAAGTCCGGCACCGAAGCCTTCATGCGCTCGGTGGCCGACAACAAGGACGCGGCCTCCAACCTGATCGGCCGCTTTGGCGTGGGCTTTTATTCCGTTTTTATGGTGGCCGACAAAGTGGCCGTGACCTCGCGCTCCTTTGCCCCGGACGCCGCGGCTGCCCGCTGGATTTCCGACGGCTCGGGCAGCTTTACCGTAGAGGACGTCGAGGGCGACGTGCCGCGCGGAGCCAGCATCGAAATTACGCTGAAGGAAGAGGCCAAAGAATACGCCGATCCCGAGCGCATCAAGGCTGTGCTGCGCACCCACTCCAACTTCATCTCCTTTCCCATCCTCGTTGATGGTGAGAAGACCAACACCATCCCGGCCCTGTGGCGGGAATCCAAGTTCTCGGTCACGCCGGAACAGTACAAGGAATTCTATCAGTTCCTGACCTATGACAACGAAGAACCGCTGGCAACGATCCACGTCAGCGTGGACGCGCCGGTGCAGTTTACGGCCCTGCTCTTTATTCCCAAAAACGGCCTGGGGCCTATGGCCTTTCGCGAACAGCTCCACCACGGCCTGGACCTCTACGTGCGCCGGGTGCTCATTTCCAAGGAAACCAAGGAACTCATCCCGGAATATCTGGGCTTTGTGCGCGGCGTGGTGGATACCGAAGATCTGCCGCTCAACATCTCCCGCGAGACGTTGCAGGAAAACGTGGTGCTGCGCAAAATCCAGTCCGTGCTGGTCAAGCAGATTCTCGACAAGCTCAAGGCCCTGGCCAAGGAAGACCCGGCCAAATATAATGCATTCTTTGCGGCCCACGGCCAGGGTTTCAAGCTCGGCTACGGCGACTACGCCCACCGCGAGGCCTTTGCCGAGCTGGTGCGCTTTGATTCCTCGGCTCTGGAGCAGGCCGACGGGGACGCAGACAAAGCCGGCCTGACCTCCCTTGCCGACTACGTCACCCGGGCCCGCGACGGCCAGAAATCCATCTACCATCTCTCCGGGCCGTCCCGGGCGGCACTCGACCTCAACCCGCACCTGGAAGTCTTTCGGGCCAAGGGCTTGGAAGTCCTCTATCTCTACGAGCCGGTGGACGAGTTCATCATGGATTCCATCGGCACGTACAAAGAGCTGACGCTTAAATCCGCCGAACTGGCCGACGCTGCCGAGCTTGATGCCTTTGAGGGCACGGCCGAAGCGCCCAAAGCCCCGGAAATGACGGCCGAGGAATCCGGCTCGATGGACGACTTCTTAAAAGCCATCAAAGAAATCCTGGGGGAACGCGTCACCGACGTGCGCGTCTCCACCCGGTTGACCCAAAGCCCGTCGTGTCTGGTGTCGCCGGATGACCGCATGACGTCCAGCATGCAAAAGATCATGCGGCTGGTCAGCAAGGACACCTCGGTCCCGAAAAAAGCCCTGGAGATCAACCGCGACCACGGGTTGATCCGCAATCTGCTGGCCATCTATCGTCGCGACGCCGCTGATCCGTTTATCGGCAAAGCAGTTGAGCAGCTCTACGACTCGGCCCTGTTGCTGGACGGCTACCTGTCCGATCCGCACCAGATGGTGGCGCGCATCAATGATCTGCTGGCCGACGCCAGCGCCCTGCACGCCAAATAAGCGCTGCTGCACTGCCGCACACGGCGACGGCCGGGAGAGGATGGATGTCCTCTCCCGGCCGTTACTCTTTATCGCGTCCGGCCTGCCGGCCTGCGGTGCACCGTCGCAGGCCGCCGGCCATCACCGGCTTGCCTATTGCTCTGCCCTGGCCTACAGAATCACTATGGCAAACCCTCAACAGGACGACATCGCCCGGCGCAACCGCCGCTTCAAACGCAGCCTCACCCTGCGCTATATTGCCGCCTTGACCCTGGCCGCTGCCATGGCCCTGACCTCCTACGGTCTGTTTCGCCACAGCATGGACACCATCGACCAGGCCGCTGCCACCACCGCGCTGTTTGGCTCCCAACGTCTGCTGACCCAGCGCGTCCTGGCCCAATGCCTGCTCCTGGCCGCTGCCGCCGCTGCCGATGACGATGAACAGCGTCGCGACATCAAGGGCCGCCTTACGCAGGCTGTGGCCGTCCTGACCGTCAACCACGACCGACTGCTGGCCGACCTCGACGCCCCCGATTCCCTGGCCGCACGCTCGCCCGAACTGCGCGACATCTATTTTAAACCGCCCTACGACCTCGACCGGGCCATGCGCCTGTTTATCCTAAACACCCGGGCCTTTATAGATACCGAAGCGGCCCGCCCGGCCCTGTCCGACCCGGCCTTTCGCAATCTGCTGGCTTTTGGCGAAAACGAACTGCTGCGCGACTTGAATGCCGTGGTCCAGCAGTACCAGCGCCTGGCGCTTTCGCGCCTGGCCGTGCTGCGCCGCCTGGAATTCGCGGCGGCCGCCGCCATGCTCGCCATCCTGGCCGCCTCGGGACTCGTCGTCTTTCGGCCCATGGTGCGCCGCATCTGCGCCGACCGCGAAAGCCTGCAGGGTGCCAACGAAGCCCTGGCCGAACTGGCCGTGACCGACCAGTTGACCGGTGCTTACAACCGGCTCAAATTCCATGAGGTCATGACCAGCCAGGTCAGCCGCGCCGCCCGGTACAACGAGCCGCTGGCCGTGGTCATGTTCGATATCGACCATTTCAAGGCCGTCAACGACACCTACGGCCACGCGGCCGGCGATGACATGCTGCGCGAGATCGCGCGTCGCGTCTCGGCCGCAACCCGTGGCGTGGACTGGTTTTTTCGCTACGGTGGCGAGGAATTCGTGGTGGCTGCGCCCCACACCAACCTGGGCAACGCCGCCCTTTTAGCCGAAAAACTGCGCCAGCTCATTGCCAGCGCACCCTTTCCCCATGGCATCAGCGGCAGTATCAGCCTTGGCGTGGCCCAACTGCGCCCGGGTGAATCCGTGGACGAATTGATGATCCGGGTTGACGCGGCGTTATACGCTGCCAAAAATTCCGGCCGAAACCGGGTGGCGATGGCGCAGGACTGCCAAGCAGACGACACGAAGTGCGACCAGCCGCCCATCGAGTCAAACGAATAACCAAGCGCCCTGCCTCGTCTCGTGGCGCGTTTGCAAAAATCACCTGCAATGTTACGCAATACGCAAGGGAAAGGTTGGCATTTTGACCATTCGCCCAATGGGGCTGTGCAGCCGCAGCTCGGCTCGGACCGCGGCCCAGTCGACTATTGTGATCTACGCAATCTTTGATACGACCCGCAAGGAATCGACCGAAAGCACTTCGCCATACTGGCCGCCGGCCAAGAGTTCGTTATAAAACGTTGTCACTCCTTGAAAACTCTCAATATCATGAAAGACAGCCAAGCCTTCTGGAACGAGCCACTCGGACCAGCACTCAAAATCTCTCTTGGAATCTTCGTAGGAGTGGTCGCCATCAATAAACAATAATCTTATTGGGTGTCTCCAATCAGCAGCAGCAGCACATGAACTCTTTTTAATCACAGAAACTCGATCACTAACCTTGGCACGATTCAAATTATGAATAAACACATCATAAAGATTGTTATTTTTTACAAATGCTGACTCATGATCGCCTCCTTCTCTATGTTCTGGAGATCCTTCAAAGTGATCGACAGCAATTACTTTCTCACGCCGAGCCTCTTTTGAGCCTCTGGCAAGATAGGCTGTTGACCTTCCAGCATAGCTTCCTATTTCCACTATAGTGCCAATGCCAGGGCCAAATTTTGACAACAAATAAAGCGCGTAGCCTTCTATCGGGTCAAGGAATCCTTCAATAAAAGCGAACTCATCGGTAATTAACCAATACCCTGAAACAATCGAAATATTGGTGAGTATTTTTTCAAAGTCGCCGGTGAGCTTCGAGAAAATACCGCTGCCGCTTGCTTGTCTGGCCTTGGAATCATCTTCATCTCTTTTCATGAATTAAAACCTCGTAGGGGTTGCCACATCACAAGAGTGCGCTATTGCCCTTGCAGCTTGCCTTAACGGGCTGCCGGCCCGAACGGCGGCGTCCCAGCCGCCGTGCCCGCAGCCAGGGCTTCCAGGCGGCCGGCATCCAGAATTTCAATGGCGCTGCCGGACAGGCTGATCAGTCCGTCGTCGGCAAAGCGGCGCAGCACCCGGGACAGGGTTTCCGGGATGGTGCCGAGATAGGCGGCCAGTTGCCCCTTGGGCAGATCCAGGGAGAGCAGCTTTTTTTTGCTTTCCGCACCCAGAAGCAGCAAATGGGCGGCGAGGCGGGCCGGCACTTCGCGCAGGCTCAAATCCTCAAGTTTTTTGACGAGTTGGCGCAGGCGCATGGAGAGCAGCCCCAGCATATTCAGGGCCAGATCCGGGTCGTCGGCCAAAAGGCGGCGAAAGCGTTCGCGGGGAAAGAACAGATAATCGCCCGCTTCCAGGGCCTGGGCGCTGGCCGGGTAGACCCCGCCGGCAAAGACCGCCACTTCGGCAAACACCTCGCCCGGGCCAAACACATGGACGATATGCTCCTTGCCCGCCAGCGACGTCTGGTAGATGCGCACCTTGCCCGAGGCCACCGAAAAAAAACCCTCGGCCGGGTCACCCGAAAAAAAGATGTCCTCACCGCGCCCAAACCGGCGCACTTCGGCGATGCCGGCCAAAGCGGCCAGTTCCTTGGCACCAAGACCGGCAAACAGACCGATGCCGGCCACGGCTTGGGCTTTATCCACGACGCTCCCCCGTTTTTGACGTAAGTCAAGGCAGGCTGGACGCGCTTGCGCCATCTTTGGCGGCAACCGCCCCCGGACACACAATCCGCCCCACAAAGGACGCGCCATGCCAGTTCCCGCCATCCTACTGGAAACCTGCCGGGGTGTTAAGCCGTCCTGCTGCCCCCACGCCGCGCCCCTGGACTGGGACTGGGTCGCCGCCCTGGTCAATCTGGCCGCCGCCGCCCCGCAACCGCCGGCCGTGGCCGCTCTGGCCCGCCCGCTGCGCCGCCATGAGCAGTTCCGGCTGGCCGTGTGCGCCTGTCCCAACGGCTGCGTGCGCCCGCAAGTGGCCGACCTGGGGCTGGCCGCCGCCCTGGCCGTGGCCGTTGATCCGAGCCTTTGCACCGGCTGCGGCCTGTGCGTTGCGGGCTGCCCGGACCGGGCCATGGCGCTACGCGCCGGCAAGGCCGTCCTTGATGCCGCCGTCTGCCAGGGCTGCGGCCAGTGCGCCGCCGTTTGCCCGACGCAGGCCATAGCAACCGGCCGGGTCGGCTTTCGAGCCTTTCTTGGCGGGCGTCTGGGCCGGCGACCGCACCTGGGCTGCGACCTGGGCCACAGTCTGCCCCCGGCCGACGCCCTGGCCCTGGCCGAGCGCAGCGTTGCCGCCTATGTGCGCCATATGCGCCCCGGCCTGCGCTTTGGCGACATCCTGTCCCCGGGCGGCCTGCCGGGACTGCCGGCCTGGGTGCTATCGTGACTGCGGCCGGCGTTCTCCTGCAAATTCTCGGGCTGCTCGTTTTTGCCGCCCACAGCCTGCGCCTGGGCGAGCTTGGCCTCACCGCATCGTGTCTGGCCCTGGTCGGTCTGGTGTGCAGCCGGCAGGGCTTTGCCCGGCTGATCGTCGGCCCGGCGCTGCTGGCCATGGGCTTGGCCTTTGTCGTCGTCGCCCGGGACATGGCGCTCTTTCGGTTGGCGGCCGGGATGCCGTACCTCCGTCTGCTGGCCATCATGGCCGGGGTGGTGGCGGTGTGCGCGGCGGGCGGGCTTTTCGCTTTTTCGGCCCGGGGGCAGGCGTTTTACCGGCGCGGCAGCGCGGCGGCCCTGGCCCAGGCGGCGGCCTTTTGGCTCGCGGCCGGGCTGCTGGCCCTGGCCCGCGCCAAAGTGTCCTTCCCCATCCTGCTGGCCGACCGTTTCTTTCCGGGCTGGGGACTCTTTGAGATCACTGCCCTGGCCGGTTACGCCGCCTGGCTCACCGGTCGTATGCTCAACGCGCCGCACACCGGCCCCTTGCGCTCGCGCTATTGGGCGGCCTTTTCGCTCGTTTTTTTCGGCCAACTCGCCCTGGGTCTGGCCGGCGAAACAATATTCCTCATGACCGGGGCGCTGCATCTGCCGGTGCCGGCGCTTATCGTCGCCGGCCCGCTCTACCGGGGCGGCGGCTATTTCATGCCCATCCTCTATCTGTCCACGCTGCTGCTGGTGGGGCCGGGCTGGTGTTCGCATTTGTGCTACCTCGGCGCGGCCGACGACGCCTGCGCCCGCCTGGGCCGGGGCACACCCAAGCGCCTGCCCGGCAAACTCGGCTGGTGGCGGCTGGCGACCTTGGCGCTGGCGGTTGGCGGGGCTTTGGGAATGCGCTGGGCCGGGGTTTCGACCCTGGCAGCGGTCTGGGCAGCGGCGATTTTCGGGGGCATCGGCTTGGTCGTCATGGCAACGCTGTCGCGGGCGACCGGGGTCATGGTTCATTGCACGCTGTATTGCCCCATCGGGCTGCTCGGCAATGTGCTGGGGCGGATCAGCCCCTGGCGCATCCGCATAGGGGAAGGCTGCGACGGCTGCGGCCGGTGTACGCGGGTGTGCCGCTATCTGGCCCTGTCCCCGGCTGATTTGGAACGCGGCCGGCCCGGCGCGACCTGCACCTTATGCGGCGACTGTGTGGGGGCCTGCCCTGGCGCGCGCATCGCCTTTCGCTTTCCCGGCTTATCGTCGACGGCGGCGCGGCAGGCCTTTTTCGCGCTGGTCGTGGCGCTGCACGCGGTGTTTTTGGGGGTGGCGCGGATATAGGAAAAAGCACGAGCCGTGGGCGGTCAACACGCTGTATCCCGGGCTTGGCAGAACCTCGCCGTGTTCCGACAACAACGATTGGAACACGGCGAGGCACCGGGGAAGCTCAACTCCGGGCGCGCGCCAGGGCCGGAGGTCTCACCCCCGCACCGGCCAGGGCCGTGGCCCCGCTTTCGTCTTTCATATCGGCAATGAGTCCTTTGAGCGCCTGGGCCTGTTCGGCCAATTCACCGACGGCCTGGGCCGACTGGCGCATGGCGTCGGCCGTTTCAGACGAGATCCGGCTGACGGCATCGATGGAGCGGTTGATCTCCTCGGACGTGGCGGATTGTTGTTCGGCCGCCGTGGCAATGGAACGCACCTGCTCGGAAGTCGTTTCCACCAAGGAGACGATGCCCTTGAGGGATTCCCCGGCCTGCCGGGCCATGGCCGTGGCCCCGTCGATGGAGGTCACGGCCTGCTCCACGTTGTCGATATTTTTGCGGGCACCATCCTGGATGGATCGGATGGCGTCACCGACCTCCTTGGTGGCAACCATTGTCTTTTCGGCCAGCTTACGGACCTCATCGGCCACCACGGCAAAACCCCGCCCGGCCTCACCGGCCCGAGCCGCCTCGATGGCGGCATTCAAGGCCAGCAGATTGGTCTGGTCGGCGATGTCGGAGATGACGTTCAGGACGTTTCCGATGCCCTCGGCCTGCCGGCCCAAGCTCGTCATGTCGGCCTTAAGCGACGTGGCCTGGGTCTGGACCGTACCGATGCCCGTGATGACATTGGCCACGATCCCGGCTCCGTCCTCGGCCCGTGTCCTGGCGTTTTCGGCAGCCGAAGCCGCCTCGCCGGCATTGCGGGCATCTTCCAGCACCGTGGCATTCATTTCTTCCATGGCCGTGGCCGTCTCGGCCACCCGACCGTTTTGCTCTTCACTGCCCCGGCTCGACTGCCCGACCTGGGCGGCCAGTTCATCGGACGCTGAGGACAGAATCTCCACCACGTCTTCGAGCCGGGCCGCAGCGTGCAGCATACCTTCGGTCTTGGCCCGCTCGGCTGCCTGCCGGGCCGCCTCTGCCTCCTCGCCG
Source organism: Solidesulfovibrio aerotolerans (assembly GCF_009856865.1). GTDB lineage: Bacteria > Desulfobacterota > Desulfovibrionia > Desulfovibrionales > Desulfovibrionaceae > Solidesulfovibrio > Solidesulfovibrio aerotolerans. The sequence goes on along the minus strand of NZ_WVUD01000008.1, from coordinate 58,416 downwards.
GCCCGGGCCGCCCGGTCCGACTCCTCGCCGGCCAGACGGGTCTTTTCGTCGGCCTCGGCGATCTTGCTCCGAAGTCCGTCCACCATCTCCCGCAACGCGTCGGCCAGCCGGCCGATTTCATCCCGCTGCCGGATTTCGATGGGATGGTTCAGGTCGCCCGCCGCCACAACCTGGGCGGCCTGCGCGATCTGCCCAACCGGCCGGACGATGGCCCGGGCGATCAGGAAGACGGCGGCAATGAGGAGGATCAGGCCACCCAGGCACAACCAGAAAAGCACCATCTGCATGTGGCGGGCATTTTCCAGCATGGCCTCTTTCGGGATGCCGACGATAAAACTCCAGGCCCCGGCCACGCCTTCAAGCGCCACAGGCGTCATGCTGTAGAGCATCTCCTGGCCCGTGCTCGGCGATTTCTGGGAGAACAGGAAACGCGATCCGTTTTTGAGGGCCTCGGCCACCGCCACCTTGTTGGCGGCGTCCAGCAGATCACCGGCCTGTTTTCCGATGAGGCCTTTCTCGGGGTGGGCCACAATCATCCCCGTATTGGACAACAACACGCCGTAGCCCCCGCCAAAAACCGAGATGCTCGAAACAAGCCGCTGGAGATTTTCCAGGCTCAGATCCAGGCCGGCCACCCCCTGGCCTTTCTCCAGCAGGGGAACGCATGCGCTGACCATCATCCGCTTCTTGCCGGCCACCTCGTATTCCGTCGGTTCCACAAGCAGCGTTTTTTTCGTCTCAAGGGTCAGCCAATACCACTTTTCCCCCTCGTCGCGGGTACCCGCCGAGGGTGTCGTGGTATGGGTCTGCTCAACGCCGGCCTCGCCCCGGATCAGGTAAGGCAGAAAGCGCCCCGAGGCCTCGTGCAGGGCATCCGCGTTCGCAAATTCCCGGTCCCTGCCGTCAAAGGCGTCTGGTTCCCAGGCGGTCCAGACCCCGAAAACATTGGGCAACACGTCCAGGGTCCGTCGCAGCAGACCGGCCACAGCAGCCCGGTGGGGCTGCTCGGCGGCCCGCTCGCTGGCAACAGCCGCAGCCAGAACCTTGGCGGCGCTGATGGCGGCATTGAGTTCCCCCTGCACCACGCCGGCGTAGCGGGCGCTGACTTCCTCTCCAAGCTGGCGCGTCTCGATGGCAGACTTTTCCTCCATTTCCATTTGCACCACAATCATGATGGCTGCAAACACCCCAACGCAGACCAGGGAAACGGGGAAAAGAATTTTATAACGCAACTGCAAATCTTTGAACATACACAGCTCCGATAGACAAAAGTCCGACATGCTCTCCCACGACAACGCCTTGGAACCCTGAAAAATTACACTACGCTGCGTATGTGACAATCATAAGGCCGCACTCCCGGGCCTCTATCGCGAGACCGCCCGGGTGATGCCGGCTTCGGAAAAACGGGCAGCCCGGGGGCACCTTTCCGATAGTCGCTCCGGCGAAGCGCCCAGGACACCTGCGGCTCTGGCCACGGCCGTTGGCTACCAGACGCGCCTTGACCTTTTTCCCCCATCCCGTACTATAGTCCCCCTATTCCCCAAAAGGTTTCCCGTCCCCGCGTCAGGGGACGCCGCGCCCGCGCGACTCCCCGACGCCACGGCAAACACGGTTGCGGATTCACTGCCTTTCCGGCTTCGCGACACCGGTCCCCCAAAAAAATGCGGACCTCTCGAAAATAATGCGCCCTTTTGACTTAGGTCAAACCGCTCCCGGCCCGGCCCGCGTAGACCGAAATCAACGAAACGCGAATCCGAACCAAACCCAAACGGAGGACGACATATGTTTTGCTACCAGTGCGAACAGACCGCCAAGGGCCTGGGCTGCGACAAACTCGGCGTGTGCGGCAAAAAGCCCGAAGTCTCCGATCTGCAGGATCTGCTCGTCTACGCCCTGACGGGCCTGGGGCAGGCCGCCGTGGCCGCCAAGGCGGAAGGCGTGGCCGTGCCCATGGACACCGGCCGCTTTTTTGCCAAGGCCATGTTCTCGACGCTCACCAACGTCAATTTCGACCCGGCCGATTTTATGCCGCTCATCCTTGAAGCCGTAGCCAAGCGCGACGCCCTGGCCGGTCTGCTCAAGGCCAAGCTGCCCGAAGGTCCGGCCACCTACGTCCCGGCCGCCGATCTGGCCGGTCTGACTGCCCAGGGTGCCAAGCACGGCCTCAAAGACATCCCCGAAGCCAACGACGATATCCGCTCGCTCAAGCACACGCTCATTTTCGGCATCAAGGGCGTTGCCGCCTACGCCGACCATGCCGCCATCCTCGGCCAGGAAGACCCGGCCGTGTACGAATTCCTCTACGACGGCATGGCCGCCACCTTCACCACCGACAAAGACCTCGGTGCCTGGGTCGCCCTGGTTCTCAAGTGCGGCGAAGTCAACCTGCGCGCCATGGAACTCCTGGACGCCGCCAACACCGGTGCCTACGGCCACCCCGTTCCCACCGTCGTGCCGCTGGGCCACAAGGCCGGCAAGGCCATCCTGGTTTCCGGCCATGATTTAAAGGATCTCAAGCAGCTCCTGGAGCAGACCGCCGGCAAGGGCATCAATATCTACACCCACGGCGAAATGCTGCCGGCCCACGGCTATCCGGAGCTCAAAAAGTACCCGCACTTCTACGGCCACTACGGTACCGCCTGGCAGAACCAGCACAAGGAATTCGCCGCCTTCCCCGGCGCCATCCTCATGACCACCAACTGCATCCAGAAGCCGGCCGAGAGCTACCTGGGCAGCATCTTCACCACGGGCCTCGTCGGCTGGCCCGGCGCGGTGCATGTCAAAAACGGCGAGTTCGGCCCGGTCATCGCCAAGGCCCTGGCCATGCCCGGCTTCCCGGCTGACGAGGACAAGGACACGGTCATGACCGGCTTTGCCCATAACGCCGTCATGGGCGTGGCCGGACCGGTCATCGAAGCGGTCAAGGCCGGCAAGATCAAGCACTTCTTCCTGGTGGCCGGCTGCGACGGGGCCAAGCCCGGCCGCAACTACTACACCGAATTTGTGGAGAAGGCCCCGGCCGACACCATCATCCTGACCCTGGCCTGCGGCAAGTTCCGCTTTTTCGACAAAAAGCTCGGCGACATCGGCGGCATCCCGCGCCTGCTCGACATGGGCCAGTGCAACGACGCGTATTCCGCCATCCAGGTGGCTGTGGCCCTGGCCAAGGCCTTCGAGTGCGGCGTCAACGACCTGCCCCTGTCCATGATCCTGTCCTGGTACGAGCAAAAGGCCGTGGCCATCCTGCTGACGCTGCTCCACCTGGGCGTTAAAAACATCCGCCTCGGACCCACTCTGCCGGCCTTTTTAACCCCCAATGTCCTGAACTTCCTGGTGGCCAACTACGATATAAAGGCCATCACCACCCCTGACGAAGACTTAAAGGCCATCCTCGGCTAGAGAGTCTCGCCCACGCAGCGGCCCCGGTGACAGCCGGGGCCGCCCTCCCAGGAAAGAATAGCCATGAAACGAAAGATTATTGAAATAGACGAAGCGCTGTGCAACGGCTGCGGACAGTGCGTCACCGGCTGCGCCGAAGGGGCGCTGGAAATCATTGACGGTGTGGCCAAAATCGTGGCCGACCATTTCTGCGACGGCCTGGGGGCCTGCATCGGCCACTGCCCCACCGGCGCCCTGCAAATCATCGAACGCGACGCCCCGGAATTTGACGAAGAGGCTGTGGAAGAACGGCTGGCCGAAATCAAAAAGGCCGCCAGCCCCTGCGGCTGCATGTCGAGCCGGCCCATGACCATGACGCCCTGCCAGACCGCCAATGCGCCAACAGCCCAGGCGACCCAGAGTGCCGGCAGCGGCTCGGCCCTGGCCTCCTGGCCCATCAAGCTGCGCCTGGTGCCGCCAAACGCCCCGTTTTTGCAAGGCGCAAAGCTGCTCTTGGCCGCCGATTGCGTGCCGCCGGCCTTCCCGGCCTTTCACAGCGCGTTGCTGCCCGGCCGCATTGCGCTCCTGGGCTGCCCCAAATTTGACGATGTGCCAAGCTATGTGGAGAAACTGACAGCGATTATCCAGCAAAACGACATTGTCGATATCACGGTGCTGCAAATGGAAGTGCCCTGCTGCGCCGGCATGTCGCGCCTGGCCGCCCAGGCCATCGCCGCCTCGGGCAAACGCGTGCCCGCCACCCAGGTCGTGGTGACCCGTCGCGGCGAGATCGCCGGCATGGTGCCCCTGCCTACCGGCAACGCGCCCTTGACCACGCTGGGCTAAGCCCGCAACCGAACCGCCCAGCGCATGGCCGGCAGGATGCCCCTGCCGGCCCCTTTGACCGAAAACACGAGGTACGGTCATGACAAAGCACAATATCTTTGACGAAGGCCCGTTTAAGGACACCGGTTACGGCATGCTGTGGCTCCACGATTCCGCCAATTTCCGCATCATCAATTTCAACTTCAAGGCCGGCCAGACCCTGCCCGTCCACTCCCACGACATGGACGGCGAACTGTCCATCGTGATCCTTGAAGGCGAAGGCGAATTCCTCGGCGCGGACAACGCCGCCAGCCCGGCCAAGGCCGGCGATGTGCTGGTCTGCCCCATCAGTACACCCCACGGCATCCGCTCCATAACCGACATGCGCGTGCTGGTGACCATCGCCCCGCCGCCCTAAGCAACACGGTGGAGGGGAAAGACAGAAGAGGCCTCCGGCGGCCGGGGGGGATAATCCCCCCCGGACCCCCTTGATAGAAGAAGTTTTTCAAGAGGCTATCGGTGTAGGCTGGTCCAACGGGCCGGGCCGGACGGCGTCGCGAAAAAATACAGCCGCCTGAAAAAAATTTCCCTCGCCGTACAATTCCAACGGGTTGCAGATTTGCACCGGCTTGCCTTTCTCCAGCTTATGTGAAAAAAGGCGCAAGACAAAGGGCAACTTTTCTTTATACACGTTTTTTACGCGTAGGGGAAGCCGACAACCGCCCTTTACCCACTTTTTTTTCAACGATGCCCGGACGAGACGCGGCGAGACCGCCTGACGCACGTACCGCCAACCACGCGCGCCAGGACAGATTGCCGAAAGTAAAGCCAATGGCGGACGCGAACCCGCCGGCCTCCTGACACGGACCCCAAGCCACAAGGACTTTGGCTCCGGTTTCGCCCCGTCCCGTCCCGGCATCTCCTGGCCGACTCCCCAGAGCACTCAAGGCCACTGTGGCCCATCCGGCCGAACTCTGGCCCACCCCGGCCCACCCCGCCTTGTTGCCGCCGGCCGCATCCCGTTCCAGACAGGCCGCCCTATCACTCGGGACAATCCGGCCCTCCCGGCCGGTCAGTCTCTTCCAGGACCACCCGGTTGCGCCCGCGCTCCTTGCCCCGGTACATGGCCGCATCGGCGCGCCGGACCACGTCTTCCACGCCATCGCCGCACCGGACAACAGCCGCGCCAATAGTCGCCGTGACCGACGCCCGGGCCGGGCCGCAGCGCAGGGACGCCGTTTCGAGGCGTTCCCGAATCCGCTCCAAGAGTTGGCCGGCCCCGTCCAGATCCGTGCCCGGCAGCAGCAGCAAAAATTCCTCACCGCCCCAGCGCGCCACCAGATCGCAGTGCCGCACGCCCTTGGTCATGACCCGGGCCACATCCCGCAGCAGCGCGTCCCCGGCCTCATGCCCGTGGCGGTCATTGACCTGTTTGAAATAATCGATGTCGGCCAGGGCCACGGCAAACCCTTGGCCGTAACGGGAAAAGCGGACCAGGGCGTCCTGGAGCATCTCCTCGGCATGGCGGCGGTTGGGCAGACCGGTCAGGCTGTCGGTGCGCGAGAGCAGTTCCAGATTGCGATTGAGGGCTTCCAGTTCTTCCTTGGCCTCGCCAAGCTGGTCGTTGGCTTCGTGCAATTCCCGGGTGCGTTGCGTGACCCGGGTTTCGAGGGTGGCGTTGAGCGCTGCCAGGGCGGCCTCGGCCCGCCTGCGCCGCAGCCGGTTAAGCACCAGCCCAAGGACAAGAAACGTTTCGGCGACCAGCACGGCGAGGCCGCTTAAAATATATACGCTGTAAGTTTCCCAGAGTGTTGCATTGTGAAAAAGGATGTGGCTGCCCGGCGGCAGGGCGGATTCGGAGATGTTAAAGCGCTTGAGGGCGCGCCAATCGAACACGAAGTCGCTGACAGACGTCGTCAGCGACTCCCCGGACGGCTCGCGGCCGTCCAGGGCATCGAGAATCCACAGCGCCGTACGGCGGCCGAAAAGCTCGAAACTGGCGGCATACCCGCCAACGACCCCGTCGCCAAGCAGATGCCGGGCCACCACAAAAACCGGCGCAACAGCGCGCCCTGTGATCTCTTTGACCACCTGGGCCGGGACATGGACGACCCCGTCGCCGTCCAGGGCAAAGCGAAGATACAATATCGCCGCATCGGCCGGAACGGCGGCAACCTGCTCCAGCAGGGCTGCCTTGGAAAGACCGGAGGTGGGCACACAGGTGACCCGGTCGGCCAAGCCGGCCGCTGCTTTCGCAACTTCGCCAGCCAGCCGCCGCTCTTCTTCGGATGCCCCGAGCACCACCAGCACCGTGCGCGTCTTGGGGCGCAGGGTCAGAATCAGCACAAGATTTTTTACAATATCAGCCGTGGACGTACTCCAGGAAATGGTTTTGAAAACCGATCCGGGGACGCTCCCCTCCCCGCCCCGGTCCTGGGCAATAAAGCACGGCACATCCTTTAATTTTCCGTGGAGATACTGCGTATACAGACCGGTGACGGCCCGGTCCGCAAAGACGGCGTCCGGTGTCCAATGCGTGTATTTCATCTCCAGATACCGCGCCGTTTCGGGAAGATACGACGGCAGGGCCTCAAAGGCGGTCACATTGAGGTATTCCGCCGCCACACGCACGTCAAAACGGTCGCTGGCGCGCAACACTGCCAGCAGCCCCTGGTCGAACTGGGCGATGGCGGGATAGTCTGGATTCAGATTGTGCAGGAGCAGCACGTTCTTACGCGGCAACCCCCAGGAGACGTCCTGGCAGGCGAAAACGACAAGCAGTGCGGCGACGAAGGACATGATCCCCCGCCGCAGCCCAGAGGGAAGACCTCGGGAAGACAGACTGGATCGGCGAACTGTCATACACCGAAAATAGCCGATGCCCGGCGCTACGGCAAGGATGCAGACAGCATACGGTGTTTTACAGAAATACAAGCGTATTTGCGGGCCTCGCTGCCTCAGCCGACAAGCGCGGCCAGACCCGGCGATGGCGCAAAGCCGGGAAACACCTCCCCGACCTTTTTTTCCGGCAGCCCCAGATGGCCCACGGCAACAGCCGCCGCCACATCGCGCCAGTCCGTGCCAACGGCCACATCGCGCCCCCCGGCCAGCCGGTGCCCGGCCAGCCCCGGCCACTCGCCCCAGACGCGCCCGCCGGCAACCGGCCCGCCAAGGACAAGGAGCACCCCGCCCAGGCCATTGTCCGTGCCGCCAAAGGCGTTTTCCCGGGCGCTGCGGCCAAATTCCCCCAGGACCAGAACGACCGTGTCGGCCGCAGCCGGCCCCAGCCCGGCCAGCAGCCCGGCCAAGCCTTGGCCCGCTTCGCGCAGCCGGTCGGCCAGATAGCCCTTGGCCGCGCCCTGGCCGGAGTGGGTGTCAAAGCCGCCAACCGCCACAAACCCCAGGGCCGCATCCCGACGCTGGGCCAGTTCACGGCCGAAACGCTGGCCGAAAGCGGCGAAATGGGGCGTCGGGATGGCCTCGGCGGCGGCCCGGCGCGATTCCTCCAGCAGTTTGGCCAACAGATCCTGACGGGCTTCCCGGCCCACGGCAAAGGCCTTGCCAAGCGCCCCGCCGGCAGCGGCATAGAGCCGGCCGGCCCCTTCAAAAAGCGTTTGGTCCTCAACCGGCAAACCCGGCAGCGACTCCCCCCGGCCCGGAGCGATCATGGTATAGTGCGGCGCGCCGGCATAGACCGGCGAAGAACTGGCCACCAGCATCTGCGACCGCTCGCCGCCAAGGGCCAGGGCCAGCCGGCCCAGCCAGCCCGCTTTGCCGTCCTTGCCCTTGACTTGGCCGGTCGGCGCGCCAGCGGCAAAGTCGGCCAGGGCGGCGGCATGGGTCGCGCCCTGGCCGGGCATGGCGCAGGCCGGGATCACGGCCAGACGTTTCTGGGCATAAAGCGGCGCAAGGCCAGACAAAGCGGGATGGAGCACAAAGCCGTTGCCCAGCTCCAGGCCGCCGCAATCGGGTGCCAGGGCCGTGGTCGGACGCAGGAAGGCATAGAGCGGGTCCGTGACGGGCGCGGCCACGGACAGCCCGTCCGGGCCGCCCTTGAGCAGCACCACTACGAGCTGTTTGCCGGGCCGCCAGGGAGCCTTGGCCGACTCCCGGCCCGGGCCGGCCCCTTGGGCCTTGGCCTTGCCAGAGCGGCCGGCGTTGTCTTCCCGGTCGGACTGCCTGCTTTTGCGCGCCAGGGCCGGCCCCGGGGCTAGGCCTATAAGGCCCAGGCCGGCCAGCCAATGCAGCACGTCTCTTCGTCGCACCTTGCCCCCTGCGCCGCGCTCCTGCGGCTGCACCGCGTGTTCCTGCGGCTGCACCGCGTGTTCTGCGGCTGCGCCGTTAGTACTGCAAAAAATCCGGCGAGGCCAAAATAAGCCCCACCCCGTTGCTGCCGCCGGCCTTCTCCGCCGCCTGGCGCACCGGGGCGGACAGGGTCGGGCCAAGGGTCTCGGCCAGGGCGGCGACCCTGTCCTTTGCCGTCGGCCCCACCCCCCCTAATCCGGGGACGCGCCCGGCGGCCAGATCCCCGGCAAAGCTCACCCGACGCGGCAGGGCTTCGGGCTTTTGCCAAGGTGCTGCCGCCGCCGGATAGCCCTCGGGACCCTCGGCAGCAAAAAGCGGCTGCCCCAGCCCCGCCAGCGCCCCGGCCAGGGCGGCGGTGTCGGTGGGGGGTGCGCCCAAAGCCCGCACGGCGGAAACCGCCTGGCGCAACGGCGACTTGATCCGCCCGCCCCGGTATTTGGCGTCATAGAATTCGGCGCTGGAAAAAAGCGTGCGCAACACTTCGCGGATCTCCCCGCCGGTTTGGCCAAACGTCTCGGCCATGCGGGCGACCAGCCCGGCCGGCGGCTCGTCGGTCAGGAAATACACGGCCAGCTTGCGGCATACGTTTCGGGCCGTGGCCGGATGTTCGGCCAGGATGCGCAGAGCGGCCGCCCCTTCGCCCAGGCCCGTGCCCTTGACCGGCTGGCCCAGCAACACCTTGTCGGCGGGGTCGTGCAGCTCCACGTCGAAATAAAACCCGCCGGTGTCGGAGTCGGCCCGGGCCGCACCCACCCGCCAGCCGGTAAGGATGCGGGCCAGGGCCTGGATGTCGGCCGGCTTTTGCGGGCCGCCCTGGCCCAGCGTCTGAAAATTGATAAGCAAGGTGGCATAACCCAGGTCAAGGGCTTCCTTGGTTGCCGTGCCGCCCTCGCGGTGGACCACGTTTTTCCAGTTGTCCCGGGCAATAAGCATGGCCGGGTGCATGGCCGTGGCGGCCAGCAGATCCAGAAATTTACCTAGGGCATAGGGCCGCACGGCCTCGCGCTCAAAGGAGCCGACCCAGAGGTGGGCCAGCCCTTTTTTGGGGCCGAGGCTGAAGTGCTCGCACCAGAATTCGGTCATGCGTTCGGCCAGTTGGCGCGGCGACAGGATGGCCCGCAGCAGCCGGGCCTTGGCCGCTTCCAGGGCTACCACATCGGCCCGGTCGAAGGTGCGGCGCATGGCATCCGGGGCATTTTTGCCGTCATCGGCCGGGGGACCGTATTCCCGGAAAAGCCGCACGGTGTCCATCTGCTGCGAGGGCAGGCCGGCCAGGGCGCGTTCCAATTCCGGCGGTTCAGGCAGACGCTCGGGTGCCAGCTGGGCAGCGACAAAGGCCTCAAGGCCCATGGCAGCGGCCTGCTCCAGAGTTCCCGGGGCAGGTCCGTAGGTCAGGCGGCCAACGGCCTGGACGATTTTGGGATCGATGGTCGCCTCGCCAGCGAAAGCCGGCGCGGCCCAAAGCAAAAGGAGCGCGGCGGCTATCCAAAAGACGCCGCCGGCCAGGGGCGAAAGGACTCGCTCAAACTGCACGATACCGGCCATTTGGATTAAATGCGCGGCGTTTGGGCAAATGTCAATCCGACGACGTTGCGGGATGGCGGATGCGTTCGCCATAAATCCATGGTAGGGCGCAGGAAACCACGAGGAGGGAATTATGGCCGTTTACGCCAATCAGACCATCATCAAGTACGGTGTGGGCTTCGGCTCGGCACTGGCCATGGCGGTGTCGTTTACGCTCAACAAGTCCATCGCCTGGGCCATCATCCACGGCATCCTGGGCTGGATTTACGTGTTTTACGCCTGGATTTTTAAATCCTACTGAGCAAACCGCGCGAAATCGCCCGCCCCGACTGCCAGGGCACAGGCGCGGCGGGCGAAAGCGATGCAGAACATCAGGCCCCTGGCCGGGGCGAACGCTTGGCCAACAGCCCGAACCGTACAATCCACCACAAGGCAGCCAGCCCGTCGCGCCAGCCGATCTTTTTGCCTTCCTCGTAGGTGCGGCCGTAATACGACACCGGCACTTCGTAGATGCGCGCCCGCAGGCGCGCCACCTTGGCCGTCAGTTCCGGCTCCACGCCAAAACGGTCGCTCTCGATGCGGATGCCCGCCAGGATATCCCGGCGAAAGACCTTGTAGCAGACTTCCATGTCCGACAAGTTGATATTATTTAACATGTTGGAGAGCAGCGTCAGCAGCCGGTTGGCCACGGAATGCCAGAAATAGAGCACCCGATGGGGACCGCCGAGAAAACGCGACCCGTAGACCACATCGGCCTTGCCGGCGGCGATGGGCTGGAGCAGCGCCGGATAGTCTTCGGGATCGTATTCGAGATCAGCGTCCTGAATAAGCACGACATCGCAGGTTGCGGCGGCAAAGCCGGTGCGCAGGGCCGCGCCCTTGCCTTGGTTTTTGGCATGAAAAAGCGTTTTTACCCGGGGATCGCCGGTTAAACTGCGCAGATAATCGCCGCTGCCGTCGGTGGAGGCGTCGTCGATCAGGATGACCTCGGTGGTCTCGGGCCGGGCCAGCACCAGTGCCAGCACCAGTGGCAGGGTATGGGCCTCGTTGTAGACCGGGATGACGACACTGACGGTCAGGGGGCAGGTGGTATCGGTATCAGGGGCATGCATAGCGGGCTCCATATCAGAGGGGGAATGTACCAAGCGCTTGGAAATAGCGGGTCCGGCATAAAGTTTCAATGGCGCAGAGATCAGCCAGGGCGACACCGAAGTCGTCGGCTCCCATGGTAAAAACGCCGTGGCCGCAGACAATGACCCCGCGCCGCCCGCCATCTGCCGCCAGGGCCGGGGGCATGGTGTGGACAAGGCCGCGCGGGCCGCAGCCCACCTCGCCCGGCACGATGGGCACATCGTCCACAAACCGCTCCCGGGGACAGGCCACATGGCAGGCATCCCGCTGGGCGCAGTCTTGCGCCGCGCAATCCATGGACAGGATCACGGCAAAGCGGGGATGGCCGTGCAGGATGGCCCGCCGGCTGTCCAGGCGGACCAGGGCGGTATGCGCTCCCAGTTCGCTGGAGGCGGTCAGCCCCGCGCAGGACGAGCCGTCCAGGGGCACGCAGTCGATACCGCCGACCAGATCATCCAGGGCCGCCCCGGTCTGGCTGATGGCCAGCACGCCGTCAAGGCTATAGGAGATATTGCCGAAAACCGAATCCACCAGCCCCAGTTCCACCGTGGCCCGGCCGGCCTCGGCCATGGCGGCCAGCACGCTCTCCCGGTCGGCAAACGGCCCCCGGGCCAGGGGCGGCACCTCGGTTGGCGGCGGCGGCAGTTTTGCCACGGCCGCAGCAAACGCGGTCCGGGCGGCGGCATCCAGCGTCCCGGCCCGGGCGGCAGCCAGATGATCGGCGAAAAATTTGACGAAACCGGCAAAGGCCACGGACGACACCGTGACAAAGGCCTGCTCGGGCGAAAGCGCCCCGTGGGCCAGAATGCCCACCCCGGGCAGATAGGCCCCTTTGCGCCGGGCCAGGGCGGCGACAACGGCGGCCGGGGTCGCTTCCCCGATGACCGGGATGTCGTGGAAAAAGGTGCGCGTCTCGCAGTCCCGGGGCCGGATGGCCGGGGCTTCCCGGGCGGCCAGAAATTCCAGGATGGTGCGATGCGGCTCGGCCGGCGGAGCCAGGATGACGCAGCCCACACCCAGCCGGTCGATGCAGGCAGCCACAAGGGCCTGATGGGACGACGGGCGGGAAAAGGCCAGATCGTCGTCCAGGCAGGCCACCAGCCCCTGGCCCGGGTCGCACAGCCCGGCCCGGGCCAGCCGGTCGGCCCACTGCCCGGCCAGGGCGGTTGTCAGCGCAGACATGGCAACTCCAGGGCGCTTGCGCGTTCGTCGGTAGGCGCGCCGGTCTCGGTCAGCCCGCGCAAGCGGTAATAACCGGCGCGCGCGGCCAGGAAATCCGGCCGGGACAGGGGGGCCACGTTGATGCCGTCGCCACTGCTGCCGGCCTGGCTAAAAAACAACCCGGGCAGCTGATCGGCAGCGGCATCCATCCCGGCCTGGGCGTTGAGGAGTCGCTCCCGAACCACTGTGCGCTCGCCAAGCCGGGCCAAATCTCCGGCGCAAGTTGGCACCCCGGTCACGGCCGCAACAGCCAAGGCCCATTCTTCCAGCCCGACGGCCAGGGTGCAATACGGACAGCCGCCAAAGGCCCCGGCCGCCGCCACGACGTTTTCACCCAGAAAGACCGCCCGGGCCTTGCCGGCAAAGGTGAAGCGGTCGGTGGCCACCGGCTTTCGCAGCAGCTCATGGGCCAGACACAGCCCGCCCCAGGGGTCGGGGCCGGACGTGCCCACCGCCAGGGACAGGGCCAGCCCGTACGCCCCGCGCGGATCAAAACCCGGGAGCGCAACACCTTTGACGGCCAGGGGCGAGAGCGTAGCACCAGCACCTTCCCGGGCCAGGGCGCTGAGACCGTCCAGGATCATTTCGGGCCTGGGTTCGCGCCCGGCGACTTCGGCGAAAAAGGCCAGGGCGGCGGCCGCGCCCGGCGGGTCCAGGCCCAGATCCAGGCAAATGGTGTTGGCCGCAACCGCCAAATGGGGATCGGCCAGGCCGAGCAGCGCCGTCAGATGGGACAGGGCGTCGTTGTCGGGCAGGACAGCGCCGGTGGCGCTCACCCGGCGGCACGGCACCGGACAGCCGGGGCAGCCCACCGCCCGGGGGGCATAGAGCGCCTCCAGGCGCGGGGCCGACACCTGATCGGCCTGGGCGAAAAAGGTCTGGCGAAAATGGCGCGTGGGCAGCATCCGCCGCCCGGCGGTCAGATCCAGCAGGGCGGCCGGGCCGAAGCGGCCAAAACCGCACGGACCGGCCAAGGCCGGCGAAGCATCGATGAGCCGCAGCATGGCCGCCCGGGCTGCAGCGAGGCCTGCCGGGTCGGCGACCCCGGCCAGCCCGGGCGCGTCGGCCGGGCCGGCCGGGTCGGCGGGACCGGCCAGTTCGGGCACGTCGGCCGAGTCGGCGGTACCGCCTGCCTTTGCCGGGTTGATCACAAAAGCCGGGTGCGGGGCCAAACCGTCCGTCACGACCACGGCCAGCAAATTCTTGGCGGCCAGCAACAAGCCGGAACCGCCCCGGCCCACCGGATGGACGCCGTCGGCCACGGCCATGGCCAAAAGCGAGCCGGACCAGCCCGCCGGTCCGACGGCCACGGCCCCAAGCCAGGGGGCCAGCGCCGCAAAGACCGCCCTGGTGCCCTGCCCGGCCAACGCGCCGGCCGGGATCAGGCGCGCGCCCCGGCCGTCAAGGACCAGAATATTCGGTTGCGCAGCCCGGCCGGTGAGCACCAGCCCGGCCAGACCGGCCCGGGCCAGCCCGTGTCCCAGGCCGCCCGGCACGGCTGCGGTGAGCACCCCGCCGGTGTGGGGGCTACGGCCCACCAATGTGGCAAACGAAGCTCCGGGCAGGCCATAGCCGGCAAGCCCGCCAGGGAAAAGGCACACCGGCGTGGCGGGCGCGTCAAAACGCCCGGCCGCACCGTCCGGCTGGGCGGCCAGAAAACAGGCACCAGCCAGGGAACGCCCGCCGCCGTCAGCGTGTCGCCGGGCCGGCGAAAGCGGCTCCCGGCGACACGCGCCCGTGGCCAGATCGAGAAAAAGGATGTGGGCTGACGGCTGATCCATGGCGTGTCCTTGTGCCTTTTTACCGACTGGCACCGCGCAGCGGGCGCTGCCGCACGGCACGCAAAATAACCACCCTAAAGCCCCGACTTAAAAGGCCGATAAGAGGGGTACGACCACAGACCAACGAGGCACGGCCATGCAGATACCATCCCTGTCCAGCGGCATCAAAAGCCTGCTCACCGCGACCAGCCAGCCTGGGAGCCAGTCCTCTGAGGCCGCTTCCGGGCACGTATCCCTGACCCTTGATACGGGGAGCAGCCAGAAAAAAACGGCGGCCGCCGGCTCTTCCACTTTTTCGCTCACCACCTCCGACGTCTTCGCCGCAGAGGTCATGCGCCGCATCGAAAGCGCCCAAACCCCGGTCACGGCCAGCAATGCCGGGGCGGGGGTCAACATGGAGGCAGCCGGCGATCTCCAGTCCGCCTTGGCCGGTGCCGTGGAAACCGTTCGCGCCAAACACGGCGACGCCGCCGCCACGGCCGTCATGGGCATCGTTATAAAGGGCGTTGGCGACGGGACCGGCGGCGAGGACGCCCTGGGCGACGCCATGGTTTCAGCGCTCAAATTTATTGACCGCAACTTCGGCGTGGCTGCCGGCGACGCGGCCATGGCCAATTTTAACGGGGCGCTCAATACCTCGATCAACGCATTCTACCAGAACGGGCATCTGGAAGAGTTCTACGCCGCTGATGGCTCCGGCGGCCTGGGCAGCGCCATCAAGCAGGCCCAGGGTGTCGTCTCCTCCACCCTGGCCCATGTGACCAAGGCATTTGGCGAAGACGCAGCCAAGGCCGTGGCCGACATTTTAAAGACGGATTTCACAGACACCGGTGCCACCCGTGAGGGCCTGGGCAAGGCGGTCGTGGCGGCCAACGCCTATCTGAGCGAAAACTACGGGGCGTCGCCTTTGGATATCCCGACCCAGGAACAGACGTATCTGCCCAAGGGGACAGTCCTCAGCCTTGCCGTCTAACCGGTGCTGCCTTGCCGGGCCCGCGCCGGGCCGGGAAACCTAAATGCTGCTGTGGACAAGTCCCACCTGCCCCGGATGCGTGCCCGTGGCCCCGGAAACGTCGCCCCGGGGCAGGCTGAGCACAACCCGGGTCTGACCCGTTTCATCGCTGGTCTCCATGGTCACGCAACCACCGTGGGTTTCGGCGATAAGCCGCGCGGAATACGCCCCAAGCCCGGTGCCGCCGATCTTGCCCTCGGTGGCGTACTTCTCAAAAAAATGCTCCCGCACGCCCCAGGGCACCACCCCCGCATTGCTCACGGCAATGGCCGTGGGGTCGCCGGGGTGCACATCCACCGCCACCAGGCCGCCTTGAGGCGAGGCCTCCAGGGCGTTTCGCAGGCAATTGGCCAACATGGTATACAGCAGCAACCGCTCCCCGGACACCAGGGCGATGGTGTCCAGGTCCGGCTCCCGGCCCTGGACCGTCAGACAGCAGCGCAAGGCCCGAGGTCCGGCCAGACCGGCAAATTCCAGAAACAGCCGCCGCAGCATGGCCAGCAGATCCACCGGCTCGGGGGAGAGGCAATAGGTTCCCCGCTCGATCTTGAACAGGTCGAGGGAGAGGTTGATCATGGAAAGCATCTTGTAGCCGTTTTCCTCGATGAGCCGCAAAAACATGGCCTGGGAATCGGACAGGCCGCCGTCGTCGAGGATGATCTGGGGCAGGCCGATGATGCCGGTCAGCGGGCCTTTGAGATCGTGGCGCATGATGCGGTCCACGTCCTCGCGCAGTTGGGCCGCTTCCAGAAGCGCCGCATTGTGCCGGGCCAGGGTCTCCCTGGCCGCCCGCAGTTCCAGATGGTTTTTCACCCGCGCCCGCACCACGGCCCCACTGACCGGTTTCGTGATATAATCCACCGCCCCAAGGGAAAGCCCCCGGGCTTCGTCCTCGGAGGCGTCCCGGGCGGTGACGAAAATAAGCGGGATATCGGCGGTGGCCGGATCGGCTTTGAGCTGGCGGGAGACGTCGTAGCCGTCGAGGTCGGGCATGACCACGTCGAGCAGAATGAGGTCCGGCAACACCGCGCGCGCCAGTTTGAGGGCCTCGGTCCCGCCCGTGGCCACGTGGATGGCATAGTCGTCGGACAGGCACCCGGCCAGCACCCGGATGTTGGCCGGCACGTCATCGACAATGAGGACCGAGGGTCGCATGGGCGGCATCATGATCCGGTTGCGGGGCCTTTGCCCTGCCCCAGGTCGGGTTTGGGCAACGCCGCACTAGCCATCGAGAAATTCCTTTTGGATGGCCTGGACCCGGTCGAAATCGTTAAAAAATTCGTCCAGGATGCGGGGATCGAAGTGTGTTCCCCGACCGGCCCGCATGATATCCAGGGATTTCTCGTTGCTAAAGGCCTCTTTGTAGGGCCGCCGGCTGGTGAGTGCGTCAAACACGTCGGCCACGGCGCAGATGCGCCCGTACAGCGGGATGTCCTCCCCGCAAATGCCCTTGGGATAGCCGGAACCGTCCCATTTCTCGTGGTGGGACATGGCGATGATCTCGCCCACCCGCAGCAGCTCGAAATTGGAATCGCCCAGGATGCGCGCCCCGTAGATGGTGTGGCGCTTCATGATCTCCCACTCATCGGGCGTGAGCTTGGCCGGTTTGAGCAGGATATTGTCGGGAATGCCGATCTTGCCGATGTCGTGCATGGGGCTGGCTTGCAGGATCAGATCCACTTCGGCCTCGGGCAGGCCGAGCCGGGATGCGAGCAGGGCGCAGTAGCGGCTCATGCGCTGGATGTGGTCGGCGGTCTCCTCGTCTTTGAATTCCGCTGCCGAGGCCAGCCGGTGGATGGTTTCCAGGTGGGCCGTCAATATCACGCGCTGGGAATGCTGCACGTTGTCCAGGGCCATTTTCAGCGCCGAAGTGCGCACCGCCACCATCTCTTCCAGCTCGGCCTGGTAGCGCTTCACCTCGTCCTGGGATTCCTTCATCTTGAGCAACGACCCCATGCGCACCCGCAGTTCGGTGAGGTCGATGGGCTTGGAAATAAAATCGTTGGCCCCGGCTTCCACGGCCTTGAGCCGATCCTGCTTGCTGGTCAGAGCCGTGACCATGATGATGGGCACGTCGGAAATGCCCGGCATCTGCCGGATATACTTGGCCACGGTGAAGCCGTCGGTTTCAGGCATCATGACATCGAGCAGCACGAGGTCGATACTCGCATCAAGCAGGGGTTGGGCCTCGGCAAAGGATTCCGTCAGAATCGGTTCGTGGCCGAGATTGCGCAGCAGCCCGCCAATGACCCGGAGATTGATGCGCTCATCGTCTATCGCCAGAATACGTTTGGGCTTGTCCACGCTCACCAACCTTGTCCTTGGTTTTACCCCAGCGGCCTAAACTGCGATCTTAGAGTATCGGTTCCCACAGGGTCAAGCCGTCAACAGCGTTTTGCCGGACCGTCCGGTTGAATTCAGGGCCAATTCCTGGCAAACAGGGTAGGAAGTCAGGCCCGCCGGCTGACCAACCCACCCGAGACGAAGGACGGTTTATGCCCGACGCCCCATCGCTTGAACCTGTTTGGCACGCCCTGACCGACCAGGAAGTCCTGGAGAAGCTGCATACCGACGCCGCAACAGGCCTGTCCGAGGCCGAAGCCGCCCGGCGTCTGGCCCGGTACGGGGCCAACGCCATCGCGTCGCGCCGCGAGGCCGGGCCGCTCTTGCGACTGGTACGCCAGTTTAACCAGCCGCTCATTATCATCCTGCTGGCCGCCGGGGCCGGGGCGGCGCTGCTTGGCGAAACCGTGGACGCCGCCGTCATCCTCGGCGTGGTGCTGGTCAACGCCGTGGCCGGCTATCTCCAGGAAGCCAAGGCCCTGGCCGCCCTGTCGGCCCTCTCCCGCTCCATGATCACCGAGGCCTCAGTGCAACGCGACGGGGTCTGGCTGGTGTTGCCCGCCGAGGGGCTGGTGCCGGGCGACGTCGTGCGGCTGCGCCCCGGCGACAAAGTGCCGGCGGACCTGCGCCTGCTGGCCATCCAGAGCCTGCGCCTGGACGAATCGGCCCTGACCGGCGAATCCGTGCCCGTGGACAAGACGGTCGCCCCCCTGCCCGGGGACACGCTGGCACCTGAGCGCACCAATCTGGCCTTTGCCGCCACGGTCGCCACCTACGGCCAGGGCACGGGGGTGGTTATCGCCACCGGCGACGCCGCCGCCATCGGCCACATCGCGGCCCTGACCGCTGCGGCCGACGAACTCGCCACGCCGCTGACCCGGGCCATCGCCCGCTTTTCCCGTCTGGTCCTGGGCGGCATCCTGATCCTGGCCGGCCTGACCTTTGCCGTGGGCCTGGGCCGGGGCCAGCCGGCCGGCGAAATGTTCATGGCAGCGGTGGCCCTGGCCGTGGGGGCCATTCCCGAGGGCCTGCCCGCCGCCGTCACCGTCATCCTGGCCATCGGCGTCTCGCGCATGGCCGCCCGGCGGGCCGTGGTGCGCCGCCTGCCGGCTGTCGAAACGCTTGGCTCCACCACCGTCATCTGCACCGATAAAACCGGTACCCTGACCCGCAACCGCATGCGCGTGGCCGAAGTGGTCCTGCCCGGCGGCGTCTGGCTGGCCGACCCCACCGGATTTGCCCCGGCCCCGGCCCAAGACGCCTCTGCCGCCGACCGCCCGGCCTTGGAACAGGCCCTGACTGTGGCCGCCCTGTGCAACGATGCCGGGCTGACCGGAGACGGCGACGATTTTACCGGCGATCCCACCGAGGCGGCCCTTTTAACCGCCGCCCGCAGCGCCGGGTTGGACCTCGCCGGCCTCGCCACCCGGCTGCCGCGTCTGTCCGAAACGCCCTTTGCCTCCGAGCACATGTTTATGGCCACACTCCACGACGACGGCGCGCACCGACCGCGACCGCTTTTTTTCAAAGGCTCGGTGGAAGCGGTCCTGTCCCGCTGCGAAGCGGCGGCCGACGCGCCCCTCAACGAGGCGGCTGCCGCGGCCATCCGCCAGACGGCCGAAGACCTGGGCAGCCAAGGGCTGCGGGTGCTGGCCCTGGCGCAAAAGTTCCTGCCCGCCGGCACCCAGACCCTGGACCCGGCCCAGCATGACGGCGGCCTGGCCTTTCTGGGGCTGGTCGGCCTGATCGATCCGCCCCGGCCCGAGGCCATAGCCGCCGTGGCCGCCTGCCGCCGGGCCGGGATCATGGTCAAAATGATCACCGGCGACCACGCCGCCACCGCCGCCGCCATCGGCCGGGCCGTGGGACTGGCCGGGGACGAGCCTGTCCTGACCATGACCGGGCGCGACATCGAGGCCACGCCGCCAGCCGATCTGGCGGCCCGGGCCGCAGCCAGCCACGTCTTTGCCCGGGTCTCGCCCGAACAGAAGCTGCGGCTGGTCAAGGCGCTGCAAAGCCTGGGGCATGTGTGCGCCATGACCGGGGACGGGGTCAACGACGCCCCGGCGCTCAAGCAGGCCGACATCGGCGTGGCCATGGGGGCGGGCGGCACCGAGGCCGCCAAGGAGGCCGGCGACATGGTGCTGGCCGACGACAATTTCGCCACCATCGCCGCGGCGGTGGAGGAAGGACGCGGCGTTTTCGACAACCTCACCAAGTTCATCGTCTGGACCCTGCCCACCAACCTGGGCGAAGGGCTGGTCATTTTGGCAGCCGTGCTCTTTGGCCTGGAGCTGCCCATTTCGCCGGTGCAGATTCTGTGGATCAACATGACCACCGCCGGCAGCCTTGGGCTTATGCTGGCCTTTGAGCCGCGCGAACCGGGCGTCATGCAGCGCCCCCCCCGCGCTCCCGGCCGGCCTATCCTGGACGGCGTCCTGTTGCGCCGCATCCTGGTGGTGGGGGGGCTGCTCTTGGCCGCCGCCTTTGGCCTCTACGCATGGGAAATGGCCCACGGCGCTTCGGTCGCCGCCGCCCGCACCGTGGCTGTGAACGTGTTTGTGGCTGTGGAGGCGCTCTATCTGTTCAACTGCCGCTCCCTGACCCGCCCGGCTCTGGCCCTGCCGCTGGCCGGCAATCCCTGGATTTTGTGGGGCTTGGCCGGGGCTGTGGTGTTGCAGGGCGTCTTTACCTATGTCCCTTTTATGCAGAGCCTTTTCGGCTCGGCGGCCATAACGCCCCAGGCCTGGCTGCGCATCCTCGGGGCGGCGGTTATCGCTTTTGGGGTGGTGGAGGTGCAAAAACGGCTGGAATCACGGCTGTAGGCGTGCCGCGCAGTTGCTTGGCCGGCGGCCCTCGTGTTACGGCTTCTAGCGTGGTAACGACTCACCTGCGCAGGACGCACCGCAAGCGTTTTTTCTTCGCCTTAACCGGTCTGGCGCTGGCCCTGGCGCTGGCCCTGGCCCTGGCCCTGGCCCAGACCGCCCCGGCCCTGGCCGCCGGGCGGGTGGAGCCGGCCAAGGCCCCGGTGGGACTGGCCTATGTGGTGCGCTACGAAGGTGCGCTTGCCCCGGACACCCTTGAACTGCTCAAACGCGTGTCCAAGGCCGAGACGCTGCTGACCGCGCCGCCGGATTCGGTGCTCCTGCTGGAGCGCCGGGCCGAGGAAGACAAAACCGCCTTTGCCAAGGTGTTCCAATCCCAGGGGCACTTTGCCGCCACCATCGCCGCCACGGTCGAGGCAGCGGCCACGCCCCTCGTTCTGACCTACCGCATCGACACCGGCCCGCAGTTTGAACTGCGCCGGGTGACACTTACCCCGGCCGGCGGCAGCGATCCGGCCGCCCTGCCGACGCCGGAGCAGATCGGTCTGACCGTGCCGGCCCCCTTTGCCGCCAAGGCCATTGTCGAGGCCGAGGCCAAGCTCACCGAAGTGCTCCATGACAACGCCCACCCCTTTGCCAAAGTGGCCGACCGGCAGGTCACGGCCGATTTCGCCACCCACAGCGTGGCCGTGGTCTGGACCGTGGACGCCGGTCCCCAGGCGCTGTTTGGACCGGCGGTCTTTAAAGGCCAGACCACGGTCAAGGAAAGCTATCTGGCCGGACTTGTCCCCTGGCAGCGCGGCGCGCCCTACGATGCCCGCACCGTGGAGCGCTTTCGCAAGAAGCTGACCAGCCTGGAGCTTTTTAACGCCGTGGTGGTGGAAACCGGCCCGGTGGACCCGGCCACAGGGCAGGCCCCCATCCTGGTCGAACTGGTCGAACGCAAGCACCGCACCATCAAAGGCGGTGTGGATTACAAGACCGACGAAGGCCCCGGAGCCAACCTCGGCTGGGAAAACCGCAACCTTTTCGGCGGCGGCGAAAAACTGTCCGTAGCCGCCAGCGGCTCAGGCATCGAGCAGTCCGGGGAAGCCGCCTTTGACAAGCCCGATTGCATAACACCCAAAGAGTTGTTCCGGGCCAAGGCCAAAATCGTTAACGAAGACAAGAAGGCCTACAAAGGCCAAAACGCCACGGTCACGGCCAGCCTGCGCCGCCAGTTCACCGAGTCCTTTTCCGCTGCCGCCGGCCTTGGCTATCGTGCTTCGCGCATTGCCGAAGACCAGTCGCGCCCCTGGGAAGACGACGCCCGCTACGGCTTTATCTTCGCCCCGCTGGAGGCTTCCTACGACGGGCGCGACGACGTACTCGACCCCCAAAAGGGCCTGCTCGCCAGCGCCTCGGCCGCCCCGTACTGGGGCACCCTGGCCGGCGGGGCCGATTTCCTGCGCCCGGAATTTTCCCTGGCCCATTATCTCAAACTCGTGGAAAAGCCCGGCATCGTCCTGGCCACCCGCGTCTCCGGCGGGGCCAATATCGGGGCCTCGCGCAACGACGTGTCCCCGGATCTGCGCTACTACGCCGGCGGTTCCGGTTCCATCCGGGGCTACTCCTACCAAAGTGTCGGCCCCATGCGCGGCAACACCCCCATCGGCGGCGGCTCGCTGCTCACCTTTTCCGCGGAACTGCGCTGGCGCGTCACGGAACTGATCGGGGTGGTTCCCTTCCTGGACGGCGGTACGGCGTTCACTGGTGCCCTGCCCCCTTACGACCAGCCCATCATGCTCGGTGCCGGCCTGGGGCTGCGCATCTACACCCCCATCGGCCCGGTGCGCCTGGACGTGGCCACCCCGCTGGCCCGGCGCAAGGACATTGACGACATTGCCCAATTCTACTGCAGCATCGGACAATCCTTCTAGGCCGGCTCCGGCTCCTTCTCCGTCCCGGTCCCTTGGACACGGCCTTCTGCGCGGTCTGGCCGGCGTGCTGGTCGCGGTCTTGGCCCTGTGGGGCTTTGTGCTCACCCCGTGGGGCCTTGGCACCGCCGCCCACATCGCCGAGCGGGCCATTGCCGCCGGCTCCGGCTTTCACGCCCGCATCGAAGAAGTTTCGGGGGTGCTCCCCTTTTCCCTGCATGTCGGCCGCTTTGCCCTGGCCGACGACCGGGGCCCCTGGCTGATCATCGGCGAAGCCGATTTTGCCTGGTCGCCGGCAGCCTTGCTGCGCGGCCGGGTGGTTATTAACGAACTCGCCGCCAAGGTGGTGCGCCTGACACGCGCGCCGCACATTCCCCAAGACCACCGCACCCCGACCACCCTCCAGTGGCCGCCGCGCTTTCCCTCCCTGCCGCCCATCCTGGTCAACCGGCTGGCCGTGGAGCGGCTTATCCTCGACAAGGAACTCACCGGGCAGGCCGCCCAGCTCGCCCTCTCCGGCCGGCTGGCCGAATCGGGCAACGGGGCGGCGGCCCTGTCCCTGGCCGCCAAACGCCTGGACGGCGACGCCCCCCTGAGCCTGACCGTGGGAGCGGCGCTCAATTACGCCCAGTGGCGGCTGGCCATCAAAGCCAATCTAAACGACGCCCCGGGCGGACTCCTCGCCAGCGCCCTGGCCGGGCCGCAAGCCCCGGCCCTGGCCGCCACCCTGACCGGCGACGGTCCCCTGGACGCCTGGAAGGGCCGGCTGACCGCCAGCCTGGGCCAAAGCGAACTGCTGGCCGCCGACCTGGGGCTGGCCGTGCCCCTGGCCAAGGACGCCATGGCCGCCTTTTCCGTCACCGCCACCGCCGCCCCGCCGCCGGGGCTGCTGCCGGCCTTTCTCGAAAGCCTGCTCGGCCCAAAGCCCCAATGCGCCCTGGCCGGCCGCGTCGGCATCGCCCACGACGCCCTCACCCTGGACCGGGCCGAGATCACGGCCGCAGCCGGCAGCCTGTCCCTGACCGCCAGCCTGGACCCGGCCAGCGACGCCCTGACCGCTGCGGCCCGCCTGGACCTGACCGACGCCGCCCGCCTGGACGACAGCCTGGGCGGCCGCCTGCAGGCCACGGTGACGGCCGCCGGCACCCTGTCGCGGCCAAACCTCAGCGCCCAGGTCACGGCCTCGGATTTTCACGCCGGCCCGCTTTCGCTAACCGCCGCCGATCTGAGCGCCACTGCCACGCCCACCGGTCCCCTGGCCGACACCTTCCCCGGCGCAACCCTGGCCGCCTCGGGCACGCTTACCGGACTGGCCGGCCCGGACGGGACCACGCTTTTGGGCCAGGCCCTGACCCTTGCCGCCAAGGGCAGCCTGGACCCGACCGGTGCCCTGGCCGTCGAAAAGGCCACACTGACCGGTTCCGGCGGTTCGGCCTCCCTGGCCGAGGCCCGTCTGGACGGCGAGCATCTGGCCGGGCGGCTGGCCGTGGCCGTGGCCGAGCTGACCGGGGCGGCCTCCCTGGCCGGCCTGCACCTGACCGGCGCTGCCACCATCGCCGCCGACATCGCCTCCGATACCACCGGGTCGGGCAAGGCCAAGCTGCTGCTTGACCTGTCCCGGCTGGCCGCCCCGTCCACAAACGACACTGCGGCCACGGCCCTGGCTGCCCTGCTCGGCCCCACGCCACGTCTGGCTGCCGACGCCGCTTTTTCCCCGGCCGGGCTGGCCCTGTCCGACCTCACTTTGACCGGCAAAGGGGTAACCCTCGCTGGTTCCGGCCGCTTTGAGGCCAAAACCGACGCCTTGACGGCCAAAACCAGCCTCAAGGTCGCGGATCTGTCCCTGCTGGCCCCGGCCCTGGGCCAGCCGTGCGCCGGCTCGCTGGAGGCTGATGTCGCACTGTCCGGCCCGGCCGCTGCGCCGCGACTGAGCGCCAAAGCCTTGGCCGAGCGGCTCCATGTGGCCGATCTGGCCCTGGCCGAAGCGGCCTTGGACCTCTCCATGGCCGACACCTTCGCCCGTCCGTCCGGCCGGCTTTTGCTCACTGCCCGGCGCGAAGGGGAAACGGCCCGCCTGGAGACGGCCTACGCCCTGGCCGGCGACCGCCTGCGCCTCAATGATGCCAAGCTCACCGCCCCGGAGGCCGCCTTTGCCGGCGAGGCCGACATCGACACGGCCTCGGGCCGCGTCACCGGCAAATTGACCGGCCAGGCCGCCAATCTGTCGGGCCTTGGCCGGTTTGTGGGCCTGCCCCTGGCCGGCAGCCTCAAAGTGAGCGCTGCCGCCGGCAGCAAAGGGGCAAACCAGTCCCTGACCCTTGACCTGAGCGCCGCCAACCTGCGGCTGCCGGGCTTAAGCGCCGCCAGCCTGACCGCCACGGCCAACCTCGACGACCTGACCGGCCGCCCCCGGGGCAAAGCCAATCTGGCCGGCAAAGGCCTGGATGCCGCTGGCGCGTCCCTGGCCAGCCTGACGCTGGCCGCCACGGGCGACGGCCGCACCCTGGCCGTGGCCACCGAGGCCAAGGGGCGCATCGCCGGCCAGAGGGCCCTGGAAGCCAGCGCCAGGGCCAGCCTCGCCCCGGCCGAGGCCGGCCGGGAGCGCCTCACCGTGCAAAGCCTCGCCGGGAGCCTGGACGGCCGCAAATTTTCCCTGACTGCCCCGGCCGCCCTGACCTTTGGCCACGGCGCAACCCGGCTTGACGGGCTGGCCCTGGCCTTTGACAAAGCCAAAATCACGGCGTCTGGGAGCTTCTCGCCCGGCGAAGCGGTCGGCAAGGCCAGCGTCGAACGCTTTCCCTTGCCGCTTTTATCCCTTTTTGGCCTGGCCGGCATGGACGGCACCGGCAGCCTGACCGCCACCCTGTCCGGCACCCCGGCCAAGCCCCAGATCATTGCCGAGGCCAACCTCGCCGGCCTGCGGCTGGCCTCGGACAAAGGCAGCGGCCTGCCGACGGTCGCCGTCTGGACCAAGGCCGTCTGTTCCGCCACGCGCCTGGACGTAACGGCCGGTGTCGCCGGCAAGAGCAAGGCCGATGCCATAACAGCCAAGGCCGGCCTGCCCGTGCGCCTGTCCCTGGCCCCGTTCGTTTTTGATCTGCCGCAAAACGGTGCCCTGACCGGCCAGCTTCGGGCCGACGCCGATCTGGCCGATCTGGCTACGATCCTGGCCCGCTTTAACACCCGGCTGGTCGGCCGCCTCACCGCCGACCTGGCCCTGGGCGGCACCCTGGCCGTCCCCACCGCCTCCGGGGCCGTGGCCCTGGCCGCCAGCCGCCTGGAAAACGCCGATGCCGGGCTGGTCCTGACCAACCTGACCCTGTCGGCCCAGGCGGCCGGCGGCGTGCTGACCATCGCCAAAGCCTCGGGCCAGGACGGCCGGGGCGGCAGCTTCGAGCTCACCGGCTCCGTCGGCTTTGCCGACCCCAGCCAAAGCCCGGTGGACCTCAGCCTGCGCCTGACCCGCCTGCGGCTGGTCGGGCTTGATCTGGCCACCGCCGCCGCTGACGGCACCGTGCGCGTCACCGGCACCCTAAGCCATCTGCTTGCCGCCGGAACCGTCAGCATCGGCCCGGCCGAAATCAATCTGCCGACCTCGCTGCCCCCGGACGTGACCGTCATCCCGGTCACCTATATCAACGACCCGGCCGCCCCCAAAAAACCGGCCAAATCCCTACCCCAACCCCCGGCCGTGGCCCGCCGCCTGGACCTCGACCTCAGGCTGGCCCTGGGACAGACCGTCTTCGTGCGAGGCCTGGGCCTCGAATCCCGCTGGACCGGCCAGCTCGACATCAAAGGCACGGCCGCCGCCCCGAGCATCCTTGGCAAATACACCGTGGCCAAAGGCAGCCTCGACCTCCTCGGCACCAGCCTTGAAATCACCAAGGGCGAACTGGCCTTCACCGGCAGCTCCCCTCCCACCCCGACCTTCGATATCCGGGCCGAGACCACGGCCAACAACATCACCGCCGGTATCGCCATCACCGGCGACGCCGACAACCCCAGCATCACCCTGACCTCCACCCCGCCCCTGCCCCGGGACGAAATCCTTTCTCGCCTGCTCTTTGGCCAAAGCGCCGGCTCCCTGTCCCCCATCCAGGCCGCCCAACTGGCCCAGGCCGCCGCCTCCCTCTACGCCGGCGGCACGCCGACCAGCATCCTGGCCCGCACCCGGCGCGTCCTGGGCCTGGACCAACTGACCATTGTGACCGGCAAAAGCGGCCTGACCGGCTCGGTGCTCAAAGCCGGCAAGGAAATCTTTCAAGGCGTCACCGTGGGCGTCGAACAGGGCATGGGCGCGCAAAGCGGTGCCGTGTCCGTGGAAGTGCAGGTCACGCCCAACATCACCGTGGACAGCCGCGTGGGCACCGACAACAAACAAGGCGTGGGGGTCAACTGGAAGTGGGATTATTGAGGCGGGGGGAGCGTGGGAAGCAGATGCGGCCCTTTGGGCCGCATCTGCTTGAAAAAAGAACCGGAACCGGTGGGGCTACTGACCGCCCTTCTGGCGCTGCTGGTCGATTTCCTTACGCAGGCCTTCGCCGTATTTGCGGGACTGGATGATGATGTCGTCAACCTTGTCGCCGCGCACCTGCATAAGCGAGATCTTGTACGCGCCATCGAGAGGAATCATGGCGTTTTTGGAATCGGCGTACAGGGCGTTCATGGCTGCAATCAGGCGCTCCGGCTCCATGCCGGCGTAGGAATTAAAGCATTCCCGGAAATTGGCTTCAATCGCCGGGCCTTTGGCATCTTTTTGCATGCTGGAGATGTCGGTGCACATGATGCGAACAGCCGTGGCCAGGCCGAAAAGAAAGGATCGCTTTTCCTTTTCGGAGTAGCTGGTCCAGGCATGGGCGAACGTCCCGCTGCCCGAACCGACAAAGGAAGCGGCGGCAGCGGCCGGGGCGGCCGGAGCGGTCTTTGGTCCCGCATAGGCGGGAAGGCACAAAACCACACAAACAAGCAAAGCGGTAAGGACCAGGGCCTTTTTTGACATAGTATTCTCCTTGGCTGGCAACAGGGGCAGGATGCGCCCGGAAAGTGTACGTGGGCTTCTTCCTACGCCATGGCGGTCAGACCGGCAAGGGGGGAGCGCGCAGCCTTGACAATGTCGCCGCTTCCGGTTTTGTGGTTCAATCACCGTGTATCATCTGGTTAAAGGAGCTGCCTATGCATTGTCTGGTTGTTCTGGCCTCGGCCGTTTTGTGCCTCGCGCTGTCCGCTGGTCCGCTTGGGGCGGCCGAGGCTCCGTCCCAACTGGCCGGCATTGCCATGGGGGCCAATGCCGAGGATATGCGGGACCGTCTTGATCTGGCCCGGGTTGCCCCGTTGTGGGACAAACCATGGCTGGTGCGGGCCAATCTCAAGCCTACCAAGGGCTTTATCGCCGGCTATGTGCTTTTGGGCGGCTGTGCTACCCAGAATCGCGTGGAGCGCATCCGTTTG
The DNA here is from genome assembly GCF_009856865.1 of Solidesulfovibrio aerotolerans. Classification (GTDB taxonomy): domain Bacteria; phylum Desulfobacterota; class Desulfovibrionia; order Desulfovibrionales; family Desulfovibrionaceae; genus Solidesulfovibrio; species Solidesulfovibrio aerotolerans. The sequence continues at coordinate 30,707 of NZ_WVUD01000008.1, read as the reverse complement.
CAATATAAAGACGGGTCCAAGGCCCTGTTTGACAAGCTCACCCGGACCTTGACCGACCGCTACGGCGTGCCCCTGCCGTTGCCGGCACCCAAGGCAGCCAAGTACAAGGGCTTTCGCTGGGTGTTTGGGGCCAACAAAAGCAAGGGCATGGACATTTTGCTGGAGCATTTTGAGGAAACCAGCGACGAAAATCCGTCCGGCAACGTCATCCGCATGACCGACAACCGGGCCATGGCCCAGGAACGGACCTGCTACGACGCCATGATCAAGGGTGCGCCCGAGCCCCAGCCGGCTTTTCCGTTGTTTGAAGTCGATGACAAGTGGCTGCTGCCGCAATAGTTGCACCGCTGTCCCATGGATTTGGCCCGGAGTCGGCAAACCGACGTTTTGTTGACACAAAACCGAGGCTCGGCTTATCATTTTGCGCGCTTGCGGACTGCCCGACGAATCGTGCGCCCGCCCCGGGCCGGGGTGCGGACGCATCCCGCTTCCGACACGCTTTTATTCCCAGGAGGACACGGATATGGCGGTTACCATCGGCATCAACGGATTTGGCCGGATCGGCCGGTATTTGACGCGACTGCTTGCCACCGACCCCGACATTACGCTTATGGCCATCAATGCCCGGGCCGACAATGCCCAACTGGCCCATCTGCTCAAATACGATTCGGTGCATGGCCGGTTTGCCGGCACGGTGGTTCCCTGCGACGAAGGGCTGATCATTAACGACAAGCTGGTCAAGATCAGCCGCCACGCCGGCGGCGAATGGCGCTGGAAGGATCTCGGCTGCCGCTATGTGATCGAAACCACCGGCAAATTCGTGGATCGGGAATCTTGCGAAAAGCACCACCAGTGCGGGGCCGAAAAGGTCATCATCAGCGCTCCCGGCAAAAACGAAGACGTCACCATCGTCATGGGTGTTAACGACCACGAGCTCAAACCCGAGCACCGCATCATTTCCAACGCCTCCTGCACCACCAACTGTCTGGCTCCCGTGGCCAAGGCCCTCAACGACGCCTTTGGCATCAAGCACGGCCTTATGACCACCATCCATTCCTACACCATGAGCCAGCGCATCCTCGACGGCTCCCACAAGGACTGGCGGCGCGGCCGGGCCTGCGCCCTGTCCATGATCCCCACCACCACCGGTGCCGCCCGGGCCGTGACCAAGGTCATCCCGGCCTTGACCGGCCGCCTCGACGGCATGTCCATCCGCGTGCCCACGCCCAATGTCTCGGTGGTGGATTTCACCTGCGAGCTGGAAAAGCCCACCGACACCGCCGGCATGCTGGCCGTTTTGGCCGCCGCCGCCGGCGACGGCATGGGCTTTACCGACGAACCGCTGGTGTCCATTGATTTCGTGGGCGACACCCACGGCGGCGTGGTGGATTCCAAGGCCTCGCAAGTGCTGGACGGCACCATGGCCAAGGTGTTGTCCTGGTACGACAACGAAGCCGGCTTCACCCACCAGCTCGTGCGCCTGATCAAAAAAACGGCCGCCCTGTAAGCCGGACCGTTCCCGCAAAGTATATCCGCCCGTCGGCAGCAGCCGGCGGGCGGTTTTCGTTTGCCCCGGCTCTAAAGCATTCCCGCTCCCGGCCGATACGGTGGCATAGGCCACTGGAACCCGGCACGCCGGAATCCCGGAAGCGAGGACGCGATCATGACCGAGCCCACCACCCCTGCCGCCCTGTTTGCCACAGCCCTGATCGTCAGCGCCAGCGACGGCCATGCCCGGGTTGACCGCGACTTTTTAAAGCGCGCCCGCATTTTTGCCGTGCGCCATGTCGCCTCCGGGGCCGAGGCCTTGGCTGCCCTTCGCCGCGACGGCCTGACGCTTGTTTTGTGCGACGACAAGCTCACCGACATGGACGGCCGGGATTTCGTCGCGGCGCTTCGGGCCGATCCGGCCCTGGCCGCAGCACCCGTCATCCTGACCGCCGCCGGCGGCACCAAGGCCGATGTCCTCTCCGCCGTCAAGCTCGGCGTGGCCGGTTTTATGCTGCGCCCCTATTCCGAGGTGACCTTCCAGCGCCATCTGGCCATGGCCGCCCATATGACCCGGTTTGCCGCTGCCGAGCGGGCCGCCCTGGCCCGGGCCGTGCACAAGGAAGCGGCCGGCGACGTGGCCGGAGCCCAGCACGCCTTTGCCGCCTTGGCCAAGGCCCCGGACACCGCCCCGCGCCTTTTTGAGGAAGGCATGGCCGCCCTGGCCGTTCGCGATGTGGAGCGGGCCATTTTGGCCTTTCACAAGGCCCTGGCCGTCAACAAGCTCTATGTCGAAGCCCATCTCGGCCTGGCCCGGGCCTGGCTGGCCAAGGGCAGCACGCGCCAGTACCGCCACTACATGAAGCAGGCGGCCTCGGCCTGCGCCCGGGAACGCCGGTTTGTCGAACTGCGCGACCAGTTCGTCAGCCTGCTGGCCGCCGACGAGGCCGGGTTCAACCCCTTTTTGGCCCTTGGCCACGAGCTTTTGGGCGAGCGCCACTACACCGCCGCCGTGTCGCTGTACCGGCTGGCCCTGGAGCTGGCCCCCAAAAACGCCGACGCCTATGTCGGGCTGTCCAAGGCCTACCATTTCCTGCGCCGCCCGGATCTGGCCGAACGGGCCGTGCGCAAGGGGATCAGCCTCAACGAACGGCACCTGGAAGCCCGCACGATTTATCGCCGCCTCACCGGGGTGCGCGACGAGGCCATCCCCGGCCTTGAGGCTCCCGCCGCCCAGCCTGCGGCGCAGCACCTGCCCTTGTTGCTGCGCGGCGTGCTGTATCTGGCCGGTCTGGCCACCGAGACGCTGGTCCGCTCCCGGCGCACCTCTGCCAAGGCCGCTTAAGGGCAGCCCCTTCTGCTCAGAGCGGTCAAGGATTGCGCTGCCGGCCAAAGTGGTGCATAGGCCAAGCAGTGGCGTATGCATCGCTGCTGGAGGAAGGCCATGTCTGACGCCGTCACCCCGGCCGGACACATCGAAGCGGGACCACCCGGACACTTTGAGGCGATGCCCCCGGGCCACACCGAAGCGCTGCCACCGGGGGTTGTCACCCCTTCCCCGGCCGGCATTGTCCAGACCACCCCGCCCACCGGCCCCTTTGAGGTCCAGCCCGCCGGCCATGTCGAACCCGCCCCTGCCGGCGGTGTGACGCCGGTCGTTGCTGGCGTGGTAGAGGTCGCCCAAGGCGGCATCGTCAACATCCGGCTCTAGGTTCCGCTCCTGCCTTTCGGACGGCCTGGGCCGACAACCCCCCCCATTCCCCTATGCAATCAATTCGTTCCCTGTGTGTAAGTTGTACCCTGGCCCTTGTTTTGGCTGTGGCCCTGGCGGGGTGCTCCACCACCGCCTCGAAAAAGTCCTTGTCCGCTTCCGAGCAGGGCCTCTACTTGGAAGAAAAAGTAAAAAACTACCGCAACGCCGCGCTGCGGTACAGCCAGGCTGAGGAAGACGCCCGCAAGGATGGCTTTCCCGAGGCCGTTGAGCAGTACAGCCGGGCCAAAGCGGCGGCCCAAAAGGAACTCGAAAACGCCGAGCGCGAGTTGTCTGCCCACGAAGCCGCCAAGAGCGTCAAAGCGCCCAAGACCACGCCCTGACCCCCTGCCCGGCCGGCAACCCGCGCCAGGGTTTTTGCCGGCCGCCAGACGGAGCGCCTCACCTACCGATTGGCCGCGCGCCGAGGGCACCCCGCGCCAGCGTTTTGCCGGCCGCAGACTGGCGCATGGCGACCGGCGACAGCGACCGGGGCCTTTTCGACGGCTTCTGTGAGATGCCAGCGGGGGTGGGGGTCCAGGTCTTCCCCGGTTGTCTCTCCCAGGCACAGTGCTGGTGTTTGTTGCGCCCCAGCCGCCGGCACGCTGCCTGACCCGCCGCCCTGCGGCCCGACACCTGGAACGCAAAAAAGGCCGCCCCGAACCGGGGCGGCCTTTTTGGGTTGGGGCAGACGCCGAACCGTAAAGCGAATCTAGGCCCTGGCGGCGTTGACCCGGGGGCCGGAGGTCGGCTCGGCCGGGGCGGGTTTATTGAGGCCCGAGCCAAGGTCAAGCAGAATCGGGCTGGCTACAAAGACCGAGGAATACGTGCCGGCCAGGATGCCGATGAGCATGGCCAGGGAGAAGTCGTGGATGACCGGCCCGCCCAGGAAAAACAGGCAGGAAACAGTTATAAGCGTCGTGCCGGCGGTCAGGATGGTGCGCGAGAGGGTCTCGTTGACGCTCTGGTTGATGACCTGCTCAAAAGGCATGGACTTGTCCACACCGCGCAGCTTTTCCCGGATGCGGTCGTAGACGATGATGGTGTCGTTTAACGAATAGCCCAGGATGGTTAAAAGCGCGGCCACGATGGTCAGGTCGAATTCCAGGTCGAGCAGCGAAAAAACGGCAATGGTGATCAGGATGTCGTGCAGGTCGGCCACCACCGCCCCCAGGGCGTATTTCAGGCGCATGACGAAGCACAGGACCAGCGTGATGGCCATGGCGGCGACGATGAGCCAGACCGTGGAGGCCCCGACCAGCTTGAGCAGATAGATGCCGCCGGAAAGCCCGGCCGCCATAAGCCCGGCCGCCATCCAGCGCTGTTCGAAACGCCCTGAGATGTAGATGGCAATCAGGAGCACCGAATAGAAAATGGCTTCGAGCGCCTTGCCGCGCAGATCCGCGCCGACCTTGGGGCCGACCATCTCCAGGCGTTGGACGGCATAGCCCGAGTCGGGCAGATTCTTGGCCAGGGCACTTTCAATGCTGGTGCGCACGGTTTCCTGGTTGATCTCGTGGTCCGAGGCCCGGATGAGGAACTCGTTGCCGTCGTCCTGGCCGAAACGCTGGACCACGATGTTTTCCAGCCCCACGCCTTCCACGGCCTTGGCGATCTGCTCCACGTCCATGGTCTTGGCAAAGCGGACCTGGATGGACAGGCCACCGGAGAAGTCCACGCCGAAGCGCGGGCCGCCCTTGACGGCCAGGGACACGACGCCGGCCAGAATAATGGCCGCCGAAATGAGGTAGGCCAGTTTGCGGTACTTGAGAAAATTGATATTCGTGCCGGGCCGTATCAGCTCCAGAACCATCGTCTCCCCCTCTTGAATTGGTGCGGGATTGGCGGGCGGGACGGCGAAAGGTGCCGGTTGCTCCCATAGCCCGAAAAGGCGGTGCAGCTTCCGTCAAAGGCGCGGACCTTGTCAAGCCGCCCGGCCCGGAGTCATGCCCCAGGCCGGACGCGCGGTCAACGCATGTACTTGAGAAACGGGTTATCCGGGGTGAGAAAGATGCGGGAATTGCGGGCAAAGGATTTCTGGTAGGCTTCGAGGCTTCGGGTGAAGCCGAAGAATTCCGGCGACTTGTTCACCGCCTCGGCCCACACGGAAGCGGCCTCGGCATCGCCCTGGCCGCGCAGCACCTCGGCCTGGCGCTCGGCCTCGGCCAAAAGAATAGCCCGGTCCTTGTCCGCACCGGACTTGATCTTTTCCATCTCTTCCCAGCCCTCGGAGCGGTACAGCTTGGCCTGCCGTTCGCGCTCGGCCTTCATGCGGCCGTAGATGGCGTTGGCGTTTTCCGGCGGCAGATCGGTGCGCTTGATGCGCACGTCCACCACTTCCAGGCCATAGGGGGCCAGCAACTGGCTGGCCTTCTTCATGACCTCGCCCATAATGACCGCGCGCTTTTCCGAGACCACGTCAAGCAGGGTGTACTGGCCAAGGGCCACGCGCAACTCGGCGTAGATGATGTCATCCAAGCGGGCGTTGGCCCGGCCCACGGTGCGCAGGGTGCGGTAAAACAGCAACGGATCGGTGATGCGCCAGCGGGCGTAGTTGTCAACGACCAGATTCTTTTTATCCAGCGTCAGCACTTCGGCCGCTTTGGCGTCGTATTCGAGCAGCCGGGCGTCGAAAGTGACCACGTTTTGGATAAACGGAATCTTGACATGCAGTCCCGGGGCCATGGGACCGGCCACGGGTTTGCCGAGTTGCAGCACAATGGCCGTCTCGGTCTGATCCACCACATAGACCGTCTGGGAGACGGTGACGAGGACCAGGAAAAAGACCACGGCCCCGACCACGAGGGAAGTTTTCACTGCGCGCCTCCCTTGGGCTTGCCTGCCGGGGTGGGCTGGCCGGACGGGCTCCCCTGGGCCACCGGTGCCTCAGGTGCGTGCCTCCCCGGCCGCACGGACTCCAGCGGCAGATAGGGCACGGCCTGACGGGCCGCTTCCTCGCTCATGATGAGCTTTTCCAGTTCGGGATTGGACAACAGCGTCTCCATGCCTTCAATAAAAAGCCGCTGCCGGGTTACGGCCGGGGCTTTGTCAAATTCGGTGCGCAGGGCCGAAAAGCGGTCCGCGCCGCCCTTGACCCGGCGGATGACCTGTTCCCGGTAGGCCCCGGCCTCGTTGACCACGGCAGCGGCCCGGCCCCGGGCCTTGGGCACGATGTCGTTGGCGTAGGAGTCGGCTTCGTTGACGAACCGGATCTTGTCTTCCTTGGCGCTGGCCACGTCTTTAAAGGCGTCCACGACTTCCTTGGGCGGGTGCACGTCCTGCAACTGCACAGCCACCACGTCGATGCCGCTGTTGTAGCGATTGAGCATATCCTGGAGCAGGACCCTGGTGTCGTCTTGCACCTTGACCTTGCCGGCGGTGAGCACCGTGTCGATCTTGGCGTCGCCGATAACCTCGCGCATGGCCGCTTCGGCCGCGCTTTTGAGCGTCTCGTCGGGCCGGTCCACCTTGAACAGATAGTCCACGGGGTTATTGATCTGATATTGCACGATAAACTGCACATCCACGATATTTTCGTCCCCGGTGAGCATAAGCGACTCTTCCGGCACCGCCCGAAACTGGGTGGTCAGGCCGTCGCGGGAGGAGGTGCGAAAGCCCACTTCCACCCGGCGCACCTGGGAAACCTTCGGGGTCTTTACGGTCTCGATGGGAAACGGTAAGTGGTAATGCGGCCCCGGACCCGTCTGATAGGCGTACGCACCGAAACGCTGCACCACGCCGGCTTCATCGGGTTCCACGATGTAGATGCCGCTGGCGGCCCACAACAGGACAATGGCAGCCAGGATGAGTTTCGGGCCGCCGGGCAGCCGTTTTTTGATGTCCGACAGTCTGTCGGCCAAGTCCTCGCCCAGCCGTCCGGGTTCCGGTATCGGATTTCCCTGACGGCGTTTTTGCTCGGAGAGCTTGTCCCAATCCCAGTTCATTGGCATGGAATAGGGGACAACCGGGCACGAGGTCAAGGGACGCCGGGACCGGAAACGAACGATGCCAGGATCAAGGAGACGACATGAAGCCTATTTTGCCCGGACCCTTTCGGGCTTACGACATCCGGGGGCTGGTTGACATTGATTTCGATGACGCCTGGGTGGAGCGCCTGGGCCAGGCCCTGGGGACGTTTTTTTTGCGCCGAGGCCAGCAGCAGGCCGTTGTCGGCCATGACTGCCGGCTCAGTTCCCCAGGCTATCAGGCCCGGCTGACCGCCGGTCTGGCCGCTTCGGGCATCGACGTGGTGTGCCTGGGCATGGTCCCCTCGCCCGTGTTCTATTATGCCGTCAAGGCCCTGGGCCGAAAGGCCGGCGTCGTGGTCACGGCCAGCCACAACCCTTCAGAATTCAACGGTTTTAAGATCTGGTCCGGCGAGACCACCATCCACACCGACGACATCCGGGAACTCTACGACATCATGGCCGCCGGGGATTTTTTGCGTGGTGCCGGCATTGTCTGCGAGCACGACATCCGCCCGTCCTACATCGAGCATGTGGCCGAGCAGATGGTCCTGCCCCGGGCGGTCACGGTGGTGGTCGATGGCGGCAACGGGGCCGGAGGGCTGGTGTGCTGCGACGTGCTGCGCCAGGCCGGAGCCCGGGTCATACCGCTTTACTGCGAACCCGACGGCCGCTTCCCCAACCACCATCCTGATCCGGTGATCGAAAAAAACGTGGCCGATCTGGCCGCCCGGGTGGTGGCTGAAGGGGCTGACTTCGGCGTGGGCCTGGACGGCGACGCCGACCGCATCGGCGTGGTGGACGCGTCGGGCCGGCTCCTCTACGGCGACCAGCTCCTGGCCATCTTTGCCCGGGCGGTACTCAAGAACCACCCCGGCGCCACGGTCATCGGCGAGGTCAAGTGCAGCCATCTGCTGTATAAAGACATCGCCGCCCACGGCGGGCAGCCCATCATGGCCGCCACGGGCCATTCGCTGATCAAATCCCGTATGCGGGAAACCGGGGCCGTGCTGGCCGGCGAAATGAGCGGGCACATGTTTTTCGCCGACCGCTACTACGGGTTTGACGACGCCATCTACGCGAGCGCCCGCTTGGCCGAAATCGTTGCCGCCTCGCCCACGCCCCTGGGCGAAATGCTGGCCGACTGGCCGGGGACGGTCAACACCCCGGAAATCCGCATCGACTGCCCCGACGCCATAAAGTTCGCCGTGGTGGACCGGGCCAAGGCCCATTTCGCCACCGGGTACGACGTCATCGACGTGGACGGGGTGCGGCTCACCTTCCCCGACGGCTGGGGGCTGCTGCGCGCCTCCAACACCCAGCCGGCCCTGGTGGTGCGGTTTGAGGCCGAAACCGAGGCCCGTCTGGCCGCAATCCGCCGTCTCATCGAAGAGCCGGTGGCCCGCTGGATTGCGGAACTGCGCTGACAACCCGCCGGCACGCTGCGCCCTGAGTGGGGCGGCCCGGCCATGGGGCTTTGGGCCGCCCCACCCCGCCTCCCCGAGCCGACGTACGGAGGAGATCATGTCCAAAGCCCACCCCGCCGCCCTGGACCCGCGCCTCCCGGTCGCCGACCGGCGCACGGTGCCCTCCATTGTGGCGGCGCTCGTGTGTGCCGCCACCCTGGCCGCCGGGCCGGCCCTGGCCCAGGACTACCACCAGGGCGACGCCCTGGGGCAGGCTCTGGCCAAAAAACCCTTTATCGAAACCAAGACCAATCCCGGCGGCAAAGGCATTCTGGACAATAGCTGCATCTATAAGGACAGCTTCGCCTTAAGCCCGTCCGAAGTCGTGCTGGACCGCTGCGATCTGGCCGGGGCCACGGCCAAGTTTACCACCCAGTACGGTCCCGCCGATCAAGCTTCTGATGCCGCCGGCGGCAAAAAACTCCTGGAATACCGGCTGCTCCACAATGAGAACAGCTATCTGGTCAAGGTCTATTTCAGTTGCGCCAAGGACACGACCGAGCAGTTTGTCATGGTGGAATGCAAAAACGAAAAGAACCGGGCCAAGCCCGGCCGCCCGCCCGATGGACGGCCGTTCTGGAAAAAGCTGTCACCCTTTTAACGCCGGTCAGGCGCGTCCGCGTCCCTTCCGGTCCGGCCTGCCCGATCGGCCCGACTTGGCCGGTTTGGCCGCTGCCTGGTCTGGCGCACCAGCCCGGCCCGGCCGCCGGCCTGCCCCCAAACATTGCCGGCGCATTTGCCCCCACCGGCAAAGAGGGCTATACGACGGGTAAAACGGAGAATCGGATACAATCGCATGCGCACAATAAAGTGGCTTTTCCTGCTCCTCCTCCTGGCTGGCGGCGGTCTCTACGCTGCCAAAATCTACCTTAAAAAACCCGATCCGCCCAAGGTCATCACCACGGCCGAAGTCACAACCGGCGACGTGCGCAAGGTGCTCGAAGCCACCGGCATCATCAAGGCGCAAGTCGGGGCCATCGTCAAAATCGGGGCCAGGGCCACGGGCACCATCAAGGAAATGCACGTCAAGGTTGGCGATGTGGTCAAAAAAGACCAGCTCATCGCTGTCATCGATTCCCGGGAACTGCGCTCCCAGCTCGATGAGGCCGAAGCCAAGCTGGCCCGGGCCAATGCCGAACTGTCCCAGGTCGAGGCCGTCTATCCCCGGCGCATCGCCGAGGCCATGGCCGAACTGCACCTGTCCCAGGCCAAGGCCGAATACACCGCTTCCAGTCTCAAGCGGCAGTCCGAGCTGTTTCAAAAGGAACTCGTGGCCCGCGACGTCCTGGACGCCGCCCGGCGCGATTCACTGGTCAGCCAAAACGAGGTGCTGGCCCGGCAGGCCTCCCTGGTCCGCGTCCAGACCGAGTTCGAGAAAGAAGCCATAAAAGCCCAGAAATTCAAAGAAGAGGCCCAGGCCGTCATCGACACGGTCAACACCAAGATTTCCTACACCCACATCGTCAGCCCCATTGACGGCGTGGTGGCCTTTGTCACCTCCCAGGCCGGCGAAACCGTGGTGGCCGGGCTGCAAGTGGCCAATCTCATCACCGTGCTTGACCCCAGCCGCCTGGAAATGTGGATCTATGTCGATGAAACCGACGTGGGGCAGGTGCGCCCCGGCCTGCCGGTGGAATTTCGCATGGACTCCTACCCGGGGACCACGTTCAAGGGCAGCGTGGACCAGATCTATCCCCAGCCGGAAATCCGCGACAACATCGTCTACTATCAGGCCCTGGTGCGCCTTGATCCTGTCGAATCCGCCAAACTGCGGCCGGAGATGACCACCCAGTGCCAGATTGTGATCCAGGAAAAAAAGGGCGTGCTGGTCATTCCCAACGCGGCCCTCAAATGGATCGGCGACCGGCAGGTGGTCTTTGCCGTCACTGACGGCGGCGGCGTGCGCGAAGTGCAGCCCAAACTGGGCCTGGAAGGCTTAAACGAAACCGAAATCCTTGACGGGCTGGGTGCCGGCGAGAAGGTGGCCACCCAGATCGTTTTGCCGGGCCTGGTGGCCCCAACCGCCAACATTCCCAAGGCCAACCGGCCGGGAGCCAGATAATGGCCACCCAGGCGGGCCTCTCCCCGGCGGCCGGGCCGCTTATTGCCTTAACCGACGTGACCCGGTCCTACGCCATGGCCGGGGTGGTCCACACTGTCCTTTCCGGCGTGACCCTGTCCATCGACTCCGGGGAATTCGCCGCCATCATGGGGCCGTCAGGCTCGGGCAAATCCACCCTGCTCCACCTCCTGGGCCTGCTGGACCGGCCCAGCGCAGGCAGCTACCGCTTTGCCGGGCGCGAGACGGCGACCCTTTGCGACGACGACCTCTCGACCCTGCGCAATCAGGCCCTTGGCTTTGTCTTTCAAAGCTTTTACCTCATCCCCTACGCCACGGCCCTGGACAACGTCCTGCTCCCCGGGCTTTACAGCAACGCCCCGCGCGCCGCCCTCACCCGCCGGGCCATGGAACTGCTGGACAAGGTCGGTCTGGCCGCCCAAGCCCAGCACAAGCCCTCCCAACTCTCCGGCGGCCAGCAACAGCGGGTGGCCGTAGCCCGGGCCCTTATCAACGACCCGGACTGCATCCTGGCCGACGAACCCACCGGCCAGCTCGACTCCGCCACCAGCGTCGAAATCATGGAACTGCTCGCCACCATCAACCGCGACGCCGGCAAGACCGTCATCGTGGTCACCCACGAAGCCGCCACGGCCGCCTACGCCCGTCGCCAGATCCTCGTCCATGACGGCCGTGTGGCGTAGCCTTGGCCGCATCCCGCGCCTTTTGTGGCGCGTGCAGGCTATGGCCGTCATGGCGCTTTTGGCGCACAAGGCCCGCAGCCTCTTTGTGGTGGCTGCCGTGGCCATGGGCATTGCCGCGCTGACCGTCATCATCGCCTCGGTGGACGGCGCGCGGCGAAAAGCCCTGGAGATCGTGGATTTTTTTGGCCCGGACGCTGTGCTGGTCCTTGGCGGCGACATCGAAAACCGGCCTGTGGGCCAGCGCACCAACACCCTGACCTGGGCCGACGCCCGGGCCATCGCCCGTTCCCTGCCCGGGGCCTATGCCGTCCTGCCCATGCGTTCGGTGCGGGCCGTGACCCTTAAATACGGCAACAAAAACCACGAAGCGCCCACCGTCGTCGGGGCCACCGAAAACTACGCCCAGACCTGGAACTGGCCCCTGGCCGAAGGCCGCGACATCTCCGAGGATGACGTCAAATACGGGGCCAAGGTGGCCCTTATTGGCGATGTGCCGGCCCGGGAACTGTTTGGCGACGCATCGCCGGTCGGGCGCACCATTTTCGTCAAAAACCTGCCGGTGCAGATCATCGGCCGGCTGTCCTACCGGGGCTTTACCGGCGGCGGCTCGGATGCGTCCGTGGACGACCGGCTGATCATGCCCATCTCCACCCTGACCCAGCGCTTCAACCTCAACCGAAGCTATTTCAGGGGCCTGCGCGTGCGTTTTATTGACCCGGAACTGATCGACGCCTACCGGGACAATCTGCGCACGCTCCTGCGCCACGAGCACAAGCTCGACCCCAGCGAGCCGGACGATTTCACCATCATCTCAGCCAGCGAGGTGCTTAAATTCCTCACGGCCTTTACCGGCGGGCTGGTGGCCTTTCTCGGGGTCACGGCCGGGGTGGCCATCCTGGTCGGCGGCTTCGTGCTGGCCAATCTGATGTTTCTGGGAGTGAGCGAACGGCGGATGGAGATCGGGCTGCGCAAGGCCGTGGGGGCCTCCAGCACGGCGATTTTAGTCCAGTTTCTGTCCGAGGCCGTCTATCTGACCCTGGCCGGGGCGGTTTTGGGGGTGGGCCTTGGCGTCGGGCTGGGTGCATTCCTGTCACGCCTGGGCCTGCTGGAACTGCGCCTGTCCCCCAAGATTTTCGTCCTGTCCCTGGTCGCCGCCCTGGCCATCGCCCTGCTGTTTGGGCTGCGCCCGGCCCGAAAGGCCGCCACCCTGGACCCCATCGAGGCGCTTCGCGGCGGCGGCGATTAGAAACGTGTTGCGGCGTGGCCAACCAAAGCGGTAAGTCTCCCACCCGCCACGGTTAAAACAGATAGCCGTAGGTCGCGGCCAGCTTGTCGGTGCGCCCCAAAAGCGCCTCGGCCGTCTGGTCCACCGAACTGGCGTCCACTATGCCGGCCTCAGAGGCCAGGAAATATTTGAGCGACCCCTCCCGGGAGGAAAAAAGCCAGCTCACCGCATAGATGGAACACAGATTGGGCCGCCCCGGAAACTCTTCCTTGGTCTTAATGACCAAAACAAGCTTCTTCTCATCACGATTGGTCGGGGCCATAAGCGCCGAGCGGGCCAGCAGTTCCTTTATCCGATAGGCCAAACGCGCCCCAACCGGATCGCTGTCGTCGTGATCGATGGTCACCGGCGTCTTTTTCACCGCCGCCTCATCAGCCTTTTTGGGCGCGGCCTCGGGCGCGCTCGGCGCAGCCTGGGGCAGGGCGGCCTTGGGCTTGGCCTCCTGCTGGGCCGGCCCCTGGGCCAGAACCGGGGACACGGCCAAAACCAGCAACGACACAACCAGCCAGACAGTACGGAACAGGTGACGCATGGGCAGACTCCTTACGACCTGAGCGGTGAAAGCATTCAGGTTGTTATCGCTTCCATATTCCAGGGGCTGCGTCCGTGGCAAGCCGTCGCCGTCTTTTCTCGCCGCCGTCCGTTGCCACAGCCGCCCGTTGCCGCCGCCGTCTTTTGCTGCCGCCGTCTTTTGCTGCCGCCGTCTTTTGCCGCAGCCGCCGCGAATTTTCTTCGGCCGCACATCAATTGCAAAATCAAATGGTTAATATATTACTCTTGTGTAATGCGCTGTTTTGGAGTAGGCTGCTGGGCCATTGTCCGAAGATTCGTTGCCACTCTACCCGCCCGGAGGTTTCATGCGCCTTCTCTCCCTGACTGTCCTTTTCGCTGCGGCCCTTTCCGTCGCCCTGCCTGCCGGGGCTGCCGAGCCTATCCGAATCGGGGCCGTGGTGTCGGCCACGGGACCGGCCTCGTTTCTTGGCGAACCCGAGCGCAATACCCTGCAAATGCAGGCCGACGCCCTAAACGCCGCTGGCGGCCTGCTGGGCCGGCCGGTGGAAATCATCGTTTTGGATGATGAAACCGACGTCAACAAGGCCGTTTTGGCCGTGGACCGGTTGCTGAAAAAGGAAAACGTCGTGGCCGTGGTCGGCCCCACCGTGTCCGGCAACTCCCTGGCTGTGGCCCCCAAGCTTGAAGCCGCCAAGGTGCCCCTGGTGTCCATGGCCGCCGCCGAAAAGATCGTCAAGCCGGTCAATCCCTGGGTGTTTAAAACGGCCCAGTCCGACCGGTTGGCCGTGGGCCGCATTTTGTCCCACGCCAAGGCCAAGGGGTATAAAAAGCTGGCCATCCTCACCGTGTCCGACGGCTACGGCCAGGCCGGACGCGAAGTGCTCAAGGAAATGCTCCCGGCCGGCGGTTTCGAGCTGGCAGGCGATGAGGTCTACGGTCCCAAGGACACGGACATGACCGCCCAGTTGACCAAGCTCAAGGGCACCGCACCCGACGCCATCATCTGCTGGGGCACCAACCCCGGCCCGGCCGTTGTGGCCAAAAACCGGGTCCAGCTCGGCATCACCACCCCGCTCTACATGAGCCATGGCGTGGCCTCGAAAAAATTTATCGAACTGGCCGGCGAAGCGGCCGAAGGCCTGCTGCTGCCGGCCGGCAAGCTGACCGTGGCCGGGCAACTGCCCGAGTCCGATCCCCAAAAAGCCCTGCTCCTGGCCTATTCCAAGGCCTACGAAGATCGCTTCAAGACCCCGGCCTCGGCCTTTGGCGGCTACGGCTACGACGGACTCATGCTGGTGGCCCAGGCGATTGCGGCCGGCAAAGACGCCTCCCCGGCCGCCATCCGCGAGGCTCTGGAAAAAATCGCCGCCTTCCCCGGCGTGACCGGCGTGTTCAACTTCTCGCCGGCTGATCACAACGGCCTTGACGAGAGCGCCTTTGTCATGGTCACCATCACCGGTGGCGATTTCAAATTGCTGGCCGATTAGCGGCAGGAAGCGGACCTCTCCGGTTTCCTTCCCGCCCGGAATCGACTACAAGGCGGGACGCCAATCGATGAACCCGTGTTTTGCGCGCGACGGGACTGACCCCTTCGCGCGCAAACGTGCTGTAAGGAGCGTGCCATGCCTCTCCAAACGATCCTCCTCGCGCTTTGCGCCCTGTTTGTCGCGGCCGGCCCGGCCAGCGCCGCTGAACCCATCCGCCTGGGTGCGGTCCTGTCCGTCACCGGCCCGGCCTCGTTTCTCGGCGAACCCGAGAAAAACACCATCCTGATGGAAGTTGACAAGATAAACGCTGCCGGCGGCGTCCTGGGGCGGCCGGTGGAAGTCATCATTTTGGATGACGAAACCGACGTCAACAAAGCCGTTTTGGCCGTGGATCGCCTGATCAAAAAGGAAAACGTGGCCGCCATCCTCGGCCCCACCACCTCGGGCAATTCCCTGGCCGTCATGGGCAAGGCCGCTGCGGCCAAGGTGCCGCTCATTTCCTGCTCCGCTGCCGAGAAAATCACCAAACCGGTCAATCCCTATATCTTCAAGGTCGCTCCGTCCGACCGGCTGGCCGTGGCCCGCATCCTGGCCCACGCCAAGACCAAGGGCTATAAAAAGCTGGCCATCCTCACCGTGTCCGACGGCTTCGGACAGGCCGGGCGCGAAGTGCTCAAAGAGCTTGTGCCGGCCGAAGGCTTTGAACTCACGGCCGATGAAGTGTTCGGTCCCAAAGACACGGACATGACCGCCCAACTGACCAAGATCCAGGGAACCAGCCCCGACGCCGTCATCTGCTGGGGTACCAACCCCGGCCCGGCCGTTGTGGCCAAAAATCGGGTCCAGCTCGGCCTGACCACGCCGCTCTATATGAGCCATGGCGTGGCCTCCAAAAAATTCATCGAACTGGCCGGCGACGCGGCCGATGGCTTGCTCCTGCCGGCCGGCAAGATCACCGCCGCCGCCAAGCTGCCGGGCACCGACGCGCAAAAGGCCCAGCTTGTGGCCTATGCCACGGCCTACGACGAGCGCTACAAGGCCCCGGTCTCGACCTTTGGCGGCCATGGCTACGACTCGCTGCATCTGGCCGTGCGGGCCATTGCCGACGCCAAATCCGACAAGCCCGAAGCCATCCGGGATGCGCTGGAAAAGATCAAAGGCTTCGCCGGCATCGGCGGCATCTTCACGTTTACGCCCGAGGACCATGCCGGTCTTGGTCCCGACGCCTTCATTATGCTTGGCATCGAGAAGGGCGACTGGGTCATTGTTGGTCCGTGATGTTTGCCGGCGCGCCCCAATACATCGTTTCCGGACTCACCCAGGGGGCCGCCTATGGTCTGATCGGGCTTGGGTTCACCATGATCTTTAACACCACCGGCATCATCAACTTCGCCCAGGGCGAGTTCGTGATGCTCGGTGGGATGCTTTCAGTTTGCCTCTCGGTGGCCGGGCTGCCCCTGCCCCTGGCCATCGTGGCCGCCTGTCTGGCCACGGCCGTCATCGGCGGCCTCATGGAACGCCTCGCCATCCGCCCCCTGGCCGGTGCGCCGCCCGTCAACGCCGTCATCATCACCATCGGCGTCTCCATTCTCCTTCGCGGCGGCGCCATGCTGGCCTTTGGCAAGGACACGCTCGCCCTGCCTGCCTTTTCCGGCGTCAAACCCATCCTGGCTTTCGGTGCGGCCATCCAGCCCCAGAGCCTGTGGGTGCTGGCCGTGACACTCGCCCTTTTGGCCGCGCTCAAGCTCTTTTTCACCGCCACCATCCAGGGCAAAGCCATGCTGGCGTGCGCCTGTCAGAAAAAAGCCGCCAGCCTTGTCGGCATCTCGGTCGCCCGCATGGCCCTGCTTTCCTTCGCCATAAGCGGCCTTATCGGAGCCACGGCCGGAGCCATCCTCGCCCCCATCACCATGACCGCCTACGACGTCGGCATGATGCTGGGCCTTAAAGGCTTTGCCGCCTGTATCCTGGGGGGCCTGGGCAATCCCTTTGGCGCTGCCGCCGGCGGGCTGATCCTTGGCATCCTCGAATCTTTTGGGGCCGGCTACGTGTCCTCGGGCTACAAGGACGCCTTCGCCTTTATCGTCCTTTTGCTCCTGCTCTTCGTCAAACCCTCGGGCCTTTTTGGCAAGGCCGGGGTGGAGCGCGTATGAAGCGCCCGGTCATCGGCCAAAGCGTCGTCCAGGCCGGCCTGTTCCTGCTGCTGCTCCTGGCCGTGCCCGCAGCCCTGCCCAACGAATACTATTTGAGCATCTGCATTCTCGGCAGCCTAAACGCCGTCATTGCCGTGGGGCTGAATCTCCTCATGGGCTATGCCGGCCAGGTGTCGCTGGGCCACGCCGCCTTTTACGGCCTCGGGGCCTATGCCACGGCCATCGCAACCACCCGCTTCGGCCTGCCCATCCCGGTCGGCATGGCCGCCGGCGTGACCCTGGCCGCCGCCGTGGCCTGGATCGTGGCCGCGCCCACCCTGCGCCTTAAAGGCAACTATCTGGCCATGGCCACCCTGGGCTTTGGCATCATCATCTCCATCGTTTTCAACGAAGCCGTGGACCTGACCGGCGGCCCGTCCGGCTATGTCGGCATCCCCCGGCTGGCCCTTTTCGGCTACACCTTCGAAAGCGACCGCAGCTATTACACGCTCATGGCCGTCGTCCTCGCCCTGGTCGTGCTGGTGGCCCTGCATCTCATGAAATCGCGCACCGGCCGCGCACTTCGGGCGCTGCACGTCAGCGAAAAGGCCGCCTCCAGCCTGGGGATCGACATCGCCGCCCACAAACGCTTCGTCTTTGTCCTGTCCGCCGCTTTGGCCGGTCTGGCCGGGGTGCTCTATGCCCATTATCTGAGCTTTATTGCCCCGGCCTCCTTCGGCTTTTCCTTTTCCGTGCAACTCGTGGTCATGGTCGTCCTGGGCGGCATGGCCAGCGTCTGGGGGTCGGTTGCCGGAGCCTTTTTCCTCACCGCCCTGCCCGAAGCCCTGCGCGAATTTGAAGACATCGACATCCTGGTCTACGGAGCCATCCTGGTGCTCACCATCATGTTTTTACCGGACGGACTGGCCGGCGGCCTCAAACGGCTGGGCCGCAAACTGCGCCGCGTCGGGGTGGACCATGCCGGCTAATACGACGCCCTGCGCCCCGCTTTTGGACGTCAGCGGCGCAACCGTGCGCTTTGGCGGCATCCACGCCCTGACCGAAGCCGATTTCACCATCGCCAAAGGCTCGGTCACAGCCCTTATCGGCCCCAACGGCGCGGGCAAGACCACCATGTTAAACGCCATCACCGGCATGGTGCCCCTGGCTGGCGGGGCCATCACCCTGGACGGGACCGACATCGCCGGCCTGCCGCCGCAAAAACGCGCTGCGGCCGGCGTGGTACGCACCTTCCAGAATCTCGAAGTCTTCACCTCCATGTCGGTGCTGGAAAACGTCATGACCGGCCGCCATGCGCTCACCCGCTATTCCATCACAGCCAGCCTGCTGCGCACCCCGGGCTTTCGCCGGGCCGAACGCGCCTGCCGCGACGCAGCCATGGATTGCCTGGAGTTCGTCGGGCTGGCCGAGGCTGCCGACACGCCGGCCGGTGATCTGCCCTACGGCAAACAACGCCTGCTGGAGATGGCCCGGGCCTTGGCCGCCGAACCCAAACTGCTGCTCCTCGATGAGCCGGCCGCAGGCCTTAATTCCAAAGAAACAGCCCAGCTCGGCGACCTCATCCGGGCCGTGTGCGACCGCCGAAACGTCACCGTCGGACTGGTCGAACACGACATGGAACTGGTCATGGCCGTTAGCGACCATATCACCGTGCTCCACTTCGGCCGGCCGCTCGCCGCCGGCACACCCGACGCCATCCAGGCCAACCCGGACGTGATTAAAGCGTATCTCGGTGAAGATGATTAAAAAGAAACGAAGAGATAAGAAGAGATAAGAAGTGAAGAGGCCTCCGGCGGCCGGGGGGATGATCCCCCCGGACCCCCCGACGGGAAAATTTTTTAACGGGGGATTGCGGCTGGAATGGGAGACATTGCCCCTCCGTAAACCCCTTGCCTTCCAGGAGGGATTCCAAAGGGGTCACCCCTTTGGCCGCCGGAGGCTCTCCTTCTCTGGGAACTGCGTTGCAACAGTCGCTGTTCCCCGTAACCCCCTTGCCTTCCAGGTGGGATTCCAAAGGGGCCACCCCTTTGGCCGCCGGAGGCACTCTTAAAATGACTCAGGGGCACTCCACCCATGCTGACGCTTCGTAACGTTGATATTCATTATGGCCGGGTGCATGCGGTGCGCCGGGTCTCGCTGCATGTCGCGCCGGGCGAGATCGTGGCTCTTATTGGCGCCAACGGCGCGGGCAAGACCACGCTGCTCTCTGCCATCTCCGGCCTCATGCGCGTTTCCGGCGGCGACATCGAATTCGACGGCCGCTGCATTGCCAGCGAAAAGCCCGAGCGCATCGTACGCCTGGGCCTGTCCCATGTACCCGAACGCCGGCTGGTCTTTGGCCCCATGTCCGTGGCCGACAATCTGTTGCTCGGGGCCTATACGAAATTTCGCCGCCGCGAGGTGGCCGCTGATCTGGACGAAATCTACGCCATGTTTCCGGTGCTGCGCGACCGCCACAACCAGCAGGCGGCGGCCCTGTCCGGCGGCGAACAGCAAATGCTGGCCATTGGTCGGGCGCTCATGGCCCGGCCGCGCTGCCTGCTGTTGGACGAACCCGGCATGGGGCTGGCACCGCAGATCTGCAAGGAAATCTTTCGCCATGTGGTCACCCTTCGCCGCGACAAAGGGCTGACCGTGCTCCTGGTCGAACAAAACGCCAAGAGCGCCCTGGCCGTGGCCGACCGGGGCTACGTACTGGAGACAGGCCGGGTGCTCCTCTCCGGCACCTCCGAAGAACTGCTCGCCAACCACGACGTCCGCCGTGCCTACTTGGGGCGCGAGAAGGATAATTAAGAGAGAAGAGGGAAGAGATAAGATGCCTCCGGCGGCCGGGAGGGGCTAAGCCCCTCCCGGACCCTCCCTAAAGGGGGTAAAGGGTAACGAAGCCCAAGGGTACGAGTGGGCCGGGTTCGTTGTCCCCCCCTTAATTTTTTCCCATCAAGGGGGTCCGGGGGGGATTATCCCCCCCGGCCGCCGGAGGCACTCATAAAACGATCTCGGCACGGGAGCCTGACCATGCGCGAATGTTTTGAGCCGAAATTCGAGGCGATGGAGCGTCGGGAGCTGGCGCAGTTGCAGTTGGAGCGGTTGCAGGAGACGCTGACCCGCGTGGCCCGCAACGTGCCCTTGTATCGCAAGCGCTTTGCCGAACTCGGCGTTGATCCTGAAACGTTTGCCGATCTGGCCGATGTGCGCCGTCTGCCCTTTACCACCAAGGCTGATTTGCGCGAGGCTTATCCGTATGGGCTTTTTGCCGTGCCCTTGCGCGATGTGGTGCGTCTGCACGCCTCTTCCGGCACCTCGGGCAAGCCGGTGGTGGCCGGCTATACGCGCAATGATGTGAAGACCTGGTCACGCCTTGTGGCCCGGGTAATGGTGGCGGCCGGGGTCAGCCGCGACGACGTGGTGCAGATTGCGTTGGGCTATGGTCTTTTCACCGGCGGCATGGGGTTTCATTACGGAGCCGAGACGGTTGGCGCGGCGGTTATTCCGGCCTCGAGCGGCGGCACCCGGCGGCAGGTGGCCATCATGCAGGATTACCGCACCTCGGTTTTCGTGGCCACGCCCAGCTACGCCCTGCATCTGGCCGAGACGTTGACGGCCATGGATGTCAACGTCAACGCGCTGTCGTTGCGCTATGGCCTGTTTGGGGCAGAGACCTGGACCGAGGCCATGCGCGCGGCCATTGAGGATCGCCTGAAACTCACGGCCACGGACAACTACGGCTTAAGCGAGGTCATGGGACCGGGTGTGGCTGGCGAGTGCCTGGAAAAGGCCGGCATGCATGTGAACGAGGACCATTTTCTGATCGAAATCGTCGATCCGGCCACGGGCGAGCCACTGGCGGATGGCGAGGAAGGCGAACTGGTCATCACCACCCTGGCCAAGGAAGCCTATCCCATGATCCGGTTCCGTACCGGCGACATCACCCGCATCATCCCCGAGCCTTGCCCGTGCGGCCGCACCATGCGCCGCATCGGCCGCATTCTCGGGCGTTGCGACGACATGCTGATTATCCGGGGCGTCAACGTCTTCCCGTCGCGTGTCGAGTCGCTGCTGCTCGAAGTCGAGGGCGTGACCCCGCATTATCGCATTGTGCTGACCCGCCAGGGCGCGCTGGATACTGCGTTGGTGGAGGTGGAGCCTACCGAGGCGCTGCTTTTTGACCGCGTTTCCGGGCATCAGGCGCTGCTGGAAAAGCTTGAACGCCGCTTGGCCTCGGAACTGGGTGTAGGCTTTGCCGTGCGTCTGGTCGAACCCGGCAGCCTCGCGCGTAGCGAGGAAGGCAAGACCATCCGCGTCAGCGACCGGCGCGGCCTGTCCACAGGGTCATAGCGAGAAGAAGCGAATAGGGAAGAAAAGAGAAGAAAATCGGGGCGCTGCCCCGAGCCCCGCCGGGGGGATCATCCCCCCGGACCCCCGGAAAGGGTTAGCCGAGGGGGAGGCGTCGCCGGATTGGACTGGTGCGGAGGCGTCGCGAGAGAAGAGAATCGGGGGCTGCCCCGAGCCTCGCCGGGAGAGCATCCCCCGGCCCCCCGGAAAGGGGAGGGGGGCGTCGCCGCAAAGGTCTGACGCGGACGACAATCAGCGGCCGAGGTTGATTTCGCCGGTCTTTTTGAGGCGTTGCAGCAGCTTGGTGTTGGCCTTGACCAGACGCGGCGCATCACCCGCAAACGTGGCCAGGATCATGCCGCAAAATTTCTCGCCCTTATACACTTCCACGCGGTAGACCCGGCCGGCCTTGTCCACGGAAAATTCCTTTTTCAAATCCGCCGCAGCCAGCGTCACCCCGGCTTCGTCGCCAAGCCCCGGCTTGGCAAAGCCGATGACGTTGACCCGGTAGTCGCTCCCCGGCTCCACCCGAAAGTCCTTGCGCACCGCCACCACCTGCCCAAACGGCACCTCCCGGCGCACGCCGTCGATGGCCATGGGCACGGCCGTCACGCTGGAATCAAATTCCATGAATTGCGGATCAAGCTCGGTGACGTTGGTGTTGCCGAAATAGACCTTGAGGCTTTTTTCTGCCGACACCAGGGCCAATAGCGGGCTGCCGGGCTGGTATTCCACGGCGCTGTCTTTTTTCAACGGAATATAGCGCAGCCGTTCCCGGGCGTTGCGCAGATCCAGGTAGACTTTGTTATCGAAAAAGGACACCGCAACGTTACTTTGCAAAGCCTCGGCCACCTGCGGCGCGCCAAGTTCGAAGGTGCGCTCGTGGTCCACGCCAAAGGATTTGAGAAACGATTCGATGACGCGCAGATGATAGTAGGAGCGCATGGGCGGCGGCAGATTCTTGCTGCCTTCGATGCCAAAGGCCGGCTTGCCCTGGCCGATGGCGTAATAGGTCAGAGTTTTGGCCATTTCCTTGGCGGTTTCGTCGTCCAGGGTCTTGGTGTGGGTGTTTTTGACGTGGTAGGCGTGCAGCGGCTCGTAGAGATGTTCGTTGGCAGCGGCTACGGCCCGCTCGGCCAATTCCCTGAGGTCGCCGAAACTACGGGCCTCGGTGGCGTCCTGGTCGATGATCACCGACTGGCCCCAACGCAACGGGCATTGCCATTCGGAAATCGTGGTCGGGCTGTAATAGCCCCAGCCGTCGTGCAGATGCAGTACGGCCGTGACCTGCTCGTCGCGGATGATCGTTTTGATCTTCTGCACGGCCTCGTATTGCGGGTCTTTGGGGTCAAGATCGGCAAACTTACGGTTCATGTCGCCGTACACGCCCCGCGAACTGCGAATAATGCTCAGGAAATTGAGATTGGGCACCACCCAGACCGCGCCCGATTTGATCTTATAGTGGGAGACGAGCAGGGCCGCAGCCGAGAATCCGCCGGGCTCGTCGCCCTGGATGCCGCCGATGACCAGGATGGTCGGACCGGGACGGCCGGAATCGAGCTTATGCAGGGTGAAATCGAGATTGCCGCCAAAAGCGGTCGCTGCGTAGGAGAAAAGGATCAGCAGGGCCGAAATGAAACGCATGGAACCTCGACACGGCAAAAAAAGTTGGAAGTGGTTCGTCCAGGCCGATCCTAGTTCAAATCGAGGGCAAAGTCATCTCATCTGGCCGCATCGCATCGGGCTGTGTCTCCTCCGGCTGCGACTGCGCCGGCTGCCCCCCTGAAACGTGCCCGGGGCCTGTCCGGGGCCGGCCATACTTCGGGGTGCCAGCCCCGACCGGAACCGAATAGCCCAGAAGCGATCAGGCCCGACCAGATCTGGCCATGTCAGGAAGGGGCAGCAAGGGTCAGGTTGACATCCGACCTTTTATAAGAAATATTTTCTCTTTGCTCCCCCCTTCCCTGATTGCCGCTTTTCAGTATAAGAGTGCATTGCCGCTTGCGAAAAGTTGACAATTTTCAAAAATAATTTCCCCAAAAAAAGGAAGTATCAATGACCAACCGACGACTGTGGCTGATCGATGCCGGGTATATGTACAGAGGCCAGTCTTATTACAACAGAGAATATAGCATCGACTACGTTAAGTTACGCAATAAGCTGGAAGCAGAAACCCCCATCTGGCGGGCCTATTATCTCAACTCCATCCCCAATCCGACCCCGGATTCACAGGTGGCCTTTTATAACTGGATGCGCTCCGCACCGCCCCAGGGACCGAAAATCATCACCAAGCTCTACGAGTTGCGCACCAGCGAAATAAATGAGCTGTACTGCGAACAATGCCGCCGCAAGGTCACCGTGACCTGCTCCCATGACCGGACCCATCGCTTAAGCCGCGAACAGCAAAAAGGCGTGGACGTCGGGCTGGCCACCCTGGCCCTGACCCACATCGAGAACTACGATACCCTGATCCTCTCCTCCGGCGACAGCGATCTGCTCGACGCAATCGAGTACATCACGGAAAAAAATAAGCGCTTCGAGCTGCTTGTCTTTAAAAACGGCGTTTCCACCGATCTGCAATGCCGGGCCGACCGCATCTGGTGGATCGACGAATTCGCCCAGGAAGTGGCCCGCGACCGACTGCCGGTGGCCTAAAGCCCCTGCCTCCCCCTGTGCCTTGCGGCCGGGACTTCGGTCCCGGCCTTTTTTTGCGCGCAGCCGCCCCAGGGCCATCGAACGGCAGGGCCGGGGCAGTGCTCGCCGCCGGCCACTGCCCCAGAGCCAAAGCGCTTGATCCGAAGCGGGCGAGACTGTACGACAGCGTCCGTAAGCGCCGGCATTGCCGCGCAAACAGCAACCGGAGAAATCATCGCATGGACGACGTGATCGTTAAGGACAGCAACGGAACCGTCCTCACGGACGGCGACAGTGTCACGCTCACCAAGGATTTAAAGGTCAAGGGCTCCTCTGTGACCCTCAAACGCGGGACGCTGATCAAAAACATCCGCCTCACCGACGACCCGGCGCACATCGAGTGCAACGCCGACAAGGTCAAGGGGCTGGTACTCAAGACCTGCTTTCTGAAAAAAGCCTAACTGCCGGCCGACCATCCTCAGGCGGTGCGGCCCAACAGCCGGCCCCGTCCACCGACCACAGTTTGCAGGCAGACAGACCCAGACGCCGCGGCCCAACCCCCCGCCCACAGCGGGAAAAAGCCGCCCAATCCCTACGGAGAACGCTGCACCATGACTGAGAATTCCCTGCATGATTTAAATGATGCCATCGGAGCCAAACCCAGGCCCACCGGCCTCGATCAGGTCGCGGCCGTCATCGTGGTGCTCTCCGGCAAGGGCGGGGTGGGCAAATCCACGGTTTCGGCCAATCTGGCCGCCGGTCTGGCCATGGGCGGCCTGCGCACGGGCCTGCTTGACGTGGACGTCCATGGTCCGAGCATCCCGCGTCTGCTCAAACTCACCGGCTTTCGACCGGAGATGTCTCCCCAGGGCATGCTGCCCGTGGACTGGCACTGGAATCTGGGCGTCATGTCCATTGGTTTTTTGCTGCCGGGCAAGGACGACGCCGTCATCTGGCGCGGGCCGGCCAAGGCCGGGGTCATCGCCCAGTTGGCCGAACAGGTCGCCTGGGGTGCCCGCGACGTGCTGGTGGTGGACTGCCCCCCGGGCACCGGCGACGAACCGCTGTCCGTGCTCCAGCTCTTTGGCCCCAAGGCCATGGCCCTTATCGTCACCTCGCCCCAGGATGTGGCCGTGGACGACGTGCGCCGCTCCGTCACCTTCTGCCGCCAGATGGACGTCCCCATCCTTGGCATCGTGGAAAATTTAAGCGGTTTCGCCTGCCCGGACTGCGGCGCGGTGCACCATATCTTTAGCACCGACGGTGGTGCGCGTTTGGCCGAAGAGATGGATGTCCCGTTTCTGGGCCGCATCCCCATCGACCCGGAAGTGGCCCGTTCGGGCGACGACGGCGACGTCTATCTGGCCGTGGCCGGACAAAGCCCGGCCGCCACGGCCTTTAAAGCTGTCATCGCCGCTGCGGCCAAGGCCGTTGGCAGCGACAAAGAGGCGGAAAATGGCCTGTAAACACAAGGCAGACCCCCTGGACAGCCTGCTCGACGGCTTTGAAGCAGAGCAGGAGGAAGAACTCATTGCGCGTTTCGGCCAGCGCGGCTTCGCCATCTGGCGCGACGCCCCGGACCGGGAGCGGTTGGCCAAACCAACCTGCCAGGGCACGGTCACAGGCTCCTGCGGCGATACCATCACCGTGGCCCTGTTTGTCGTTGGCGAAACCATCGCGGCCACGGATTACGACACCGATGGCTGCGCCTCCAGTCTCATTGCCGCGGCCACGGCAGCGGCCCTGGCCCGGGGCAAGAGCCTGGACGAGGCCGTGGATATCGACGAAGACGCCATCGTGTCGGCCGTGGGCCGGTTTCCCGACGACGACCGCCACTGCGCCTATCTGGCGGCTGCGGCCGTGCGCGAGGCTGTCCACCATTGGATGATCCATGGCGGGGCGCTTTTAAGCGCCAAGTAGCAAGAGCCTTCCCCACGCGCCGCACACTGCCGGCCGGCACCCGGGCTTTGGGGCCGGATACTGTTTGAACAGAGCGGGGAGTGCCGCCCTCCCCGCCCTTGCCGCGCGTCAGTCAACCAACGCGTTTCGCGCAACCAGCCTTGACGCGCCACCGGGGAAGTCTGTAACTATGGAAAGGAGCAAACCCGAACCGGCTCTGTGCGCCCAAGGAGATCCTCATGCCTGCCACAATCACCGTCTATACCTTGGCAACCTGCCCCCACTGCAACCACGCCAAAGACTATCTCGACGAGCACAACATCCCCTACGACACGGTCAGTGTGGATTTTTTATCCGGCGATGACCGCACCCGGGCCATGGATACCCTGCGCCGGCTCAACCCCGAAGTCACCTTCCCGACCATCGTCATCGGCGAAACCGTCATCGTCGGTTTCCGGCCCGAGGCCATCGAAGCCGCCCTCAAGGCTGCCGGGTAGCCGTACGGCCGCCCCAGACAAAACGGCCACATCCCGCTGCTTGCGGCAGCGCAGGCTCTGACAGGAGCCCCGTCTGTACCCGACAGGGAGGGCACGCGTTCGGAAAAGCGCAGGCTACTGACGGGGAACGTCTCGACCGCCCCCGCCATACCGTGTCGTCTGGACAGCTATATCACTGTACAACCGATAAATTGCTCAACAATTTGATTCAATTGGTCGGCATGGGCCGACACCTCCAATAAGACGTCAACATCTGCCCGCTCCAGCAGATAGGCGCTCTCGCTGAAACTTTTGGCGAGAACAATCAGAGGAACCTTTCGTTTCAATACGTCCTCCACGCCCTTTCTGACGCCTTCAACTGTCGCTGCCGCATCTGCTTCAGGCACAATATCCAACAAGATAAGATCGATGGGCTCTCTTTTAAAGAGACTGACAGCTTCCTGGACGGAGTGGACGATAATAATTTCGCGCGAACTGTGCCGGATTGCATCGGCCAAAATATTGCCTTGCGAAATATCTTTATCGATAAGCAGCACTTTTTTCATGGCTTTCCTCCGAAAGCTACACGTTTAAAACGAGTCCACACCTCAAGCGCCCTTCGCGCTCCCGTGCCGATCTTGCCGGCGTGCCTCCCCGGCCAGCGGCCGCCGACGGGCACTGGGGTACCCACAGAGTTCCAGACCTTAACGTCGAGATACCTTGAAATGGGGTGCGGTACAAGGCGGGTGACGCAAGAGCAGGAAGCATCGTGCCGGTATTGACGCTTTTTCCCGCCGCCGGCCGGGAATTTACGCCAGCCCCTCTGCGGGGCGGACCTTGACGATGGGGATATCGAGGTCTTCGCCGAGTTGCTCCCAGTCGTCAGCGTCCCTGGAGGCAAAGGCCGCGCTGATTTCCCCGGCCGTTTGCACCCCGCCGAGAGAGGCGAACAGCCGCTCGCGAAAGCGTGGCTCCAGGGCAGCAACGGCAACGAAGCCATCCCTGGCCGGGTAGATATTGTATTCCGGCGCGCCGCCGCCGAGCAGGCCGCCGGGGCGGGTGAGCCCGAACGACAAAGGGGCGGCCGCCTCTGCGGCAGCGTCCGACAGCACCACCTCCGCAAAACCGCTGCGCCCAAAACGCTCGCGCGCGTACAAAAGCCCAAGGGCGCTCGAAACCGCCCGTTCCGCGCCCGCTATATCGGCCAGAAGCGTGCGGGGCAGGTTTGGCGGGTACAAAAGCCCAAGGGCCGCCTGATAGGTCAGATCGTGACCGGCCACGTCGCCGCGAGGCTCCGGGTAGCCAAAAATGGCCACCTGGCAGAGCTTTAAAAACCTCGGGTGCAGCGTTTCCCAGGCGAGATGCAGTCTGGTGAGTACCGACGGGCGGTTGGAGGTTATGAGCAGGTCGGCTTCGGCGAGTAGTTCGCCGCATCGCGTTTGCCCTTCCGGCGTTTTCATGTCCAGCCGGACCAGTTCCTGCCCTACCGCCATTTCCCGGTACCAGGCGGCACTGTAGCATTCCATGGGATCGCCGGTCGGCGGTTCGACCTTGACCACTTCGGCCCCCATGCGGGCAAGGCGGCTCGCCGCCAGGGGTCCGGGCAGGTTGAGGGCAAGATTGACCACCCGAATGCCGCGCAAGATATCCATGGACCACCGACCCTGTTCATCTTCACTGCTCTAGTCGCTTTGACAGGATAAAGTCCAGACGCTAAGCACAGACTCTCATCGGTCTTTTCCCAAAACCATCTGCGAGGACCAGGGGAGCATCCATGGACCGCGACGCTTTAATCGAAACGCATCGCCTTGGAGACGGCGCGATCCTCCCAAACCAGGATTACGCCATAGCCCTGATTTCGCCACAGGATGCTCTCGGAGTCGCCCGGTTGGTCTACAGCGTCTATGGCGACCAACATCCCTTTGATTACGTTTACGATCCCGCCGAGATCGCCCGGCTGTACGCCTCGGGTGCCCAGTACGCCGTGGTGGCCAAATCCAGCCAGGGGGATGTGCTCGGCATGATCGGCATCTACCGCTGCTCGCCCTGGCCGCGTCTGTATGAGCTTGCCCAACTCTTGATTCTCAAAAACCAGCGCAGCAAGGGCATGGCTCGCGATCTTTGGCTCAAGGCCATGGAACTGCTGCCGGACATGGCCAAAGCCGGGGCGATTTTCGGCGAAGCCGTGTGCACCCACACCTTTTCCCAGCGCATGTGCGAGACAACCGGCATGCTTCCCTGCGGCATCGCCATGGACGCCATCCCTTCCCGCGCCTATTCGGACACCTACCAGCACGGGGACCGGACTTCGCTCGTGCTGACCGTCAAGCCCATGCTCTTCACCCGGCAGACCATCCACCTGCCGGCCGCGTATCATGCGGCGTACGGCGACTTTTGCGCCAGGGCCGGCCTGGACAGACAGCTCAAGGACGGTTCGCCTGCGCTCTTGCCCGAATTGTCGCGGGTCGAGGTCATCGATTTCGAGAAAGCTGCCTGCATCAAGGTCTGGGTTCATGAGCCGGGTCGCGACCTGGAAAGGATCGTGTCCGACCTGGAACGCAAGGCCGGCGACAACGGCATCGTCCAGGCGATTTTCGATCTGGGCCGGTCTGACGCTCCGGCGGGGATTGAGGCACTGAATACGCGAGGTTATTCTTTCGGCGGCTTCATGCCCTGCTGGTTTGAAACTGACGCGCTCATGCTGCAACGCCGCAGGGCGGCGCCCTCGTTTAAGGAACTCCAGCTGTATGGGGAAACGGTCAAACCCATCGTTGCCCTGGCCGAACACGATCAGCGCCGCGTCACGGCGGGCCAAGCGGGCTGGGGCGAGGCTCCAAACTGAGAAATCCAGCCTCTGCGAGAGATTGTTGCCCGGAAAACTGCTCCTTTTACACTGTAAAAGGCTAATTCCCAGATCGCGGCTTACGGGCTTGCCATGGTGCATGGGGCGTCCAAGCGCAACGGCATCACCAATCCGGGCGAAATGCATTGCCTACCAGACGTTTACGTCAAACAGCCGGCCGCTCAAGTAATTTGTCCAACATACGGAGCAATGCCGCCCGGCCCACGGGCTTGCTCATAAAGGCAGTACAGCCAGCATCCAGGCAGGTTTTTTCATTTTCTGGGAATGCATGTGCCGTCAGCGCCAATATCGGGGTTTCGGCAAGCCCCTGCGCCCGCTCGAAGTCTCTCATGGCCTGGGTAGCTTCCAGCCCATCCATCTCAGGCATGACTTGATCCATCAGCACAATGTCAAAGCGCTGTAGCTTGAATTTTGCCAAGGCATCCCGACCGGTTTCCGCTTCTTCGATCTCAAATTCTGTATTTTGAAGAAAAAGCTTCACAACCTCCCGGTTGCTGCTGGAATCATCAGCCAGAAGAACTCTGCGGGGCCGTTGGGCAGCTTGAGACGGTCCGCGGACAAGAGTGTGATCGGCGCTCTGACCTGGATCAGGGTCAAGCTTCCGGAGGGATTCGAGTTGGACGGTCACCCGCACGGTTGTCCCTGTGCCAAGACGGCTTTCAATCTCGATGTCACCGCCCATGAGCATCGCCAGGCGCTTGACTATAGCCAACCCAAGGCCAGTACCGGCCCGACTGCCAGTCGAAGACTGAAAAAAGCTATCATACACTGAGGCGAGATCCCCGGCCGCGATGCCAACGCCAGAATCCTGACATTCCACGTGCAAAAGGCATCCATCAGGATTGGCCGTGGCCGCGCACGACGCTCGGATGCGAATTTCCCCAGCCTGCGTGAATTTGCAGGCATTGGCCAGGATATTCACCACGATCTGGGTCAACCGAATATTATCCCCCCACACGCGCTCGGGCAGGTCAGCCGGCAAGTCACAGTATACCGCAACCCCTTTCTCCGTTGCCTGAGGACGAAAGACCTCGCAGACCTGGCGTAATGTCTCAGGCAGATTGAATTCCTCCTTAACAAGCGTGAACTTGCCGGCATCAAGCTTGGAAAGGTCCAAAATGTCATTAATGATCCGCAAGAGAATATTTCCCGAGTTCTTGAAAATATCCACATAGCTTTTCTGTCGCGCGGAGAGTTCTGTTTCTGCCAACAATTCTGCCATGCCCAGGATGGCATTCATTGGAGTACGAATCTCATGACTCATATTCGCTAAAAAGTCTGACTTGGCGCGACTGGCAATTTCGGCTTGTTCCCGGGCGCTGACCAGCTCGTTTTCAAGATTTTTACGCTCGGTGATATCCGCGATGATGATGAGCAAACAGCGCTTGCCGAAGGCCTCAATGCTCGCTGCCGAGCAAAGGCCGATGAAACGCCGCCCTGAGACGTGCTGAAATACCAATTCCTTGTTTATAATGGATTCATCGGCAGCCAATGCGTCGACAATATGGTTCTTCGACGTTTCAAATGGAATTCATTGAGCAAGGAAGTCGGCGATTGGGGCTGCGATTAGGTAGATCATGGTGATGAAGTTCGTGACGTTTCGGTAGCCTCTGGCCCTGGCGCGAGCGGCCTG
>NZ_WVUD01000089.1:0-2500 GCF_009856865.1 Solidesulfovibrio aerotolerans | reverse complement strand
GTAGGGGAACCTGCGGCTGGATCACCTCCTTTTATGGATACGAAAACCCAACTCGCTATTTAATTGCAAGGACCAAGTGTCTTTGCAAGTTGCGCACACGATGGGCCTGTAGCTCAGGTGGCTAGAGCGCACGCCTGATAAGCGTGAGGTCGAAGGTTCAAGTCCTTCCAGGCCCACCACGCTTACCGGGGGTGTAGCTCAGCTGGGAGAGCGCCTGCCTTGCACGCAGGAGGCCATCGGTTCGATCCCGTTCACCTCCACCACAAGGGGAAGTGATATGGGTGCGCAACGTTGTTCTTTGACAGTTAAATAAGGGATGGGATTTAGGCAAAAGCCAAGTAATTAAGGGCAATCGGTGGATGCCTTGGCGCTGAGAGGCGATGAAAGACGCGGTAGGCGGCGATACGCACCGGGGAGCAGCCAAACGTGCTTTGATCCGGTGGTTTCTGAATGGGGAAACCCGGCGGGAGTCATGTCCCGTCATCCCTTGACTGAATACATAGGTCTTGGGAAGCGAACGTGGGGAAGTGAAACATCTCAGTACCCACAGGAGAGGAAATCAAAAGAGATTCCCATAGTAGCGGCGAGCGAACTGGGAAGAGCCCAAACCAGGTGCCTCCGGGCATCTGGGGTTGTAGGGTCTCCATCAAGTGATTCACTATTAGGCAGGGGAAGTGTCTGGGAAGGCACGCCGTAGAGGGTGAAAGCCCCGTACCTGAAACCGAATGTGACGCTGGAGATACCTGAGTACCACGAGACACGCGAAATCTCGTGGGAATCCGGGAGGACCATCTTCCAAGGCTAAATACTCCTCAGCGACCGATAGCGAACTAGTACCGTGAGGGAAAGGTGAAAAGAACCCCTGTTAGGGGAGTGAAACGAGAACCTGAAACCGATTGCCTACAAGCGGTTCGAGCCGGGCTTGCCCGGTGAGAGCGTGCCTTTTGCATAATGAGCCAGCGAGTTATCCTGTCGTGCGAGGTTAAGGCTAAAATGCCGGAGCCGTAGCGAAAGCGAGTCTGAATAGGGCGAACAGTACGGCGGGATAGACCCGAAACCGGGTGATCTATCCATGAGCAGGTTGAAGCTCGGGTAAAACCGAGTGGAGGACCGAACCCATATGGGCTGAAAACCATTGGGATGACTTGTGGATAGGGGTGAAAGGCCAATCAAACTCGGTGATAGCTGGTTCTCCCCGAAATATATTGAGGTATAGCCTCAGGCAGGAAGGACGGAGGTAGAGCACTGAAAGGGCTAGGGGTCTCACCAGATTACCAAACCCTATCAAACTCCGAATGCCGTTCTTTTATTGTCTGGGAGTCAGACTCTGGGTGCGAAGGTCCAGGGTCGAGAGGGTAAGAGCCCAGATCGACGGCTAAGGTTCCCAAATCCATACTCAGTGGGGAAGGAAGTGGGACCGCTCAGACAGCCAGGAGGTTGGCTTAGAAGCAGCCATCCTTTAAAGAAAGCGTAATAGCTCACTGGTCTAGTGGTCCTGCGCCGAAAATGTAACGGAGCTAAGTATGGTACCGAAGCCTCGAGCCTATCTCACGATAGGCGGTAGGGGAGCGTTCCCGGACGGGATGAAGGCAGATTGTAAAGTCTGCTGGACTAACGGGAAGTGATAATGCTGGCATAAGTAACGATAAAACGGGTGTGAAACCCGTTCGCCGTAAGCCCAAGGTTTCCTGGGTAAAGTTAATCTTCCCAGGGTGAGTCGGTCCCTAAGGCGAGGCCGAAAGGCGTAGCTGATGGAAAACAGGTTAATATTCCTGTACCTGTTTGTGTGTGCGACGGAGGGACGCAGGAGGGTAGGTCAGCCGGCTGTTGGACGTGCCGGTGTAAGCGTGTAGGCTTGGAGGATAGGCAAATCCGTTCTCCTTTAACGCCGAGACGTGATGCCGAGTCTTACGACATAAGTGACTGATCCCAGGCTGCCGAGAAAAGCTTCTAAGTTTAGCACAAGCAGACCGTACCGTAAACCAACTCAGGTGGGCGGGGAGAGTATCCCAAGGCGCTTGAGAGAACTCTGGTTAAGGAACTCGGCAAAATGACCCCGTAACTTCGGGATAAGGGGTGCCCCCTAGAGTGAAGCACTTGCTGCATAAGCTTTGGGGGGTCGCAGTGAAACGGTGGTGGCGACTGTTTACTAAAAACACAGGTCTGTGCGAAGTCGTAAGACGACGTATACGGACTGACGCCTGCCCGGTGCCGGAAGGTTAAGGGGTGGGGTTAGCGCAAGCGAAGCTCTAAACCGAAGCCCCGGTAAACGGCGGCCGTAACTATAACGGTCCTAAGGTAGCGAAATTCCTTGTCGGGTAAGTTCCGACCTGCACGAATGGCGTAACGATCTCCACGCTGTCTCAACCAGAGACTCAGTGAAATTGATGTGGCGGTGAAAATGCCGTCTACCCGCGGAAAGACGGAAAGACCCTGTGCACCTTTACTATAGCTTGACATTGGAGCTTGGACAATCGTGTGTAGGATAGGTGGGAGACTG
>NZ_WVUD01000088.1 GCF_009856865.1 Solidesulfovibrio aerotolerans | reverse complement strand
CGGCTGGTGCAACGAAATCTGTTTCAGCAATGTGAAATTCTCGACCTCATTGACCCGCGACGGCAACGCTTAAAACCAAACAATTCTAGCAGGCTATCTCTTCTAAATTAGCCGGACAGAAATGGCACTATTTATAATCATATTGCTCGGCTGGTTAGCGCAACAAGGGGAATTTTGTGCAAAAAATTTGTGCGAACAAAACTATGAAAACTTGCATGAGTTTTCCCCTTATAGTCATTTGCTTGATAAATTTTGGATGCTTGGCGAAGCGCAGCGAATCGCCGCCGCTAGTCTATGTTGAAAAAAATGTTCCCATAGCGATGCATGACGGTACGGTTCTAAGGGCGGATGTAAGACGGCCGATGCGTGACGGTAAATATCCGGTTCTTATCTTCAGAACGCCATATAGCAAGGACGAGGGCGATCCAGACAACGAAAAGACTTTCAGCGAAGCAGTGAAACGTGGTTATGCCATGGTTATTCAAGACGTTCGCGGACGGTTTGAATCTGAAGGGGAATTTGTCCCCTACCAGAATGAGGGCAAAGACGGCTACGACACCATCGAATGGGCCGCCAGCCAACCATGGTCCGACGGCCGGGTGGGCACATTCGGCCTTTCCTATCCTGGCGCGGTGCAGTGGCTCGCCGCTGTGGAAAATCCGCCCCACTTGAAAGCCATGGTCCCGGCCATGTGCTTTTCGTCCATGGACCAATTCGTCTACTTTGGCGGCGTTTTCGAGTCGGGATGGGCGAACTGGGCCTACCGCTACATGACCCCAAACCTTCGGGTCAAAAAGAATCTGCCGGGTCCCAAAACCTACGAAGAGACAAACGCCAAGTGGGGCGCCCTGGGCGGGGCCGAGGCCATCCAGGGCTGGCTGCCCGCCTTGGACATGCCCTACATGAAGGACACTTCCCCGTATTACGACACCTGGCTCGAACACCAGCCCTACGACCCCTGGTGGGACTGGGGCAACCTGCACGGCAAATACTCGCGGGTGAAAGCCGCCGTGCTCAATCTTTCCGGTTGGTACGACGAGTCGTACGGCACCGAGGGGGCCGTGACCAATTACCTGGGATTGCTGCGGGCCAGAGCAGGCGAAGCCGATCCCCGCACCAGGCTGATCATCGGGCCGTGGATTCATGGCGTGGAAGCCACTGGCCAGGCAAGCGCCGGCGACCGTAAATTCGGCGAATCCGCAAAGATCGATTATCATCAGGTCGTTCTGGATTTCCTCGACCATTACGTGAGGGGAATCGACAACAATGAATCGTCGCTTAAGGCCGTGCGGGTTTACAACATGGGCAGAAACGCCTGGATAGATTCCGATAACTGGCCCCTTGGGGACACGCGCCCGGCTGACTATTACCTCAGGCCGGTAAAGTCGCGGGGGACCGGTTTCAATGCGATACAAACCAGGCCAGTTCCGCGCAACGGCATGGTCTCGTTCGTGGCGGACCCGGCAACACCGGTTACGGTCAAGGACGAGTTCGACACCAACTTCGGCGGTTTTGATTTGCGGGGGCTCGCCAGTAGAAATGACGTCCTGACGTTTGAAACGGAGCCTTTCGCTGCGGATCTGGTGGCCGTGGGACATATCGGGGCTGAAATTTACGCTTCGAGCGATGCTCCGGATTTCGATCTCTATGTCAGAATTCTTGACGTGGCTCCCGACGGGACGGCCTTCAACCTTGAAAGCGCCGGACACGAGGTGCTTCGGGCCAGCTACCGCGACATGACCAAAGAACGCAAACTTCTTAGACCTGGGGAAGTCGTCCAACTTAAATACAGGAACATGTTGTCCGGTAACACCTTTAAAAAGGGCCACCGGCTCCGCGTGTACCTCATGGCCTCGTGGTTTCCGACCTACTCCAGGAACTTGCAGACCGGCCAGTTGGAGACCGTGAGTGCCAAGACCAGCAAAGCGAAAATAAATATCCACAGTGGGCCTGCGTATCCGACAAGACTTGTTCTTCCTGTTATTTTAACAAATTGACAAATAATGAACGTAGACATGCACATGGAGCATATATGCTAAAGTCGTCATTGGTTAAAATTTTTCTCATAGTCATGTTGAGCGCCGTATTCAGTATCTCTGCCGTGTCTTCCAGCCAGTCTAAACCAGTCTCAAAACATCCAGCGGTCAAAATAATATACGACAAGAAAAACTTGCATTACAAGGTGGAGTTCGATCTGACCTCCGTTTCGCACAAAGAGATGGGGCGCCAATACGCTCTGGCGCTTGTCGACGCCTTGCCGCAATTCGAGCGTTTCACCGACGCGGCCTTGCTGGAGACGCTCAAGGAAGCGAAGATGACCTTCCAACAAGCCCTGGACAACGTCAATGCCTTGAAGCCCAACATTCCCAAGGAGTATCTGGACGAGTTCGAGGGCATGGGACAGGTGTTTTCCGATCCCAGCGACGAGGTCGGCAACGGCCGACTGTCACCCAACAAGATTTTCGTCTCGGTGATATTCGAGGACGTCACGGACAGCGCCGCCTGCTCCGCCTCTGCGGTGTTCGGCAAGGATTCGGCTACCGGCAAGACCATATTGGGCAGGAACAACGATTGGCCCCCCGACGAGGAGATTGATAAATGGGGCGCCCTGTTCATATTCCATAACGGCGGCAAGTCGGTGGCCGGAAACGGATTTTTAGGCGAACTGTTCCCCACCAACGTCTTCAACCGCCACCATGTGTTCGGCGGTTCCCTGGCGAGCTATCCCTCGGTTGCGCGTACGCTTCCCTTGACGGGGATGCGCTCCCCCACCATAGACCTCCGCTATGCCATTGAATCCAGCCGAACACTGGCTGATGCGGAGGCCTTTCTCAGCAAGAGCAAATACGCCACCGGCTCGGTGATCATTGTCGCCGACCCGGAGACGGCCCATGTCCTTGAGTACGACACCAGCCGCGCGGAAGGGCAAAGAGCCCGGATCCGCACCAGCGCGTCGGAGCTTATCCCGGGCGAGTCCTGGGATATCCCCACTGCCATCGCCTGTGTGAACAGCTTCGTGCTGCCGGGCGGTTTTGACAACCACGATGCGCACAACAAACTCCGGTTCGGCAACTTTAATAAACTTTTCCGTTCATCCCTAGTGCAAGGCCCGGTAGGCGTCGACCAGATGCAGGGAATCATGGGCTACACCTCATGGGATGGAAACTCGAAAACATCCGGCGCGATCTTCCGCTTGGGCATTGGCTCGGGAACTGAACAAGACAGCGCTACATTCCAGTCTTTCGTCATTAAGCTCGACACATTCGAATCCTGGATGGCCTATACCGCTCACGGTGCAAGATGGCCCTACAAGCCTGTTTACCATAAAGTCCTGGACGGCGATCCCTTCAAGCAATAGCGGTAATGGAGACTTGATTAGCCAATATGATATTGAAGTATCCAAACAACACGACAGGCTTCTTTGCCTTTCGAAAAAGTTTTTGTATGTAAAGCATTTGTATCGCCACAATCATCTTTGGTCAGCTGTTTTATGCAAGCAGGATTGGAAAACAATTTAATCTTACAATGACATTATGCACTAAATGTGAACTGACAATAAATGAGACATATTCTATTGATATTGGCATTTGTTTGTTATTCACAGTCATCGCAACTTGCTTTTGCATTTAGCAACTCATTTGATGCGCAGGATGTGATTCAAAATGAGGAGCGGCTGCTGAAAACCATACAAAATATTTCCAATTATGTTCTGCAAGAAAAGATACGCAATAGGGAAAATGCTCAGAATGTCCTGACAGACGAGCCGTCCACCTGTGTAATCAATCCAATTTAGTCTGCGGTGTTTTCCTTGTTCGTCGGGGTGACAAGTCTGGTCGCTGCGGAGTTCATTCCCATCAGTCTTTTGACTCCCATCGCGCGCGATCTCGCCATCACGGAAGGCATGGCTGGGCAGACCGTGACGGTTGTTGGGATATTCGCCGTTCTGACAAGCCTCCTGCTGGCTCCTTTGACCAAGGGGGTCAATCGGCGGTACATTCTGTTGACATTCTCTTCAATGCTCCTTGTTTCCAATCTCCTGGTCGCTGTTGCGCCTAATTATCCAATGTTGATGGTTGGTCGCGGCCTGCTCGGCATTTGTGTGGGCGGATTCTGGTCGATGTCGGCTGCGGTGACCTTGCAGCTCGTGCCGATAAATTACGTCCCACGCGCCTTGAGCATCATCTATGCTGGGGTGGCCGGGGCGACCATCATTTCTTTGCCTGTCGCCAGCTACCTCGGCCATCTGCTTGGTTGGAGAAACGTGTTTTATATAAGCGCCGGAGCAATAATGCCCCCCTGGAGCGACCGAATTCCTCGGTTGCGCCGGTCCGAAAGTGTACCGGCTAAAGCCTTCCACTCGATCTGCTGGTAAAGAGCCGGTCGCAAGGAAGGGAGG
>NZ_WVUD01000087.1 GCF_009856865.1 Solidesulfovibrio aerotolerans | reverse complement strand
ATCCAACCTTTTCAGAGGGCCGGTTTCTACCGGCCCTTTCCTTTTGCCTTGCTCTTCTTCCGCTCAAAAATCAAGCCCTTCTTGACTCATACAGGCGCGGAGCGCTGGAACCCGGGGGCATTCCCCCCGGGTGGCTCTGGATCGGGGGCTGTTGGCTGTCTGGCCTCCCCCTTCCCCGAAGGCGGCTGTTTGGCTGCTGGCCGGATCGTGGGCCAAGGCGCGCCCCGCCTCCCGATCCGTTTTCGATCCAACAGCCGGCCGGCGGGGAAGGGGAAGGCCCGACAGCCGAACAGCCCCGGGCCGGCGGGTGCCCTGCCCCCCGCCCCGAACAGCCAACAGCCAAACAGCCCCAAAACCCGAGCCAACAGCCGAACAGCCAAAGGCAGGCCATAAGGGCGCGGTGCGTTCGGAAAAGCGGCCCTGGCCTTTCCTATGGCCCCTCAACCCCACACGTGCCCTGGCCCTTGACCCGTCCAAGAACCTGCCTCCTCGAAGACTCCTCGGCCCTTCCGGCTTCACACGAGGCCCAAAGCGGCCCGTGTTCAGCTCGGAAGGAAAAGGCAGTCCGTACCCCCATCCTCGCCCTTGTCGTCTTCTCCTTGCCTTCCTGCGCTGTCTAGCGCATACGTGAGCCAAGCCACGGGTCGAAATTTGTTCGACCCGGAGGGGAGAATAACACGGTTATGCAAACCTGCGGTTTGCCCGTGCCGGGGGCTGGTGACAAGTCACCGCCCCCTGGCCCCCCATAAATCACACAGACATGAAAAAGACAGCTTGACAAGTCATCATACGATCATAAATTGAAGACTCTCGTGAGTGAGAAAATCAACAGACTGTAATCACAGGAGCGACGTCATGAGCGATGAAAAATACACAAAAGAGCAACTTGTGGCTTTGGGCGAAAAGCTTGTGGCGCGACGGCAAAAGCAAGCAGAAGCACAAAAAAGACGGCGTGAAAAACTTCAACAGGCTGGGTGGAAGAATGTAACCTTGCAACTTCCTGAAGTAAGAATCGCAGAGATCAAAAAACTTGTCGCTCTATTGTCTAAATCCAAAAGCGGCAATTATTATATTGCGATGACTGATGAGAACAACAAGGCTAAAATTGTTTCTGAACAGTTCACAATGAAGTAGTTATGGCTATTTATCGTCTTGAAGTTAAAATGATCCAAAGAAGCCAGGGTCATTCTGTTGTAGCGGCTGCTGCGTATCGTGGTTGCTCTCGTCTCGTTGACGAGCAAACAGGAGAAATTCAGGACTACACACGTAAAGACGGCCACGCTTACAACGAAATCATCCAACCAGAAGGAATAGGAGAAATAACGTCACAGGAGCTTTGGAACAAAGTAGAGAACGACGAAACCAAGATAAACGCTTCACTTGCTCGCGATTTTCTTTTAACGCTTCCGCGCGAACTTTCTTCTGACGTAAGAAGACAGCTTTCAGTCGATTTTACACAATGGCTTGTCGAACGCTACAACGTTCAGGCAGAACTCAACATACACGAGCCAACCGTTGAACAACGTGCCAAAAATGCGGCCACACGTTGTGTACCTGTCGATGATCTTCCCGAGCAACCCCACGCTCACATCCTAGTTTCAACTCGTGATGTGTTTGGAAAAAAACTTCGTGTTTTGGCTGACAAAAAAACGGGAAGACAGGAAATCAAAGACATTCGCAAGAAATGGGAGGTTTTACTTAATGCAGAACTCGTTCCTCGTGGTTTTCCTCCGCTTTCGTGCGAAACAAAGGAGACACAAGATTCAATTGCAGCAGAAGAGGCAAAAAGAATTTTGGCGGTTGCAGCAAAAGAAATTCCAAAGATTAAGGATGAAATCAAGTCGTTATCGAAAATCATTCAACGACAAGAACGTTTTGGCAAATTCCAGCGTTTTGCGGCTAATAATCAAAATAGCCAAAACCATCAAGAACCACAGGGGAAAATGGGACATGTCACAGAACAAAGGATGTAATTGCAGGCAATGCGAACATGGAAAGTGTTATAAAGGCATAATTACAAAATATGTCACAGAGCCAAAAGCTACAAATCCTGAAGAGAAAGAAGTCTTCCTTGCTACTTTTAACCAAGTCGTTGTGACTTGTGATATTCATTTGAAACAATTTGTCATTTATCAACAATGTCTTGATGATTTCTCATTAAAATACGCAGACACAATAATACAATTTGAAGAATGCGAAGGTTATTCGCCAAGAGGTCAAAACAATGTCGATTAAAGAAAAAAAGACCCGTCTTCAAAAGCTTGAAGAACGGCTTGAAAATAAAGTCAAAGCGGCGAAAAAAGCCTCCGCTGAACTTGAAGTGATTGAGCAACGCGCCCAGGCGCGGGCAAAGCAGAAAGAAAAGCGCCAAAGCGATAAAGACCGCTACACATTGGGCCTTGTTCTCAAATTCATCTACTTAAAACGCTTTGGAATGCCAGCAATCAAAAAAGAATGGATTTTAGAAGCTTTTCCGAAGGAAAAGCCAGAGCGTTATATCGAATGTCTTGAGAAACACGGCATCAAAGTCGAATAGCCCCGCGAGGGGCTTTTTTCATGCCGCTGATCTGCGGCCAGCCGGCCGAGCTGGGGCCGGGGCCTGGTTCTTTTTTGCCAAGTCAACTGGTAGAACTTCTAGTATCGGCGGGCAGTCGCCCGCAAAATGCCTTTCAATATCTTCTTCTGTAACTAAAGCTTCTCCAGTCCTTTCATCCCATACCTGTAAAGCTGCATCTTTTGTGTCTTCTGTACCAATTCTTTCTAGCTGTTGCACTGAAACAAACCCTTCAATATACGCTTCCACAACTTCTTCGACGGGCAAACCGTCGTCTAGTCTGTGCATTGCTGCCCGCGTCTTGCCGCGACGTGAAAATTTTGACCATTCGTCATCGTCAAAGGTATAAACAACTGCACCAATCTTCCCTTCGACTACTTCAGCATCTTCTTGTTCATTGAGTCCAACTAAATCAGCAAGACCGCGAGACAGATAGATTGACCTTCTCCCTTTAATTGCAGTCATAAATTCTGCCAGCTTTGGCATTAGATCATGTCTTTTGCCAAGAGTAACCATACCAATCAACTCGAACGATGTAATACGGTCGCTTTTGCGTCCAAGTTTGACATTCGGCGATGGCGAAGCCTCAAAAGATACTTTCTTAGCTGCATAGTCAGCAAGCTTTATTGCGTTCTTCTCATCAAGATAGACAACGCCATTTTTTGACTTAAAGTGCGGTCGTTCAATATCTAATCCATGTTTTGCATCAGCTACTAAGCCAAATCTCGCGCAAGCTTTTGTCCAAAGCGTTGAGAGTTCAGCTTGCATCTGTTCCGCCTCGACTTGAGACAATAACGGACGACGAAGGAACATGATAACGTGCGAGTGCCAATGCCATCCGCTTTTCTTTTTACTGTCTGGGTGATCCAAAGTGACTTCTGCTGTTCTGATAGAATGCTTTAAATGCCATTTGTCGCGGAAGGCTCTATAAGCCTTTCCCTGTTTGAGTTTTCTTTGTGCTTCTTGAAATCTCTCGATGAAATCATAGAGTGAATCTGTATATTTGTGTGATGCTGTAAAAGTTGCAAAAGCGTATGAATACTTCAATTCAAGCATTTTGCTTGTAATAAAAACAATATCCTCCCTTCTCTGTGCATTGATTCTTCTTGAGCAGACAGGACATACAAATGGAGAACCGCATTTAACGACGCCTGCAATAGCGTAGTGACTTCCTTCTGCTTCGATTCCTTCTTTTTCTTTGTCCACATACTGATGAATCTGGGCAAAACCTGGGGCGCCAGTTGGCGTCCCGGTCTTATTTTCACCGGGGATAATGCCATGTCCACAGCACCAACAGCTTTTCGAGGGCGTGGGCAGAACCCCGGAGGTCTGAAAATCCTGAACCGTTTGCCGGACTCGCTCCGCTTTGACTGCGAGAAACCGGCCCCGCCGGACTGCGGCCCGAGTCTTTTTTTCCTGGTCGGCTTTCTCGGCCGGCGTGTCCTCTCGCCAGCCCTGCCGGGGTGGCAAAACTCCCTCTTTACCAAGCGGCCCGGCTAACGCCGCGCCGGAACTGACAAAATCCAAAGGCGAAGAATTCCCGACTGATTTAGTCGGAAAGTGATTTTCCGGGGCTTGGAAAGAGGTGGAGCAAGGAGCTTGCAAAAGAAAACCTCCGACAGAAAATTTTCATTTTCTTGCCCGGAGGTCGTTAGAATCTTGACTCACAGAGCCAAAATGGTAATGCTTCTTCAGACAGCACGTCTTTGGAAGCTGCGACTTCCGGGACATCGGATCGATAGGACGGCAATCCCGTCGATCCAACCTTTTCAGAGGGCCGGTTTCTACCGGCCCTTTCCTTTTGCCTTGCTCTTCTTCCGCTCAAAAATCAAGCCCTTCTTGACTCATACAGGCGCGGAGCGCTGGAACCCGGGGGCATTCCCCC
>NZ_WVUD01000086.1 GCF_009856865.1 Solidesulfovibrio aerotolerans | reverse complement strand
GCGGGACTCCGCTTGCGATCGGCATCGCGGCCCTGTTCGCGGCCTTGGTCACGGCCAGACCCGCGCCGTTCGCCGGGCTGGCCGTCGCTGCGCCGGGGCTCGCCCCGGGAATCGCTACGGGGGCCATCGGGCCGGGCCGAATCGGAGCGGGCGGCATCCGCACGGGGAGCTTCGGGACGCGGGCCTTCGCTGCGGGCACCCTCCGGGCGCGGGGCGTCCGGGCGGGGAGCGGCCGGTGCTTCGCCAACCCCTTCGATGACGGCCGGACGGGCCTCGACGGCCTGCGTCCATTCCTCCACCGTCAGTTCGCGTTCGTCGCCGGCCTCGTCAAGGACGGTGACGGTTTCGCGAAAGAGGTTGGTGCGCAGCACCTTGGCCATGCCAAAGCCAGTGGAAAATTTCTTGCCCACCCGGGGGCATTTGCGCTGGAACTGCTCGTAGTTTTCCTGCTCAAAGGACAGGCAGCACAGCAGCCGGCCGCAGATGCCGGAGATCTTGGTGGGGTTGAGAAACAGGTTCTGTTCCTTGGCCATCTTGATGGTGACCGGGGCGAACTTGCGCATGAACCGGCGGCAGCAGCAGATCTGGCCGCAATTGCCGATGGCCCCGAGCATCTGCGTCTCGTGGCGCACGCCGATCTGGCGCAATTCGATGCGGGTGTGGTAGGCCTTGACCAGATCCTTGACCAATTCGCGAAAATCGACACGGCCCGGGGCCGTGAAATAAAAGACGATCTTGCTGCGGTCGTGGAGTACTTCCACGTCCACGAGCTTCATTTCCAGATTTCTGGTTTCGATGCATTTGCGGCACCAGGCATGGGCGTCGCGGCCCAACTGGTCGTTTTCGCGGCGGGCATCGACATCTTCCTGGGTGGGCAGGCGGAAAATAGGTTTGATTTCCTGGCCATCGGCGGCCTCCGGCGGCGTGTCGCGCACGACAAACACACGCCCCATGCCGAGCCCCTGCTCGGTCTGCACCAGCACGTCGTCGCCCAGGGCCACGACAAAGGGGCCGGAATCGAAATAATAGACCTGTCCGTGATCACGGAACTTGATGCCGAGGATGTGGCTCATGTTCGCCCTATATATGCGCCGCGTGGCGGCGGTAGTCGTCGTCCAAACGCGGTATATACTCCATAAACGGCCCCACGGCAAATGGCCCAGCCGGGCTGGGGATTTTTTTTCACAAACTCGTTGACAAACACCCTCCACCTGCGTAGACCCCGTCTTCGCCGCATGTGAGTGCAGCACGGGTCATTAGCTCAATTGGTAGAGCAGCGGACTCTTAATCCGTTGGTTGAAAGTTCGAGTCTTTCATGGCCCACCAGAGATTTTAAGGGGTTCCGGTTTATAGCCGGAACCCCTTTTGCGTTGGGGCGTATCTCCCCCCACGCTCTCCCCACCCTTGGCATTGCGGCAGGAGAGCAGGCAAAGACTGTCCCAACCTGGGATCGTTGCCCGCCCGACACCCTCCGTGCTCCTGCCGTGCCCACCCGCCGGACTCTCGACAAAAGGACCAATCGCCACCCTGCAAAATGGGGGGGGGATTGCCGCTTCTTTCAAAGCGCGACGGCGGGTAGTTAAGCCCTGCCATTCTTGGTGCAACCGGTTGCGCAAGCTGCTATTTCGCTATGCAAAACCTGGGGCAACCTCTTTATCGTTGATCCACTTGGCGGCGGCAATCATTTCCTTACGAAAGATACAGACCTAAACTTTTTATAGATAAGCTATGACTTGTTATTCTCAGGGGATAACGCGACAGGTGGGTTACGGAGCAAGGAAAAGATCGACCTTGCCTTCTGTTTTGGAGACAACGATATAGGCCACATTGTGCCCCTGTGTAGGGAGGCACAGCAACCCGATATTGAAGAATTCCGTTTCGGCGTTCGCAGGATATGGCGATATGATATCCTCCAATCCATCGCGGATCAGGTTCTCAAGGACGGGGGGGAGGCGCTTATCGCTTCTTCCATGTGGCGCCACAACGAT
Source organism: Solidesulfovibrio aerotolerans (assembly GCF_009856865.1). GTDB lineage: Bacteria > Desulfobacterota > Desulfovibrionia > Desulfovibrionales > Desulfovibrionaceae > Solidesulfovibrio > Solidesulfovibrio aerotolerans. Next base: position 2,487 of record NZ_WVUD01000086.1, on the reverse strand, counting down.
TGTATTTGGCGTTTTGAAGTGGCGTTTAAGATATATTGCCGGGCTTACGATCCATTCAAATTCCGTATTTTCGTTGGAGACGATGGCCAGAGGACGTAGCGGCTCAGCGGAAATTTTTGCGGCAACGCTCCGAAGCACTTCGTAAAAGTGCTTGTTCAGCGTTTGGTAGTCTAGAATGGAAAGCCGCGAATTCCAAGGCGCCATGAGCGAGACAGCCACAAGAATGGCCCCGGCGAGAGCTTTGGCCCGGACAAGAAATATGTTGTTTCCAAACAGGGCGACAAGTGACAGCCACAAACGCACCACAAGAAGCAGCATGATGCAAGGCAACACGGAGAAAATAATTCTGTAGTGCTGGCTCTGTACATTGCCTCTATATATAATGATATGTCCAACAATAAAAAGGCTGAGAAAAGACAACCCCCAGAAGACCGGGCGATAGTTTTGGTCGCAAAGAAGTTGTCGCAGTCCGAGCTTGGCTTTCTTCGCGTAAACAACCGTAAGGACAAGAAATAGCCCCAGGACCTGAAAATACCATGATGTAAAGAGGATGCCGATGACGTCTATGGAGACGACACCCGTGTCAAGACTGCCGCCATAGAAGTCTTTTCCACGCAGCCACAAGGTGCGGGACATTCCAAGAAGCATTGTAAAGGCGATGAGGCAATTGGCTATGAGACTTATCCATTCGGATTTTTTTGGCGGCTTGGTCGTGATGAGTTTCCAGACCAAAAAGCCAATGGGCAATGCCGAAAATGCCGCAAACGGCTCTTTCGAGCCGACAACAAGAGCATGGCCAAGTGTCAAAATACAGAGATAAAATCCGCTTACGCGCTCTTGCGTGTAGGTGCGCGAACAGGCATAGACGCACAGCGAGGCGCCAAGCAGGCAGTATGGCTCCGACAATCCAATATCCCTGAAAATCCAGTGATACTGAAGCCATATAACGGAAGCCACTGCGCCGAGGCTTCCCAGGATGTCGCCAAGCTCCTGGCGCAATACCGCGAACCACAGCAAAACAGCCGTAAAGAACGCGCATGCCGAAGCGGTGTACCATAAGTGAATAGCATCGCCGAAGAGCATGGCCTGCAAACCAAATAGAAACATGAAAAAAGGCCTGAATCGCCCTGATGTATTTTCCAAAAATCCGCCGAGCTCTTCTGCGGATAGGCAATATTTGAGAAAATTAGCTGCCGTCATGCTGCCGTCAGACCCAATGAGACTGAAAACCATGTGGTCATCATTGATGCTCCAGGTAAATGAGCACAGCGGCAGACAGGAGATGAGCAAAGCGGTAAAGAATCCGGCTGAAATAAAGATCGCGTATGCTTTATAGTGACCGGAATTCTTGCATGATTCAAGACGATTCAGGGCAAAATAAACAGCCGCGCAGGAAATTGTTATAGCCCAAACCGGCCAGTTCCCCTGCTTGCAGCAGGTCATATAAAAAACGGAGCCTGCAAGGAAAGCTGCTGCTGCAAAATTCCCGGCATTGTGCCGCAGTGTCGCATGGCGCTCCGGCTGTGTAGGCTGATGCCCTGCGTTTGTCATAGCCTGTACTTTTCTTATTCCTGGCAGCAGAGCACCAGGGCTTCAAAGTTGGTGCCCCTCCCGCGTTCAGATGCGAAGCCCAGGCGGTACGTATTCACTCTTTTTTGAAGTGCGGTCATCACAGCCCCATTTTTATCTTGCCAAGGGTTATCATTGACAATTTGCCGTATCGGCTTTGGTCACGTCCGTCAACGCGGGGTAAATTCTGCGTGGTTGCGGTGGCAAACGGTCAGGCTGCTCTGGATGGAATCCGGGCTGGCTGCGCCTCGTTGAGTTGCGGTATTGAGTCTGACCATGGCCCCAATCTGCATGTAACGGCTCTGCAGCTGCCACCAGTCGTCTTGCCCCGACACTATGGCACCCAGGAGCGGGACGAGGGACTGCTCGTTGGTGAAGAAGCCGCTCTTGTCCACCAGGAGTTTTGCACTCTCTGTTCGGCCTTTCCAGAAGATTGGCACTGTGCCATCAAAGGTATTGGCGAAACGTCCGTGCCAACCATCCGGGAGGCAGCGAAACGGCCATTGCCGCCACCGGCATGGCCGGCTATACCGCAGCCTGGAGCGGCTCTTCCCCCTACGCCGGGCCAGGGTTGCAGCGCGGCTAACAGCGTTTTCAAAGTCGATTTTTGCGGTCGTATCGTATTAGCAGGCATCATATCCAGCGTTTGGCTGCATCATTTGACTCGACATATTCAGCAGCATTCCATTCGGCGACCGGTCCGATCCCTTTACAGGTGTGAGCATCCTTTTTTGCTCTAAAAAAGACACCATGTTTTCAAAGAATATTATTCTCGGACTGCTTTATTTTTGACCATTACTGTCCGGCTAAGAAAAGGCTTGACGCCTGAAAGCGACAACTGGTGCAAGCTCATGATGCCTTTCCACTTAGGCGATCAATTTTGAAAAAATGGCATAAATTGCCATGACATCAAGTTCA
>NZ_WVUD01000085.1 GCF_009856865.1 Solidesulfovibrio aerotolerans | reverse complement strand
GGCTGGTGCAACGAAATCTGTTTCAGCAATGTGAAATTCTCGACCTCATTGACCCGCGACGGCAACGCTTAAAACCAAACAATTCTAGCAGGCTATCTCTTCTAAATTAGCCGGACAGAAATGATATTGGCAACAAGATGATTGGGATAGCTCATCTTGCAGAAAATGGAGTCGCTGGATTCCAGAAGCTTGTTGTTTGCATAGAAAATGAGTACACTGGAAACATTGAAAAGAATTCCATATGCTACTTGTCTGGGGATAAGTTGATGATTTACAATGTGTGGTCAACGGGCGTTGCCCTTCGCGAGGGAGAAAGTCTGAATGGATTTCCAAGCAGGAATAGCGTGCACATTTATGAAGCACGGATGATGTTTGATGCGGCAATGGAATATGTTGTGTCATTCTTCCGCGAGCAGTTGCGCAATTTGTTTGGAGAGGTTGGTATGCAAAATAAAAAGCTCTAAAAATTGCTTCGATTGGTCCGCCATGGCGTGACTCTGCGGAGCAAACGCTGAAATGACACAAACAAGCTACTCGTAAATAAGCAGGAGACAACAATTGGAAACCGCGTGGATGTGGATTGGCTTCAACCTGCTGGTCCTGGTTCTTTTAGCCCTTGACCTTGGGGTTCTCCACCGCAAGGGGCGCGAGATCGGCGTGCGCGAGGCCCTGCTGCTCAGTCTGGGCTATGTTGTGCTGGCCCTGGCCTTCGGTGCTGGCGTTTATCATTTTCTCGGCCCGCAGGCAGGAGCCGAGTACATAACGGGTTACCTCATCGAGAAAAGCCTTTCCATTGACAACATCTTCGTGTTCGTCCTAGTCTTCCTGCACTTTTCCGTACCCCGCGACTGCCAGCACAAGGTCCTCTTCTGGGGCATCCTGGGGGCGCTCGTCATGCGTGCCTCGCTCATCCTGGCCGGTGCGGCGATCATCGAAAGTTTTCACTGGATCATTTACGTCTTCGGAGCATTCCTCGTGTTCACGGGAATCAAGATGCTGGTCACGGTGGGACAGGAGCCCAACCTAGACGAAAACCGCATCAACCGGTTCATGCGTCGCCACTTCAGGGTGACAGAGGGCTTCGAAGGCAAAAAATTCTTCGTTCGACGCAATGGCGTACTCTTCATTACGCCACTCCTCATCGTCCTGGTACTTATCGAAGTCACAGACGTAATATTCGCCTTGGATTCAATTCCGGCCATTTTCGCTATCACCACCGATCCCTTCATCGTTTATACGTCAAATGTCTTCGCCATCCTCGGCCTCAGGGCGCTCTACTTTGCTCTCGTGGGCATCATTCACCGGTTCCATTATCTCAAATATGGTCTGTCTCTTGTACTCGTGGTCGTAGGCGCTAAAATGATCGTTAACGCTTGGTTCGGCGAAAAAATTGTATCCACAGAACTGGCTTTGTTTATCACGTCAGTGATCATCGGTAGCTCTATGTTGTTTTCGTTGCTGCGAACGCGGAGAATGCCCACTGAAGAAGCTCTCAAAGATGCGACCCGTTGGTGGGTGCCGGGCAGCCCTCCAAAAAGTGAAGCGGATAAGCAGCCCCGGAACGACAACAAGAATGGGAAGTCTTGACGCAAAGCAGGGATACAGAGGGGGATAGCAGCCGGCGCCACAGCATGATGCCCCAAACCAGGAAAGTGAACCATGTCCGAACAAGACGATACTATTCCCCAGGAAACGACAAACGCATCAACAACACCAGTAGCGCAAAGCGTGCTCAATGCTGTGTGGGCCTTAGAAGCCCGCAATGATGGCGAAGATGATGTCGGTCCTTTACACGCCAGATTTTATCATCCGTTTTTACTCCTCGTATTCATTGCGTCTGTGACCATTATTGTATCACTTCTGTGGCCGTTTCGCCATGCGGTTATCTTAGCCGCCATACTCGCGCTGCTGCTGACCCCTCTGCATAAACGGATCGTCCATATTTTAAAGGGTGCACGCATAGCCTCGGCCGCATTGCTGACAATCGCCACCTTTGTCTTCATTGTCATGCCTGCTGCTATTCTAGCAGTAATCCTAGCCAACGAAGCGGGTTCTGTCATCGAGGCTGGGGTACAGTGGTTCAATGACGGCGGTATGCAGACCCTCATTAGCTGGCTCCAATCCCTCGACTTACCTGACTGGCTGCATAGATTTGTAGAAATGATTCCCATAGATCCTCAGAGCCTCAAAGCCAGCTTGCTTGGAGCTGCCGGCACAATCGGAAAAACACTTTTGTCCATCGGCAGAGGATTTGCTGGACAAATGGCCAATTTCTTAGCCCAGATTATCCTGCTCATCTTATTCCTCTTCTACTTTCTGGCCGAAGGGGAACGGGTGGTGCAGGGCTTGCGTCGGCTTTCTCCGTTGCGTCGAAGACAAGAGCAGGCGTTGGCAGAAAGGCTCAAAACAGTGACGCGCTCCATCCTTGTTGGCGGCGTCGCAGCCGGGTTATCTCAGGGTCTTGCCACCACACTCGGCCTGTGGATGGTCGGCATTGATCCATTTTTCTGGGGTATGGTGGCCATAGTGGCGTCTCTAGTTCCCGTAATTGGTCTTGCACTTGTCCATATACCATTGATTCTCTATCTCATCGCCGCAGGATCGACAGGCAAAGCAATTTTTTTACTTTTCTGGTGGCTGCTTGTAGTGAGTACAGTGGACAATATTGTACGTCCTTTTTTCATTAGCGGCAGTGCTCAGTTGCCTCTATTAATGATATTTGTAGCCATAGTTGGAGGCGTTCTGCTTTTTGGTCCACTAGGGATCATTTATGGTCCTGTTGCCATGAGCCTGTGCCTCGTCGTATTTCAGTTGTTTATTGAAGCACAAGTAAAAGTATCTCGCGCTACGAACACACCAAACGGGTGAAATATCTCTACACTGTTTAAGATGCATCGGAAGTATTCGTATTGAGCAAACAAGAGATGTCCAATGCCATAATCCTGCCATCCAGTATCATAGGGTACTCCAAAAACGAAGGAATTTTCGTTTTTGACCAACTGGAAATGGGATGGGGCAGGAGAATTGGGACGGATCAGGAGAATCGGCGGGTACATTTAAAACTGAGTTGGCTGGACCGCCACAGTCTACCTTGGATGGCGACGCATGCTTGAGAAGCCAGGACCTGTCCTGACTTCGGTCGCCTGGCTGCAAGCCGCTGCGAAACCGGCTCGTCAATGATTAACGCGAATAGAGCCAATATTTGCTTAACCGGCATTAATACTTTTAAACATATAACCACAATTGGAGACTGCAATGAAAATATTTGCCATTATTACTGCCGGTAACTGTATATGAAAATCAAAAATATATTAAAGCATTTTTACGACACCTTGGACGATCCTATGATGAACATACTTGTTAAATTGATACGCTATGCAGTGCGTATTCTTGCAATATTGATGGTTCTGGTTATCTGGTGGGGGGTTGCAGATGTAGTTTACGTTCTATATACTCGAATTTCAGCACATCCATACTACTTGCTTGAAATCAGCGATATATTTGCCACATTCGGAGCTTTTATGGCCGTGCTGATCGCAATAGAAATTTTTATAAACATTACAAGTTACTTGCGCGAAAACGTCATTCATATTAAAGTAGTTCTAGCGACGGCTTTTATGGCTGTTGCAAGAAAGGTCATTGTATTGGATTACAACAATGTCAGTTCAGACTATGTGTTTGCTACCGCTGCACTGCTGCTCGCGCTGGCTGTAGCCTATTGGCTGGCCGTAGTTAAAAACCCCTCTATTGAAAGCCCTGGCGAGCTCTAGGCGAGTTCTATCCATAAGATCGATTCAGGAGCTTTACTTTTTTGGCGCTAAGCCAACTCTTTCGTGTATACAAGAATTCACCCTAGCATATCATGCTTAGCTAAGGCAGATCCCAATTAAATATGAAAAATAAGAACCAAGGCGATGCTTCATTCGCTACGAAAAGAGCCGGTCAAGTCATGCGCCTGCTCCGACTAAAATGGCTTACGCTTTTGCGAATAAAGAAAACTCCCCATGAAATAGCTCTCGGTTTTGCTTTCGGTGTCTTCTTTGGCTTTATTCCTATAATTCCGTTCCAGTCCATCTGGGCCATAGGTTTGTGTTGGGTCTTCGTAGGGAGCAAATTGGCCGCTTTCGCAGGGGCCTGGGTATCCAACCCGGTAACTTTTACCCCACTGTACACTGCATTATATTTTGTAGGCAAGCTTGTTTTACCGGAACTCGCTTTGGATTCTCCCCCTTTCATTCTCCATTCGGATTGGCTTGACTGGGACTTCATCTTTGACACCGGGTGGAAGCTTGCTTTGATTCTCAACACTGGTGGAATAGTTTTAGGGGTTCCAGCCGCCTTACTCTCATATTTCCTTGCTTATTTTTTTGTGAAAAAATATCAGGGCCGCAAAGGCAGGCATACTGCCCCATTACTGTCCGGCTAAGAAAAGGCTTGACGCCTGAAAGCGACAACTGGTGCAAGCTCATGATGCCTTTCCACTTAGGCGATCAATTTTGAAAAAATGGCATAAATTGCCATGACATCAAGTTCA
>NZ_WVUD01000084.1 GCF_009856865.1 Solidesulfovibrio aerotolerans | reverse complement strand
GAACTTGATGTCATGGCAATTTATGCCATTTTTTCAAAATTGATCGCCTAAGTGGAAAGGCATCATGAGCTTGCACCAGTTGTCGCTTTCAGGCGTCAAGCCTTTTCTTAGCCGGACAGTAATGATACGCTATGAGTGCGCGAAGGTTTTCCTCGCGTGTACTGCTTTTGTAGTACTGCCACGCAACGCGTTGCAAATAGTTCTCCAAGCTATTGAAATCCCGTGGAGGGCCAAGCGTTTCAAAATCATAGGATAATCCGAGGTCGGCTTGGAGGTGGCGGGAGACCAGCTTGAGCACGCCACGCCAGTCCTGCTCTCCAGACTTAAAAGCTGCATATTCCGGCGAGCCGAGCACTTCGCGAAGATGGTCGCGAAAAGCAAGCAGTTTGACCGGATACTCTGGCTGGTTTCTTACCGTAAGCGTTTCTGCATCCTCTACCGATTCCGTAAGGAGGAGGCGCAGTTCGTACCACTCCCCAGCCTGATGGAGCAACTTCGCCCGAGCCAGCTTTTGCACGGCATACTCCCGCTCAATGGGCAGGAGTTGGTGTTGTCGCTTTCTCCAAGCCTGGTCAAACCGAATCGCTTCGGCGTTGACGGCTGCGTAAAGCGCCTCGGTATAGAAACTTGCCTTCCCCGATGGAGGGAAACGCGACAGCCAGTCCAGGACGGAGTCTGCCGCCCCCGGATAGGGCAGGGCATACAGGGGGCGGGGGTGGTACTCCGCGCTGGCGATGTAACGGTACAGCTCCCGTGGGCGCGGGAAGGATTCCCCCCGGGAGCGGGCTTTCTCTTCCGCACGGTAGGGATCGCCCGCTGAGGCCACAAGAGACTGGAGGAGAACGAGGTCTTCTGCGTCAATGAGACCGTTTTGATTCATGTCCATCCGCGATACCAGCACGTCCGATACTGCAAACGGATTGTTTATGAAGTCATCCATAACATCCAAGTCGGCTTGTGACCATCGGTTGTCGCCATTGAGGTCGCCAAGCATGACTAATTCAGATTTGTTTTCGACTCTATGAATGGGTATTGAATACTTCCAGTATCCATATACGGCAGCTAAAGCCACTGTAGTAATTATTATTGTCCGAAGCGGTATGCCCGCGAATCTTTTCGTAAAATACTTCATGATCATCCAGCCACTCCGAAATCACTTGTCGATAGAGGAATGAACACTCGATACAGAGCACTGTACAATCAACAAAATGGACATTTGTGGAGACTGCTGCACGGCATAGAGATGAACATCTGGTGCAAATAAATCCAGCCACAACAGGCCTCGTTGTCGCTGTGTCGCATTAATATAATAGAGCTCTGTTCTATTGCAACATGTTTATGCATCCTTCCGCCGGCCGTCTCGAAATAGGATTGTCGTGTCATTCTTCCCCAGCAAGTACCGTTCGTCCACACAAAAACAAACGGGCCGCCCCTTCCGAGACGGCCCGCATGCACTATTTCCTCATTCAGGACGTGCTCTACGTCCCCGATTCTGCAGCAGCCCCTTGCCCTCTAATCGTTGTGCGCCCAGCGGATCAGCCCCAGGCTGTGGGAGTCGAGCAGCAGGGGGTGGTGCGGCAGCACCCGCACCGTGAAGCCGAAACGGCCGGCTTCCGTCGGCTGAATCTCGCCCATGTACAGGTGCCAACCGTCGGCCGTCGTCTCCACCGGCCGCATGGACAGCGTGTCGCGCTGGGCGAATTTGCCTTCATAATCCAGCCGGCCGGAATAAATCTGCACTTCAACATCCTGGGGACGGATGCCGTTTAACTGCACTTCGGCCGTCACCCGCACGCCGTCGCCCACATGCAACTGCTCGGGATCACCGGCCCGCACGTGGCGGATGTCCAAATTGCCCCACTTGGTCATCATCTCCATGCGCCAGGAAGCCAGATCCTTGGCCGCAGCGCATTCATCGCGGGTCAGCCGGTTGTAGTTCTCCAGCGCCGGCCCGTAGGCGATGCGGGCGTAGTCCTCCACCATGCGGTGGGAGTTATAGACCGGGGTCAGTTCGCAAATCGAAGCCTTCATCTTGCGAATCCAATTGCGCGGCAGATTGCCGTGCCCCCGCTCGTAAAAGGTCGGGATGATCTCGTTTTCCAGAATGTTGTAAAGGGTCTGGCTCTCCACGAAATCCTGATAGCCGGCGTCTTCATACTCTTCGCCCATGCCGATGGCCCAGCCCACGCTGTTGTCCGGTTTCCAGGCCTCGGCCCACCAGCCGTCGAGGGTTGAGAAGTTGAGCACGCCGTTGCACATGGCCTTCATGCCGCTCGTGCCACAGGCTTCCAGGGGCCGGCGCGGCGTATTGAGCCACACGTCCACGCCCTGGACCAGATAGCTGGCGATTTCCATGTCGTAGTCTTCGATAAAAACCAGATTGTAGCGGCACTGGGCGCTGGTGCACAACTGCACCAGATCCTGGATCAGACGTTTGCCCTCGTTGTCGTGGGGATGGGCCTTGCCGGCAAAGACGAACTGCACCGGCCGCTCGGCGTTGGTGATGATGCGGATCAGCCGCTCCTTGTCCTGCAGCAGCATGTTGGCCCGCTTGTAGGTGGCAAAGCGCCGGGCAAACCCGATGGTCAGCGCCTGCGGATCAAGCACCTCCTCGGCGTTGAGCAGTTCCTGGCGCTTGGCCCCGCGCGAGAGCAGCTGGTCGCGCAGCCGCTCGCGCACATAGCCCACCAACCGTTCGCGCAACCGCTCGTGGGTGCGCCACAGTTCGGCGTCGGAAATCAGATGCGCCTGGGAAAATACCCGGCTGGTGTCCGGGTCTTCCCGCCAGTTGGCCCCGAGATAGCGGTCGTAGAGGGTGGCCAGATCCTGGGCCACCCAGGTGGGCACGTGCACGCCGTTGGTGATGGCCCCGATGGGCACGTCTTCCATGGGATACTGGGTCCAGACCCGGTTCCACATCTTGCGCGACACCACGCCGTGCAGTTGCGACACGCCGTTATTAAAGCGCGACAGTTTAAGCGCCAGCACCGTCATGCAAAAATGCTCGGTATCGTTGCGCGGGTCTTCCCGGCCAAGGGCCAGGAGCACCTTGAAGGCCAGTCCCAAACGCTTGGCATAGTCCTCGAAATAGGCCTGGATCAGCTCCGGCGGAAACCGGTCGTTGCCGGCCGGCACCGGCGTGTGGGTGGTGAAGATGGAGCTCGACGCCACCAGCTCCATGGCCGCCTCAAAGGACAGCTGGTGCTTGGCCATGAAATTGGCGATGCGCTCAAGGCCGGCAAAGGCCGAATGGCCTTCGTTCATGTGGATGACCTTGGGCTTTAAGCCCAGGACTTCCAGGGCGCGGATGCCGCCGATGCCGAGCAGATATTCCTGGCGCACCCGGGTTTCCAGATCGCCGCCGTAGAGGCGGTTGGTGAGCTGGCGGGTGGCGGGCTGGTTTTCCGGCACGTTGGTGTCCATAAGATAGAGCGACACCCGGCCGACTTGCGCCTTCCAGATTTGCGCCGTGACCCGCTCGCCCTTCAAGTCAACCTGGACTAGCAAACGTTCGCCGGCCGCGTCCTTGCACAAGGTCAACGGCATCTGCTCAAAATCGTAGATGGGATAGCGTTCCTGCTGCCAGCCGTCAGGTGTCAGGTACTGGCGGAAAAACCCCTGCTGGTAGCACAGCCCGATGCCGACCAGCGGCACGCACAGATCGCTGGCCGATTTGAGATGGTCGCCGGCCAGAATGCCAAGGCCGCCGGAATAGATGGGCAGGCACTGGCTGATGCCGTACTCCAGGCTGAAATAGGCCACCACCGGCGTACCGTCGCGATCAGGGAAAGGAATCGAGGCAGTCTTGCGGGACTGGTAGGTGGCCAGACTCTGGCGCAGATCAGCCAGACGTTCGACGTAAAAATCGTCCTCGGCCAGGGTTTCCAGCGTTTTCTGGGGCAGGCGGTTTAAAAAGCACACCGGGTTGCCGTAGCATTCCCGCCACAACCGGCGGTCCACCTGGGCAAACAGCGACACAATGTCGTCGTTCCAGGAAAAAAGCAGGTTGTAGGCCAAATCCCAAAGCGGCTTCAGTTTCTCCGGTAATTTCGGCACAACGCTATAGACACGTAACGGCTGCATACGTTCCCCTTTTTAACTCCGACCGTGACGCCATGCTTGCCGTCCGGCCAACTGCACCCCAGCATCTATCCATAAGCCCCTGCAAAAGGCAAGGCCAGCCCGAAAACGTCGCCTGGACGACACATGGCCGTCAAAAATTGTTGTATTTCAGCACATTAAAAAGCGTTTACAAATCCGGCCAAAGAGGTAGGGTACCTCCCTGATTTCACTTTGCGGAGGTGTGCCCATGTCCGGCCAAACGACCGTCCTTCATATCAAATTTCTGCGGGAATCCAGCCGGCAGAACCCGCCCGCCGTGGCCACCCCCGGCTCGGCCGGACTGGACCTGCGCGCCGACCTCGAGGCCGAGTCCCTGACCATCGCCCCGGGCGCGCGCGCCCCGGTCCCCACCGGCATCGCCATCGCCGTCCAAACACCCGGCGTCGCCGGCTTTATCTACTCGCGCTCGGGCCTTGGGGCCAAACACGGCCTCACCGTGGCCCAGGGTGTCGGCGTCATCGATCCCGACTATCGGGGCGAAATAATAGTCTGGCTGCTCAATACCTCCCAGCAACCCCAGACCATCAGCCGCCACGAACGCATCGCCCAACTCGTCCTGGCCCCCATCGTGCGGCCCATCGTCACAGCCGTGGACGACCTCGACGACACCCACCGCGGCGACGGCGGTTTCGGCCATACCGGCAAGGTGTAGGGGAAGAGGAAGATGCCTCCGGCGGCCGGGGGGATGATCCCCCCGGACCCCCCGATAGTGGGCTCAGGATTTTGGCTGGGGTGGCTGTCGCGGGGCGACAACCGCCCCAGCCAAAATCCTGAGCCCACAGGGCCTCGCCCTTCGG
>NZ_WVUD01000083.1 GCF_009856865.1 Solidesulfovibrio aerotolerans | reverse complement strand
AGTTCCCCCCGCCGGGCCCCCAGATGCAGAAACGTCGTCAGCATCACCATGTCCTGCCCTTCAGCCTTGGCCAACACCTTGAAGAAATCCACCTCCGACGGGACATACCGGGGATGCCGCATCTCAGGGTAGCGCTCCACCGCCCTGAACGGGTTTGGGGCGTCTGGGAAGTTGGGGAGGATTTTTTTGGCCCATTCCCATCCTCGGGCCAGGTTTTTGCGGTCTTTGTTGGCCGCGTTCCCAGACCGAGTCTCTTCTTGGCGGTCCAGGTGCCGCATGGCTTCGGCGGAGGTCAACCCCTCGACCGGGAAGCCCGCCCCGAAGGTTTCGACCAGGGCCTTGAAGGTCGTAACTTTCTCCTTGAGCGTCCCCTTGGCGTTGCGCCGCTTAGCATGGTCAAGATGGGCGTTTCCCCAGCTTAAGACCGTCCAGGAGTCCGTATCGGTTGTCGTCTCGGGCGGGTTCTCCAGGGTCTTTCTGGTTTCCTCCTCCCAGACAACTGCCTTTTTGTACTCCGGCCCGCCCCTTTTCCCGGGACCGAACCACTTGATCGCGACCTGACGGCCGTCCTTTTTGATCTGGGCGCGCCAGCGGCGTTCGTCGCCGCGTTTGCATAACGCTGGCATCGCATAAACTCCTGATGTAGTTGTCAAAGAACCGCAGGCGTCCGGCAACCCAGACACCGCCCAGGTCTTCGGCATACTTGCGAACAGTACGCGGGTCAACGCCGAGAATCTCGGCGACGTCCTTAACTGAGAGGGGTGGCCCGAGTTCGGCCTGGAGGGGGGTGCCCACTGGAGCCTCCGCTGAGGGAGAGCAAAGGTCCAATGGAACGTGGCAATGCGGTCACGGCGACCTCAGAGTCTAATTTTGGCAGAGCATAAGGAGCAGTTTCTGTCTGTCAAGGGGGGCAGCGTGTGTAGCATTGGCGACAGTAACTGATGCAATAACATGCTTAATCACAAAATAATCACTCATAAATACAGAAAACGAGCATAAATAATGATTCAAATTACACAGTATAGTCACAAAAATATTTTTTTGTAGAAAAAATTTTCAAAACCTCTTGCCAATTCTTGTTTTTTGATTTAGATATGGTTCGGCGACGTAGACATTCGCGCTGTCCGTCTTGCCCGTATTAGCCCTGCCCGTATTAGCCCTGCCCGTATTAGCCCTGCCCGTATTAGCCCCACTTATTTTGCCGCATTGTCTTCTGCCTGGATCACGCTCTGGGCGATTTTGGTAGTGTGGATCGTCGTTGCCGCAAGTTCGCGGGAAAATCTGTGGCAAGTCACAGTGCTCGCCATGGGGTTTTATTGCCGACGCGTCTGTCGGAGTGGAGATAATTATGAAGGAATATTGGCTCTTTACGTTCGAAAAAGGGTCCGAACTTGTTGAGGTTGAAATTGTCGACGAAACCAGCGGGGAATATCGAGTAGTCTGTCGCACGCCATGCGAAGACCAATCTTTAGACCTGGCGTCGACGCCGCACGCTTTTCTGATTCGCGTCTTTGAGGTGGAAGGGGAGGTTATCGGTTCGTATCATGCTCAAATCGTTATCGGTCGTGATTTCAGCCGCACGACAGCGGTGGAATTGGCCAAGTTCCTGTCAGCGTTGATCAATTCGGTAGTGGACGCCAAGTTTTTGACACTCAGAAGCAACGCGGAATACGACGATTTTGTCGCAAACTGGGACATCAGTCGTCGCTAGATTGACAGCGTGTGTGTTGGGGGGAGCTGCCTCCCCCCCACCACACGAGTTGTGGAGAATCAAAACCAAATGAAACTATAAAGGGGAGGGCATTATGCACGCTTTGGCCAGATATGTGCTTGTGTATATGGATGACAAAAACGAAGTCCGTCTGCAGGTAGAGAATTCAGAGTCTGGTTATAATGAGGAAATTTCACGAAGCCCTTTTGGTCGAAACATGAAATTCTGCTCTAGCAATGCAGCGCGACTTATGCACACGTATCAAGCCGAAGACTTCTACTTCGAGCAATTAGTCATAACCATTTCTGGATTAGAAATTTGCCGTCTTGACGACGTCGAAATTGAGAATCTTCTTTCAGCCCTCATCCGATACTCCGAGCGCACTGCGGTGCAGAAGGTTGACTCGTTGACAGCGCTTGGTGAATTCGTCGCTGCCCATCGGTAAGCGGGAAGGGATAATTTTTAAGCAAAATGGGAGGGGCTTTGCGCCTCTCCCGCACGGATAGGATTGGAAAATGACACAAACTGCCACATCAACACACAATAAAATCAAGCCGGCCGCTGCGGCGATGAGCATCGTCAATAAAGCTAAAATACTTCGTGATAACGCAGGTGCAGTGTATATACAACATCAGGTAGACGACGGAGGTACAAGATTTTCTCCCTTGTACGATGGTCAATTTGAGGACTGGTTGCACTTGACCTACCTGAACAATACCGGTGATTTTCTGCCCATGTCGCTTGTCAAAAGCATATTCCACGTGATTGCAGCTCGATCAACCACGGCCCCATGCGTCGGCGATGTATTTCTTCGGCACGGGTTTGTAAACGGGAAGCAGTATCTTGATCTTGCGAATGAGGCGAGCGAGATCATTGAGCTTGACGAGCACGGTTGGCGGATGGCCGCAGGGTTCCCTGTTGCATTCCGCCGAACGCCGACCCAGCGCGCGATGGCCACGCCAGCCAGAGACGGCGATGCGACCCGGTTGTTTGATTTTCTGAACGTGGACAGCGCCGAAGATCGCATGCTTATTCTCGCAACGGCGTGCGTTATGCTTTGCCCGCAACTCGAGCGCCCTGTCCTTTCGCTGATAGGAGCTGCTGGAAGCGCTAAAACGTCAGCGGCGCGATTCTTGCGCACGATCATCGACCCGACGGACCCCATCTACAACGACTACCGGCCGGACCGCCGTGAGCTGAGTTTGGTCTTTCACCTAAATGCTCTTCCAGTGCTGGACAACCTCTCCCCAATCCCTCCCTTCGTATCGGACATGCTCTGCAAAGCAGTCACCGGAGGTGGGTTTCAAGCCAGAGCGCACTATACCAACGCCTCGGTGGTGGCATATTCCTACCGCAGAGGGATGATTCTGACCTCAATCCAGATTCCAACCGCCGCGCCTGACTTCCTGAGTCGAGCGGTCGTGATTGAAATGAACCGCCTTACTGAGGCTGATCAGTGTCGCGGGTTGGGCCTAACTGATCGCTTCGAGGACGCGCTGCCTGGGATCCTGGGCGGGATTTTGGATGTCGTCGTTGAAGCCAAAAAGATTCTTCCCCAATTGAAGCCTGTTGCGTTGCCCCGATTGATGGATTTCGGCCATTTCGGTGCTGCTGTGGCGGAAATAGTCGGTTTTGGGGCCGCCCAGTTTCTGGAGGCCGTCCGCGAGAACGGCCGGCGGTATCGCAAAAGAGGCTCTGGCTCTGCCGCCCCTTCGGGTCACGAACCCCTTTTAACGGCGATCCTGAAACTCGTTGGCGGCGGCGGCGGCTTTGACGGCATCACCTCTGAACTCCTGGATGCAATTCAGCCGTATGCACCGACAAGTCTTGGCAACGGGCAGCGTTGGCCCGACAGCGCCGAAAAGCTTGGGGTCGCAATCGGCAAAATCCGAGCGGACCTGGCCGACAATGGCTTTGAAATTATCAAGAAGGCCAGCAGATGGGGGACACGCATCGTCATCCACGCGCAAGAACCGACCGTCGCTTGTATCGTCGAAGAACCGGCGAGTCCATTTGCGGGTGAGGGCGCGGGCCCGGTCAACTCTGTGCCTGAAGCCGACTGCGGCCCCAATTGCCAGGATGACCACGACTCCTGGATTACGGAAATTCCTGTCCAGGTTGTGCCCGAAACGGTTGAGGCGTCTCTGCTCGTTGGCGACCAAAGTCTGCCGAATGAGCCTGACCAAGAGGATGCCGCGCCGGCCACTGAAACGCCCTGCCAGTCGCAAAGCTGTTTGCAATGCTCGAACTGCATGCGCGTGCACGGGGATGAGTTTTTTTGTGGGATTGAGATGGCGGGCGATATTCGCGAAGATGTTGAAGCCGCAATCGCTTGTCCAAGCTTTCTGAGCAGTAGCCAGTCAGCTTTCATTGAAGATTGGGACGAAGGGGCTTACATCAGCGCGTTCTGATGGGGCTGCATTGCTTTGGTTGGGTGGGCGGCTTCGGCCGCCCTTTTTTATTGGGACGCTCTTTTCACGCCGATAAGTGCCGAGGGGGTCAAGGCGATGGTCACCGACGGCGACAAACTCGCGGCCATGGTCATGGACGCGCCAGTGATCGACCTCTTGATTTACGACAACTTGCTCCATCGCCAGGAAGGTTGCGTATGATTCCTGAATCGGTGGTGTCAAGGGTTTTGGTCAGCGCCTCGAGCGCCATTTGGGCCGAGTCGTCTTGGTCGTAGGAGTTTCTAAAGGCGAGCAGGCATGCGGCCAGCAAGGCGATGTCTACGAAACGGAACAAAGATACACCTCCCACGCGTAGACGTTTCATCATCGAATCGCTGGCCTGTTTCCCTGCTGTCGTCTCCCACGCAAGATGTCCCGGGGGGACCGTTGGTCATCGGCGTTGGGGACACCCAGGTGCGCCTGTCGGTTGGCTGCGAAGATGCCGACGACATCATCGCCGATGTGCGCTAGGCTCTGGACGCGGCCCAAAGCGCCTGACCCCTTTGCCCCGAGCCGCGAAATGCTATATAAATTGACATAGCGGTCTGGGACCGCCTAAATCGCCCCACCGGAGACACCATGAAAGCACTGTTCGCAACGCTTGCCGCCCTGGTCCTGGTCATGGCTGTCGGCACCCAGGCCCTGGCCGTGGAAGCGTCCGAAGCCCCCGGGGCAGCGCCCCTGGCCGAGGGCACGCCCTTTCCCGACGTGCCGCTGATCGGCCCCATCTCCCCTGAACTGACCGCGTCCCTGGGGCTGGCCTCCCAGACCAGCCCCACGCCCGTCAGCACGGTCAAGGCCGACGTGCTCGTGGTCGAAATTTTCAGCATGTACTGCCCATTTTGCCAGCGCGAAGCGCCCACCATCAATGCGCTGCAGGCCCTCATCGACAAGCAGAACCTAGGCGGGCGCATCAAGCTGATCGGCATCGGAGCCGGCAATTCCGATACGGAAGTGGATATCTTTCGCAAAAAATTCAACGTCCCCTTTGCCCTGTTCTCGGATGCGGACTTTGCCGTGCACCAGCGCATCGGCCAAGTGGGAACGCCCTTTTTCTATGTGCTGCGCCGCAAGCCC
>NZ_WVUD01000082.1 GCF_009856865.1 Solidesulfovibrio aerotolerans | reverse complement strand
GTCCAGCCCAATACGCCGCCTTTTCGGATCTATGCTCCGGTGCCGATGCTACCATGGTCGCCCCTCCTGGGGACACTCCATGCCAGAAAATTCAGGAGGCGTAAGAAGGGGTTCTTTTGACGGTTACCAGATAGCGGCCAGGGATTCAAAAGAAGCCTTAATGTACACCAAAAAGAAGATCGTTTGCGGCGCGGGAAAAGCCAAGGGATTCGCAAGGAATCCTATGAAAATTAAGCATTTTTCGTCACTCCAAGCCACTTTTATACTTACATTTTTCGCAGATATAACCATCAAGCGAATTCTTCCGCTGGCCGACGTTTCGCACGGTCCTTCACCGCTAATTCCCTCCTCTGCCACGACTCAATCGATCTATGCTGATCGGTAAAAACCAGGCTTAATTTCGGGCAAAGACTATTGCCACCTTTGGGAAAAAAGTGATAATCGCGTTACATAAACGAACAGGGAGGCGGGGACATGGGGAAGGTTTTTGCGGTAGTAAACAACAAGGGCGGCGTTGGGAAAACGACAATAACACTGAACCTCGCCCACTCATTGGCGAATAAAGGTGTTTCTGTATTGGTTGTCGATCTTGACAACCAATGCAATGCAACATCAAATTTTTTTCCTACAGCTCCAGACGCGACCTTATATGAACTATTGGATGGAGAAGGAATTGACCCTAACAAGTGTGTGTACCCGACCCAATATGACCGAGTTCATTTTTTGCCAAACACAGAAGACTCAGGTTCTTTAGAACCTGAATTACTCGCAAGAGATGACAAAGGATACCAACTTTTAAATCAAAGATTGCGATCCTACGCCATAAATAGATTTGACTTCACTTTGCTAGATTGCCCACCAAATCTTGGGTTATTTTCATTGCAAGCCATGGCCGCTGCTGATTTCGTTATATGTCCTGTAACAGGAGGTTCACGCTATGCAACAGCAGGGCTTGATAAAACAATTCGCACAATCAAATACGTTCAAGAAGAAGTAAATCCTAATCTTAGGTTCTTACGATTAATACTAAATCAAGTGGATCGCCGCGAAGGAGTTGATCGCGCTTTTGTGGCCGGCATCCTGGAAGACTACGAAGGACTTGTTTTCGAAACGATGATCCCGCGATGCACGGCTGTGAAGCAGTCCGAAGCCCTCAAGCAAACCGTCTTGCGAGCTGCCCCAAAATCCGCTGCCGCTTCGAAATTCCGTAAACTTGCCACGGAATTAATTGACCTACTCCAAGAGTAGACAAGGAGTCTGTGTCATGGCCCGAAAGACTCTCCGCGATCAACTCCGCGAATCCGCCAAGTCGGCTACCTCTATCGGGGCCGAGCACCGCGCCATTGTCCGTGAACTTGACGCCAACGCCGCTGGCTCGCGGACTCCTGCGGAAGTTATCCACCTCCCTACCTCCCCAAAATCACTTCCCGCCGTTGAGTCCCAAACCGAAAACCGGACAGGACAAGAGGACAGGATAAACGGACAGGACAAACGGACAGGACAAACGGACAAGTGGACAGGTCAACCGGACAAGTGGACAGGTCAACCGGACAGGATAAACGGACAAGAGGACAGGATAAACGGACAGGACAAACGGACAGGACAAACGGACAGGACAAACGGACAGGATGAGCAGTCAGAGCAAGTGGACAGTCCAAGAGGACAGGATAAACGGACAGGACAAGAGGACAGGATAAGCGGACAGGATGAAGCCCTCCCCTTGTTCCTGCCCGACCGTTCCGCACCCCGGACTTCGGCTCAGAAAGTCGTCCTGGAATACTTCGAGCGCTACGGATCACACATAGCGAATTATGACGTAATCACTGCGGAAACAGCTCTTCCTTACCGCACCGTTCGGCGCGGAATAGACAAGCTCGTGTCCCTGGGATGGCTCGAAAAGCACCCTTGGTATCAAGGCAGTTCACGAGGATTGAAATTTGAGTTCTCTCCTCAGACTGGACAAGATAAGCGGACAGGACAAACGGACAGGGCAAACGGACAAGATAAGCGGACAGGACAAACGGACAGGGCAAACGGACAAGATAAGCGGACAGGACAAACGGACAGGATGCCCGCCTCTTATAAGGAAGAGATAGATAGATATTCTCTATCTATCTATCTTTCGCCTGAGCGCATCGCCACGACCTGGCCGCACCTGTCCCGTACCGGCTTCGGCCGCGATCAGCTCCACCAAATCGCCCAGGCTCTTTCCGAGTTGGGCAAGCCCATGGACAAGGTGCTTCAGAGCCTTGACCATGCCGAATGGGAACTTGAGCAAGGCAAGATGACCGACAAGGACGGCCAACCTGTGGCCGATCCATGTTCCTGGGTCTTTCGCTCTCTGTCCCGTACCGGCTATTACCGCCGCCCAAAGGGCTACGTGTCGCCCGAGGAGCAGGCCGCAAAGGACGCCGAGGAAGAAGCTAAGGCCGTCACCGTAGCGAGGCAGTCCGCCGAAAAGGCGCAGTTCGAGGCGTGGCGGGACGGACTCTCCCCCGACGAACTGGCCGACGCAATGCGTGGCCATCCAGGTGGGCCGAAGGATGCGTGGTTGAGGTCGGTGTGGAAGAAAAGCAATTCTATTTAGTAGGATAAACAAGGGATCACGTAGTTATTACACCGCTGAAGCTATGGCAGAAAATCAGAAAAACAAACCTTGGGCGATCCTGAAGGTTTGCCGTCGCCAGTAAGGTCAATCCCCTCCCGGATAGCATCGAGGCTGTCAGCGATCCGCACGAGCAGCGCGACACGGAGAGGCCCCAAATCGACCGTCAGATCAATTTTCCCGCATTTTCTGGGGGACAGTCCGTGATCGTGCCGAAAATCGAAAACAGAGCCATTCCTGAGGTTCTCGACTTTCGCTTGCCCATGCGGAGAATATACCCCATATTCTCCGCATGGAGTGCGGCGAATGAGCAAATACATCTACGATCTGCCTGATTGGCCCCGGTTCCGATGGGATGCCGCTGCCCTAAACGAGCAACTGGCTGAGGTGCGCCACAGACAAGGCTGGCTTCTGGGGCGCATGGAAGGGCTTGGTTTTTCGCTTCGCGCCGAGACGGTCTTAAACACCCTGACCCAGGACATTCTGGATTCCAGCGAGATCGAGGGGGAAATCCTCGACGCGGCACAAGTGCGGTCATCCGTGGCACGTCGGCTTGGACTTGATACCGTGGCCTTGGTTCCTGCTGATCGGTCGGTTGAAGGCGTTGTCGAAATGATGCTGGACGCCACGCAAAATTATTCCGCACCGCTTACGGCAGAAAGATTGTTTGGCTGGCACGCCGGCCTTTTTCCGACCGGCTATAGCGGCTTGCGCAAAATCAAGGTGGCTGCATGGCGCGACGATGCCAAGGGACCGATGCAAGTTGTTTCTGGCGCTATCGGCAAAGAGCACGTCCATTACGAAGCGCCTGTGGCGTCACGACTCAAAGACGAGATGCGTAGATTTTTGGACTGGTTTGAAAATGGCGATGCCTTTGATGGTGTGTTGCGAGCGGGCATTGCCCATCTTTGGTTTGTGACACTCCACCCATTTGAGGACGGCAACGGGCGCATTGCTCGGGCGCTGGCCGATATGATACTTTCTCGTATAGAAAAAACGTCCCAGCGTTTTTATAGTTTTTCGTCGCAAATCAGGAAAGAACGCAATGAGTATTACGGCATCCTTGAACAAACGCAAAAAGGCGATCTTGACGTGACCGATTGGCTTTTCTGGTTCCTCTCCTGTCTTGGCCGAGCGATCCATAAAACCGATAGTGTCCTTGAAGCAGTTTTGCAAAAAGCCCGCTTTTGGGAACAAAAAGCCGCTGCCTCGTTGAACTCTCGGCAAAAGCTCATGGTCAACAAGCTGCTGGATGGTTTTGAGGGGAAATTAACTTCATCGAAATGGGCCAAGATTGCCAGATGCTCCCAGGATACCGCACTTCGAGATATTCGTGAACTTTTGGAATTTGGCCTTTTAGCAAAAGACGCAGCCGGTGGGCGCAGCACATCCTATTCACTGACATCTTCGAAATAGCATGACACAGAATAAACCATGGGCGATCCTCAAAGTTTCCCGCAAACAGTATTGCACCGCCCGCCCCTGGAAAAAAGCCGGGATGAGCCGGGAGCGATTCGAGGAAGTGCTTGCCCGTAAGCGCTCAATAAGACGCGTCTTGTCAGGGCGAGCAGGAAGCGGCAGAAGCTCAGGCAGGGATGATCAGGGAGCAGGGATCGAGATGTTGTGGCAGGAGGGCCTTGCGTTGGGCATCGGTAGTTGCCGCCGGCAAGTGCTCGAAGAGGTAGCGTAGATACCCGGATCATCCAGCCGGCTAGAGTCCCCCGGGTAATGTCCAGGCCCAGGCGGGCGAACTGGTCCTCTTGGCGGTAGAGGGGAAGCGCGTCGGCGTATTTGGCTATCGCGACATGGGCCAAAAGGCCTGGGGTGACGATGCCCTGGGGGATGAGCTGGGGCGGCATGGGCGCGGTTTTCACCGTCGGCCCGTCATCTTCCACCCCTTCGCAGACCCGGCAGGCGTACTTTGGCCGGATGTGGCGGATGACCTGAATCTTGGCCGGCACGATATCGAGCTTCTCGCTAACTTCCTCGCCGATGCGGACCAAGATCGCGCCGCAGGGGCAAGCTTTCTCCGATTCCGGCAGATCGTGGACGATCTCCACCCTGGGCAGATCGGCAGGAATGGGCCGGCGACCGCGTTTACCACGGGTATGGGCTGGGGTGCAGGCTTCCTCGAAGGTTTGTGGCGTTTGCTCTTCCACTGTCTGTTCGGCTTCATCGAACAAGGAGAGTTGTTGCGCCTGGCCGGTGCGGGGCTTTTTCTCGGATTTGGGACCGTAGATGATCAGGTTCAAGAGCCGAAGGCGCTGCTCCAATTGGGCAATTTGCGTCCGATGATCGGCAATGACACTCTTGAGAACGTCGGGGTCGTCAGGAAGGGAATTGATATCCACGGCCCGAGCAGTATGCCAGTATTATTCAATTTAATCAAGATAATACTGGTCAAAAGAGCGTTGAATACTCTAGCCGGGAATGGCCTTTTACCGCCAGAGGATCAAGACCGTCGAGCAGCCAAGCGAGCTGCCTGGAGTCGATGGCCAGCACCTCAGTCTCGCGGGTCGGCCAGCGGAACGCATGGCGCTCCAGCCGTTTCTGCCA
Source organism: Solidesulfovibrio aerotolerans (assembly GCF_009856865.1). Lineage (GTDB taxonomy): Bacteria > Desulfobacterota > Desulfovibrionia > Desulfovibrionales > Desulfovibrionaceae > Solidesulfovibrio > Solidesulfovibrio aerotolerans. The sequence goes on along the minus strand of NZ_WVUD01000082.1, from coordinate 107 downwards.
TAGGCAAAAGCCGTTGCGATCCCAGTAGAGCAGCTTGATGATGGTCCTACTGCGGTTGCAAAATCCGAACAGGTGGCCGGCGAACGGATCGAGCGTAAGCTGCTGTG
>NZ_WVUD01000081.1 GCF_009856865.1 Solidesulfovibrio aerotolerans | reverse complement strand
CCCGGCCGCTCCTCGCGCCGTGGCCGCCGTTCCGGTCGCCGGCCGGCCCGGCCCGGCAGCGAAGGGAGCGCCGCGCCACAGCCAAACCAACGGTCCCGGCCCAAGCGCCCGGACGCCCGCCAAGGCGGCAAACCTTCCCGTGAACCGGAGAGCGGATCGTGAATCGTTTTTTTATCACCACGCCCATTTACTACGTCAACGCCAAGCCCCACCTGGGCCATGCCTACACCACCATCGTGGCCGACGCCCTGGCCCGGTTCCATGCCCTGTGCGGTGAGGACGTCTTTTTTTTGACCGGCACCGACGAACACGGTGACAAGATCGCCGAAGCGGCGGCCAAGGCCGGGCAGACACCCAAAGAATACGCCGACGGCATAAGCAGCCTGTTTTCCGAGCTGTGGCCCGCTCTTGGCCTTGCGCCGACGCGGTTTATCCGCACCACCGACGCCGACCATATTGCGGCGGTCAAACGCGCCCTGCAACTGGTATACGACAAGGGCGATATCTATTTTGGCGAGTACGGCGGCCACTACTGCAAGGGTTGCGAGCGTTTTCTGACCGAAAAGGAACTTGTGGACGGCCTGTGCCCGGACCACAAGGTCAAGCCGGACTACATTGCCGAGAAGAACTACTTCTTTCGCATGTCCAAATACCAGGGCCAGCTTTTAGAACATATAAAGGCCAACCCGGGTTTCATCCGTCCCCGCCAGTACCGTAGCGAGGTGGTCAGCCTGCTCGAATCCGGGGCGCTGGACGATCTGTGCATCTCCCGGCCGAAATCGCGGCTGACTTGGGGCGTGGAACTGCCCTTTGACCCCAATTTCGTCACCTATGTCTGGTTTGATGCCCTGATAAACTACCTGACCGCCGTGGGCTGGCCCGATGCCCCGGATTTCCCGGCCTGGTGGGATGCGGCCGAGCATCTGGTGGCCAAGGATATCTTAAAGCCCCACGCCGTCTTTTGGCCCACCATGCTGCTGGCTCTCGGGTTGCCGTTGTATAGGCGCTTAAATGTCCACGGCTATTGGCTGGTGCGCGACACCAAGATGTCCAAATCCCTGGGCAACGTGGTCGAGCCAAAGGAACTGGCGGCTCGGGCCGGGCTGTCCGGCCTGCGCTATTTTTTCCTGCGCGAGATGGTCTTTGGGGCCGATGCCAACTTCACCGACGAGGCCTTTGTGGGCCGTTTCAACGCCGATCTGGCCAACGATCTCGGCAATCTGGCCAACCGCACCCTGGCCATGGCCGCCAAGTATTTCGGCAGCGTGGTGCCGGCGGATGTGGCCGAGGATTGTGCCGACGAGGAGCTCAAACAGTTGGCCGAGGCGGCCGTGGCCAATTTCATGACCCTTTTTGCGGCGGCCCAGTTTTCCCGGGCCTTGGACGCCCTGTGGGAGCTCGTGCGCGGGCTCAATAAATACGTCGATGCCATGGCCCCCTGGACGCTTTATAAAGAAGGCCGCACCGACCGGCTGGCCACGGTCATGGCTGGCGCGCTGGGCGGTCTGCGCAAGGTCGCCGCCTGTCTGCTCCCGGTCATGCCCGAGGCTGCGGCCACGCTTTTGGTCCAGCTCGGCCAGGATGCCGCCGGCATCAACCTCGTTGACGAAGCCAAAGGCTTTGCCGCGCTGCCGGCCGGGACCGCCCTGGCTGCGACGTCCAACCTTTTCCCGCGCCTGGACGTGCCGGCCAGGGACGAGGTGGCACCCGCACCCAAGACCAAAGCGCCCAAAGACTCCGCCAAGGCCAAGGACAAGGCCCCGGCCGTCAAACCCGGCCCGGCTCTGGAAGTGGACTACGAGGATTTCGCCAAACTCGATCTGCGCCTGGGCACCGTCGTGTCTGTTGCCCCGGTGGCCGGGGCGGATCGCCTCTATACCGTTGCCGTGGACATCGGCGAAGACGCGCCCCGCCAGGTGGTGGCCGGTTTGGCCGAACACTTCACGCCCGAGGAACTGACCGGCCGGCAAGTGACGCTGGTGGCTAATTTGAAGCCCCGCAAGCTGCGCGGCGTTCTCTCCCACGGCATGATCCTGGCCGTGCGCCACGCTTCGGGCATGGCCCTGGTCACAGCCTCGGCATCGGTTGCTCCGGGAGATCGCATCTCCTAGGAACGATTCCTTTTTTTGTAAAAAATGCGACAGCCTTCAAGGCGTTGACTTGCCGCTCCCGTGTGTTACGAATCCGTGAACCTGTTTCGGTTCTTGCGTGTCGGCCGGTCGGACCACGTGGGGTGGGTCTGATCGGCCGCCACCTCTTGGTATCCCCACATTTGTTTGCCGGGGGGCATATGCGCGTATCCCTGCAGTTGCGGCTGACCCTGACCACCATCCTCGGCTTTGCCCTTGTCGTTTTGGCCGCCAATGTCGCGGCCAGTTGGCGGCTTTCCAGCCTCACCGACACGGCCAAGGCCTCCCTGACCCGAATCGAACGCGATCTCGGCAATGCCGACTCCAACGCTGCCCGGGCTGATCTGGCCGCGCTGTCCACGCTGCTTGGGGCCATGCCCGGCGAGGCTTTGACCGCTTCCAGCGTCACCGGTCTGGTCTGCGTTGCCGGTATTGTGGCCCTGTTTCTGGCTTTGCTCGGTCGCCACCTCATGGGGCCTTTGGAGCTGTTGGCAGCCTATGCCAACCGGGTGGGCGCAGGGGACGTTGCGCCGCTGCCGGCCGATCCCCGTTTCATCGGCCGCCTGGGCGTCCTGAAGGACAGCCTCGAAGCCCTGGTAGCCACCATGGAAAGCCAGCTCGCCCTGGCCAAAATCCGTGCCGTCGAAATCGAAACCCATGCCGAGGCCGCAGAAAAAGCCTCCCGCGAAGCCCGGCGGGCTGTTAAAAAAGACGAAGTGCGCCGTCTGGGCATGCTCGGGGCCGGCGAAACCCTGGAGAACGTGGCGGATTCCATCAAGGCGGCCACCAGCTCCCTGCGCCAGGAAGCCCAGGACGTCACCAGCGGTGCCCGGGAACAGACGGCCTGCATCGACGACACCGCTGCCTCCGTGTCCGTTCTGGTCGGGGCCACCGTGGCCGTGGCCAAGAGTGCTGATCAGGCCGCAGCCGCCGCTGAAGAGGCCCGCCGCCGGGCGGCCGACGGGGCCACGGTGGTGGATGCGTCCGTGGCGGCCATCGGCAAGGTCAGCACCCTGGCCGCATCGCTGAAGGCCAACATGGCCGACCTCGGCCGGCAGGCCGAATCCATCGGCCAGGTCATGACCGTTATTTCCGACATTGCCGATCAGACCAACCTCTTGGCCCTCAATGCCGCCATCGAAGCGGCCCGGGCCGGGGATGCCGGACGGGGCTTTGCCGTGGTGGCCGATGAGGTGCGCAAACTGGCTGAAAAGACCATGACCGCCACGGCCGAAGTGGGCAAAGTCATCCAGGCTATCCAGAGCGGCACCTTTGAAAACATCCGCCACATGGACCAGGCGGTTGGCGCTGTGGACGACGCCACCGCTCTGGCCGGCCAGTCCCGGGCCGCCCTGGGGCAGATTGTCGCGCTCTCGGGCGATGCCTCGACTCAGGTCGTCTCCATTGCCAAGGCTTCCGACGATCAGGTCGCCGCCAGCGAACGCATCCAGACCGCCATCGAACGCATCCGCGATCTGTCCGGGCGCACCACCGACGGCATGGTCCGCTCTGGCACCACCATTGAAGCCCTGGGTGGCGAAATCGAAGAGCTCATTAAATTAAACGGGGTGTTTAAGCTTATCGGGCAGGGGGCGGCCCAGGAGGCTGTGGAAGCCCTGGCCGCCAGCCCGCAAATGACCGGCTTACAGCGCAGCGGCATGGAGCAGCTCATGCGCAAGGCTCTGGCGGAGAACGTCTTTTTGGAACTGCTCTACGCCACCGATGGGAGCGGCACCCAGATTACCGAAAATATTGCCCCGGCCGGTTTCCGCGCCGCAAAGGCCGGCTCCATGCTCGGCAAGCGCTGGAACACCCGCCCCTGGTTCACCGGCGTCGCGCAAAACCAGGAGACGTTTATTTCGCCCATCTATATGTCTGAAGCCTCGGGGGAATACTGCCTCACCATCGCCACGCCCATCCTCGTGGCCGACCGCATCGTCGGCGTCCTGGGAGCGGATATCAAAGTCTTTAATTAGGCTGCGCCCGTTCCGTAGATGGTTCGCTGCTTCCTGGGGATGCCCAGCGGAGCGCTAAAATCTTCCATGCGGCTGTGCCCAGTGGACGGGGAGTCGGCGCGAAGCGGCAGCAGGCCGCGTCTGTGACGCAAGGTGGTCAGGCGCGCCGGCAGGCCAAGCAAAAGCGCCCGGGGCGCTGTCGCCCGCCGCTGCACGCAAATTGTCCCACTATATCACCGGTCGCGACTATATTTGTCGAATTTCTCGAATTCGGCAAAGGCGCTGCGCTTGGCTTTGTTCTTGGCCTTGATGTCGTCGAGGATGGAGAGGCTCAGATCAGAGGCGTCCACGGATTTGACTTTGCCGCGCGGCATCGTGCCGGCGTCCAGGAATTGGCCGCCGATAGCGGCCAGTTCGTTGGCAGTGACCCGGCCGCCGGGTTGGTGGGCCGGTGTTGCTGTCTGTTCCGGTACTGCTGCCGACGGTGCAGTCAGTGAAGACGCCGGTGCTGGTGACGCCGAAGCCAGTGACCATGCAGATTCCGAAGCTGGTGACGAGGGCGGTGACGCTGACGCTGCTGCTGCCGAAGTCAGTGACGCCGCCGGGGCTGCTGACGGCGGCGGGGTGTATGCGGCGGCGTTGTCGGCAGGCGCAGGCGCGCTGGTGCCAGGCCGGGCCGGCTGGCCCGCCGCGCCCAGGGGGGCGCTCTGGCAGACGGCCTGGCGCAGTTGGCGCAGCTCGGCCAAAATCTCGTTTTGGACTTCGAGTATTTTGAGCAAGATGGTTTCCATGGGCCGGCTCTAGCACGGGTGTCCGGGGCTGGTAAAGGGCGCTCGGGCCGCGTTCACGAAACAAACGATACGTTTGTTTTGTAAATAAAAACAATGTGTACAGTCTGTTATCACGCCGAAAAGCGTGGAGGCATGTCCAGGACGCGACACTAGGGATGCCCCAGGCTGGCCAGATTGGGGCCAAGCGAGGCCAGTGTTGCCCCGGCCAGCAGCCGCGCGCCGTAAGGAGTGAGGTGGACGCCGTCCTTGGTGCGGGTGGCGCGGGGACCGTCGGGCGTGGCCTGGGCCGGGGCGTAGCGGCCGGCGGCGTCGGCCAGGGTGCGGGAGACGTCGATGAAGCGGCAGCCGGGGATGGGAGCGAGTTCCCGGGCGATGACGCCGTTTATGGCGGCCACGTCGGCGTTGAGCTTGGGGTCGCCCATGACCGGCGCGCCAAGCCAATAGACGCGGGCGGCCGGATTGGCCGAGCGGGCCAGTTCCACCAGCCGGCGGATGCGACGGCCGTATTCGGCATCCCAGGCCGGCCGGCCGAAAGCAACTTTGGACCCGTCAGGCCGGGTCATGGTCTGGTTGTCGTTGGTGGCGATCATAATAATGACGGTGTCGGGATGGTTGGCCGCGACCAGGGCAGCCATTTCACGGTCCCAGTTGAAAAAGTCGGGTCGGGCCAGGCCGCTTGAGACCTTGCCGCGCGAGGCAAACACGGTTTGGGGCCGATGGGCCAGCAGCGGGCGCAGGGCATCGGCCAAAAACAGCGACAGGGAATCGCCGGCGACCAAGATGTTTTTGCCGGGCGCGGCCGCGAAAGCGGCAGCCGGGCCGGCAGGGGCGGTTCGGGCGGCCTGGAGCGCTGGGGTGGCCTGGAGTGTTTGGGTAGCCGGGGAGGCTGCGGTAGCCGGGGAGGCTGCGGCAGCCGGGGCAGGCCGGGCGGCCTGGAGTGCTGGAGCGGCCGGGGCGGCTGCGGCGGCCGCAGGAGCCTGGACTGCCTGGGTGGTTGGCGCAGACTGGCTGGCAGGCGCGGCCGCAGTGGCCTGGACT
>NZ_WVUD01000080.1 GCF_009856865.1 Solidesulfovibrio aerotolerans | reverse complement strand
AGGTGGGGGTCTGGGGGAGGAAACCCCTTTTTTCAAAAAGGGGTTTCCTCCCCCAGCCGCCGGAGGCAAATACACATGGAACTACGCGGAACAACGATACTGGCGGTGCGCACCGAGGCCGGGGTGGCCGTGGCCGGCGATGGCCAGGTGACGCTGGGACAGGCTATTGCCGTCAAGCACACGGCGCGCAAGGTGCGGCGCATGTACAAGGACAAGGTGGTCATCGGTTTTGCCGGGGCCACGGCCGATGCCTTCACCTTATTTGAGCGGTTTGAGGCCAAGCTGGAAGAATTTGGCGGCAATCTGGTGCGCGCCAGCGTGGAGCTGGCCAAGGATTGGCGCAAGGACAAATATCTGCGAAGATTGGAAGCCATGATGATCGTGGCCGACGCCGGCAATGTGCTCATGCTGTCCGGCACGGGCGATGTGATTGAACCGGACGACGGCGTTGCAGCCATTGGCTCGGGCGGCCCCTACGCCCTGGCGGCGGCCCGGGCGCTTTTGCGCAACACCGACTTGTCGCCCCGCGACATTGCGGAAAAATCCATGGCCATCGCCGCCGAGTTGTGCGTCTACACCAACGACCGTCTGGTAGTTGAGACCCTTGACCGGGCCGAATAAGGAGTTGCCGTGCACGCCAGTCTGACGCCGCGCGAGATCGTTTCCGAACTCGACAAATATATCATCGGCCAAAACGACGCCAAGCGCATGGTAGCCATTGCCATGCGCAACCGCTGGCGTCGCCAGCAGATCGAACCGGTCTTGCGCGAGGAAATCGCGCCCAAAAACATCATCATGATCGGACCCACGGGCGTGGGCAAGACCGAGATTGCCAGGCGTCTGGCCAAACTGGCCGGTTCGCCTTTTTTCAAGGTCGAGGCTACCAAATTCACCGAGGTCGGCTATGTCGGCCGCGACGTGGAATCCATGGTGCGCGATCTCATGGAGATCGGGGTCAATCTGGTGCGCAAGGAAGAGTTGGACCGGGTGGCGGTCAAGGCCGAAAAAGCGGCCGAGGAACGGCTGCTCGATCTGCTGCTGCCCGAATCCGCACACACGGGTATGGCCCCTATTCCAATGATGTCGGCCCTTGAGGCACCGGCCGTGCCGCCCGAGGGTACGAGCCTCTCCACGCGGGAAAAGCTGCGCAAACTGTGGCGCGAGGGCAAACTCGACGACCGCATGGTGCCGGTGGAAGTGACCGTCCCCTCGCCGCAGGTGGAAATCATGTCCATGCCGGGCATGGAAGACATGGGCGGCCAGTTCAAGGACATGTTTTCCAAGGTCTTCCCCCAGCGCAAAAAGACGCGCACCATGCGGGTGCGCGACGCCTACGAGGTGCTGTTGCAGGAGGAATCCGAGCGGCTGGTGGACATGGACAAAGTGGCCGAGACAGCCAAGGAACGCGTGGAGCAGACGGGCATCATCTTTATTGACGAGATCGACAAGATCTGTGGCAAGCACGGCGGCGGCCAGGGGCCGGACGTGTCGCGCGAGGGCGTACAGCGCGATCTGCTGCCCGTGGTCGAAGGCTGCGTGGTCAACACCAAGCACGGTATGGTCAAAACCGACCATATCCTTTTCATTGCCGCCGGCGCGTTTCACTTCTCCAAGCCCTCCGATCTGGTGCCGGAGTTGCAAGGCCGTTTTCCGCTGCGGGTGGAGTTGCGGGCCCTGACCGCCGAGGATTTCTACCGCATCCTCACCGAGCCGCAAAACGCCCTGACCGTGCAGTACCGCGCCCTTTTGGCCACCGAGGGCGTGACGCTTGAATATACCGACGAAGCCCTGCGCGAAGTGGCGGCCTTTGCCCAGCGCGTCAACGAGGAAACGGAAAACATCGGAGCCAGACGGCTTTACACCATCATGGAAAAGATCCTGTCCGATCTGTCCTTTGCCGCCTCGGACCAAGGCGGGCGAACCGTGGTCGTGGACCCGGACTACGTGCGCGAAAACCTCGCCGACGTGGCCGAGGACCGGGATTTGTCCCGCTACATTCTCTAGACAACCGGAGAACTGATGATGAACCGTGAACACGCCAAGGCGCATCTGCTGCTGGAGGCCCTGCCCTATATCCGCCAGTTTTTCGGCAAGACCGTGGTCATCAAATACGGCGGCCACGCCATGGTGGATGAACATCTCCAGGAAAGCTTCGCGCTTAACGTCATCCTGCTCAAATACATCGGCATCAATCCCGTCATCGTCCACGGCGGCGGCCCGCAGATCGGCCAGATGCTCAAGCAGCTCAATATCACCAGCGAATTCCGCCAGGGCCTTCGCGTCACCGACGACGCCACCATGGACGTGGTGGAAATGGTGCTGGTCGGCAAGGTCAACAAGAACATCGTCAACCTGATCAACTTAAATGGCGGCACGGCCGTGGGCCTGTCCGGCAAAGACGGCCGGCTCATCACCGCCAGAAAGCTCGAAATGGTGCTGGAACGCGACGACGCCCCGCCCGAGATCATCGATCTGGGCAAGGTCGGCGAAGTCACCGGCATCAACACCGAACTGATCACCACGTTGCTGGACAAAGGCTTTATTCCGGTCATCGCCCCGGTTGGCGTCAACGAACAGGGCGAAACCTTTAATATAAACGCCGACAGCGTGGCCGGTGCCCTGGCCGCCGCCCTGGGGGCCAAGCGGCTGGTCTTGTTAACCGACGTGTCCGGCGTGCTCGACAAAGACAAAACACTCATTTCCTCCCTCGACATCAGGGAAGCCTCCCAGGCCATGGCCGATGGCGTGCTCAAGGGTGGCATGATCCCCAAAGTCGCCTGCTGCATGGAGGCGGTCGATGCGGGCGTGGAAAAAGCGCATATCCTCGACGGGCGGGTCGAAAACTGCATTATCCTCGAATTTTTCACCAACTCCGGCGTCGGCACCGAAATCGTGTGCAAACGGTGTCAGTTATAGAGGGGAGTGGAGAGAAGAGTTGAGGAGAGAATAGAAGAGAAGCGAAGGCAGAAGATGCCTCCGGCGGCCGGGGGGGATAATCCCCCCCGGACCCCCTTGAGAGGAGAGTTTTTTAAGGGGGTTGCGTTGGGGAGGCGTCACCCCTCTATCCCCTTGCCTTCCAGGAGGGATTCCAAAGGGGCCACCCCTTTGGCCGCCGGAGGCACTCTTACGCCTGCGCCTGCGGCATCCCGGCGGCCAAGCGTTCGCCGAGGGCGAAGGCTTTGGCCAGATCCTGGGGGAACACTTCGGCCCGGCGTTTGGCTTTGGCGTCGGCGTCCCAGACGGTGCAGAGGTATTTGGCATAGTCATCGAACTGGTAGGTATCGGTGACGGTCAGCACCTCGCAGGCTCCGAACGTGCGCTCCATAAAGCCTCTGGCGCGCTCGATGAACGAATCGTACTGCCGCTCGACGATGGCTGCTTCGGGTACGTTCATGTCGTAGATCAGGGCGGTGGGGATTGGGCGGGGAAAAATCGAGGCATAGCCCGGGGTGTAGGTGAGGTAGGGGAAGAGCAGGCGTTCCATGAAGGAGCGCGTTTCCCCGGTTTCCGCGCCGAAATAGACCGGCGTGCCGATGATGAGCGCGTCGGCGGCGGCCGCCTCGGCCAAGAGCGGCTTGAGTTCGTCTTTGACGGCACACTGGCCGTAATTCTTGCCGCCCAGGCGCTTGCACTCAAAGCAGCTGATGCAGCCCTTGTAGGCATAGTCGTAGAGGTGGACAAGTTTCGTTGTCGCGCCGGCTGCGGCCGCACCTTCCAGGGCGCTGCCAAGCAGCATGGCGGTATTCCACTTCTTGCGCGGACTGCCATTTATGGCCAAAATGTTCATGCGTACTGCCTCCTCGGCTGGATATGGCTATCGTGTACGCATATGTCGCGGGCCGTGCAATGGCTTCCCAAAGAGGTACTGAGGCACTTTAACGATACTGCTGCCGCGCCGTCGCCTCACCTGCCTGCCGTGCCGCACCGCCTCCTGGCGGCCCGCCCGGTGTCCGAGACGAGACGCGCCCGGCCGTTGCGCAACCGCAGCCTGGGCCGCCGCGGGCGTTCCCTGCCGGCCACCGCTCGCCCTACCGCCTCTTATTCCACCAGCAGCACGCTGTCTTCGCCGTCGAGTTCGGCCACGGCCACGTCCACATGCTCGCCGGGCTCGGTGTGCACCCGTTTGCCCACGTAATCGGCCTGGATGGGCAGTTCGCGGTGGCCGCGCCGGTCAATGAGCACCAGCAGTTCCACGCGCTTGGGGCGACCGTAGTCCAGCAGCGCTTCCAGGGCGGCCCGGATGGTGCGGCCGGAAAAAAGCACATCGTCGATAAGCACCACGCTTTTCCCGTCCAGGGAAAAAGCGATCTCCGACGGTCCCACTTGCGGTTGGATATCGCGGGTGGTCCAGTCGTCGCGGTACAGATTGATGTCGAGTTTGCCCAGGGGCACGTCGCACTTGCCCCGGGCGTCGATGAGCGTTTTAAGCCGCGTGGCCAATTCCGCCCCGCGTCGCTGGATACCAACCAGAGCCAGTTCGCAGGTCGGGTCGCGGCGTTCGATAATTTCAAAAGCGAGCCGGTCCAGGGTGCGGCGGACCTCGCCCCCGGTCATCATTTTTTTGCGTTTGGTCACAGGCGTTTCCCCCAGGCTTTTGCCACTTCTAGCCTAGAAAGCGAAACTCTGGCAATCGCCTCGCCCGGCCGCCGCGCCTCGGGCCGGCCGCAAGCTATTTGACTTTCTGATCGGTCATGCTTAGTTGCATTGAACGAGCTTGTCCTACGGAGGTTCCCATGGTTGAATTGACTGATGCGGCAAAGTCCCAGTTGGATGGGTATTTTGCCGATAAGGAAAAGGCCCCGATCCGGATTTACCTGTCGTCCGGGGGCTGAGCTGGCCCCAAATTAGCGCTGGCTCTGGATGAGCCGCGCGATGCGGACGAGGTGCTTGACGTTTCCGGGTTTACGTTTGTCATAGAAAAAGAACTCTACGAGAAGGCTTCGCCGCTTAAGGTTGACATGACCTACATGGGCTTCTCGGTATCTTCCAGCATGGAACTTGGTGGCGGCGGCGGTTGCGGCTCGTCCTGTTCCAGCAGCGGTTCCTGCTCGGTGTAAAAGCCCGGCCTTCCCCTTCGACCCGTATACATGGGCCGGCTGTTTCAACTGCCGGCCCTTTTTCTTGTTGCCGGCCCACGCGACAGCGCCCGGGGCCTTGCGGGGCCGGTCTTTGCAGCCGTGTCCGGCGGCGGACCCATCGCCTTTTTCTTTTCAAAAGTCACAATTCGATCAGACAGGCTTATTTGACAATCCTATTTGGCATGATTACCCAAGGGTATCTCTCGCCTGGAGGTATCCATGGTTTCTTTGAGCGACTCGGCTCGGGCAGAACTCGACAATTACTTTGCCGACAAACAGAAAACCCCCATACGCGTATATCTGAACAAAGGCGGCTGTTGCGGACCATCCCTGACGCTGGCCCTGGACGAAGCCCGCGACAATGACGACGTGTTTGATTTAAACGGCTACACCTTTGTCGTGGACAAGGAACTGATCGCCATGGCCAGCCCCATTACCGTGGACATGACCGATTACGGCTTCGCAGTGGGTTCCAGCCTGGAGCTTGGCGGCGGTTCCTGCGGCTCCGGCGGGTGCGGCAGCGGTGGCGGCGGCGGCTGCGGCAGTGGAGCCGGCGGCAGTTCCTGCGGCTGCTCCTAAGCGCGACCGACGCAGCACCGACGCAGCACCGACGCAGCACCGACGCAGTCTGGGGCCGGCCAAATGGCCGGCCCCAGCTATTTGATCTTCTTGTATGGCGAGGAAGAGGAACGACCAGAGGCAATTGCGACACCGCCTCATGCGGCGGCCAAAACAAAACCCGTGTGCTTTTTAAACAATGACAACATATTCCAGGCGTTAAAGTCTAAAAAAACACCACAGGCAATCGCAAGCGCAACAGAAACAATGCCCAAGGACCGACAACGGCCGGCCCACTGTGCCGGCATTATTGGTTGAGCAAGAGGAGATCAAGAGGAGCATTGTTTACAATCCCATCAGAGTTGACGGTGACCAAAAGATAACTGTTTGGATCGACACCCTGGTCGAACTCCAGGAGTACTCTCCCCATCCGTTCCTGGAGCGCGTAAGCGTACGCTGAGGGGGCTACCTGCATCATGACATTGAGATAGGTGTTGTAGTTCGTGGGGTTATTGGGTTGCGCCCTGGCACCGAAAAGGCCTTGTCCACCCGGCGTGTTGGCGCGGGCTATTGTTGTCCCATCGGGCATGTTACCTCCCCACCATTGTGTACTGGAGAGATTGCCAATGGCGGTGCCATTAAACTGGACCGTGCTTCCAGGGAAACCGTAATTCAGTCCTGTCAGCAGATCAGCGACAACCCAGCCAAAGACATTATTTGTAATCCCTGAAGTTGTGCCGGAGTTCCCATCAAATGTCCAAGTAAATGGAGGATTCCCTCCATAAATACCATTTTGTATATTCAAGTCATTACTGTCCGGCTAAGAAAAGGCTTGACGCCTGAAAGCGACAACTGGTGCAAGCTCATGATGCCTTTCCACTTAGGCGATCAATTTTCATTACTGTCCGGCTAAGAAAAGGCTTGACGCCTGAAAGCGACAACTGGTGCAAGCTCATGATGCCTTTCCACTTAGGCGATCAATTTTGAAAAAATGGCATAAATTGCCATGACATCAAGTTC
>NZ_WVUD01000007.1 GCF_009856865.1 Solidesulfovibrio aerotolerans | reverse complement strand
TGCGGAAGCGAACCTCGGACTTGACCAAATCGGCCACCTGAAGCAGGAGAGAAATACCAGCGCGCTCAACTCATCCTGGGTGGCCGAATATTCCGAATTGGGTGGCCGATTTCACCGAAATCCGCACGTGTCCCCAGGTTGAAGCAAGCCTCCATGGCCCAGCGGATATGCGGCTCAGCATGATCCATAATCCGGCGGATGTCATCCACGGACACCTGGACATCCCGGGGCTGCTCCTTCGCCTTCTTTCGGCCCTTCATGGGGCTCTTGGAAATGAGTTCCATTTCCATCCCGAAGTTGAAGATCGCGTCGATGTAGTCGCAGTAGCGATTCACCGAGGCCTGGGACCGTGGCTTGCCGGTTTGCTCGCTGACCCCTTGCATCTGACGGATGAACGGGACAATGTCCTTCAGGTACGTCATCCCAGCCACAGGGGTATCTTTGCCGAGAATGTCGAAGAACATGCGTTTCAGCAAGTTTTCCAAACTGGCAATGTGCTTCTCGGTCCGCCCTGACACTCGTAAGTGGTCCAGATACATCATCGAAAGCTGGCCAAAGGTAATTCCAGCCACAGGGCTGGGCATGACCTGGGCCACTGCCGGAGCCGCCGCTGGTGCCGCCGCCACGGGGACGACAGAATCAATAGCTGGCGCGGCGTTGTGAGCATCGAGGACCGGGCCAGCCACCGTCTCGATGACCGGAGCCACCTGAACAGGCGCTATGCCATCAGCTTTCGCTTGCTGAATGACAAGATCAAACCCCTCAGCCCGAAGTCGAGCATCATCGCCCCGGCCAAATGACTTGTCGTGCCGTTTGCCGTTTTCTTGCCAATAGACCATATAACGTCCATCACGTTGATAAACGCCCATAGAGAACTCCTTTTCCAAGGTTAATGTCTTTGAAAATAGTCTTAGAAGAAATGTTAGCTGAGATGGATACAAATAAAGGGGATGTGACTCCCCTTGCTAAATTGTTAGATCGACTTCATTAAAATTTCTTCGACTTCTTCTTCCTTGACGCCAATATAACGCCGAGTAATGCTCGGGCTGCTGTGATTAAGCCTTTTAGCTATGACTTCCCATGAAGTGCCGTGGGTCTTCCTCTGGTGATAACACCAGGTTTTTCTTAGGGTATGTGCTCCCGCGTTAATGTGTAAATTTATTGCATTGCACCAATCCTGGACATACATTGTCACAGCGTAGGTTGTTAACGGCGCATTCGAGCCTTTTCTACTTTTAAATAGATAATGCTCGTCCTTAGCGTCGACAGTTTTCAAATAGTCTTCAAGAGCATCTTTAATGTCCTTGTTAACCATGAAAACATTCTCTTTGCCTGTCTTTTTCTCCTTGATTACAATTCGATCGCCAACATTGGCATATCGTATTTCACCAATTTTCAAGGCTAAGAGGTCCTGTACACGCAATCCACTATTGCATCCGAGAATGAACAACAGCCTGTTACGAGGGTGATCTGCCAAGAGCTTCTTTATACTCTTGATGTCCCTAGCGTTAACTATTGGTTCGACCTTCATAAAATCCTCCAATCGGGTTTTTACTTTTCTGAAGACCAGAAACGAACATTGAAAACTGCTGGTCCAATGGTTTGGGCTTGGGGCTTGCCTTTAACGCCTTGTGATTCTTTGGAATCTTCAACTTTTGAAGTCGAATGTACGTTAATAGGTAAAACCGTTCTTTGGCGATGTTAAATATCTCGCCATTCTAAATACTTATATCTGTTATTTTCTGTTCAAAAACGCAAATTCATCGCGAAGTGCAAGCAAGAAATGTCTATGCTATTCGAAGTGAAGTTCTCTTTTGCAAAGGCGAAGTATTTTCGGTGGCTTATAATAAGAAGTATATTTTTCGATCTAAGAATAAGAAATGTCACACAGACGAATCTGCATGACATTTCAGTTAGAGTGTTATGGGAGAATCTTGGTCAAGATGACCTTGCCTTCAATGACTTCGACGGAAAACTCGTCACCTTCGTTGGCTTCGAGTTCTCCGAGATCATGGGCCTTAAGATTTACCTTCAGGATGCCCTGTTGGTTCACCTTCGGCCGCTTTGAGTCTTTAAGATAAAGACCTTTGACCTCATAGAGGACACGATCAGTGCTTATCAGCTTTAAAATGTACTGCTTAAGAGTTTGACGATGCTTGATCTGCATTCGCTCCATTATCGTAGCAGCATCCAGACCTTCCTTGATAAGGCTGCGAAGAGTCTTCGGATCATACTTCGATTCGAGTTTCTTCTTCGCCGTCCCGTCTTGAACGTCAGTTGAATTACCATTCTTGGCTCCCATAACGCCTCCTTGTATAGAAATGTTACTTTACATAGTATATCTCTATGAATTGCAGAAAAAAGCATGAAAATGCGCATTTCTAGTGTAAAATTACACCAAATTTCTTGTGTTTGGGCCGGTGGAATACGTAAATTGGCAGGAGGAGCCCCACCTTGGGGTTTTCGCCCGGCGGGGAGCCCAAACCATAGGCCCAGCCCCGAAAACCCAGGAGAAGGGATTTTACAGGGGGTGTCAGAGGTACAGTCAACGTACCGAATCATGGGAAGGACGCCGGGTGGCCCAAGAGGCTCGCTGATCCGGCCGTTAGAACAAAAAAAAGGCCTTCACGAATGAAAGCCTTTGTAAAGAATCTACCTTGCAGCTTACGGAATCATGCGACCATCTAAATTTCTTCAGGTGGATGCATGGCTCCTAAGAGTAGAAAGGAGCTGTCCCCAGTCCTAGCCCTCTGTTGCACGATATAAAATTAATTATATCTACCGTACAAGCGGTTTTCTCGCATACGGCTACGTCAATTGGTATTCGATGTATCATAAATGTCTAATGTTTTTAAGTAGTTTTGAATTACGCTGTACTACTAAGAAACAGCGGCTTCGAGTTTATACCCAAAGCAATGGTTTTGTTGTTAAATTTAAGTGACATCTCAGGATACATCGAATACCGTTCGATAGTTTCTTACAAACTTCAGCCACCCTTATGAAAATCAAGCTTTTCATCTCCGTGAAAATCTTTTCACAAGGGCTTCCTTTGGTCTATTGCAATCCATTAAAACCATCCCGCGTCTAATCGCATCCATATGTCCAAACGTGATTTAACTTGAGCTATCACGCTTTTAGAAGATTCTTATGAATCAACGGATTTCAGTCTGCCATGAACTTCATCCGACATATGGGCCACCTTGACTTCTGTAGTATAATACATACGGGCTGGTTTTCGTCTCAACTTCTCCCCCGTCTGGAATTGCTCCATAAACGGGTAAGTCATTCTTAAGTAGATACGGTTCGAGGAGATTACGACCAATCTAGTATTTCTTAAGTAATGTTTTATTTTTCGACTTGATGTCTTTTCAAGAGTAGACATCTCCTGGTCAGGGCCAGGACAGGATTTGGAATATACAAAGCACCCATGGCGTTTATAAATTGCAAGGTAAAGTTCTAAACAAATTTCAAGTATTAATATCTATTTAAACTTTCTAATACTCATACTCGTCTTCTTCGACCCAACCGTCGAGACTGGCGAGAGAGTCACTTTCTTTTTCAGAAATATCGCTAAACTTATCTGGTTGAACTACTAGTAACTCTGGTAATGGTAATTTAAATTCTTTTAACTCGGACTGCTGAGTAAAAGTATCTGTCAATGTTGCATATGAAAATACTTCGACAGATAATCCATAAATATTAAGTACTTTATTGTAGTACATAAGTGACTCCTAAATGGTTTTAGTATAGTTTAGCAAAAAAGATGTTGAAAATGAAGCCGTTACAGTTACTGAAAAACTAAAAGAATTTTCCCCCCTGCCCCTCATATTACAGGGGGAATAATTCACCTGGAGAGAAAAAATCTCTTATTATTATATTATATAATAAAAATTTAGTATATTTAGTAAATAGATAATATTATATTAAAATCTTTGAAGATTTTGAAACTAAATCAGAGAAATCAGATTCGGTAAGTTTAGTATCTGGTTAAGTTGCTTATCCTTTAAGTTTGGCGATTTCATCAGTTGCATTACATTCAAGTTTATAGCCAAGTGCTTCTTCAAATGCAGTTCTTTTTATACAGTAAAGATTCACCTTCCTATCTCCAATCCAAACTTGCTTCTGATATCCTTCGCCACTTCCATTTAAATCGAACCAGTTATTTTTCCATGCAACATCTCTAAAGGTCAATTTGTAACTTCCAGTAATACTATTAAATACATTCTTCGAGTATCCTATAAATGACCAGTCCTGTTTGGTGTGCCAATGTCCTTCGTATCCACCTTGGGGTGCAGTTTGCACTTGACTAGTTTCTCCATGGTAGAACTGTGCAGTGTTCAAGACTGCATAAGTATAAAGGTTTTTCAAGATTTCAATGTTCTTGTCGGGCAAGTTTCTATTGCCTGTTATTTTACTCCAAATATGATCAACCATTTCTGACACCGAAAATACCTGAGTTAATTCAGGCAAAGCCGCATGTACTATTGGTATAATAGATACAACGGCAGCAATATCTTTTGACAAGCGCATCGCAAGCGATGATGATCCTGATTTGGATATCAGATAGTCACGCACTTCAGCATAAGATTCCCTCCATAATTCATGTTCTGCACTGTGTTCCATAATAAACTTTACAACTCTTGGCCCGGCGTGCCCGTAGTTGCTTTTAAATCCATCTTCAATATTCGAGACAAAGCGACTCATGTCCATATCATCCTTACCAAATGGATTGCCCAACAAGCTTACTGTTCTGCCTTTTGCACCTTCATTGTCTGTAAGCGATGTAGCTGGACCCTCTCCCGTTGAAAACAAGATCGTCTTAAAAGAACTCGTGTGATCGATGCCAACCAATTTACCTCTAGACTTACCTCTTCCAGAGGCGATAGCATAAAGTACATTACTTATTAAAGCCGATGCCGTTTGTTTATTGTCTTTGACATTACCAGCAAGCTTTGTGTCATCGAGAAATATCGGCATACTATTCATAATCTCTGCCGTTCTTTCTACACTCGTGACCGTAGTCGCCCAGGTGTTAACAATTGAGTCTGCTGTCGCGTCTGGATTCCCCCAAACAGAAGCAGCAAGTTTAAGCGTTGTCGTTTTCCCTTTAGAAGAGTTGCCAGCCAAATCAATGGTAAAGTTATTAATATTGAGAATTTCCAGAAATGGAGGCAGGAAACTTGTATACATTGCAAATCTAACATCATGATATTGAAAAATAGAGTTAGCGATTTCAATCCAGTCTGAGTACTGTCCTTTATTAGTGAGCCCACGGACAACTTCTTCATCGTAAACATCTCGTCCTTTAAAAATAATTTCTTGCGCAGAGTGATCTCCAGTATTAACGTCATCGGCATAAATTACTTTATCAAAGTCAGTGTGTTGTGTTATAACTTTATTGCCCCAGAGAAAACAGCTCTTGTTATTATGCCACCCCATTTTATGTGTAACAGGTATTTCTGGGATAACCGATGAATTTACAGTTTCAAACGCTGACAGATAGCCAACGAGAAGACTTGCGTTGATGCTGGTGACTGGGAAATCATACCCAGCGAGTTTACTAATATCTTGTGTCCGCGCAATAAGCTCTTTATTGACTGTAATATATTGCCAATTGCCGTTATGCTTCCAGCCTATTTTCAAGTGAACGCTCTTGTCATTGATATTTTTCATTTTGGATGCGATTACGATTGGACACTGAGATACAATATGCGGATTATTGCCCACAGTCAGCACTTGACCGTAAGAATCAACTTGATATGCTGTCGGCAACACGAACGAAGAAGGTATTGAATTGTCATTCAGCAAACTGGACAAGCAAATTAACTGTCTGCTATTAGAGTCTTTAGAAGTCTTTTTTCTTTTGCTAGCATCTTTTAAGAGCTTTTCAATTGACTTAATATCCTTAGCCGATACGCCGGCGTTCTTAAGTGCAATTTTAAATCTTTCGAATTCGAAACTATCTTTCTGGTAAATTTCCATTGCAGTTGTGTTAAAATCAATATTGTTTACAAATATACTGTAAAACAACGTATTATTTGCTACAGCAGTGTCAATGATTTCTTTAACGGCATCGCCAGTTGTGTCATTTGAGTCTACCTGTGCAATATTCTCAGAATAATTAGGTGTCATATTTTTACCTTTTTGATTAGAGGGAAGCCGCCTCACGACTTCCCTCTTTTTAAAATTAACGTTTAAGCCAAATCACAGACGAATCATCGATATCGAAACCGTCGCCATCCGAGTTAACAGCTATTTTAACTACATCTTGATAGTTGCAATCAAAAGCAGCAGCTTTAGTTCCAGATATAAGATTCTTAATGAAGTTATCATAAACCTTCTTCTCGCGTACCGCTGAAAGCTGTCTACTAATTTCTGTATGCCCATTTGTTGCCAACACCTCCGAACACTTTAAAATGTTATTCCATTTAAGACTCACCGGCTCGACCAGAATAAATTCAGGATTAAGTACTGACAGAGTTTCAAATATTAATTTCATATCGTCTTTGCCGTTAATGATACCAGGCATGCACGGCTTTACCATTCCAAATGTTTTGATGCCGTTATCACTAAGCCGTTTATAAACAAACAGCCTGTCATTAATATTGCAAGCTCCAGGTTCTAAGCACTTCACTATTTCAGACTTATAAACAGGCGACATGATAGAATATCCAATGGAAACTCTTTCTTTAAATTCGGATAACAAATCTAAATCATCTATTATTGCAGTGCTTTTAGTAAGTATTTTAACTTTAGCTTCTGTGTTTCTCAACACGGCTTCAATGCATCTACGGCCTATAGTCAATTTAGATGCAGTTTTGTCATAGGGATCGGTCTGAGCAGAAATCAAAACAATATCATCTTTTGTTAACTTATATGACTTCTTTGCAATACGAATCGGCGTCCAGGGATCAACAATAGGTATTCCTTGGTCGAAAAGATCAAAAGCTGTTACTCCAAGTTCTTTGAAAACCGAGTGCCGAAATATTCTTGAAGGAGAAGAACAGTATACGCATTGCTGGCCGCATAAAAGTCCAACATTTACAGTATGTGTGGCTATTCCTCTTTTCAGACATTCCGAACATTTCATTATTCCAACATCACGTTTAACAATATATCCGTCTTTCATCGAGCCTCCTTTGGCATGTGTTAGGGTTACGAGTAAAAATTATTGCATTGACGAAACATTTATATCTTTAGTTTTGTGTTCAAATGCAAAAGAATAATATAAAATTACTATTTATTTACACTATCTATTTAAACTATATTTTGAGATTTGAAATTTGATTTTCCCAATAGCAGCAACTTTGAAAACAAACATTTATTAGGCGCTAAATATGCTGCTTTTAACTTTTGCAAGTTAAGTTAGACAGTTTATAGATCCATTACCGTGCAAGTTTAAAATATACGTTTTGTATAGATAATATCTTTTACGAGATTAAGAAACTTTTCACTTCAGGATGGCGGCGACCGAGCTCTTTTGGAGAATAATAGCATTGCTTTGGCGGTGATTTTGTCTTAGCAGGCAGGAAATAATTGGCTAGTACTCGTTTGAAGTTTTATATTAATTGGTTATAAATTTTATAACCTCTCATGAGATGGCATATAATGGCTCTGTTAAGTATCACCAGAACCAATCTGGGGGCATATAATCCCCTCGACAGCGTCTTCATGATTCTATTTGTATTTATTTACGAGACAATTTATCGAGCTTTTCAGAGACAGATACAAATTATCCCTCGTTTCCCACTCCGGCCCTGATTTTCAAGATAGGGTGCTCCGAAACGCGGGTTTTGACTTTTCAATTTGCCACTTATTGGTTCAATTTTACGGATTTTTTGCTTAGGCTCACCACTTTTATTCAAAGCGCCTCGCGGCAAATTACATCGTGTTTACGTATGAAATAGCTTCGTTATAATCCTAATGACTATGGGTAGTTTCATAAATTAATCGTCTTCAGGCATCATAATTGTCAAAACCGGGGCCGGCGTGTCACCAGGGCCGATATGGGCGATGATGTCGACCGTCTCAGATTTTCCTGGAGCCATAAGAAAGTCGACCTTGAAGTAGACCCGCTCGGTTCCTTTGCTCGCTCTGGCGGCGAACAAAGCCAACGTGAGTACGTCATGAAGTCTGCCAGTGACGCTCTGTCCAAAGCTACCATCCAGGCCAGCAGGAGGGACGACATAGCCGTGGTAAAGAGTGCCGGTAACGACCGTATGGACCTTGAAACCGGTAGCTTTCGCCTGCTCGGTGACATTGATCAAAACCCCGTCGGCGATGGCTTGTGCCCTTGAATATTCAAACACGACGTTCCAATCTTCATCGCTGGCCATTTTTCTCTCCTTGTGGTTGGCAGTTTAATATTGCATCAACTTTAAGACGAAAATTTTGGCTCTATTCTCGTTAATCATTGACGAGCCGGTTTCGCGGCGGCTTGCAGCCAGGCGACCGGAGTCAGGACAGGTTTTGGCTTCTCAAGCATGCGTCGCCATCCAAGATAATTTGGGAGATATTTCGTGGCGACCCCGTTAAATGGCGACATCCAATTCTTAAGACGGCTATGATAGCCGTTCACATTCTGAATGTGAAAAATAGGATTGCGTTCATGGACATGCTTGCTCGCGGGAATAACTCTACACGGAATATTTCCTTCGCACGCGAATCCCCAAAGTGCATTTCCACCATCGATACAAAGAATATTTTCCTTGCTGATCTTTCCGCCGAGTACGACCTTGATCGACTTCTTGGACTGATCAGGAAGGACAGCATCCACGATGCCTCCAGTCCTATCTCGCGCAATCAAAACAGGAATTTGCTCACTGGACAGGCCGCGTTTTGTTGCTTTTCCGCCTCGCTTTCTTGATTTTCGAGGAATATTGCGAGAACCCTTATGCGATTCAAGAAAATAGGTCTCGTCGGCTTCAGTTATTCCTTCAAGATGCTCGGCAACATCCCCTTTCATGGCTTTGAGAAAACGATGCCGCCATCTAAACGCAGTCGAGATACTGGAATTGCACTTCTCCGCTGTGTCTTTCACCGTCAGGCCGTCCTTCAGGGCTGCGGCCATTTTAATCCACTCTTCCTTTTTGCGGAGGTGGGCAAGAGGTGTTCCAGTCAAAGCATTGAAGGATTTTCCGCAATCAAAACAACGCATTCGTTGAAGTCCGCTTTGTCTTCCCCATTTTTTCACATTGCTAGATTTGCAGTACAGACATTCTCTCTTCGCAAGAATCCGATTATCGAGGAGCGTGGCAACCTTATCGAAGTCTTTATTCTCATCGAGAACCTTTATGAACGTTGCTCGCTGTTCGTCTGTTAAGTCGTCAATCAGTGCAAGTAATGCCTCAAATGCTATGTTTTCCATACTGCCTCCGTACAGAAGCAGTATTATAAATAACTACTGTATTGTCAACTGCTAACGTGAATAGAGCCAAAATTTTGGCATAATGAAATGCCAACTTCGGCTGACGATCGTGTCAGATCGCCATAGATTTCGATTGAGCTTGCATCCATTATTTTAAAAAGTAGCTCGATTGGGCGAAACGCTAAAATTAACTCGTTATGGATGTAGTGCATATCTGGCTTTTTATCGTCCACAATGCCTCCTTTTGCTTTGGACAAAAAGGATACCCTGGACCAGGGGGGCGGTCACGGCTGAAAGGCTCAGGATAGTAGAGCCGACGGGTACGCAGTTTTGGCCGGGGCGGCGACAGGGCTCGAGTTAGGCCTATGCCGGCCCATATGGAGCTTGTGACCCACAACCGACCCGAGGCCGGCGGCGCAGGGGAAAGGATCCGGGAGAGGCTCTGGAGCGGGAATTCGGATGGTGGTGAGCAACGGCAGGTGACGGAGGGTGTGGATGGAGCCAGCCCGGTGCGCAGCTTTGGCCGGGCGCGGCGACAGGGCTCGAGTTAGGCCTATGCCGGCCCATATGGAGCTTGTGGGCCAGAACCGACCCGATACCGGCGGCGCAGGGGAAAGGATTCAGGAGAGGCTCTGTGGGGGGAATTTGGATGGTGGCGTCCAGGGACGGAGGAGGATGGCTGTCGCCACATACCACCGGTCAGTGAAAAAAAGGCTCCCCCAGCGATTTCTCACCAGGGGAGCCCCAAAAGAACCGCATGGCGGCTTTGATTAGCACTTCAACCAGATCACGGAGCTTGCATCCCCGCTGAATCGGCCCCCGTCATCGTAGACGAGGATTTTCAAAAGGGATTTGAGTCCGGCACCAGCCGCCGCCACGTTCAGATTTCCGATCAATCTGGCGGTATAATCACGGTGCTCCCTTTCTCCGCGAATGAACCGCACCTCATTCGCGATGCGGATAAAACCAGCCGAGACAAGAGCCTCCTGGCACAGGGCAAGACCGGGGCCGCGAGCGTTCACGGGCTCAGCCCATACTGCGACAGGCTCAAACGGTCTTATCATCGACATCATCTCGTCCAGGTCCTCCTGTCGATCCGCCACGCCCGGCAGACACGGGCAAAGCATTCCGAAGATAGGCACTTTGGCTTCGTGGGCGGCCTGGAGAGCGTCTAAACGCTCCTGGATGGTGGATGCTCTCGGTTCCAACACCTCGGCCACCTTCGCCTTGGACAGCGGGGTTGTGATGCTCAAGCCCAGTATGACACGGTCCCGATACTCGGCCAGCAGGTTCAACTCGTTTGCCACGGCGGCATTTTTCGTCAGGATACGCACCCGGGCCTTCGACTCGCGCAGGAGCTTCTCCAGGCACTTCCGGCCAAGGTTGAACTCCTGAGCCTCCGGGCTCCAGGCGTCGGTCAGCGTGCTCAACATAACGGTATCGGTCGGTTTCAAAGCGGCCAGTTCTCGACCAAGCCGATCCGGCGTCGTGGGATCAACGATAGCCTCACCGGCAGCGAAAGCTTTGAAAGCTGACCCCTCATACTCGGGGAACAGGCTCGTCTTCATACGCAGGGTTGCCGGGGTTGAGCAGTACAGACAGCCATGCCCGCACAGGACGCCGACATTGAGGGCGTGGGTCGCCAGCGTTTTTTTCTCGAACTCCGGCGACCTCGTGATCGTACATTTTCTTTCGACGATTTTGACCACGATATCCTCCTGGGGGTTGACGTTTATCAGGTACACCGGGTTGCCCCGGCGGCCGGGCCTAAGCCAAGCTACCGGGGAAGCCGATTTTGCGGATGTTCGCCCGTATCAGTGTGTCAAGCCCAACCCGGGAACGGTCATCTACAAACCAGCGATGGAACTCGTAGGTGATGGCCACGTTCCGCATGATCGAGTCGCAGATGTGCTTCGTGAACAGTGCCGGGTAGGCCTTCGAGAGCGTCCCAAGCACGCCGGCAAAATGCCCGTTGATCTTGGTCAGGCTCCATTCCTGGAAGAAAACCTCGGCAAGGCCGTGCGTAGCGACCAAGTATTCGAAGAAGTGGTTAACCTGCCGGTGGCTGTAGATGTTGAGCGGCCCAAGCGAGCTAGCCTGTTGGAGGCGTGCCCCAGAACGGCGACGTGCGATTTCTTCCTGGACCGAGCCGAAGAGGCCAGCATTCCCGTACACGTGATTCAGGGTGGCCGCCGGCGCGTCGATGAGGTTATCATAGACATACAGCCCGTCCCCGGTGAATTCGAACAGTGGGATATTCTTTCCCTCCCGAGTGGACTGGAGGGGGTTGATGGAGTCGTAGGTGGTCACGACTTGGGCTTCTCCTTCCAGGTACCGGGCAAAAAGCTCGTCCAGGATCGTCATTTCGAACCGGTCATATGGCAAGTACAGGCCCAGGAAATGGAGGGTGAAAGCTCGATCAAACCGCCGGGCATCCAGGTAGTCCAGCAGACAGCGGTAGGCCATGCCGATGAACGGACTAAACCGGATGCCGGTTATGCCACGAAGGGCGACCATGCCGCCGATGGCGCGGTGACGGATGATCCGGTTGAGGTCGTACTTCGCGTAGAGTTGCGCCCAGATTTCGTACTGGGCCTCCATTTTGAAATGCCAGACGAAGCTGAAACGCTCCAGCGCTGCGGGATCGTTGAGCAGGATGTCACGGGCCGTGGACAGAGCGTAGTCATTGAGCTCCATGATTTTCTGCTTGGTGTTCATCTCAGGAAACTCCATATTCCAAGGGATATCCAGCGAGAAAATCTTGTCGAAAGCCCCCGCCTTAAGGCGCAGCATCGCGTTATAGCATTGGATAAATCTTGGGACAGCAGTCGGATGCACAGCCCCCTGGATGATGGAGTACCCGCCCGAGTCCACGAACAACTCACCATCGACGGGCCGGACATAGCGTTCAGCGTAATCCTTTATCGACATTAACACGTCGTGGAGCGAGTGGGTGTTGAAGTTGTACTGTTGCATCCCACCGATGATCGAGTACAGGCAGAGGTTGTTCTGGGGCATTATTGCCCGGTCATAGTCGAAACCGCTATTTTTCTGCGGTTTGCTTGCTACGTGTACATATTTAGGCATGAACTTATCCTCACAAGGGGCCACGGCACACGCCGCAGCCCCGGTTTTAATTTCGATGGCCTAGCAGCCGGGCACGATTTCCAAGTGCTCGGTGACGACCAAGTCGACGCCCATATCGATGGGGTTGGTCACACGAAGAACATACTGGCCGTCCAGTTTCCCGAGACGAAGGCTCTGTTTGGAACCCATGCAACGGAACGCTACCTGGGACTTGAGCACCAGATTCGGTCGGCGGTCGACGAGACGCGCAGCCATGCCGGCCGTGAAGGTGTACGGTGCGTCCTGTCCCTCGACCCCGATCTGCTCCAACTGGTCGCCATAAACGGCCAGTTGAACGGAGCTATGGTTGCCGATGAACTCCTTCAGGTTCTTTGGATCGTAGCCGGCCACTTCAGACCCGATCCACGTGATAATCGGCTCGGTGAAATAGACAGCGTCGGCTACCGGCATTGCTTTTAAGCAACTGCCACTGTGATCGCCGTGGAGGTGGTATTGGCCACCCTTCAGGCTCACGTGTACATCGCCCCCGCCACGAATTGCCTTCGCCTTTTTGATGGCGGCTTTGTCTGGAGCGATGCCCAGGGTAATCTTCTGGCCGATGAGAGGGTTATAATCCGCCTGGATGACCGCCAGGATACGAGTATCAAGTTTGCTCGTGCCCGGGGCAGAGGCGAGCAGCACGGAATCTTTCATGACCAGCTGCAAAGGGTTGAATTTCAGAGCCATATCGAAACCGTGGATCAGTGCATGATAGGCGGCCTGGGACAGTGAGTATTCTTGCGCCAGCGCCGGGCTGGCCGTAGTGATATTCGTAGACATTCGATATCTCCTTGGATGCGGCGAGGGCCGAAGCCCCCGCCGGTGGTGTGTAGTTGGCCTGGTGGTTGGATTAGGAGCCGGCGACAGGCCCGAAGAGGCTGGGCAGCGTGGCCGTGGGTGACGCCTTCAGCGCGACACCTTTCCAGCGCCACGTCCCCGACTTGAACTTCTTGAAACCCTTTTGCCCCATGAGCGTGCCGAAGAGGTGCAGGTTGGCGGGTTCGACGAGCGAGCCTTTGGCCCAGTGGCGGTAGGCTTCGTAGAGCACGCCCACTGGTGTCGAAGCGGTCGGGTCTGTAGTGACGCAGCAGTCCTCAAGAAAGGACTGTACCGTGTCCATTTCGGCACGATAGGCCTTGCAGGCTTCGATCACGCAGTCGGGCTGCACAAGATGTCCGCGCTTATTCCAGCGCTTGAAGCCCTCAACGGCCCAGCTAAGGATGCCGTCCATCTCGGCCTTAAGCTTTTCCGGCAGTTCTTTATCAGGGGCAGCCGAAAAGTCTGCATCGAATGGAATCACGGTCAGGCGGCGGTACAAGCCGTTGTCCGCGCCAGAAACTTTGGGTAACGTGTTGACGGAGAAGAAAAACTTCGCAACGAGGTGGAAGTCAAAAAACTCTTTACCGATGAAACGGGCGGTCATAACGTCGCCGCCGGTCGCGCGTTTGACCATGGATTCATCCAGAGCTTTTCCCGTATTGATCTCCGCGCACGGAGCGAAACGGACACCAAGCAGGCGCGCGATGTCGTTCCGGATGGCCCGGGACTCTGATTTGATAAAAGCATGCGACGGCATGCCCATAGAGTAATCGCCCAACAGGTGAAAAAGCGTCTCAACGAGTGTCGACTTCCCGTTGGCACCAGTACCAAGCAGGATGTAAAACTTCTGCTCCTTGGTAAGCCCAGATAAAGCGATCCCAACAACCTCCTGGAGGAAGTCCACGAGGTCCGGGCGGTCCAAACATACCGCAGCGATAAATTTCAGGAACTCTTCGGCTTTGGCTTTCGGATCGCAGGCCGCTCGACAGTAACGGGTGATGAAGAGGCTGGGCGAGTTTTCAATCAATTTTCCCGTCCGCAGGTCCAAAACGCCGTTGGCTACTCCAAGCAAACAAGGCTCAGTATCCAGGTCGGCTTGCGAGACGCACACCCCTGGCATGTTCTTGATCAAGTCGAGAGTCGCCTGAATGCGGCCTTTCGCTGATGAAGCTTTGGCCCATTTGAGTGCGTCATCGTTAGAAATGGGTTCCTGGTTGATGGTATAGAGGGCCTGCTTGGATTTTGCCTCCGCGTAGCGTTCGTAGATGAAGCGCTTCACCAAGCGCCCAAGCTGCTTGCGTCCACCATGCTCTTCCCGAAGCCACCGCTTTGCGTTATTGGACCATATAATAAACTGGCCAATCTGCGGGACGTAGATGATCAGGTTGCGGTGAAGGTGCGCGAACATCTGGGCGTTACCGAAGTCCGTAAGCGGACGGACAAACTTACGGCCATGCTCCTGGTCTGGAATGCCACGGTCGTGGTTGAGGAAGTTGTCGAAAAGGTTCACCACCGCCGCGCCCTTGTGGGCACATGCCTTAGGAGTGGGGTTCCCCTTTTTCTTGCCTGTGCGTTTGGTCGCGTCTTGCGATTTGATGCCTGCGTTCTCGATCTTGCTGGTTTCCGCCGCATGGCCTGGAACTACCCCGGCAAGATCGGTGTCGGCTTGAGCCTCAGGGGCTTCAACGGGGCTGGCAGCATCGTCAGTGATGTTTACTGTTCCGCCGGTCAGACTGCTGGGCTTCGCTTCCGTACTGGTTGCTGCCTCCCCAATCGGGCAAGTGCGGCCGGGATCGGCCTGGGGCGCGGGTTCTTGTTGCGGCCAGGGGGGGAGAGTATCCGCCTCGCCTGGGCGGTAGAGAACCTTAGCTGAATCGAAATTTAACTTTTCCATGATGTTTTACCTCTGTAGGAGGTGCCCTTGGCGAACATCGCTTCTGGGGAGGGAAGCGCCCCTCACCTCCATAGGGCGACAACGCGAGTCGAAAAATCGACAAATGCTGTCGAAAGATAAGCAAAATACATATTTACATGAATAATTACGGATGGTTGGACGAAATCACCGAAATGATCGAAAAAGGGAGAGGGCACGTGACTCAACGTTTATTGAATCGCGGAAGACGCAGGCGGACTATTGTATAAAATTGCGGTGGAACAAGTGAAGGGATTCAGCGAGATGCAAGGCCATCCGGCGTGCACCCAAAGTGCTCATGGGTGGGTGACAGAGCATTCAGACAAAAAAACTATAAATTCGAATTGTCTAAATGTTCGCATTGGTAAAGCGGTTAACAAAAAAAATGCCGTTCTAGGCAGGCATTAGATGGGTAGAGGCGACATCTCCATGACAAAAAAGAGTCACCACAAGACTACAATAAAAAACTAGACAGGACATGCCCCAAATAAATTAAAATGGCGAAAACTTTACTGGGACAGTTTCCACTTTACGCCTTCTGCTATGCCCGTATAGCAATACTCGCTATCGCTAAATTTGCAATAACGTTTTAAATGATCAAACAATTCAGCATTATTTTTTTCAATAGATTTAAGGGCTCTCTGTATAGATTTTGTCACCTTATCATAATCCTTCTTTCTGTCCAAATCCGAAACACCCCTATTGGTGTTGTGCAAAATGCTTATCTGTTCATTTTTATCTTTCATTTTTTTATTATAATCATCAATTTCAATTCTCCCATCTTCTAGTTTTTCTTTAAGTTTCAACTTATCATCTTTAAGTTTTTCGAGCACTTTATCAAAGTCTTTCTTGCTTATTGATTTTATTCTTCTTTTGATATATGCTACATGTGGTTCTGATACATTTTGAGGCGAATCAAAATAATTATTGTCTTCTGAAACTAATTGGTTGTCATTTGCCGCTGCCAAATTATACACAGAAACCCCTTTTATTCCAGCGCAAATGATCTGGCAAATGTAATTTAGTCCAACACTATCATTGAGAAGACTTCTTTTGCCGTTAAAAATTATTTCCCATTGTTGACCACACTTATAAAAAGCATTATTAGTTTGATCGTTGGTCGAAATTATTTCAGCAACTATTGGTGTTGGTTTTTTAACGACTTCCTGCGTTGAGTAAGTTTTTGGCTCGCTTTCGACTTTACTATGTGAAAGTGCTTCGTTTCTATTGCGCGATTGTTCAGAATAGAATTGCTTAAAGTCGCTCCGCGCACCATTATCATCCCACTTGCTGATTTTATATTTTTTTCCGAACAAATCTGTATTAAAAGAAGAGCTTGGATACAGCGACACTGGCAGTGGGAGAAGATTTTCACTAAAATATTTAGATATAAAGTCGCTTGTTAAAACAAAGCTATTCAAAGCATCAATAAGACACCCGTTGAAGTCACAATTAATTAGCCCTTCAAGCTGGGTTGCGCCAAGCTTCTGAGTGTTGTCACCAATTACAAATTCAAGATTACATGACAAAATCGTTGTAACAAATTGAACCTGGAAGCTGTTGTTTCGAATTACGCGTTGTCTCATTTTGTCAAGTTCAAAAACGTAATCACCTTCGTCAGGAAATTTTTCTTCAAGAGATTCAATTTCAGATTTTAAATACTTATCGTACGGCCTAAAAACAGAAGGCTGTTTGTATTCGACTTTACTTACGGCTCCTTCTTCTATCGGCCGGGCGTAGGATATGTATTCTATAGTTGTGTGTAGTCTTTGGATAGGATTTTTTTTAGAACCGTAAAGATACCCACAAAAATAAAGTTGAATTGAGTTTTCAATAGCGAGCGAATTGATCAAGAATTTCAACATATCGCCATTGCAATAAAGCGGATCATTTGCTAGCAAGTCTGCGAATCTAAGTGCACCGATTGAATCCATTTATAACCTCATGCTTGCTGTTGGAGAATAAAGTCGAACGTATAGATTGGAAAACCGTCAGCCGGCAAGTCTTTGTTAACCATTTAACATAGTGGGTGAAGGTCTATTGCCAGGTGTCCCTCACCAGGAGTGGTCTTACATCCGAAGAATGCACT
This sequence comes from Solidesulfovibrio aerotolerans, assembly GCF_009856865.1. Classification (GTDB taxonomy): domain Bacteria; phylum Desulfobacterota; class Desulfovibrionia; order Desulfovibrionales; family Desulfovibrionaceae; genus Solidesulfovibrio; species Solidesulfovibrio aerotolerans. The sequence continues at coordinate 124,667 of NZ_WVUD01000007.1, read as the reverse complement.
TGAAAGGTCTAATTGTCCAACCCTTGCAAAGAGTGACGGCGAGAAAGGCTGAAATCTGGGTGACAAGGGCTGTCGTCTGTGGCAGAAATTAATCGCACTTTATAACCACAGGGGCAGCTATGGTTACCACATCATATTATGCGCAAGAGAAAAAAATCAAAAATCCTGTAAGAATTTCGCAACAAAAGTACCGATGGGGTACAAACTCCAGAGAATACAAAAAACTTGCCCCGCCCATGTATCTCGTTGATTATTGGAAGAAAGGATCGATCACAGTCGAACAATATACCGAAGAATATTATCGTGTCGTCTTGTCAAAGCTTAACCCCCAAGAAGTTCTAGATGAAATTATAAGAATCTTCGGTGATGACGCGACACTGCTATGCTTTGAAAAGGCCGGCGAATTCTGCCATCGACGTCTCGTAGCAGAATGGATCGAAAAGGGTACTGGAGTCGAAGTTCCAGAGCTTCAATTCTGAGCGGTAGAGCCGTCCAGGTTACGCAGGGCGGCTGCTATGTTCGCTGACGACGATTTTTTTCTGGAGATGCATTTCAAATGTCCAAATGTCCAAACTGGCCGTGGCAAAGCCAAAGGACAGGACCAGGAAACCAGCGGGGCCGGGCAATTTCCCCTCGCCGTAGTGCTCACTCGGTCTGTTCCTATGGCAAAGCCTCCGCCACCGCTCAGTCTGGAGGTCCAGGGCAAGCGGCCCAAGGAGCATTTGGCCCTCGGACTCAGATTTTTTTTAGGATGCATTTCAAATGTCCAAATGTCCAAATGCCGGTTTTCACCTGGAATATCAGAAAGTTATATGAAGTCGATGTTTCTCGCCTCGCCAAGCAGCAAAAATCGCACTTAGCCAGCCATATCGATGCAAAAAAGAAAGGCCCCGACTGTAAAAGCCGGGGCCAGTAAAGTTGCGATGTAATAAATGACTAATGGGTTGTTGTGACGGCCTCGACTAAGAACGTAGAGCTAGTGTTTACCACACGTGGAGTTTGCCAGTTTATATTAATTGCTGGCCTTCAAGTGCTCTACTGCGAGGGAAACTCTCCGACAGTTAATTCACCCAATGGCATTACCTCCGTTAAGATTGCAAACAACCTTCACAAAGGACACGCCTAAGATATAGGGCCGGGCTGCAACTCTGTCTAGTGCTATTTTCGAGGGCGACTAGAAATAACTGCAGTTAATTCAGGTAGGCGGAAAAAAGCTCAGTAAGTTCGATGAGATTTATTTGTGCGCATTTCCTGACGATGGCCCAAGCCCAAAGGAAATCGGGCTTTCAGCCTAGGAGGGCCACCCTGGAGCGGGGAAGGCCCAGGGGGACAAAGGCCCCAGCACCAGGGGAACGGCCCAGGAAGGGGGCGTAGGGCGCGAATCCAGGGGGTGTCCGGGGCGGCGGCCGGGGACGAGGACGGGACTGGCCCAGGAAAACCAACCAGCCCCGGTAAAATCCCAGCCCCTATGCCTCATTCGGCCAGTATCCGCGCCAAACACTGCATCAGGGTCAGTCTTCGATGCCGCCGGTGAGGTGCTGGGCAATGGTTTTAACCGAGGATTTTTGCAGCGACCATATTTGAAATCTCACATTTGTCACCAGCAGATAAATTTCATTAATTCAGTGCATTAACGCGATCATTCCGGCGCATAGGGTGACATTTGGTCCAGTGGGCGACACGGGACAAGCCCAGGAAGACCAAGGGGGACGGGTAGAAATCGTGGCCCCTGTGCCTTATTCAGCCAGTTCCTACGACTTTTCCTGCATCAGGGTCAGCCTTCCGATGCCGACGGCGAGGTGCCGAACCAGAGTTTCTGCATCTGATTTTTGCAGCGGCCATATTTGAAATGTCACATTTGTCACCAGCAGATAAGGTTCATTAATTCAGAAACTTATCTGCAAATCGCCGGCGCATAGGGTGACATTTGGACCAGTGGGTGACACGGGACAGAACCAGGAAGGCCAACCGGCCCCGGTTATTTCCCACCCCCTGTGCCTTATTCAGCCAGTTCCTGGGGCTTTTCCTGGACCAGGCTCAGCCAAGATTTCCATCAGCAGGAAACGGAACCAAATTTTTTCAAGGGATGCACCCGAAATGTCCAAATGTCCAAAGTGGGGGGGATCGCTTGAAAATCCCACAAGCGACCGTGGTTTCTTTTCTTGTGCAACTATCAGTAAAATCAGGAAATTATTTTTGACAGGAGCGAAAGAGGCGGAGGGGGGGCGACCTCTTGAAAAAAATTCAAGCGACCGGGGAATAGTTTCTTGGTCTAACAGGTGGGCTGGCAAATGGTTATGCCCTGGTACATACCCGCCACACCCTAGTGTTGGCGCGCGTTGGCGGCCCCGTAAAGAAAAAGGGGTCACTTATTTCTAGGTAACCCCTTGGCATGCTTCGTGGTGGAGCTGGAGGGAATCGAACCCACGACCTCTTGAATGCCATTCAAGCGCTCTCCCAACTGAGCTACAGCCCCGCAGCGAGGTCCGTTTCTACGCTTGGCCCGGAAAAAGTCAATCGGAAATTTCGGCCCGCGCAACTTTTTTTAACGGCCCTTTCCTTCCAGCCCCAATTCCCGTACATAACGCCCCTGTGATCGCGCGCCCTGCGCCACCCTGCAAGGAGTGCCCAAACCGTGCTCGCCCTGGTCAAACGTGTGCTGCTCAAAACCCTCTGGGTCGCCGTCGTCTTTTTCGGCATCACCTGCGTGAGCTTTGCCGTCATCCATCTCGCGCCCGGCTCGCCCACCGACATGCAGACCACGCTCAATCCCCTGGCCACCGCCGAAACACGCGCCCGCCTCCAAGCCCTTTACGGCCTCGACCGACCCTTGCATGTCCAATACCTCGACTGGCTCGGCAAACTCGTGCGCTGCGATTTCGGCAACTCCCTTTCCGGCGACCATCGGCCGGTCTGGGACAAAATCACCGAACGCCTGCCCCTGACTTTTTCCATGAACGTCGTCTCGCTGCTGCTCACCCTGGCCATTGCCATACCCATTGGCGTGGCCTCGGCCAGACGCCAGGGCGGGCTTTTTGACCGCTGCGCCACAATCTTCGTCTTCGTCGGCTTTGCCATGCCCGGCTTCTGGCTGGCCCTGCTGCTCATGCTCTTTTTCGGCATATACCTCGGCTGGCTGCCCATCTCGGGCCTGACCTCCATGGATTTTGCCCGGCTTGACCTGTGGGGCAAAGCCGTTGATCTGGCCCGGCATCTGACGCTGCCCATTTTCATCTACACCTTCGGCTCCCTGGCCGGCATGTCGCGGTTTATGCGCTCGGCCATGCTGGAGGTGTTGCGCCAGGACTATATCCTGACGGCCCGTTCCAAGGGGCTGCCCGAATACGTGGTCATCTACAAGCACGCCCTGCGAAACGCCCTGCTCCCGGTCATCACCATCCTGGGGCTGTCCGTGCCGGGCCTCATTGGCGGTTCGGTCATCATCGAATCCATTTTCGCCCTGCCGGGCCTGGGGCAGCTCTTTTACCAGTCGGTCATGTCCCGGGATTATCCGCTGATTATGGGCAATCTGGTCCTTGGCGCGGTGCTGACCCTGGCCGGCAATCTGCTGGCCGATGCCGGCTACGCCCTGGCCGATCCCCGCATCCGTCTCGGGGGGCGCGATGATGCTTAATCCGGCCCGCTATCTGCGCCGCTTCCTGCCCGGGGGCGGCATGCTGGCCGCCGGGCTTTTTATCGTCGGCTCGGTGTCTGTGGCCGCCTTGCTGGCGCCTTTTCTTGCGCCCTTTGACCCCCTGGCCCTGGATGTCAACGCGATACTGACCCCGCCCGGAAGCGCCCATCTGCTCGGCACGGACGCCCTGGGCCGCGACGTGCTCGCGCGCCTGCTCTACGGCGGCCGGGTGTCGCTGTGGGTCGGGTTCGTGGCGGTGGGCATATCGGTGGCCATCGGTCTGTTCCTGGGGCTGTGCTCCGGCTATTTTGGCGGATTGATCGATGAGGCCATCATGCGCGGCGTGGATGTCATGCTGTGTTTTCCCTCGTTTTTCCTGATCCTGGCCGTCATTGCCTTTCTCACCCCGTCGCTGACCAACATCATGGCCGTTATCGGGCTGACCTCCTGGATGGGCGTGGCCCGGCTGGTGCGGGCCGAGACGCTGGCTCTTCGCTCGCGCGATTTCGTTCTGGCCGCCCGGGTGTCGGGCATGGGCGCGCCCGGGATTTTGCTGTACCATATCCTGCCCAACGCCGCCGCGCCGGTGCTGGTTTCCGCGACGTTGGGCGTGGCCGGGGCCATCCTCACCGAATCGTCGCTCAGTTTTCTGGGCCTGGGGGTGCAGCCCCCTACCCCAAGCTGGGGCAACATGCTCATGGAAGGCAAGGAAGTGCTGGAAGTGGCCCCGTGGCTGTCGATCTTTCCCGGGCTGGCCATCCTGTTCACCGTGCTCGGCTACAACCTCATCGGCGAAAGCCTGCGCGACATCCTGGACCCGAGGCTGCGGCAATAGGCGATACGACCATGATCGAAATGCTCCGCATCAAAAATCTGGCCCTCATTGACGACCTGGAGCTGGAATTCGGCCCCGGGCTCAACGTGCTCACCGGCGAGACCGGGGCTGGTAAAAGCTTCATTATTTCCGCAGTCAATTTCCTTACCGGCGAAAAGATGCACACCGATCTGGTGCGCACGGGGTGCGAGAAGGCCGTGGTCGAGGCGCTGTTCGTTCTGGACGGCCAAGACCTGATCCTGCGCCGGGAGCTGACTGCCGACACCGGCCGCAGCCGCATCTACGTGGGCGACGCTCTGGCCTCGCGCGAAACCCTGGCCGCATTGCGGCCCAGATTGCTCCTGCACGTCTCCCAGCACGGCCAGGGGCGACTGCTGCAACCTGCCTTTCAGGCCGCGCTCCTGGACGGATTTCTGCCCGATCCGGCCCTTTTGGCCGAGAAAAACCGGCTGGCCAAAGAGCTGGCCGACATTGCCGCCGCCATCCGCGCCCTGGATGCCAAGGCCGCCGGACTGGAAGAAAAACGCCAATTCCTGGAATTCCAGCACGCTGAAATCGCCAAGGTCAATCCGACACCGGGCGAGGAGGACGAACTCATCGGCCGCCGCGCGGCGCTTAACGAGTCGCGAAAGGCCGCCGAGTCCCTGGACCGATCCCTGGAGTGCCTGGAACGCCAGCCCAAAGTCCTCGACACCCTGGCCGATCTGCACCGGGAGCTGCTCCATGCCGGCGCGATTTTTCCCGATTTTTTAGCCGACGCCGAGGCTGTGGCCTCGTTTCGCCATCAGCTCAAAGATCTGAGCGTGCGCCTGCGCCGCAAACCGGCCCAGGCCACGGGCGACGACGGCGAAGGCATTGAAAAGCGGCTTTTTGAGCTGGCGACCCTTCGCCGCAAGCTCAAAAAGACCCTGGCCGAGATTGTGGACCTGGGCCGCGACATTAAGGAAAATCTCGATTTTCTGGACGATTGCGGTTTGCGTCGCAAGCAGTTGGCCCGGGAGGAAGCGGCCGGTGTTGCGGCCCTGGCCGAGAGCCTGGCCCGGCTCGGGGCGGCCCGGCGCATTGCAGCCGCCAGCCTGTCCGCCGCCCTGGAAGCGATCCTGCGCGGCCTGGGCTTTTCCGAGGACGTCCGGGTCATTTTTGAATTCGTCGCCACCACCGCCTACACCCCGGTGGCCTGCGATCTGACCCCGCTGGTGGAGGAAAAGGCCCGCATCCTGTGGCGGCCCAACCCCGGCCAGCCACCCCAGCCTCTGGACAAGATTGCGTCCGGCGGCGAACTGTCGCGTTTCCTGCTGGCGCTCATGTCGCTGTCGGCCGAGCCCGGCGGCCCCACGCTCATTTTTGACGAGATCGACGCCGGCATCGGCGGCCTGACCCTGGCCAGCGTGGGCAGCTACGTGAAAAAGCTGTCCGAGACCGCCCAGATTCTGCTGATCAGCCACTGGCCCCAACTGGCCAGTCTGGCCGACCGCCATTTCCAGGTCGTTAAAACCGTGGAAGACGGCCAGACCAGCACCCGCTGCCTGCGTCTGGCCGGCGACGCCATCGCTGCCGAACTGGCCCGCATGGCCGGCGGCGGCGAGGCCGGGACCGAGATGGCCAGACGGCTGCTCGTCGCCGGAGACTGACGGCCGCATTAAACCGCTCGCCGCCCGGACCGGGCGCGTCGGCCCCGACGGCTCCGCCGGCCCCCGCCGGACTGGCGGCAGGCCGGGCCAGCCTGTTCCCAACCGGCCCGTCCTGGTGTAGAAGGGTTGGGTGATGCGTATTTTCTGCCCTGGCGCGGCTGCGCCCCCGCCATGCTGCGCGTAGATGGCCTGTCCCACCGCTTCGGCAACCGTGCGGTGCTCTCCGATCTGTCCTTTGCCCTCGACAAGGGCGGTTTTGCCTTTCTGACCGGCCCGTCCGGCTCGGGCAAGACTACGCTTTTGCGCATCCTCCACGGCAGCCTGCCGCTGCAGACCGGCCGGGCCTTGGTGGCCGGGCATGATCTGGCCGCCCTGCGCCCGTCCAAGCTCTACCAGTTGCGCCGGGATGTTTCCGTGGTCTTTCAGGATTTTAAAATCCTGCCGGAACGCACCGTGGTCGAGAACGTGGCCCTGCCGCTGACCGTTCGCGGCACGCCCAAAGCCCGCATCGAGCGTCGGGTGGCTTCGATTTTGACCGCACTGCGCTTAACCGAGCTGGCCCACCGGCCGTGCGCCGAGCTGGCCGGCGGCGAACAGCAGCGCGTGGCCATTGCCCGGGCCGTGGTGGCCGGTCCCAGGCTCATGCTGGCCGACGAGCCCACCGGCAACCTGGACTGGGAACTATCCCTGCGCCTGCTCGACATCCTGCGGCAATTTAGCGCCCACGGCACCGCCATCCTCATGGCCACCCACAACCGCGCCCTGGTGGCCGCCGCCCCCGACGCCATGGTCATTACCCTTGGCGGCGGCGAGGCAGACCCGGGCGGGTTCGATGTGGGCCAAGCCGCCGCCCCGGACGCCGCAGCCGAGGCGACCCCGTGACCATGCGCCTGATTTTTTCCGGCATCGCGGCCGTATTGCTGCGGCCCTGGGCCCACCTGGGCACCATCCTGGGCGTGAGCGCCACGGTATTGCTGTGCGGCCTGCTCGCCCTGGCCGGCATCGGCCTGGACGGGGCCTTTGCCCGCAGCCAGGGCGTGGTGCGTTTTCAGGTCTACTGGCAAAAAGGGTCTGATCCGGCCCTGGTCGCCCGGCAGATGGACTGGATGCGCGCCCTGCCCGGGGTGGTCGAGGCCAAGGCGTTTAGCCCTGAAACGGCCCTGGCCGTCATGCGCGGCAGCCTCGGCGCCAACGCCGAACCCGCGCTGCCCGGCGGGGAAAACCCCCTGCCCTATACCATGCTGCTGGGCTTTGCCCTGCCCGGCGAGGACGAAGGGTTCGCCCGGGAAACGTATGCCCGTTTGGCCGGCGTCGACGGCGTGGCCGAGGTGCGCTACAATCCGGTAGCCATCGACGCCATGCGCACCCTTGGGCTGCTCGGTTCCCGGGCCGCCCTGCCGTTGGCCGCTTTGCTGGCCTTGCTTGTGGGGCTGGTGGTCGGCAACACCGTGCGCCTGACCTTGCTGCGCCGGCGTGAGGAACTTGAGATCCTGCGCCTGGTCGGGGCCACGCCATGGTTTATCGGCCTGCCGCTGGTCTGCGGCGCAGCCGTCATCGGCTTTCTCGGCTCGGGGCTGGCGGTGACGCTGCTCGCCTTTGTCTGGTCGGAAGTGGCCGGCAATTTGGGCGCTGCCCCGCTGTGGCTGGACATGGCCTCGCCGCCGCTCTGGCTGTGGCTGGCGCTCATTGGCGGCCCGACCCTGGTCGCCGCCCTGGCCGGGTTGGCCGCCGCCATGGAGTCCAACGCTTGAACCACGCCTGCGGCATCATCCTGGCTGCCCACGGTTCCCGCTATCCCGGGGCCATGAAGGCTTTGGCCGTTTTTCGCGACACGGTGGCCGCGCGCTATCCCGGGGCCGACGTGGCCATTGCCCGCACCGTGGGCCGCAAGCATGGCAGCGCCGCCGCCTATGGCGGCGCGCGGCAGGTGTCCGACGTTTTGGCGGCCTTTTTGGAGGCCGGAATCACCCGGGTGGCCGTACAGTCCTTGCATGTGGTGCCGGGTGAGGAATACCATGAGCTGTTGGCGGGGCTGGGCCGTTGGCTGCAAACCGGCGGCGGCGGAACGGCCTTGTCGGTGGGCGCGCCGCTATTGGCCGATCTGGCCGACGTGGACCAGGTGGCCGGGGCGGTCCTGGACAGCCTGCCGGCCGGGCGGACACCGGACGAGGCCGTGGTGCTCATGGGGCATGGCGCGCCCCCGCCCGGAGCCGGATTTTACGAGGCCCTGCGGGAACGGCTGCGGCGGCGCGACCCGCTGGTTGCCTTGGGGGCCATGCCCCGGGAGCGCGGTACCCCGTGCCTGGATATTGGCCATATCCGCGACCGGCTGACCGCGTGCGGCGTCGAAAAAGCCTGGCTCATGCCCTTTCTGACCGTGGCCGGAGCCCATGCCTGCTCCGATCTGGCCGGCGAGCGGCCCGACTCCTGGCGCGGGCAGTTGGAAGCGGCCGGTGTTGCCTGCCAAAGCCAACCGGCCGGGCTGATCGAAATGGAGCCTTTTGCCGCTGTCTGGGCAAAGCATCTGGACCGGGCCATGGCCCGCTTGGGCTAAGGCTGCACGCTGCCGTTGCGGCAGCCAAATTTCGAGACGCTCACTGGTCTCGCAACAATCAGGGGGCTGGGGAAACGCATCCCTCGTCTCGGCGCAATCGGACGATTGAGGCCAGAGAAACAGGGGAGGACACTGTGACTGCTACGATTATTAAAAACGGCGACTACGTAACCCATATAAAGCTCCCCCAGTGGGGCCTCGGGAAAGTGATAGAATTATTGGAAAGCGGCGCTGTGCGCGTTTTTTTCGAGTTTGAAGGCGAAAAAAAGATGCAGCGCCACTTTCTTACTCCGGCCCAAGCCCCGGAAAGCCATCCGGTGCTTGAAAAGATCGACCTGGACCGGGCCCTTGACGGGACGGTCTCCTTCCCCAACCTTGAAGCAGCTTTTTTAAAGATGTTCCCCGAAGGCTTCGACGACCAGCGCTACCTCGCCGAGGAACGCTCCTACCGGCTCGAAGCGTCACGAAGCCTGCATGCCGAGTTGGGCTGCGAAACCCTGGAAGCCCTGCTGCGGGCCGGCGACTATGAGGCCGTGTGCCTGTTGGCCAAAAAGCTGCTCGCCAAGACCACCCTTGTGTTCCCAAACGAGAAGACGGCTTTGACGGATGGGTTCAAAAAAGGGGATGACCAGAAAGAGCATTTTGCCAAGGCCCTGGACATCCTGCTCTACGGCGAAGGCGAGCTTGGCCCCCGCTTTACCGGGTTTGTGGAAGTGCTTGACGAGCTTGGCGTCTGCAAATGGACCATTGCCACCTATTTTCTGTATCTGCTCGACCCCAGCCGGCATATCTTTATCAAGCCGACCTACATCCAAAAAGCCGCCCAGGCCTATGGGTTTGATATCGGCTACACGACCCGTCCCAACTGGGCCTGCTACCAACGCATGCTGCGGCTTGTCGATTACGTCGCCAGCCAGCTGGCCAAACGGGAATTGCTCAACCCCCATGATCTGGTCGATGTCCAGGGGTTTATCTGGTGCTCGATCTTTGACGGAAAAGCTGCCCGCGCCCCCAAAAAGGCGGCCAAGGCCAAGGCCTGAGCGCCGCGACAGGACGAAGGCGAGTAAGGAAACGAGGTTGTGGCGGCACAACCTCGACCTGTCGCGTCTACGGGTCGCGGGGTCATGCGCCGCTCGCACCGAACGCCGGCCCCGTCGAACGTTGCGTCCGCAAGGGCGCGGGGGACGTGCGCTCCCCCAAAACCGTTGCCGCCCACGCAGCGGCGCGCCAGCCAGGGCGCGGGGGACGCAAAGAACCGGCCAGCCCTGCATTGACGCCGCCCGGAGGTTATGAAAATATCGTTCGGCTTACGCGCCTGGAAGCGCGGCAAAAACGCTCCTCCGAGGATGCCTCATGAACTGGCCCCACAAGGATCTTCTCGACGTGTCGCAGCTTTCCCGGGAAGACGTGGACGTGGTCATGCGTACCGCCGCCTCCTTCCGGGAAATCAACTCCCGGCCCGTCAAGAAGGTGCCGACCCTCAAAGGCAAAAGCGTCGTGCTGTTTTTCGCCGAACCCAGCACCCGCACCAAAACCTCCTTTGACATCGCCGGCAAGCGCCTGTCTGCCGATACCTTCGGTCTGGCCAAGACCGGCAGCTCCCTGCAAAAAGGCGAGACGCTCAAAGACACGGTGCTGACCCTTCAAGCCATGAACCCCGATGCCATCGTCATGCGCCACTCGGCTTCCGGTGCGGCCGATTTCGTAGCCCGGCGGGTGTCCTGCGCCGTTATAAACGCCGGCGACGGCTGGCACGCCCACCCCACCCAGGCCCTGCTCGATCTTTTCACCCTGCGCGGCGTCTGGGGCGACGACATTGTTGGCAAAACGGTCGTCATCCTTGGCGATGTGGCCCATTCCCGGGTGGCCCGCTCCAATGTCCGGCTGCTGACCATGCTCGGGGCCACGGTGCGCCTGTGCGCGCCCCGGACCCTTTTGCCCAAAGACGCCAAGGCCCTGGGTGCCCGGGTCTATCACGAACTGGAACCGGCCCTTGACGGGGCCGATGCCGTCATGTGCCTGCGCCTGCAACTCGAACGCCAGGAAGCGGGCCTTTTGCCGGAACTGCGCGAATACGCCCGGCGTTTTTGCCTGACCAAGGACCGGCTGGCCCTGGCCTCCCCCGACGTCAAGGTCATGCACCCCGGCCCCATCAACCGGGGCGTGGAAATCGCCTCGGATCTGGCCGATGCCGGCAATTCGCTCATTCTCGACCAGGTGGCCTCGGGCGTGGCCGTGCGCATGGCGCTGCTCTATCTCCACATTACCCGCAAGGAAGAAGGGGGGGCGGCATGACGTCACCGGATCTCGTCGTTGCCAACGTCGCCGTTCCCGGCCGCGACGGCCTGTGGACGCTTCTCTGCGCCGCTGGCTGCGTCCTGGAGCTTTTGCCCCACGACCCCGCCGCTGCCTTTCCCGACGCCCGGGTGATCGATGGCCGGGGCCAGCTCCTCATGCCGGCCATGACCGACGCCCATACCCATCTGCGCGAACCGGGCCAGGAATGGAAGGAAGACATCGCTTCGGGTCTGGCTGCTGCGGCCGGGGGCGGGTTTTCCAATATCATGTGCATGGCCAACACCGAGCCGGTCAATGACAACGCGGCCGTGACCCGGCTTATGCTGCGCCGGGCCGCCGAGGCCTGGCCCCATGGGCCGCGCCTTTTCCCGGTGGGCGCGCTGACCCTGGGACTGGCCGGCAAACAGCTCGCGCCCATGGAAGAGCTGCTCGCCGCCGGCTGCGTGGCCTTTTCCAACGACGGCGAACCGGTGGCCGACACCGACCTCTTTCGCCACGCCCTGGAATACGCCGCGGATCTGGCCCCGGTCATCGACCACTGCGAAGACCCGTACATGGGCAAGGGAACCGGTGCCAACGAAGGAGCCATGAGCGCGCGCCTGGGCCTTCGCGGCCAGCCCGACGTGGCCGAAGCCTTGCAAGTGGCCCGCGATATCCTTTTGGCCGAATATTTAAACGCCCCGGTGCATCTGGCCCACGTCAGCTGCCGCCGGGCCGTGGAACTCATTGCCGACGCCAAACGCCGGGGTGCGCCGGTCACGGCCGAGACCTGCCCGCATTATCTGCTCATGACCGATGCCGCCCTGTTCGGCTACGACACCATGGCCAAGGTCAACCCGCCGCTGCGCACCGACGACGACCGTCTGGCGCTGGCCCAGGCCCTGCGCGAAGGGGTCATCGACATCCTGGCCACAGACCATGCCCCCCATGCCGCCCACGAAAAGGAAACCCCCTTCGAGGAAGCCAAAAACGGCATCACCGGCCTGGATACCGCCCTGGCCAGCCTGTGGGAGCTGGTGCGTATGGGCCAACTCACGCCCCAAGACATTGCCCTGCGCTTTGCCTGGCGGCCGGCCGAAATTTTCAAGCTGCCCCATTGCCGCTTCGCCCCGGGCGACCCGGCCGATTTCTGTCTCTTCGACCCGGAGGAATCCTGGGTCGTTACCACCGAAACCCTGCGCTCCAAGGGCAAGAACACCCCGCTTTTGGGCCAGTCCCTGACCGGCCGGGTGCTGCTCACCGTCGTTGGCGGACACATCGTCCACGAACTGGCCCGGCCCGCAGCTTTCTAACCACACCCCCGACACCAAACGCCGCATCCGGAGGTTTCCCCCCATGGCGCAACCCTTCAAGGACGCCACTGCCATTTGCAAGACGATCATGCGCAACGGCTACGACGCCTACGTCATCAATGCCGTGCTCCAGGAAAAAGCCCTGGACCCGGCTGCGCCCGAACTCGATCTGGCCACCGACGCGCCGCTTCTGGAATTGCAAAAGCTGTTTCCCGAATCCGAGGTCAGTGCCGCCGATGGTGCCTTTGCGCGGCTTCGCCACGGCGATACCCTGCTCAATTTCTACCCGGCCGACACCGCCGATGCCTCGCATCCCGAGGAATCCGTCGCCCGGCTCACCACGCGGCTCATCCGCTGCCTGGACCGCAAGGGCCTGCTCCCGGCCCATCAGGCCAGCCCCTATCTGCCGCACCAGGCCGACGACCACGACGGTTTTGCCGATCTGTCCAGCGGTGAAGTGCGCCTGATCGGCATTCCCGACGAGGCCATCCGCCAAAACTATCTGCGGGCCGTGCGGGCGCTGCGGTTTTCCGCCAACTACAATATCCCCGTGGAAGCCAACACGCTCATGGCCATCCTGCGGGCTTCGCGGCGCATCCTCGACTACGTGTCGGTTAAGGACGTCATGGACGAATGGCGCAAGGTCGAAGCCGAAAACATGGCCGATTTCGTGGAGCGCCTCTACGACACCATGATCCTGCACTGGTTTCTGCCCGAAGTCGCCACCCTGGCCCGCATCAAGATCAAGACCGACGACGGCGTGGAATACACCCTCTTCGAGCAGACCCTGGCCGTCATGCGCCACTACCCCGAAGAACTGCCGTATGACTGGTACGGTACCCTGGCCTGCCTGTTCCACGACGTGGGCAAGCTCCACACCGCCCAGTACGCCGCCGGTGAACTCCATTTCTTCCAGCACCATCAGGTCGGCTCGAAAGTCACCCGCAAGATACTGGCCCGCCTGGGCTTCCCGCCCGACGAAGTCGATCTCATGTGCAACCTCGTGCGCGGCCACATGCGCTTCCATTTCATGCTCACCGACCGGGGCATCCGCCGCTTCAAGGCGCTGGATCAATACCCCCGCCTGATCGAAATGGCCCGGGCCGATATCAAATCGGTCAACGGCACCTACAAAGAATTCAACCACAACATGAAAATGCTCGAGCGCACCGATACGCCCGAAGAAATGCTCGAGCCACTTTTAAACGGTGCCCAGATCATGCAACTGCTGGTGCTCAAACCCGGCCCGGCCGTGGGACTTATCCGCGACGCACTGCTCAAGGCCCAAATCGCCGGCGACGTCACCAACCGCACCGACGCCGAACACTTCGTACGCCAATACTGGGCCAAGCAAGGGTTACATTAGGGCAAGAAGAATAAGAGGAATCGGGGCTTTGCCCCGAACCCCACCGGGGGGCTAAGCCCCCCGGACCCCTTTCCTGTTTGGTGGGCGATGGGGGCGGCTGCAAAGCCAGCCGCCCCCATCGCCCACCAAACAATAAAGTTTCCGGCCCCTTGGTTAACGATTTTTTGCACGGCTGTTTGGTTTTCAATGCGGCGCTTCGCCGCTGGCGCCCCTTGGGTCGGCAATTTGGCCCGGCGGTGGAAGCCGCGCAGCGGATTACGCCGCCGGGCCAAATTGCCGACCCAACGTCGGAACCCCGCCACCGCCGCAGCACTGCCGCCCGCCTCCCCCGTCGGGGGGTCCGGGGGGATCATCCCCCCGGTGGGGTTCGGGGCAAAGCCCCGATTCGTCTTCGCTCCTTCCCATACAGGTACGCACGACCATGACCAATCTGCTCGATCTGACCTTCCACGAACTTGAGTCGCTTATCGTTTCGCTGGGCGAGCCGCCCTACCGGGCCAGGCAGGTCTGGCAGTGGCTGTGGCAGAAGAGTTGCCGCGACGTAGCGACCATGACGGACGTATCCAAGGCGTTGCGCACGCGGCTGGCCGAGGTGGCGGTGATTGCCTGGCCTGCGGTTGCCGAGGTGCGGGAAAGCCGCGACGGCACGGTGAAATTTTTGCTGGAGCTGACTGACGGCGAACGGGTGGAGTGTGTGATCATTCCGGAGAAGGATCATTTCACCGCGTGCTTGTCGACCCAGGTGGGCTGCGCCATGGGGTGCGGCTTTTGCGCCACGGGCATGCTCGGGTTTCGCCGCAACATGACCTCCGGCGAGATGCTCGGGCAGGTGCTTGTGGCCCGGCAGTATCTGCTGGACAAGGGCGCTGTGCTGGCGTTGCGCAATCTGGTTTTCATGGGCATGGGCGAGCCGCTTTTAAATTACGACAATCTGGTCAAGACCTTGGAGGCGCTGCATCACCCGCAGGGGCTGGACATGTCCGGCCGGCGCATCACGGTGTCCACGGCCGGGGTGGCGCGCCATCTGCTGGATTTGGGGCGTATGGGGTTGTGCGCGCTGGCTATTTCCTTGCATGCGCCGACCCAGGCGTTGCGCGAGAAGATCATGCCGGGCGCGGCCAAGCTGGAGCTTTCCAAACTCATAGACATCTTGGCACAATATCCCTTGAAGCCTCGGGAAAAGCTGACGTTTGAGTATCTGCTGTTGGCCGGGGTCAATGATGCGGACGCTAACGCCCGGGAGTTGGTGCGGTTGCTGTCCCGGGTCAAGGCCAAGGTGAATCTGATTGTGTACAATGCCACGCCGGGCTTGCCGTACGGGCCGCCGGCCATGGAGCGGGTGCTGGCCTTCCAGGAGATTTTGAAAAGCAAAGGGCTGACGACGACGATCCGCAAGAGCAAGGGCGGCGACATCGCCGCGGCCTGCGGCCAGTTGCGGGCAGAATGCGCCGGCGGGGAATGATCACTCCTGACGGAAAATATATGTACGCCGCCGATACCGATGGTTTTTTTGATTGCAAGGTTGCCAACAAAGCTACACTTGAAATCGTTTACCGTCATGTGCAGGCAACAGACAGTGTTGTCGCTTTTTCGCTAGCCAAACGACAGAAGTAGTCCTCGTGGCATGATTTTCCGAGGTTTCCTGGCTGTGAAGGGGCTCCCCAGGCACTGGGCAGCCCCTTTTGTATGAACCAACCCGTCCTCCACCACCCTGGCCGCCCCCCGGACACCCCCTGGATGCGCCCCCAACACGCCCCGCTGCCTGGGCCGTTCCCCTGGCCCAGGGGCAAACGCACACGTGTTGCGACCTGCACAATCAGATCAAACGCCGTTCTCCTGGTCCTGGGGCAAGCGCCCTGACGCAGCGCCAGGGCGCTTGCCCGACCACGCCTGACCACGCCCCGCCCCAACCTCACCCTGCTCAGCCGATGCCGCCAGCCCGAAAAAGGGGATGCACTCCTCTTGAAAACGTGTTACGTATGTTGCGATTCTCGGACAATATGCCTGCGACTGGCGGCGGGCTTCCTTCTGGTGCAAACGGGGTAACATTTTGACCCAATTTTTGCCGGCAGCTAGCGCACTTTGTCTTTTCCGCTCCAACCCCTTTAAATACGGTCATTTTTCAACACCCCTACGATTTTTGACCCACTTCCGTCCTCCCGCCGTTCCCCAGCCCGTCCCACCGGACAGGCCTGATTCCGCTGCACTAAAAGACAACCACTTGCAATTACTCACTATCACTGACTGGCCCGGTTATTGCTCAAGAGGAGCCGACTGTGCGTAGGACCAGCTTGTCTCTGAGAAAAGAGCTGGCAATTAAATGATCGGCAGTAATCCCCTCGATTTTGTGAAATTAATCACAAACTTGAGGGATGGAAACTTCAGCGGGCCACGAGCCCTGGCCGTCGCAAGAGGCTGCGCCTGCTCACGGCGGCTGGGACAACACAGGCTCCAGGTATTGGACCCTCAAAACCCACAAGGAGAGGTGCTTCCGCATGCAAACTTCAACTTGTCAAATGGTCGGCGAATGCCGGATGCCGGAACACGCCGTGCTGCCGCAGCCGCTGTACCGGGAAGTCGTGCAGTTCATCGAGGCCCTGCCCCAGAAAGAAGGGCATCTGGTCACGGTGCTGCACAAAGCCCAAAGCGTTTTCGGCTATCTGCCCATCGAAGTGCAGCAGTTTGTTGCCGACCACATGGAAGTGCCGCTGGCGCAAGTCTACGGCGTGGTCAGCTTTTACACCTTTTTCACCATGGTGCCCAAGGGCAAGCATCCCATCTCCATCTGCATGGGAACGGCCTGCTTCGTCAAAGGCGCGGACAAGGTGGTCCACGCCTTTAAAGAGCAGCTCAAAATCGACATCGGTGATGTCACCCCGGACGGCAAGTTCTCCATCGACACTTTGCGTTGCGTCGGCGGCTGCGCCCTGGCCCCCATCGTCATGGTTGGCGACAAGGTCTACGGCAATGTCACCCCCGGCCAGGTCAAAAAGATCCTGGCCGACTTCTAGCACCGCACACCGTTTCGACAGCCAAGGAGCGCCCATGAGCACCATCGCCAGCCTCGACGCCCTGCGGGCCAAGCGTGAAGAAATTCTCGCCCGCCAAAAGGCGCGCGCCAACAAAGTCCTGATCAACGTGTCCCTGGCCACCTGCTCCATCGCCGCCGGCGGCAAGGTCGCCCTGGAGGCCATGCAGGACGAAGTGGCCGTAAACGGCCTGACCAACGTTGATTTCATGCAGTCCGGCTGCATGACCTTCTGCTTCGCCGAACCTACCGTGGAGATCACCCTGCCCGGCAAGGAACCCGTGGTCTTCGGCGGCGTGGACGAAGCCAAGGCCCGTGAGCTTGTGACCGAGTACGTCATGAATGGCGAACCGGTCGAAGGCATCATCCCCGTCACCTACCAACGCGTGATTCTGTAACGCCCATCGGGAGACGACACATGGCAGCGACGACGCAAATAAAGCAGCTTCGGATCGCCACCCGCAATTGCGGTTTCATCGATCCTGAAAGCCTCGACGACTATATCGCCCTGCGGGGCTACGAGGCCCTGGCCAAAGTCCTCACCATGACCCCGGCCGAGGTCGTGGAAGTCATCAAAACATCCGGCCTGCGCGGGCGGGGCGGCGGTGGCTTCCCCACCGGCGTCAAATGGGGCATCGCCCTGTCCAACAAGGCCGACCAGAAATACATGGTCTGCAACGCCGACGAAGGCGATCCGGGCGCATTCATGGACCGTGCCGTCCTTGAAGGCGACCCCCATTCCGTGGTCGAAGCCATGGCCATCGGCGGCTACGCCATCGGCGCAACCCTTGGCGCGGTCTATATCCGGGCCGAATATCCCCTGGCGATTAAGCGCCTGCGCCTGGCCATCGACGACGCCCGGGCCATGGGCCTTCTCGGCAAGAACATTTTCGGCTCGGGTTTTGATTTCGACATCGAGATCAAATACGGTGCCGGCGCGTTCGTGTGCGGCGAAGAAACCGCCCTTATCCGTTCCATGGAAGGCCACCGCGGCGAACCCGTCAGCAAGCCGCCCTTCCCGGCCCAGTCCGGCTATTGGAACAAGCCCACCATCGTTAATAACGTCGAAACCTTTGCCAACATCCCGGCCATCATTTTAAAGGGCGCGGACTGGTTTTCCTCCATCGGCACCGCCACTTCCAAGGGCACCAAGGTGTTCGCCCTGGCCGGCAAGATCGTTAACGTCGGTCTGGTTGAAGTGCCCATGGGCACGCCGCTGCGCGAAGTCATCTTCGACATCGGCGGCGGCTGCCCCGACGGCAAGGAATTCAAGGCCGTCCAGACCGGCGGTCCCTCCGGCGGCGCCCTGGCCCACAAAGACCTCGACGTGGCCATTGACTACGAGTCGCTCATTGCCCGCAAGTCCATGATGGGCTCCGGCGGCATGGTGGTCATGGACGAGGACGACTGCATGGTCTCGGTGGCCAAGTTCTTCCTCGACTTCACCATGGACGAGACCTGCGGCAAGTGCACCCCGTGCCGCATCGGTTCCAAGCGCCTTTACGAAATCCTCGACAAGATCACCAAGGGCCACGGCACCCACGCCGATCTGGCCCGGCTCAAGTCCCTGTGCGAGGCCATCAAGGACACGGCCCTGTGCGGCCTGGGCCAGACCATGCCCAACCCGATCCTCTCCACCATGGACACCTTCGCGGGCGAGTACGAAGCGCACGTCACCCAGAAAAAGTGCCCGGCCCATGTCTGCACGGCCATGTTGACCTACACCATCGATGCGGCCAAGTGCACCGGCTGTACGCTGTGCACCAAGGTCTGCCCGGTGGATTGCATCACCGGCACCAAGAAGCAACCGCATGTCATTGACGCCTCCAAGTGCATCAAGTGCGGCGCTTGCTACGACAAGTGCAAATTCGACTCCGTCATCAAGCTGTAAGGCCGAAGGAGGTCTGCAATGTCCATGCTGACAGTAACTATAGACGGCAAGATAACCACCGTCCCAGCCGGCAGCACCATCCTGGATGCCGCCAAAAAGCTGGATGTCGATATTCCGACGCTGTGCTACTTAAACCTCGAAGATCTGCGGATCAACAATAAGGGCGCGTCCTGCCGCATCTGTGTGGTCGAAGTCGAAGGCCGGCGGAATCTGGCCCCGGCCTGCGCCACGCCGGCTTCCGACAACATGGTGGTCAAGACCAACACCCTGCGCGTCTTAAACGCCCGCAAAACCGTCCTCGAACTGCTGCTGTCCGACCACCCCAAGGACTGCCTCGTGTGCGCCAAATCCGGCGAATGCGAGTTGCAGAATCTGGCCGAGAAGTTCGGCATCCGCGAGTCCCCCTATGACGGCGGCGAAATGTCCCACTACCGCAAGGACATCTCCACCTCCATCATCCGCGATATGGACAAGTGCATCATGTGCCGCCGCTGTGAGACCATGTGCAACGACGTCCAAACCTGCGGCGTGCTCTCCGGCGTCAACCGCGGCTTCAGCGCCGTGGTCGCCCCGGCCTTTGAGATGAATCTGGCCGACACCGTCTGCACCAACTGCGGCCAGTGCGTGGCCGTGTGCCCGGTCGGCGCGCTGGTGGAGCATGACCACACCTGGGAAGTCGTGGACGCCCTGGCCAACCCGGACAAGGTGGTCATCGTGCAGACCGCCCCGGCCGTGCGCTCCGCCCTGGGCGAAGACCTCGGCATCGCTCCCGGCACGTCGGTCACCGGCAAAATGGCCGCCGCCCTTCGCCGCCTCGGCTTTGACCACGTCTTTGACACCGACTTCGCCGCCGACCTGACCATCATGGAAGAAGGCTCGGAATTCCTTGACCGCCTGACCCGTCATTTGAACGGCGACCAGACAGCCAAGCTTCCCATCCTGACCTCCTGCTGCCCCGGCTGGGTCAAGTTCTTCGAGCACAACTTCCCCGACATGCTCGACGTGCCTTCGACCGCCAAATCGCCGCAGCAGATGTTCGGTGCCATCGCCAAGAGCTACTACGCCGAAATACTGGGCATTCCCCGCGAAAAACTGGTGGTCGTCTCGGTCATGCCGTGTCTGGCCAAGAAGTACGAATGCGCCCGGCCGGAATTCGCCGTGGACGGCAACCCCGATGTGGATATCGTTATCTCCACCCGGGAGCTGGCCCGCCTGATTAAACGCATGAACATCGACTTCGCCGGCCTGCCCGACGAAGACTTTGACAATCCCCTTGGCGAATCCACCGGCGCGGCCCCGATCTTCGGCGTCACCGGCGGCGTCATCGAGGCTGCCCTTCGCACCGCCTACGAACTGGCCACCGGCGAAACGTTGCAGAAGCTGGAATTCGAAGATCTGCGCGGCATGGACGGCGTCAAAGTCGCCACCGTCCAGGTCGGCCCCCATGCCCTGCGCATCGGCGTCGCCCATGGGCTGGGCAATGCCCGCAAACTGCTCGAGCGCGTGCGCGCCGGCGAAGCGTTCCACGCCATTGAAGTCATGGCCTGCCCCGGCGGCTGCATCGGCGGCGGCGGACAGCCCTACCACCACGGCGATATCGAACTGCTCAAACTGCGCACCAAGGTGCTCTACGACGAAGATGCCGGCAAGCCGCTGCGCAAGTCGCACCAGAACCCGTACATCATCGAACTGTACGAAAAGTTCCTGGGCAAGCCGCTGTCCGAAAAGTCGCACCACCTGCTGCATACCCACTACTTCAAGCGCCAGCGCCTGTAGGAGTAGAAAGAATTGGAGAGGCGCTGCCTCTCCAAACCTCTCCGCCGGGGGGGATGATCCCCCCCGGACCCCCCTCGATGGGGGGTGTAACGTACGAAGTGACATCTGATCTTTGACTACGGATCATCAACCAGGCGTCCTGCTGCCACGGGACGCTCCCGCCTCTCGCCTTCCGGCCGGGGTTGCTTGCCAAAGCTCCCCGGCCCGAAGGCCCTTTCGCGACAGAAGCTGCGTGCTCCCCTGCCCGCAGACCTTTCGCGCAGGGACCGGGTTGGACCAAGGGTGCGGCGTTGTCCCCCGCCGTCACCCTCCAGCCGGGGGCCGGGCATTCGCCCTCGGCAGACGCCAGCCTGACCCTTTTATGCCAGGCTGGACAAGAGCCACGGCAGCATGCCCCACCCCCACCTGCCAGCCAGGGGGTCCGGGGGGATTATCCCCCCGGCGGGTGCAGGGCTCTGCCCTGCCGGGTCCAGGGCAGAGCCCTGGCGGGGTCCGGGGCAGCGCCCCGGCGGGTGCAGGGTGGAACCCTGGTGATCTTTTTTATAGTTCGTGTTACCATAGCCGCCGCAGCGACAGTCGGGGACCGGATGGTCCGGGAGCCGATTGCCGCACTGGGTTGCCTATCGGGGAGCGTGCTCTGTGCGACAGGAATCAGATGCCCTGGGAGCAAGATCGCTCCCCGAGGGCACCCTTTACGGCATACATACCGCACGCGCTGCGGACAATTTTCCGGTTTCCGGGCAGCGGGTCATGCCCGAGCTCATTGCCGCCTATGCCTGGGTCAAGGCGGCCTGCGCCCTGGCCAATCAGGACACCGGCCATCTCGACGCCAAGCGGGCCTCGGCCATCGTGGCCGCCTGCCGCGAAGTGGCGCAAGGGCAGCATAGCGAGCAATTCGTTGTGGACGCCTACCAAGGCGGGGCCGGCACCTCCACCAACATGAACGTCAACGAGGTGGTGGCCAACCGCGCCTTGCAACTGCTCGGGCACACCCCGGGCGCGTATGACATCCTCTCGCCTCTGGCCCACGTCAATCTGCACCAGTCCACCAACGACACCTATCCAACGGCATTGCGCGTGGCCGCCTTGGGGCTTTTAAAAGAGCTGGAAGGGACGACTGCCCGGTTGCAGGAGGCGCTCCAAGCCAAGGAGGCCGCCTTCGCCCAGGTGGTCAAGGTCGGGCGCACCGAGCTGATGGACGCCGTGCCCATGACGCTCGGCATGACGTTTGGGGCCTATGCCGAGGCCGTCTCGCGCGACCGCTGGCGCATTTTCAAATGCCGCGAGCGCATCAAACAGGTGCCGCTGGGTGGCACGGCCGTGGGCACGGGCCTGGGCGCGCCACGGGCCTACATCTTCAAGGCCGCCGAGCATCTGCGCCATCTGACCGGGCTGCCGGTGTCCCGGGCGGAAAATCTCGTGGACGCCACGGCCAACGCCGACGCCTTTGTGGAAGTCTCGGGCATCCTGTCGGCCTACGCCGCCAATCTGCTCAAAATCGCTTCCGATCTGCGCCTTTTGGCCAGCGGCCCTTTTACCGGCCTTGGCGAGATTGTGCTGCCGGCCTTGCAGGCCGGGTCGTCCATCATGCCCGGCAAGGTCAATCCGGTCATCCCGGAGTGCGTGGGGCAGGCGGCGTTGCGGGTTATGGGCAACCACCAGACCGTGACGCTGACGGCCGGCCTGGGGCAGCTCGAAATCAATCAGTACATGCCGCTCTTAGCCCACAGTCTGCTCGAATCGCTGCGCCTTTTGCGCGACGCTTCGGCCGTTTTCGCCGATAAATGCATCATCGGCATCACCGCCGACGAGGAGCGCTGCCAAGAGCTGGTGGCCAAAAGCCAGGCCCTGGCCACGGTGCTGGTGCCGGCGCTGGGCTACGAGACCGTCGCCCGGCTGCTGGCCGCCTCGCGCAAAGCCGGCCGCACCCTGGCCGCCCACATGGCCGCCACCGGCGTCCTGGCCGAAGCCGACGCCGCCGGGCTGCTCGCCCCCAAACGCATGCGTAAGCTTGGGTTTGAAGAAGAGGACTATGAATGCCTCCGGCGACAGGGAGAGGCGCGGGAAGAGGAAGAGGCCTCCGGCGGCCGGGGGGATGATCCCCCCGGCCCCCCCGACGGGGAGAAGTTTTAAAGGGGTGTACGCGCTGATTGGTTGACTGGGGTTCTGGACAGGCGAAGCATACGCCTGACTGGAACCACAGCTTGGTCCGGCGGCCGATGGAAACCCCGGCCCCCGAAAGGGGTCTCTAGGTGCAGTGGATGGAAAGGAGAAGGCGTGATGGAAATGGAGCAGGAAAAACCCTGGGTGGCGGCGGGCTTGGAAGAAGTCGGATTGCCCGAGCGCGTGGCCCGGTCGGATCGGCTCTTTTTCCATGCCGCGCTCTATTCCAATTTCGCCCGGGACCGGGCCATGGCCGACGCTCTGGATGCGGCGCTGAGCCGGCCGGAATTCGAGCGCTTAGACGTCGTGTCCCTTGATCCCGTGGCCAGGCCGCCGTACTGGGACGAATTTCGCCAAGTGCTGCGCCCGGACATGACCGCCTCGGCCATGCAGCGGGAATTTTCCGTGTCCGCATCGTTTCTTGACGCCCTGGCCTCGCGCCATCCCCACAAGGTGCGGCTGTATGTCACTGTCGCCCTGCCGCTGGCTCCGGTACTGCTGACCGGCGATGCCGTCCTGGCCGGCCATTACGCCCATTCGACGATTGCGGCACCGCTGGGGTTGTGGCTGGTGATTCCGGCCGATGTCGCCGGCCTGCTCGATCTGGCCGAGGAAGGCGGCCGGCCCGATACCCTGGATGCGGTGGCGCTCGGGGCCTACCGCTACGTCAGCGACTGCCTGGCCGCCCGGGCCGTAGCCCGGCGGCTGGCCTGAGCCTGGAGCGGGAAGAGGAAAGAGGGAAGAATGCCTCCGGCGGCCGGGGGGATGATCCCCCCGGACCCCTGCAATGAAAGAAGTTTTTGAAGGGGTCGAGGCTCGTGACGCCCTGGCCCCATAACCCCTTGCCTTCCAAGAGGGATTCCAAAGGGGTCACCCCTTTGGCCGCCGGAGGCACTCTTAGAATGCAAGGGAGAAGTCATTTTATGGACGAATGCCATGCGTCAGGATGAAGTAGCGCAATTGCTGGCCGGGGCCGACGATCCCGGGTTATTTTCCGCGGCCGCCGCACTCACCCGGGAAAATTTCGGCACCGACGTCTATCTGCGCGGCGTGGTGGAATTTTCCAACCATTGCCGCAACAACTGCCGCTACTGCGGCCTGCGCGCGGCCAATGGCCATGTCCACCGCTACCGCATGTCCGTGGACGACGTTCTGGCCTGCGCGCATCTTGCCCGGGAACTGTCCATCGGCACCATCGTGGTCCAGTCCGGCGACGATTTCAGCTATTCCCGGGATGACATCGGCCGGATCGTGGCCGGGGCCAAGGCCGACTCGGACGTGGCTGTCACCCTGTCCCTGGGCGACCGGCCCGAAGACGAATTGGCCTACTGGCGCGACTGCGGCGCAGACCGCTATCTGCTTAAAATCGAGACCTTTGACGAAGCCCTTTACGCCCGCTGCCGCCCGGGGCTGACCGTGGCCGACCGCTTAAACCGCCTGGAGGCCCTGCGCCGGGCCGGCTATGAGGTGGGTTCGGGCGTCATCACCGATCTGCCCGGCATGACGCCGGAGATCCTGGCCAAGGATCTGCTGCGGCTGGCCGATCTGGATCTGGACATGCTCGCCGTCGGCCCCTTCGTGCCCCATCCCGACACACCTTTTGGCCATGAGGCCCCGGGCTCGATTCTCACTGCTTTTCGGGCCATGGCTATTCTGCGCCTGCTCGCGCCCCTGGCCAATATCCCGTCCACCTCGGCCCTAAACGCCCTGCGCGACGGGGCCAGGGAACAGGGCCTGACCGTCGGGGCCAATGTGCTCATGCCCTCGCTCACCCCGGAAAACGTCAGCGCGGACTATGCCATCTATCCCGGCAAAAACGCTTTTCGCGCCGATGCCCGGGCGCGCGTCGAAGCGGCCCGGGAAGCCGTGCGCCGCCTGGGACTGACACCGTCCACGGCTGTGGGCGGTTCCAAAAGGAGACACCATGTCGGATAACGACGCCGGCCAAAAGGCCCCGCGCGGCGTGCGCCTGGTCATCACCTTTGTCGGGCGGCGCAACGCCGGCAAATCCTCGCTCATTAATGCCGTCACCGGCCAGGAAGTGGCTATCGTGTCCGATTTCGCCGGCACCACCACCGATCCCGTGGCCAAGGCCTACGAGTTGCTGCCGCTGGGACCGGTGACGCTCTACGACACGGCCGGCCTGGACGATACCGGCGAACTGGGGGCCTTGCGCATGGCCGCCACCAAAAAGGTGCTCTGGCGCACGGACATCGCCGTGTTGGTGGTGGACGCGGCTTCGGGCCTGGGCGAGCCGGAACGGGGAATGATCGCCGACATCCGCCGGCTCGACATCCCGTTCCTGATCGTTTTCAACAAGACCGATCTGGCCGCCCCGGCCACGGCCGACTGCGACTGGTGCCGTGAGCAGGGCATCCCCACGGTTGCGGCCTGCGCCGCCAGCGGCGAGGGAGCGGCCCTGGTCAAGGAAGCGGTCATGGGGCTGGCCCCGGCCGAAAATCTGCGCGAACCGGTCCTTTGCGGCGATCTTTTCACCGAAGGCGACACGGTGGTGTGCGTCGTGCCCATCGATCTGGCCGCGCCCAAGGGCCGGCTGATCCTGCCGCAAGTCCAGGTGTTGCGCGAGATTCTCGACGGCGACGGCATTGCAGTGACGGTTAAGGACCGCGAACTGGAAGCGGCTTTGGGCAACATGAAGCGGCCGCCGGCCCTGGTGGTCACCGATTCCCAGGTGATCCTCAAAGTCTCGGGCGACGTGCCCGACGAAGTGCCGCTGACCACTTTTTCAACGCTCTTTGCCCGCTACAAGGGCGATCTGGCGACGCTGGCCGCCGGCGCTGCGGCCATCGACCGGCTGCGCGACGGCGATATCGTACTTATGGCCGAGGCCTGCTCCCACCATGCCCAGGCCGACGACATCGGGCGGATCAAGATTCCGCGCTGGATTTCCCAGTACACGGGCCGCGACGTGCAGTTTGAAATGTACACCGGCCATGATTTCCCGGACGATCTGGAGCGGTTTGCCCTGGTGGTGCACTGCGGTTCGTGCATGCTGGGACGCCTGGAGATGCTGCGACGCATCCGCGAATGCGTGCGCCGGGGCGTGCCGGTGACCAACTACGGCGTGGCCATCTCCAAGGTGCAGGGGGTGCTCGACCGGGTGCTGGCCCCGGTGCTGCGGTAGACGGCTCTCGAGGCGGCAACTCCCCTCACACCGGAAACGTCAACGTGAACACGGCTCCGCCCTGGTTTTCCGCCCGGATGCTGCCGCGCAACTGGCGGGTCAGGTTGGCAATCAGTTGCATGCCCAGGCTCTGGGTGCCCTCGATGGAAAAGTCGTCCGGCAGGCCCCGGCCCATATCGCGCACCGTGATGGTCATGGTCCCGTCCGTAAGGCCCACGCCCACATGCACTTCGCCGCCTTCACCAGGGGCGTAGGCGTGCTTGATGGCGTTGGTGATCAGCTCGTTAAGGGCCAACCCCAGCGGCGCGGCTTGTTCGATGGACAAATGCACCGGCGCAAGTCCCAGCCGGCAGCGCACCCCGCCGCGACGTCCCAGGGACGCCTCCAGTTGCGAGGCCAGCCGCGACACATAATCGGCCACGTCAATGCGGCCGAAATCACCGGTGCGGTACAACCCCTCGTGGACAAGCGCCATGGAGGCGACTCGCGCCCGGCTTTCCAGAAGCACGGTACGGGCCTCGGCGTTGTCGGTCACTTCGGCCTGGAGAAAAAACAGGCTGGAGATGACTTGCAGGTTGTTTTTCACCCGGTGGTGCACCTCCCGCAGCAGCAATTCCTTATCCTCCAGCGACTGGCGCAGCGCCTCCTCGGCCCGACGGCGTTCGGTGACGTCCTCGACCACAAAAACGAAATAGTCCGGCTCGCCCGTTTCGTCGCGCACCAGGGAGACCGTCAGATTGACCTGGATCGAAGCCCCATCCGGGCGCACGCAGCGTCCCTCCCGGGTAAATGTCTCCAGCCGGCCGGCCAGGGTTTCGTGAATGCGGGCCGTCACCGCTGCCAGATCAGCGGGAACAAGGACATCGATGAGGGAATGCCCGAGCAGTTCCCGGCGGGAACAGCCGGTCAGTTCGCACAAACGGTCATTGACCAGCAGCCATTCCCCCTGCGGCGAGACATGGGCCATGCCCACGGCGGCCTGCTCAAAGGAAACCCGGAAAAGCCGCTCGTTTTTGACCAGTTCCCGGGTCATCTCATCAAAAGCACCCTCAAAGACGGACAGTTCGGCAAAGGCCGACGACCCGCCGGCCTCATCGCGGCCGTGGGGCAGACTGGCTGCAAACCGGGCCAGCGGCTCTTCGACCCGCCGGCGCAGTTCCCGACGCAACTGCACCGACGCCAGGACAAAGGCACCGGCCATGAAAACAAAGAGCACCAAGGCCGCGTACAGGACCGGGGCCACCAGCACCGAGACGGGCACCGTCGGCAGCACCAGCCAGCCGCTTTCGCCCACCTGCCCGACGGTGCCAAGCCAGAATCGCCCCCCGGACCAATACACCACATGGTGTTTGCCGGCCTTGGCTGCGGCGAAAAGCGGCGTATCGCCAATATTGCCCTGCTCGGCCACCAGCCGGGCCTCGGGATGGACGATGAGATTGCCGTAGGCGTCGCAGGCCAGAAGCCGGCCTTCGGCCAGGGGGGCCACCTGGACCAGATGCCTGGCCAGCCCGGCCAGATCGAGTTCCCCGGCCAAAATAGCCCCGTTCCCGGCCGGCACACCGATGGTGACCGAGAGCCGGCCGTCGATGGGCGACGGGTGCGGACGCGATAACATGAGCCGGCTGCGGGTCGTGTGGCGGCTGTCGAACTCCAGGGGGAAGATGCTGCCCTGCAGTCCCGACGGCACGCACAGGGCTACCTTGCCGTCGGCTTCGATCCACACCAGCCGGCGCATGGCCGGCGACACGGCCAGCAGATCGGCCAGAGTCTCCGGCCGGACCGGCCGGCCGTCCGTCCCTGTTCGCTGGACAAAGGTTTCCAGGGATTGAAAGGCATTGTCGAGATAGGATGAAACATAGCCGGCCAGGGTGATGGCCAGCCGTGCGTTGTCCCGCTCCATGGTCAGCCACTGCATGGAAATCATGGCCGCTGCCATCAATGACAGCAACACAACGCCCGGAACCACCAGCCGCAACAAGAGACTGCGGCTGACGATGCGACTTAAAGGCGAGGGACGCATGCCGATCAATCCTTCACTGCGGCGAACCGGCCGTCAGCGATGGTCACCAGGAAGGTATCACGCAGCACATCGCCGTAGGCGTTCAGGGCAAACGGGCTGCTCAGGCCAGGTTGTTCGCCGACAGCGATAAGGGCCTCGGCCAGGCCCTCGGCCCGCCCGCCGGTGCGCAAAAGGGCGGCAGCCAGCACGGACACGGCCTCATAGGCATAGACAGCGGCGAAATTGGCCGGCGCGCCGAAGCGTTCCCGGTAACGCTGCAAAAATTCCTGGAACCGGGGCCGGTCGTTTGCCTCGGTATAGCTGGCGGCAAAAACGATGCCGTCCACGCTGCGCCCGCCAATGGACAGGATTTCCCGGGTGTAGGGCCAGGTGGGGCACAACAGCGGCAGGCGCTCGTTGCGCGCGGTCATGGTCTGGGCCAGGGCGGCCACATCCCGGGCGGCGGCCGTGGCCACAATCCCTTGCGCCCGGCTGGTCGCGGCCTGGTCAAGCAGCGCCCCCCAGTCAGGCCCCTGTTTCGAGGAGAAGGGGAAACGACAGACGATCTCGCCGCCGGCATGGCCAAAGGCCTGCTCGAAGGCGGCGTTGAAGCTGTCCACATAGGAGGCGTTGTCCAGGTCTGCGATGACGCAGACTCTGGTCAACCCCCGGCGGGCGACATAGGCCCCCAGAGTCAAACCCCAGGCTTCGTTGGAGGGGATCACCCGGAAAAAAAGATCTTTCTTGCCGGAAAGCGCCGGGGTGGCCGTGGTCGGCGAGATCATGACCCGGCCGGCGGCAGCCACGGTCGGCAGGGCGGCCAAGGTTTGGGAGCTGGTCATATGGCCGACGATGGCCACGACGCCGGCTTTGAGAAGAGCCGTGTCGGCGTCCACGGCGGTTTGCGGCGTATCGCCGTCGTCCCGGGAAAGCAGTTTGAGCGGTCGGCCGGCCACGCCGCCCCGGGCATTGCTATCTTCCACGGCCAGACTGGCTCCGTTGCGGCCCTGGACCCCGAGATCGGCGTGATCGCCGGTCAATTGCCCCGAGAACCCGAGCAGCACGGCGTCTTCGCCGACGCAGCCCTGGAGCAGCACAGCCCAACACAGCAGGAGCAACATCGTTTTCACGGGATTCCCGGGTTGCGGCCGCGAACACCACTGGCCGCCGCGCTTTCGCTTGACAAGTTTGTTATCATTATGACAGCCGGCGGCCGGCTGCAACGCCTTTCCCACCCGTTGTCTGCACAGCGGCTTGACGCCGGCACGATATCCCTTCTACACGGCCTTGACACACCCGGCAGCGCTTCGCACCCGGCTGGCGTTTTCCGCCCCGGACCGGGGCCAAGCCCCCTGCGTAGGCCGGGCAAACAGCGGCCAGCCCCGGACGGGACTGTCGCCAAAGGACTGTCGGATGAACAAAAAACTCCTCGCCGCAGCCGTCGCCGTGGTGGTCCTCGCCGGTGCCTATTTTGGGCTCACCCGCTACGCCTCCAATGCGGCGCGCAGCCATGTCGATGCCGTCATCGCCAAGGCCGGACCGGCCGCCAATGTGGTCTATAAAGACGTGTCCTACAATCTCTTCACCCGCCAGACCGTCATCGCCGACGTCTCCATCCTGCCGCCGGGGGGGCTGGCCCCCACCCGCATCAAAGAAGTGGTGGTGCGCAGCATCGACGAGACCTCGCCCACCCCCGCCTTTTTGGCCATGGATATCCGGGGCATCCAGCTCGATCCGGCCACCTTTGGCCCCGCCGACGCAGCCCGGTTCGCCGCCCTGGGCTACACCGGCCCGCTCACCTGTGACCTCGGCATCGACTACGCCTACGCCAGGGACAAGCGGGAATTGACGCTCAACGCCATCTCCCTGGCCATAAAAGACGTCGCCACCCTGCGCCTGAGTCTGGCTCTGGGCAACCTGGATTTCGACCCCAAACAGGCCGCGACCCTTCTTTTCACCTATCCCAGCCTCCTGCTCCTGCGCTCCGAGCTGGTCTACACCGACGCCTCGCTTATGGAGCGCGTGCTCAAACAGGAAGCAGCCAAAAAGGGCGTGGACGTGGCTACCCTGAAAAAGACCATGGCCGCCGACGCCGACGAAGCCCTGCAAAAGGAACAAAGTCCGCTCCTGGCCGGCGTTGTCACTGCGCTCAAACAATTTATTGAAAACCCGCGCCAGCTTTCCATTTCCCTGACTCCGGCCACACCCGTCCCCCTGGGGCAAATCGGCCGGGCCGGTTCGCCCGAGGCGGTGGCCGGGCTGCTCAATCTGCAAGTCAAATCCTGACCGGAACCGCTGCGGCGGCCCGGCCCCGGCAGACTCGACGCCGGGCCGCCTTGATGCTAGGGATTTTTCATGCTTTGCGGAATCGACGTTGGCGGCACCCATACGGACGCGGTCCTCATCGGGCCGGACGGCGTCGTGGCCTGCGCCAAGCTGCCCACCAACCACGACGACCTGCTTGCCTCCATCCGCGAGGCTTTGGCCAGTATTGCCGCCGTGGCCGGCCCGGCCGCCGTGACGCGCCTGACGCTCTCCACCACGCTGACCACCAACGCCATCATCGAAGGCACGGCCGATCCCGTCGGCGTCCTGGTTTCCGGCGGCCCCGGCATCGATCCGGCGGCCTATGCCATGGGGGCGTATTACCACGTCCTTGCCGGGGCCATCGACCACCGGGGACGCCAGACCGGAGCGCTTGACCTCGACGCCGCCCGCGCGGTCATTAACGCCTGGGAAGCGGCCGGAGTGCGCGCCTTTGCCGCTGTGACCAAATTTTCCACCCGCTGCCCGGACCAGGAACTGGCCCTTGAAGCCCTGCTTGCCGGCCGCTGCGATTGCGTGTCCCTGGGCCATGCCTTTTCCGGCCGCCTGGGCTTTGGCCGGCGCATCGCCACCGCCTGCCTCAACAGCGCCGTGTGGCGCGTCTACAACCGCTTTTGCGACGCCGTGGAACGTTCGGCCGCCGAACTGGGCATGGCCGGGGCCAGCATCAACGTGCTCAAGGCCGATGGCGGCACCATGCCGCTGTCCGTGTCGCGCACCCTGCCGGTCCAGTCCATCCTGTCCGGCCCGGCCGCCTCGGTCATGGGCATCATCGCCGTGTGCGACATTGCCGAGGATTCGATCATTTTAGACATTGGCGGCACCACCACCGACATCGCCGTCTTTGCCGCCGGCGCGCCGCTGATCGAAAACGAAGGCATCGCCATCGCCGGCCGCCCGACCCTCGTGCGCGCGCTGCGCACCCGCTCCATCGGCGTTGGCGGCGACTCAGCTATTACCGTTAGCCGGGAAGCCATCCAGGTCGGCCCCCGGCGCTTAGGGCCGCCCATGGCCCTGGGCGGCCCGGTCCCCACCCTGGTCGATGCCTTAAACATCCAAAACGTCATCGCCGTGGGCGATCCCCGGGCCTCCTACCAAGGCATTCTGGCCGTGGCCACGGCCAACGGCTTTGAACCCGAAGAGGTGGCGGAAGCGGCGATTCTAAACGCCGTCAACCAGATCCGCTCGGAAGTGGCGGCCTTTGTACGCGAAATAAACGACCGGCCGGTCTATACGATCTTTGAACTGCTGGAAGGCCGGCAGGTCCGTCCGACACGCGTCTACGTCATGGGCGGCCCGGCCCTGGCCCTGTCTGCGCTGCTCCAGGACGCCTTTACCCAGGAGGTGGTGGTGCCCGAGAGCTTTGCCGTGGCCAACGCCATCGGCGCGGCCCTGGCCCGGCCGACCTTTTCCGTGGAGCTTTTCGCCGATACCGCCAGCGGCCGGCTCACCATCCCGTCGCTTGGCATCACCCGCCAGGTGGCCGACAACTACAGCCAGGCCGCCGCCGAAGGCGAAGCCGCCACGAGCCTGCGCCACTATCTCGCCTCCATCGGGGCCGAGGCGGAGGACGCGCCCATCGAAACCGTGGAGCTGTCGTCGTTTCCCATGGTCGAGGGCCAAACGCTGGTCGGGCACAACATCCGGGTGGCCTGCCAGGTGCGTCCCGGCGTGTCGGCGGCCTACAAACAGGCGGTATCCAAGTCATGCTGAAAGCCCGCCATCCCCTGGCCATCGTCTTTTTCCCGGCCTACGACTGGGCCATCTCCCCCACCCATCCCGAGCGCCAGGAACGCCTGCTCTACACCCAGGACCAGTTGCGCGAGGAAGGCGTTTTCGACATTGCCGGCATCACCGAATTAAAGCCCGAGCTGGCCACGGCCACCGATGTGCTGCGCGCCCATTTTTGTTTTCCCGACGTGGCGGCGGTCACCACCACCTCCCATCTCATTTCCGCCGGCGGAGCCATCCGCGCCGCCCGAACGGTCCTGGACAAGGAAGCCAAACGGGCCTTTGCCCTGGTGCGCCCCCCCGGCCACCACGCCATGAAGGTGGTCCACGGGGCGCGGGGCTTTTGCAATATCAACATCGAAGCGGTGATGCTCGAATGGCTGCGCGACCAGTACGGTCCCTTGCGGGCAGCCATCGTCGATACCGACTGCCACCACGGCGACGGCACCCAGGACATCTACTGGAACGACCCGGACACGCTGTTTATTTCCCTGCACCAGGACGGGCGCACCCTCTATCCCGGCACCGGCTTTCCCCTCGAACTCGGCGGTCCCAAAGCCCTTGGCACCACGGTCAACGTGCCGCTGCCTCCGGGCACGTCCGATGAAGGGTTCCTGTTTGCCATGCGCGAAGTGGTCATGCCGCTCATTGAAGATTTCAAGCCCGACATCATCATCAATTCCGCCGGCCAGGATAACCATTTCTCAGATCCCATCACCGACATGGCCTTCTCGGCCCAGGGCTATGCCCGGCTCACTGAAATGCTCGGGGCCGACATCGCCGTGCTCGAAGGCGGCTATTCCATCCAGGGCGCCCTGCCCTACGTCAATCTGGGGCTGGTGCTGTCCATGGCGGGCCTGGACTACAGCCATGTGCGCGAACCGGACTTCGATGCAGCCAAGGTGCGCCAAAGCGCCAAGGTGACGGGTTATATCGAGGATGTCTGCCGGGATATTCTCAAGGAAGCGCGCCACCCCCGGGGACCGGGCAAGGGCGATGTGGTGGCCGGCTGGTTCACCCGGCGAAAGACGCTCTATTACGATACCGACGCCATCACCGAATACCAGACGGAAGCGGTGCGCCTGTGCGACCACTGCCGGGGCGTGGTCAAATACGAAACGGAATCCACGCGCACCCCGCTGTGCCTGGGGGTGGAAGCGCCCATCGGTGCCTGCGAAAAATGCGTCGAGGAAGCCTACCGCATCTACGAAGCCGGCCAGATCAAAGGCGAATACCGCCACCTCCAGCTCATCGACCGGGTGGGCAAAAACTACGCCACGTATACGGGCTAGATAAAAGAAAGGCGGAAGAGTGCCTCCGGCGGCCGGGGGGCTAAGCCCCCCGGACCCCTTGCCTGTCTGCGGCGCTCGGCCTTTCCTTCCCCGTATTCTTCCTGCTTGGGGAGCGCTTTTCCCTTCGGGCCTTGCCCGAAGGGAAAAGCGCTCCCCAGGAAGGGAGGGTCCGGGAGGGGGTAACCCCCTCCCGGCCGCCGGAGGCATTGCTTTTACTTAGCCGCCGAAAAAGCGCACGACGGCGTCGCGGGTGGGCTTGGAGATCAGGCGCAGGCGCAAAAACAGGTCGGGATGCTCCTGAAACACGCCGGCCAGGAACGTGAAGCGGGGATCGTCGAGTTTGTTGCCGCCCTTTTCGGCGTGCTCCACGGCATTTAAAATCGTGGTCTCGAAATCGTAGCCCGACTGCTTGAGTACGCTGGCGTACAGATGGCACTGCCGGTCGCGCAGTTCCTCGTAGGGCATATCTTCGGGCAGCTTGTTCTTGGCTTCGGCCACCTGTCGGAAATACATAAAGACGTTTTGCTTGTTAAAGGCCAGACTGCGTTTTTCTGCCGAGGCAGCACCCTTTTCGGCAAAGCCGCCCGGTTCAGCCGCAGCAGGGGCCTTGCCGGCCGCAGCAGCAGGGGCCTTCCTGCCGGCCGGGGCGCTGTCCTTCCCGGCCGCGTCAGCGGCCAGAGGGCACAGCAACAGGCCGCAGAGCACTACGGGCAGCGCTGCAAGGCCCGGCTTCACTGCGCGGCCTTGGGTGCGCCGCACGGGGCGTAGAGGGGCTGATAGAAATAGCTCAGCGTCCCGGTGTCCTTGTCCGGGACAAACACCATGCGGATGAGCACGTTGCCGACGGGCCAGCCAAAGTCCAGCCCGCGCTCTTCCAGGTCAACGGGCTTGGAATATTTTTCCATCAGAAATTTTTTGATGCTCTCATGGGCTTTTCTGCCCTTGTATTCCACCATCACCGCCGCGAACCGATCCTGGCAGAAGCCATAGACGACACCGGTCAAAAAGGCGTCGCCGATGCGGTAGACCACGCCTTCGGCCGTGGCATAGGCAGCCTGCCCGTCGCGTTCGACCACGGACATATCCGGTATGGCGGCCATGCCCGTGCCCCATTTGATGCCGTTAAAGGCATTGGGCTCCTTGATGACCCGGCCCGGTGTTTCGACCTTGTCGCCCTTTTCGCCCGTATCGACTTCGGGTTTCCTGGCGGGCTTTTTGGCGTCGGCCTGCTTCTTGTCGGTCTTTTTATCCGACTTCTTGTCGGACTTTTGGGCAGCCTCGGGCTTGGCCGGGGGATCGTTTTTGGCCATGGCCGGCAGGGTGCCAAGAACAAGACAGCAGAGCACAGGCAAGATGAGAAAATATTTCATGGATAGGTGGGGGGGGCGGCGCTAGGCCGTGGTACGGACAATCACGCCGCGCAGGGCCGTGATCATGATTTCACTCTGGGGGCTGCGGCCGCTTTCCAGGGAGTGGGCCATTTCGGCGCGGCGACGGTCGCCGGAAAGAGCCATGAGTTCAAGGATCATTTCATTTATGGCGGACCCGACCAGGGGGGTAAGCGTAATCCGAGGCGCGCTCATGGCGTTTCGCTCCATTTTGAAACTGCATAGCCCCCTGGCTGGGGAATGGCAAGGGGAGCGCCGACCGGGTTGCCGACGATGGTTATGGCGTAAACAGGGCGGCCATGGCTGCGAGTTCCGTATCGAGCAGGTCGGCAAACTCCTGGGGATCGGCTTTGCCCAGGTTAAACAGAGCCAGCGTGTCAGGATTTAAAAGGGGCAGCCCGGCGGCCGGCAACACCCGCACCCCCAGGGCATTGGCTATAAAATCGGCGGCATGCACGGCAGCGGCGATGGTGCTTCCCGCACACTGGGACAGGTCGTGGTGGCCGGCCACGCCCTCGAGAAGCGGGTCCGGCATCCGCCACTTGTCGCAGATGCGCCCGCCCAGGGCGGCATGGTCAAAGGCCAGTTCCAGGCGTTCGGCCGCGTCCATGGCAATGCGCCCGTCCCCGGCCCGGGCGATGACGGCGGCGACCAGATCGGGTTCGGCCACGGCCAGCACCAACCGGCCCATGTCGTGGAGCAGCCCGGCCACGAAAAAGCGTTCCCTGTTGGCTTCGTCGCGCCGCCGGGCCAGCGCCCGGGCCAGCAGGCCAACGGCCACGGCATGCCGCCAGAAATCGGGCAGGGACAGCAGATCGGGCCGGGGCGGGGCGGCAAACAGCTTGGCCAACACGGCTCCGGCCGCCAGATTGACGATTTCGGTCAGACCGATCAGACCCACGGCCCGGCTCACGGTTTCCACCGGCGTGGCCGAACTGTACAACGGACTGTTGGCCAGGCGCAGCACATAGGCCACCAGACTGGGGTCTTTGGAGACCGCCGCCGCCACGTCGCCCGTGCCGCTCATGGGATTTTCCGCGGTGCGGCGAAGGGCCAGATAGGCTTCGGGCAAGGGCGGCGGATTGATGTCGGCCAGCGAACGCCGGCCGGCCGAGGCCAGGGATGCAGCCGGTCGGGGCTGGGGCGCTGGGTTGACCAGTTGCTCGCGGCGGGGCTGGCCAAGCTCCAGCAGCCGGGCGACGAAGGCAGACGCCTGGGCCGATGAGGATTGGGCGCTGTCGGAATTCATGGCCGCACACTCCCGCAAAACAGTCGTTTTCCCTTGCCTACCGGATTGAGCGACCCCGGGCAAGCCGCAGCAGCCTGTTTTTTCCTCGGGATTTCTTGACTTTCCTGCCTATCCGACCGATGTTTGGGCATAATTGCACGCTGTCAGGAACTACCATGTTCAAACGCCGGGTTGGCGAATTGGCCAAAAGGCCCCACATCGTCCCTGCCGACGCCACAGTGACCCAGGCTGCCGATCTCATGATCAACGCCGATGTCAGCTGTCTGGCCGCCGTTGCCGGGGCCAAGGTCGTGGGCTTTGTCACCGAGCGCGAACTGGTGCGTCGTCTGGACGTCGATCTCGACCCGGCCACGCCTGTGCGCGAACTCGTCTCCCGAACCAGCGGCGGCATCCTCAAAGACCTGGGCCTGGACGAAGCCATCCGGCGCATGCTGGAACGCCACGAGCGCCATCTGCCGGTGGTGGATATCAGCGGCTCGCTGCTGGGGCTGGTCACGGACAAAGAGCTTGTGGACGCCCTGGCTGTGGATTTCATGGTGGAAAACGTCGATTGCCGGGCGCTCATGCGGACCGAACCCATCCGTCTGGCTCCGCATCGCTCCGTGCAGCTCGCCCTGGACCACATGCGCGAAAAAAGCGCCGGCAGCGTCCTGGTGGTGGTTGACGGCAAAGCCACGGGCATCTTCACCGAACGCGACGCCCTGCGGGCCATCATGGGCCACCCTGAGCGCTTGACCGATCCGCTCTCGGCCTACATGAGCGGGCCGGTAGTCTGCGTTCCCGTGGACGCCATGGTGTATAAAGTGATCTTGTTTATGCGGCAAAAGGGCGTGCGGCGTCTGGCCGTGGTCGAGCCCGACGGCCGGCTGGCCGGCCTGCTCTCCCAGCAGGACATCCTGCTCTACGCCAGACGACTCAGTTAGGTGCCGGTCCCCTGAATTCCCTGGCTCCAGATGGGATTCCAAAAGGCTGCCCCCTTTTGCCGCCAGAGGCATCTCCGTCTTCCTCTCCAGTCTCTTCCATTTTACATTTTCACATCCTTTACGGCATACTGGCCCAATGCTGACCATCGAAGGGCTGACCAAATCCTATAGCCAGAACGGCTCACCGGCCACCTGCGCCCTGGGCGGCGTGAGTTTTAGCGTGCCCAAGGGGGCTTTTGTCTCGCTGGTCGGCCCGTCGGGCTGCGGCAAATCCACCCTGCTGCAATGCGTGTGCGGCCTTATGCGCCCCACTGCCGGCCGGGTGACGCTGGCCGGGCGCGAAATTAGTGCGCCGCCGCCGGAGATGGCCCTTATTTTCCAGAACGCCGCCGCGTCGCTGTTTCCCTGGTTCACCATTCTCGGCAACATCCGCTTCGTGCTGCGCCGCGCCCCGGGGTCCAAAGCCCAAAAGCTGGAAACGGCCCGCAGCGCCCTGGCAGCGGTGGGGCTGGCCGATTTTGCCGAGCATTACCCCTGGCAGCTTTCCGGCGGCATGCAGCAGCGCGCCGCCCTGGCCCGGGGACTGGCCTACGGGGCCGAAATATTGCTCCTCGACGAACCCTTTGCCTCGGTGGACGCCCAGACCCGCGAAGATCTGGAAGATTTGCTGGCCGGCGTGGCCCGGCAGCAGGGTAAGACCGTCCTTTTTGTCACCCACGACATCGACGAGGCCGTCTATCTGGCCGACACGGTGGTGGCGCTCACCCCGCCGCCGGCCAAGGTGGCGGCCATCCTGCCCATCGATCTACCCCACCCCCGCGACCAGATCGCCAGCCGCGAAGACCGGCGTTTTCTCGACGCCCGAAAGGCCATCCATGCATTGCTACGGCGTGTGTAATGTATAAAGGGAAGGCGAAGAATCAGGAGGGGCTTTGCCCCTCCCGAACCCTCCCTACCGGGGGGATGATCCCCCCGGACCCCCCACCCTCCATCGAGGGGGTCCGGGGGGGATCATCCCCCCCGGCCGCCGGAGGCCTCTTCCTCCTCATCTTCCTCCTCATCCTCTGGGAAGCGCTCTCCCGTCTCGCCCTCCTCCCCCCTGACGCCGTGCCGCCGGTGTCGGTCATTGGCGAAGAGTTGTGGGGGCTTATTATTTCGGGCGAGCTTGTGGGGCAGGCGGGGTTGACCATCGGCCGGGCCTTGGCCGGGTTTGGCGTGGGCGGTGTGGGCGGTGTGGCCTTGGGCTTTGCCTGCGGCGTCTTTCCGGGCTTTGGCCGGGCCATGCGGATGACGGTGGAATTTTTGCGCCCCATGCCGTCGGTGGCCCTTATTCCCATCGGCATTTTGTTTTTGGGGCTGGGTTTTGGCTTGTGCGTGGCTGTGGCCGGGTTTGCCTGCGCCTGGCCGGCCTATGTGGCGGCCGTGGCTGGCGCGGCCACGGCCGGGCCGGAACTGCGCGACACGGCCCGGGTTTACGGCCTGCGTCGCTGGGAGAGCATTGTCTTTGTGTTGGCACCGGCGGCCTTGCCGCAGATCATGGCCGGGCTGCGCACCGGGCTGGCCGTGGCCGTGGCCGTGGTCGTGACCACGGAGATGGCTGCCGCCCCCAACGGGCTGGGTTCGTTTATATTGGAAGCGTCCATGGCCGGGCGGCCGGGGCGCATGTATGCCGGCATTGTGGCTGTGGGGCTGGTGGGGGCGGGGCTTAACGCCGTCTTTGTGGCCCTGCGGCGGCGGGCGCTGGCCTGGATGCCCGAGGCAGGCCAGCGATGAAACGCCTGTCGGGACTGCTCGTTTTTTGCGCTCTGGCCGCCGCCTGGGAGGGACTCTCGCGCTGGGGCGTGGTCTCAAGGCTCTATTTTCCGCCGGTTTCGACCATTGCCGCAACGTTTTGGGATTTGACCGTTTCGGGCCTTTTGCCGGGGCAGGCGCTGTCCACGGTGTCGCGGGCCGTGGCCGGGCTGCTTTTGGCCCTGGCCGTCATGGCACCGTTGGGGCTGGCCATGGGCGTTTCGCGCCGGCTGTCGGCGCTCTTAACGCCCACGGTGGAACTGTTGCGGCCGGTGCCGCCCCCGGCGATCATCCCGGCGGCCATGCTGCTTTTTGGCATCGGCACGGGCATGAAGCTGGTCGTGATCGTTTTTGCCTGCTCCTTCCCCATCCTGGTGGGGGCGGTGGACGGGGCGCGCAGTATCGATCCGGGTTTTCGCCTGACGGCCGCCGCCTATGGCCTGTCCCGGCGCGATCTGCTCTTCGGGGTCATCCTGCCGGCGGCCGGGCCGAGTGTGGCGGCCGGGTTTCGAACGGCCGTGCCCATGGCCCTTATTGTGGCCGTGCTGTCGGAAATGATCGGGGCGTCCAGCGGTATCGGCCATTACATTTTGCGGATGCAGCGCACCTTCGCCATTCCCGAGATGTACGCCGGCGTGGCCATGCTGGGTTTGTGGGGGCTGGCCCTTAATGCCGGGACGCAGCAGGTGCTCGCGCGGCTTTTGCGCTGGCACGCCGGCTGGAAGGGCGGTATATAGGGCAACGGTGCCGTCCTCACCTGTCGCGCAACCCTTTCCAGGAGAACGCCATGCCCATCGCTGCCCTTTTCGCCCTGCTGACGGCCTTGCTGCTGCCGGGGACCGCCCTGGCCGCCGACCCCGCCCCCCTCAAAATCGGCTACATCCCTGTGGGCGACTGCCTGCAATTCTATGTGGCCGAGGAGCAGGGCTATTTCGCCGCCCAGGGCCTGGCCGTGACCGGCCTGCCCATGAAGGGCGGGGCGGTCATCGCGCCGGCCGTGGAAGGCGGTGAGCTGGCCATCGGCTGGTCCAACACCGTCTCCATCATCTTAGCCCAAGCCAAGGGGTTTGATTTCGCCTTCCTGGCCCCGGGAGCCGAAGGCGTGGCCGCCACCAACGACGTCCATGCCCTGCTCGTCGCCGCGGATTCCAAAATCGCTTCGGTTAAGGATTTGGCCGGCAAGACCGTGGCCATCAATACGCTGGGCAACATCAACGAGGCGGCCATGCGCGCCCTGGCCGAACAGGCCGGCATTGCCCCGGATTCCATCCGGCTGGTGGAAGTCCCCTTCCCGGACATGGCTGCTGCGCTGAGCAAGGGGTCGGTCCAGGCGGCGCTGGTTCTGGAACCGTTTGTCACCGACGCCGTGTCGCGCGGTGCAGCCAAAATCCTCGTCCCCTCGCCCCATGCCGCCTTTGGCAACCCCTATCTGATCGGCGGCTGGTTCGCCAAAAAGGCCTGGATCAAAGCCCATCCGGCCGAGGCTGCGGCTTTTACGCGGGCCGTGACCCAGGCCTCGGCCTTTATTGCCGCCCACCCGGACAAGGCCCGCGCCATTTTGAGCCAGCGCACCAAGTTGGCCCCGGAACTGGCGGCCAAAATCGTCCTGCCGCGCTTTCCCGAGACGCTGGCCCCGGCCGCCTTGCAAGGGGTCGTCGACGTTTCGGCCCGGTTTGGCCTGCTGTCCAAGCCCTTTCCGGCCGCCGACCTCCTGGCGGTGCCGGGGAACTGACCCGACGCCCGCCCGGCCGGGACGACGATGCTGCGGCCCGTCGTCCCGGCCCTCTCCCCTCCACCGAAGATTATTCGGCAGCATGGGCTGGGCCAAAGACAGGGCTTGGCCGCTTGCCAACTTGGCCGCAAGACCTATTTAAGAAGTCCGGTGCGGCCAAACGAACGCAGCGCCCAAGGCGTGGCAATGGCCGACCGACGAAACGTCGCCCAAACCGAACGTCCGGCGCTCCCAGCCGCGTCCCCCCGTGGCCACCTTGCCAAAACCGGCGAAATCGCCCTGGAAAGCATCCGCCAACGGCCCACGCTACCCCGCGTATTTGCTCATTTTTGTCGCCGTAAACCACCGAATAAGATTTTGTGCTTTACGGTAGCCCATTTTGTAACTATGAAAAAACCCCCCTTAATGAGAATTCGATCATTCGGAGTTGACCATGTGCCGCTTATTCGCCCTCAGCAGCCGGGACCCAGTGTCCCCCATGCGCGCCATCGAGGCGCTTAACGTCATGAAGGAAGGGCACGACGGTTCAGGCGTTGGCCTTTTCCTCTCCGACCTCGGCGGCCCCTTCGGTGAAATGAAGGACGCGCCCATCCTCTCCGGAATCTTTACCGACGAAGGCCTCAACTGCCTCGACGCCTACATGGGCGAGCGCGGCTTCGTCACCCGCAAGACCCTGGTCCTGGAGCCGCGCACCAAGGCGCCGCTGGGCACACCGCTGCGCGGCACCTACATGGCCCGGGCCTATGAGATGCCGGCCGACCTCAAGGCCAAATCCAAGGCCGAGCAGGAACTGGCCTTTATGCTCATGCGCGTGGAACTGCGCCGCATGGGCGAAGCGGCCGAAAACATCCGCGTCTTCTCGTTTTGGCCCGACACCATCATGATCAAGGAAGTCGGCGATCCCATGGCCATCGGCGAATATCTCGGCCTGGACCGGCCCGAGCTTGACTGCCGCCGCATCCTGGCCCAGGGCCGCCAGAACACCAACTACGCCATCAATCTCTACGCCTGCCATCCGTTTTTCCTGCAAGGCGTATGCACCATGACCAACGGCGAAAACACGGCCTTCGTCCCCATCCGGGAATACCTGCTCTCGCGCGGGTTCCCCGGCTACATGGGCTACCAGTCCGACTCCGAAGTGTTCGCCCACATCATGCACTATACCATCAATCGATTGCAGTTTGGCATCGAGTACTACAAGCACATCATTACGCCGCTGTCCGACACCGAGATGGAAGCCCACGCCGACCGGGCGCTCCTCGCCCGCATCAAGCAGACCTGCCGCAAGCTCATTATCGATGGCCCCAACTGCGTCATCGGCTGCCTGCCGGATAAGACCATGTTCATGGTCCAGGACCGCAAGAAGCTGCGGCCCGGCGTTGTCGGCGGCAAGCCCGGCATCTTTGCCTTCTCCTCGGAAATCTGCGGCCTCGACGCGGCCATCCCCGACCGCGACCAGAATGCCGATTTTCAACCCATGCACCTGGATACGGCCATCGTGCGCCCGCAATGCCAAGAGGTCACCATATGCAATCAGCTGCAGTCATTACCCCGTCCACACTAAGCGTTAACGACCTGCCCTGGCAGATCGAGTGGGACAAAGACACCTGCACCCTGTGCGGGCGTTGCACAGCCGTGTGCCCGGTCAGCGCCATTGAACTCGGGGTGCATCGTAAACGCACCGTCGAGGCCACTCCGGCTTTGGCCAAAAAACCCACCAATTCCTATTCCATTTACCATGGCATCCGCCAGCGCACCGATCCGGCTTATCACTGCATCGGCTGCGCCATGTGCAACATGGTCTGTCCCAATAATGCCATAGCCCCCAGGCTTCGCCCCGAGGCCACGACGCTTAAATTCCACAACAACCGGGGTGGTGCGGCCCGCACACGCGGTGGCCGGCGCAACGACGGCGGCAGCCTGCTCGATCAGATCAAATTCATCCGCATCTCCATGCTCACCGACCCGGCCCTGGATGCCGGTCGCCACGAGTTCAATCTGCGCACGCTGCTTGGCCGCATCCAGCCGCCCGAAGAGGGCCTTGCCGCCCTGGCAGACAATGCCTGGGTGCCGGCGGTGCGCGAAATCTATCCGCTCATGATCGGCTCCATGTCCTTTGGCGCGCTCTCCCCCAATATGTGGGAAGGCCTCGTCATGGGCGTGACGTATCTGAACGAAGAGATGGGCATGCCGGTGCGCATGTGCACGGGCGAAGGCGGCTGCCCGCCGCGTCTTTTGCGGTCGCGCTTTCTCAAATACATGATCCTGCAAGTCGCCTCGGGTTACTTCGGCTGGGACGAAATCATCAAAGCCCTGCCCGACATGAAGGAAGACCCCTGCGCCATCGAGATCAAGTACGGCCAGGGAGCCAAGCCCGGCGATGGCGGGCTGCTCATGTGGTACAAGGTCAATAAGCTCATTGCCGCCATTCGCGGCGTGCCCATGGGCGTGTCCCTGCCCAGCCCCCCCACGCACCAGACCCAGTACTCCATTGAAGAGTCCGTGGCCAAGATGATCCAGTCCATGTCCATGGCCTGGGGCTTCCGCGTCCCGGTGTATCCGAAAATATCCGGCACCACGACCTCCACGGCGGTGCTCAATAACCTCGTGCGCAACCCCTACGCCGCGGGCCTGGCCATCGACGGCGAGGACGGCGGCACCGGCGCGGCCTACAACGTCTCCATGAACCACATGGGCCACCCCATCGCCACCAACCTGCGCGACTGCTACGAAAACCTGGTCATCTCCGGCAAGCAGAACGAAATTCCGCTCATTGCCGGCGGCGGCATCGGCAAAAACGGCAATCTGGCCGCCAACGCCGCCGCCCTGATCATGCTCGGAGCCAGCGCTGTGCAGTCCGGCAAATACATCATGCAGGCCGCAGCCGGATGCCTTGGCTCGGAACACGACCGCTGCAACGTCTGCAACATCGGCGTGTGCCCCAAGGGCATCACCTCCCAGGATCCGCGCCTCTACCGGCGTCTGGACCCCGAAAAGGTGGCCGAGCGTCTGGTTGACGTCTTCCTGTCCTTCGACACGGAACTGCGCAAGATTGTCGCCCCGCTGGGTCGCTCCACCTCCCTCCCCATCGGCATGTCCGATGGTCTGGGCATCAGCGACTACCACGTGGCCGAGCGGCTCAAGATCAAATACGTGGTCTAACCCGGGCGTCATTACCCCTACGCACCAAGGCAGCACGACATGGCACACCAGACCGTCACCATACACGGCATTGAAAACGGCCACCGGGTCGATTCCCGCATCCTGGAAGAGCACATCCAGCAGGCTGTGACCCAGGGCGCGCGCGACCTGACCGTAGAAGCCTACGGCCAGCACGGCATCGGCGGGCGTTTGTGGGTTTCGCGCAGCGAACCCGTCACCCTGCGCATCACCGGCTCGCCGGGCCAGCGCACCGGTTCCATGGGCTTTCCCGGCACCAAAATCCTTATCGAAGGCTCGGTCTCCGACGATATCGGCTGGCTCAATGCCGGGGCCGAGATCGTTGTGCGCGGCAACGCCGGCAACGGTGCCTGCAACGCCATGGCCCAGGGCAAGGTCATGATCGCCGGCAACATCGGTTCGCGCGGCATGACCATGACCAAGCAGAACCCGAAATACGACGCCCCCGAGCTGTTTATCCTCGGCAGCGCGGGCGACTATTTCGCCGAATTCATGGCCGGCGGCACGGCCGTGGTTTGCGGGCACAAACCGCAAAACCCGGATAACGTGCTCGGCTATCGGCCCTGCGTCGGCATGGTCGGCGGGCGCATCTTCTTTCGCGGGCCGCACAAGGGCTTTTCCCTGGCCGACGCCAAGCTGGTGCCCGTGGACGACGCGGCCTGGGCCTGGCTCACCGAAAATCTTAAAAACTTCCTGGCCGCCATCGGCCAGCCGGAGCTCTTTGACGGACTGACCATACGCGACGACTGGCAGCTCATCCTCGCCCGCAGCCCGTATGAAAAGACCGGCAAAGTGCGCCGGAACCTCAGCGATTTCCGGGCCAATGTCTGGGACGCCGAACTCGGTCGCGGCGGGCTTATTGGCGATCTCGACGATTCCGACCGCAGCCCGGTGGGGCTGATCGTTTCCGGCGAACTGCGCCGCTACGTGCCGGTCTGGGAAAACAAGAAGTACCTGTCCCCTTGCCAAGCCAGCTGCCCCACCGGCATCCCGGTGCAGGAGCGCTGGCAACTCGTGCGCGACGGCCTCATGGACGAAGCCATG
The DNA here is from genome assembly GCF_009856865.1 of Solidesulfovibrio aerotolerans. Lineage (GTDB taxonomy): Bacteria > Desulfobacterota > Desulfovibrionia > Desulfovibrionales > Desulfovibrionaceae > Solidesulfovibrio > Solidesulfovibrio aerotolerans. Next base: position 80,400 of record NZ_WVUD01000007.1, on the reverse strand, counting down.
GATCTGGCCCTGGCCTACACGCCCTTCCCGGCCACCATCTGCGGCTATCTGTGCCCCAACCTGTGTATGCAGGGCTGCACGCGCAGCGTGGGCCATTTAAAGCCCCTTGATACCGCCATGCTCGGCAAGGCCAATGTCAAAGCCGGCAAGATGCCCAAACTGCCGGAGCTTTCCGGCAAGCGCGTGGCTGTCATCGGCGGCGGTCCGGCCGGCATGTCCGTTGCCTGGCAACTGCGGCTGGCCGGCCACGAAGCCATTATCTACGACCCCTCGGAAAAACTCGGCGGCAAGATCAGCGCCGCCATCCCGTCGAGCCGCATCCCGGCCGACGTGCTGGATGCCGAGATTGCCCGCGCCCGGGAAATCCTGCCGCATATCCAACTGCAAAAGGCGCTCTCCGCTGACGAGTTCGGCCAGATCGTCACCGATTTTGACTACGTCGTCCTGGCTGTCGGGGCCAACAAGCCGCGTATCCTGCCTGTGCCGGGCAAGGAACTGGCCACCCCGGCTCTCACCTTCCTCAAGGCCGCCAAGAAGGGCACAGCCACCGTTGGCAAGCGCGTGGTCATCATCGGGGCTGGCAACGTCGGCTGCGACGTGGCCACCGAGGCCGCCCGCCTTGGGGCCGAGACCATTACCCTTATCGATATCCAAAAGCCCGCTGCCTTTGGCAAGGAAAAGCACGACGCCGAAGAAGTCGGCGCGACCTTCAAATGGCCCTGCTTCACCAAAGAGATCACGGCCGAGGGCGTGGCGCTTACGTCCGGTGAACTGATCCCCGCCGACACCGTGATCCTGTCCGTTGGCGATGTGCCGGATATCGAGTTTCTGGGCGAGACCATCGCCACCGAGCGCGGCCACGTCAAAGTGAGCGCCATCTATCAGACCACCAATCCCAAGGTGTTCGCCATCGGCGATCTCGTCAAACCGGGCTTGCTCACCCAGGCCATCGGCATGGGCCGCGACGCCGCCCGCGCCATTGACGAAATCCTCACCGGCAAGCGGCCGTGCGAGGACACCCGCAAGATGCTCGACTACAAGCGGGCCAAGCTGGAATACTTTGATCCGCGCGTGGTGGAGTACAACGACCTCAACAGTTGCGCCAGCCAGTGTTCGTCCTGCGGCGCCTGTCGCGACTGCGGCCTGTGCGAAACGATCTGCCCGGTCGGCGCTATTTCGCGCCAGCAGAAGGAAGGCAAGGAGTTCGCCATGGTGTCGGACCCGGACAAGTGCATCGGTTGCGGTTTCTGCGGCAACGCCTGCCCATGCGGCGTCTGGAGCATCGTGGAGAATACGCCGTTGGTGTAGTTGGGGACGAGAAGAAGACGCAGAAGGAAGATCAGAAAAATGCGACGGGCCGTCTCGGAAGAGGCGGCCCGTTTTAGCTAGAGATATGGTTCTATTACTTTTTATGAACTTGTGGCTCTGCAAATACAGGGTTACTTGGTTTAAAATAATCAATCAAATTTTGGGGGACGTGCTGAGACTGTAACAGGTGCTCTACCTCATGTGAGGCTAAACCTATTTCTTCTGAAAGATCATCCAAAAAAAATTCTCCTTGAACAATTTCCAGTGCTTTTGACAATAAAGAAGGGAGAGGCTTTTCAAATTCTCCTGGTTCATCATGCCGTTCATTCCGTGAGCTAAGATCCACCATTCCCCACCGAAAACTAGATTCTTTAACTATTTGAAGTTGCCTAGCTCGATATAACGCTGCTTGCATTGATATATGCCATCGTTTTTTTAGCGCCAAAAAAGCATCGTGGTCCCATTTTCTTGGGCATTCTAAACGAAAGGCATGGAGTGGAGCAAGAAATGCCCCTGAGAAATGATTCGCCGCTCGCTCACTATCTGGATCGCCAGCAGCCTCATCCATGTGCAATATTAAATGTAGCAATTCATGTCCGTGATCGAACTGCATATGACTTGCTGACACGGACTCTGTAACGACAACACAAGGTCGGTCTTCTGCCCAGAAACTAAAAGCATGCAGTTTGGCGCTTTCCTCTGGAAGCAATACAACAAAGACGCCTTTTGTTTCTAGCAAAGCCGCCATATTGAGTATCGGTCCATTACCCATACCCCAATCACGCCTGATTGTTTGAGACAAAGATTCTATCTCAGATGGCGAGTAACAATTCCACGCGTATGTTGGCACTTGTGGAGCTGGAAATACAACTCCGCGCTGCTCAAGCGATCTGAATATTTGAATAACATTGGTTGCATGTTGTATAGCTCGACGACGTTCTCCTTGTGGAACACTTTTATTTGCACGAAAATGGCAAGTTCCAAAATCTACTTGAATATCATTATGGCGAGCGACAAAATAACTCGGAGGTAATCCTAGGGCTATTGTTACGGCAGCAAAGGTCTCAATATCCAAACCAGAACGGCCAGCCTCGAACTGCGTGACCGCACTAGGTGTTTTGCCGATTTTATCGGCCAACGTTTTTTTAGTTAAGCCTCGAAGCTCACGTCCGGCCGTAATCCTACGAGGATCAAGCCGGGCTAGCGAAGAGCTTAATTCCCTGTACTTACTCATTTTTAAAGACTATTTTTGGTTTGTTTGCCGTAATATCTTTGGAGATATCGCGAGAGGGAGCAGCGTCGGCAATAATTTCAGGAGCGGGGGTTCCCTCAATATCCAGAACGTCAATAGGTTCGGCCTGATACAAGGTAGCAACGGGCAATGCAAGGACTTCGCGAAGAGAAACCCCGGACAACTTCACAACCTGTATCTTACCAAGTCCTCGGAAGGCATCAAAATCGTAGACAATAACAAGTTCATAGTTCTCAAACGCTAAATTTTCAACTTCAAAGGACAAGAAGCCTTGGCCACAGGCGACCTTTTTCGCTCGTTTCCCTCCCGTTGGAATACGAGTCAATTCGTCGCATCGGTGAACCCGAAGTGATCTTGGCCATGATGACTTTTTATAATAGAGTCGCAAATCATTTTCAGACCGTTTGACATCCCACGAAAATTTATCCAATTCACGACTTCTATTAAACAAATTTCGCCATGAGTATGTTCCGAGCGTGTAGTTGTCATTAAACTCTGGATCTAGGTCATAGGCATCCCTCGCAATCCGGCAACTGTCGACAATCAAAGGGACTACATCTTGCTTTAGAGCAGTAACAACTTCTTCAATAATTATCGGGGTAGATTCAAAAGAATGAAAATCACGCACTGATCGCCTCCTTAGATGTTCGGCAACCCATAAGTATTTTAAGTGCAACAAAAAATCAAGACCATAAGTTAAGTACGGGGAAAATATAATTTTATATATTTCAGTATGTTGACCGAATACACTGATAGTTTTTTCCAAATAATAGGAAATTTATTTCAAGCCCATCCTGTAATCCCCAAACCACAAAGGCGGCCCCGACGCCGCTAACGACTTCGAAACCGCCCTCATTGCCTCCACACACACCCTTTTCGGGGGGTCCGGGGGGATCATCTCCCCGGCCGCCGGAGGCACTCTTCCTTCTTCTCGCCTATTCCTCGCCCTCGTCCTTCTTCTCGCCGACGCTTCTTTTGTAGCGGCAACTCTTATTCGGGCAGGCGATCAGTTCGCCGTCGCGGGTCTTTTTGCGCACTAAAATCTTGGAATCGCACTGCGGGCACGGCTCGTTAATCGGCCAGTCCCAGACCGCGAAATCGCATTGCGGGTAGCTGTCGCAGGCGTAAAACACCTTGCCGCGTTTGGAGCTTTTTTCAACCAACGAGCCCGTGCACCCTTCGCGGGGGCAGGCCACGCCGGTGGAGATGGGTTTAGTGTATTTGCAGTCCGGCCAGCCGGTGCAGGCGATAAACCGGCTGCCGGTGCGCGACTTTTTGACCACCAGATCCTTGCCGCAGGTGGGGCAGGGGCCAACCGAGGCCACTTCCTCGGCTTTGCGCTCCCGGGCAATGACCGCGCCGTCAGCGGCCCGGTCGAACTCTTTGGTATTCTTGCAGTCGGGATAGCCCGAGCAGCCTAAAAACTCGCCGGCCTTGCCAAAGCGAATGACCATGGGCTTGCCGCACAGCTCGCATTTGACGTCGGTTTCCTTGCCCGCCTTGACCTTGGCCATGTCTTTGCCGGCCTTGATAAGGGTGGGGTAGAAATCCTCGGTGAAGTCTCTAAGCAGCGTGACCCAGTCGGCCCGCCCTTCGGCCACGGCGTCCAGCGACGCTTCCATGCCGGCGGTAAAGCCCACGTCCATGATCTTGACGAAATGCTCGGCGAGCAGATCGGATACCGTCTCGCCAAGCTCGGACGGCACGAAGTGCTTCTCTTCCAGCCGGGCATAATCGCGGTCAATGAGCGTGGAGATGATGGCGGCGTAGGTCGAAGGCCGGCCGATGCCTTTTTCTTCCAGTTCGCGCACCAGCGAGGCTTCGGAGTAGCGCGGCGGCGGCTGGGTGAACTTCTGCTCTTTTTTCAGCTCCAAAAGCGTCAATTCCTGGTCCTTGACGAGCTTGGGCAAGGATTTGGCCTCATCGCCCGCTTCCTGGCCAAAGACTTTCAAATAGCCCGGGAAAATGAGCCGCTGGCCCTTGGCTTTAAAGATGCCCGGTCCGGCCGCGATATCGACAGCGGTGTCCCAAAAGCGCGCCTCGCTCATCTGTGAAGCCACGAAGCGCTCCCAGATGAGTTTATAAAGCGTAAAAAGATCCTTGGGCAGCAGCAGCTTGACGTCGGCAGGCGTCAAGGAAACATCAATGGGCCGGATGGCTTCGTGGGCGTCCTGGGCACCGGCCTTGGACTTAAAGTGGCGGGCCTTTTCCGGGTAGTAGTCCGGGCCGAGCGTCTCGGTGATAAATTCCTTGGCCGCATCCCGGGCCTCGTCGGCAATACGCGTCGAATCGGTACGCATATAGGTAATGAGGGCCACCGTGCCCTTCTCGCCCAATTCAAGGCCCTCGTAGAGCTTCTGGGCCGCGCCCATGGTGCGCTTGGCGGAATAGCCCAACCGCTGGTTGGCGGCCTGCTGCAGGGTCGAGGTGATAAACGGCGGCGGCGGCGACTTCTTGCGTTCTTTTTCCGTCACGGCGGCAACGAGAAAGGGCTTCCCGGTGATGGCCGCCTCGGCCTCGGCGGCCTCCTCGGCGCTGCCGATCTCGACTTTTTTGCCCTTATATTTGGCCAGTTCGGCGTCGAACTCCGGCGGTCCGTCGCCGGCGAGTTTGGCCTTGAAATTCCAATATTCCACCGGCACAAAGGCCCGGCGTTCTTTTTCGCGGTCAACCACCAGCCGCAGGGCGACGGATTGGACGCGGCCGGCCGAAATGCCGCTTTTGACCTTCTGCCACAGAATCGGCGACACCTTGTAGCCCACAAGCCGGTCGAGGATGCGCCGGGCTTGCTGCGATAAAAAAAGTTTTTCGTTTATTTCGCGCGGATGGGCAATGGCCTCGCGCACGGCTTTGGCCGTGATTTCGTTAAACTGAATACGGCAGATGGGGACACCGGCGTCTTTGACGATCTCGGCCACGTGCCAGGCAATGGCTTCCCCTTCGCGGTCGGGGTCGGGCGCAAGATAGATCTTCGACGCCGAGGCAGCGGCTTCCTTAAGCTTGGCCACCACCTTCTGCTTGCCTGGAATGATTTGATATTGCGGCGCGAAATCGTCTTTTTCATCTACCCCAAGTTTTTTGGAGGGCAGATCGCGCACGTGACCAACCGAAGCTTCCACGGCATAGGCATTGCCGAGGAACTTCTTGATGGTCTTTACCTTGGCCGGCGACTCGACGATAATAAGATCCTTTCCCATGGCAGGCGTGCTATAGCCACCCCAAGGGTACAAGGCAAGGGTTGCCGTTTGGCCCGCGCCGGGATACTCCCCTACGAGGCTTTCCTGTATGACTTTTTAAAATGTTGAAATTGCGGCCTCCTCGCCGGCCGCCTCGGAGCTTTCTTTGGAAAACATGCAACGCTTCGGTCATGTGGTCATGCTCGGCCCCACCAACGCCGGCAAATCCACCTTGCTTAACCGCCTTATCGGCCAAAAAATTTCCATCGTCTCGCCCAAGCCGCAGACCACCCGCAACTCCATTAGCGGCATCATCACCCAGGGCGACGTCCAGGCCGTGTTTTTGGACACCCCGGGCCTGCACCGCCAGAAACGCGGCATCGCCCCGCTGCTCATGCGCTCGGCCTATGCCGCCCTGGCCCAGGCCGATGTGGTGATGCTCATGCTGGACGCGGCCCAGTACGCCCGGCGCATCGACGGGCTGGCCCCGGATTTGAAACCTGTCGTCAAAGCCGTGGGCGACGGCCGGCTGCCGGTCCTGGTGGCGCTCAATAAGGTCGATGTGGTGCGCGAAAAGGTCAAACTGCTGCCGGTGCTCGAAGCCATTGCCGAAGCCCTGCCCGCAGCCGAACTCTTTCCCATAAGCGCCCTTACCGGCGTTGGCGTGGACGAGCTCCTTAAAGCGCTCCTCTCCCGCCTGCCCGAAGCGCCGCACCAGTTCGACCCGGACGAGGTATCCACCGCACCCGTACGCTTTCTGGCCTCGGAAATCGTGCGCGAAAAACTCTTTTTGGCCCTTGGCGATGAGCTGCCCTATTCCATGGCCGTGACCATCGAAGACTGGGACGAAAAATCCAAGCCCGGTCTGACCAAAATCCGCGCCGCCATCCATGTCGGCCGGGAAAGCCACAAACCCATGGTCATCGGCAAAGGCGGCGAACGCTTAAAAGATGTGGGCCAGAAAGCCCGGGCCGACATCGAAGAGATGCTCGGCACGCAGGTGTTCCTGGAACTGTGGGTCAAAGTGCGCCGCGACTGGACCGACGACCCATCCTTTTTACGCGATTTGGGCCTTGGGCAGTAGTAGTAGAAGATAAAGACGAAGAATGCCTCCGGCGGCCGGGGGGGATAATCCCCCCCGGACCCCCTTGATGGGAGAAGTTTTTTAGGGGGGATGGATTCGTGGACGAGATGGTTTTGAAGCGACTGGCCCGGGTGCAAGAGCGCATTGCCGGGGCCTGCTTGGCCTGCGGACGTGACCCGGCCGAGGTGACGCTGGTGGCGGTCTCCAAGATGCAGGACGCGGCAGCGGTTGCTGCCCTGGCCGAGTGCGGCCAGACACTTTTCGGGGAATCCTACATTCAGGAAGCGCTGCCGAAAATGGATGCCACGCCGCCGGAACTCGTCTGGCATTTCATCGGCCATTTGCAGCGCAACAAGGCCAAACTGGCCGTGGGCCGGTTCGCCCTGATCCATACCGTGGACAACTTGGATTTGGCGCAAATATTGCAGAAAAGAGCTGCCGCCCTGGGCATCACCCAGGCGGTGTGCATCCAGGTCAACGTGGCCGGCGAAGCCCAGAAGTCCGGCATCGATCCGGACGGGCTGCCGGAGTTGGCCGATACCGTGGCCCAGGCCCCCAATCTGACACTGGAGGGGCTTATGGTCATACCGCCGGTGTTTGACGATCCGGTGGGAGCGCGACCGGCCTTTGCCCGGCTGCGCCAGTTGCGCGACGGCCTCAAAACGCGGCTCGCCCTGCCCCTGCCGGTCTTATCCATGGGCATGAGCGGCGACCTGGAAGCGGCCGTCATGGAGGGTGCCAGCCATCTGCGCGTGGGCACCGATCTGTTCGGCCAAAGACTTTGATTCCTGGAGGCAAGGATGGCGAAAGCGACTGAAGAAACCGAACCGGCCGAAGGCAAAAAGAAAAAATCCAGCCTTATAAAATACATCGTCCTGGTGGTGTTGCTGCTCGTCCTCGGCGGCGGCGGCTATTTCGCCTACATCACCTTTTTTGCCAAACCCCCGGTCACTGCCCCGGCAGCCGAGGGTGCAGCACCAGCAGAAGGCGCGGCCAAGCCGGAAGAAACGCATGCGGCCAAGCCGGAAGAGAAAAAGGCCGAAGGCGGCCACGGCGAGGCCAAAAGTGATGCCAAGGGCGGCCATGGCGGCGGCAAGGACAAGGCCCCGTCCAATAACGTGGCCCTGCCTGCCTTTGTGGTCAATCTGGCCGACGGCAATGCCCGGCGCTATTTGAAGGTGGTGCTCGAGGTGGAGATGACAGGCAACCCGGAACTGCTCGAAGGCAATCAGGCCAAGATCAGAGACGCCCTGCTCATGCTGCTCTCGTCCAAGACGTCCCAGGACATCGCCAGTCTGGAAGGCAAGATCCTGCTTCGCAAGGAGATCGTGGACCGCCTCAATCAGGCTATTGGCCAGCCCAAGGTTTCCCGGGTTTATTTCACGGATTTCGTCATCCAATAAGCAGCGCCCCGCGCGAGGTGGTGTCATGACTCCCGACGACATCGATCAGGACAAGCTTGCGGCCGAATGGGCCGCCGCCCTGGATGACCAGGACGACAGCCCGGCCTCCCAGACCGACATCGACGCCCTGTTTGACCAGCCCTCCGGCGGCGGGGGTGGCGGCGGCAAGGGCGGTGGCGGCGACGACGCCCTGGCCGCCGAATGGGCCGCTGCGCTGGCCAACGAAGAAGAGACGTCGATTAAGACCGAGCGCAATCAGGAAGCCCTGTCGCGTCAAAGCGCCAAGGCCAAGTTCAAGGATTTGACAGCGGACGCCAAGGCCGAGCGGCCGGACCCCATCCGCCGCGACCTGGATTTCATCCTGGATATCCCGCTGGACGTGTCGGCAGAACTGGGCCGTACCAAACTGCTCATCAACGAACTGCTCCAGCTCGGCCAGGGGTCGGTCATCGAACTGAACAAGCTGGCCGGCGAACCGCTGGAAATCTACGTCAACGGCAAGCTCGTGGCCCGGGGCGAGGCTGTTGTCATCAACGAAAAATTCGGGGTGCGCTTAACCGACATCATAAGCCCCATCGAACGGGTGAAACAACTTGCCTGATGCCACTGCCGCCCCCTTGGCGGCCAGCGAATACGGCCTCGTTGCCGTGGCGCTCAAGATGGGCCTGACCTTGCTTGTCCTTTTGGCGTTTATTTTCGCCGCCTTCTGGCTGCTTAAACGCTACGGGGGCAAATTCGGCATCGGTCCGGCCGGCCGGGGCGGCACGCTGCGGCTTATCGATCATCTGCCCGTGGGGCCGCGCAAGAGCGTTGTGGTGGTCCGTTTCCTGGATAAAGATCTGGTGCTCGGGATCACCGAACAATCCATCACGTTTCTGACCGAGGCCGAACATGTCCCTGCCGCCGATTTTGCCGACACCCTGGCGCACAACACCCAGCGTAGCGATGCGTCCTAGCCCGGCCGCCCTTATCGGGCCGGCCGTCTTTGCCGCGCTGTTGCTGCTGCCGGCCCTGGCCCTGGCCCAGGGCGGCGATATCCCGACCCTGTCCCTGACGCTGGCGGCCGGTCAGAACCAGCCCGAACGCGTTTCCACCCTGCTGGAAATCCTTTTTGCCCTGACAGTCCTGTCGCTGGCCCCGTCGTTCGTGCTGACCGTGACGTCGTTTACCCGCATCATCGTGGTGTTTTCGTTTCTGCGCCAGGCCATGGGCGTGCAGCAGGTGCCGCCGACCCAGATTCTGGCCAGTCTGGCCATGTTTATGACCGTGGTCATCATGTACCCCACCGGCAAACAGATCAACGATACCGCCCTGCAACCGTATATGGCCGAGCAGATCGGCTTTACCGAGGCGCTGAAAAAAGCCGAAATCCCGATGCGGGAATTTCTGTTCAAGCACACCCGGGAAAAGGATCTGTCGGTTTTTTACACCATCTCCAAGATGGAGCGGCCCAAGGACAAGGCCGAGGTGCCCACCATCATGCTGGCGGCCGGGTTTATGATCAGCGAGCTCAAAACCGCCTTTACCATCGGTTTTCTCATCTACATTCCGTTTCTCATTCTCGACATGGTCATATCGAGCATTCTGCTGGCCATGGGCATGATGATGCTGCCGCCAGCCACCATTGCCATGCCGTTTAAGCTGTTGTTGTTTGTGCTTGTGGATGGTTGGGGGCTGATTGTCGCCTCCCTGGTCAATTCGTTCGCAACTTGAGAAGGGGTGATCCCATGACGACCGACATGGTTGTGGCCTTATCCAGGCAGGCCATTGAGTTGTCGCTGTTTTTAGCCATGCCCATGCTGGCGGTGAGTCTGGTCGTTGGCGTGTTCGTTTCGGTGTTGCAGGCCGCAACCCAGATTCAGGAAATGACGTTGACCTTTGTGCCGAAAATTCTCGCGATGTTTATTGCCCTGCTCATCGCCTTCCCCTGGATGATGGACAAGATGCTCACCTTCACCCGGGAGTTGTTTATGAACATCCCGATGTATCTGCGCTAAGGCGAAAGCCGTCCGTCGGGACGTCGAAATACTCCGGCCGGGCCTGGGCAAAGGCCAGCGCAGCCGCAAAGGCTTCCGGGGTGTGCGGCTCGAAGGTGGCGGTAGGCGTCAGCTGCCGGGCGGCCAGACCGGCAAAGATCGCGGCAAAGGGAATCTCCCCCTGGCCCGGTCCCAGATGCTGGTCGAAGCTGCCGTCGTTGTCGTGCAGATGCAGATGGAGCAGGCTGGGGGTCAGAGCGTCCAGCCAAGTGTTCAGATTGCCGCGTATTTTGCCCTCGGCAAAGGCGTACCAGTGCCCCACGTCAAAGCAGGTGCCAACGCGCCCGGCGGCTTGCCTGGGCAGCCGGCGGCGCAGGGCATCCACGGCGCCGGAGACGGTGGCCGGGTCGGTCTCAAAGGTATTTTCCAGGCACAGGGGCGCATGCTCGGGCCAGACCGCTAACACCTTGACCCAGGTGTCGGCGGCGCGCTCGGCCCACTCCGTAAACGAACGGATGTAGAGGAAACGATTGTAGGCGGCGTGGCCCACCAGCCGCTCGGGCTGATAGAGGGCGGCGATCTCCAGGGCGCTGCGCAGCCGGTCGCAGCTGGCAGCCTGGATGCGGGCGTCGGCGCTGCCGGGCTGGAGATCGAAAAACGGCAGATGCACCGTGGCGGCCACCCCGGCCTCGGCAAAACGCCGGGCCACCTCGCGGTGCCAGTCGATACTGACGGCGTCGAGCAGCAGCGGATCAAGACCCACCTCCACGCCCAATCCTTGGCGCAGATGCCGCTCAAAAAGCTCTGGATGCGCCTTGGCCACCCGCAGATTCAAATTGACGAAGTAGCGCGGCATAGCGGTACCGCTAGTCCTTGGCCACAGGATAGACCTGGGCAAAGACGGCTTTGCCGGCCGGGTCCACGATAACCAGACGCAGGCCGTAGACATCGCGCTGCTCGACCTTGGCCGGCAGGGCCAGATTGGCGCTGATCTGCTTAAATCGCTGAATCTGAAAGGACAATTCGTCTTTTTCACTTTTCAGCGGCCAGAAACTGCCGTCGTTGCCCACCAACCCGACCTCGACCTTGCCCACCAGTCCGGTCTGGGGGGTGACGTTACTGAGATCGAATCCGAGGTTGAGCCGCTTATTCTCAAATTTGAATTTCAGATTGTCCACGCCGGCCTGATTGGCGTCCACCCGGGCCAGCAGTTTGGAGAGATCGGGCCGTTCCCGGGCTTCGACCGGGGGGGGTGCGGCAGCCGGTTCCTTGCGCTCTTCGCCGCGCGGCTTCCACCAGCCGGGGTTATCGGGATTGTACGAACCTAAAAGCGTCTCCAGTTCGGTCAAATCCTTGGATCGCAGCACTATTTCCAGATTTTCCAGGCGAAGGAGCCGTTCTCCGGCCGCGTCAAGCTCCAGGCGAAGGGCAGCTGCCTGCCCGGTCAGGGCCGTATTGCCCTGATGCTGGTGGTAGACCACGGCCAGGGCTGCGCCCAACAGGAGCAGCAGGGCAAGCGGCGACAGGACCAGCACCCGGGCCAGCCACACCGGCAGGCGATAGCGGCCAACGCCAGCTGCATCGCGAAGGATGAGGATGTCGATTCTGTCGTTGCCGGCCATTACTGACGGCTCCATTTCTCTTCGACAATGGCATAGCCGTTGCCCGAGGGTGCCAGGGAGAGCGTTTTTTTGCCTTTGTCCGCCAGGCCGTCACGGCTTTCATAGTCCTGGACAAAGGTGACCACATAGCCGTCGCGGCGGGGAGCTATCTTCACCTCGGAAAAAGCCACGCGCCGGGGGGCCTTGTCCTTCCACAGCGCGACTTTCTGGCTGCGGATGGCCTCGCGGCCGCGCCGGTCGCCCTGGATGGCCGTATCGGCGTAAAAGGCGGCGTATTCCGAGGGACGGCCGCGTTCCCAGGCTGTGCGCCAGGCTTCGAGCATGGCGGCAACGGCAGCGCTGCCATCGGCCTTGGCGGTGCGAGCTGTTTCGGCGGTCAGACGCGGCGCAGCCAGGGCCGGCTGGGGCGCAGGCGTTGCCTGGGTAGCCACAGCCGGTGGCGCGGCAGGCACGGGGAGAGCCGCTGGCACAGCAGCCGGGGTACCCGGGGCAGCGACTGCAGGCGCAGCCGGCAAAACCGGGGACGCCTCGGCCTTTTGGACCGGGGCCGGCACAGAAGCGGCTGCAACAGTGGCCCCAGGCGTTGCCTGGGTCATCTGGGCAGGTGACTGGGTTGCAACGGCCGGGGAAACTGCAGGCCCAGCCGAAGCGGCAGACACCGGCAGCGCCGCCGGCGTGGCCGAAGCAGCGGCCGCAAGCGAGGACGGGGCCAGTTCGGGCCGATTCTTGGACCAGCGTTCCTTGGCGATCAGCAACTTGCCGCCGGCCGGGACGAGGTGCAACGTCTTAAAGCCGTCGCTTTCCTTGGCCCCCTTGCCCTGGTAGCGCATGGCGCAGACAGCGGCATAACCGTCGCCGTCAGGGGCGACGGCCAGGACGTCCATGTGCACGCGCCCCGGCGCGTTGTTCTGCCAGAGGCCGGATTTCTGCCGCCGGATGGCGTCTTTTCCCTTGAGATTGCCCTGGACCGCTTCATCAGCATAATGCGCCAGATACGCGTCGAGCTGGCCGTGTTCCCAGGCTGTTCTCCAGCTTTCCACCACTGCCTTTATTTCGCCGGCGTGTTCGGCCGACACCGGCTGGGGCGCGGCTGTGACCATCTGGGGCGGCTGGGCCGCCTTGGCCGACTGGCCGGGCACCACAGCGGACGCAGCCGGCTGGGTCGGGAGAGCCGCGACCTGAAGCGGGGCCGCAACACTGGCAGCCGGGGCCGGGGCCCGGGTTGGGGCCGCCGCCGGGACAGCCGGGGCAGCGGCAACCTGGGGTCCGGGAACCGCCGGCAACTGCGGCGGGGCCGGGGCGGCCGGGGCAGCGTCGGTGGCAAAGGGCGACACACCGGGCTTGGCCGCACCGGTCTGGGCCACTTCGAGAATTGCCTGATCCTCGGGTGTGGGCTGGCGGGCCAGGGGCAGGGAATGGAAGGCCTTTTGGGCCACCTTTTCCATGGCCGCCTGATGGGCGTCCACAAGCTGGCGGGTCTGCGTTTCCTCTTCGCTGGGCTCATCGGGCCGGGCGGTGGCGGTCTCGGCCTCATTGGCCAGGGCGGCCGGCTTGGCCTTGCCCTTCTCGGCCAGCGTCACCGGCATTTCGTCGTATTCCATGCCGATGATGCGAAAACGCCCGTCCGGGCCGCGTTGCCAGTACAGGCGCTTGACACCCTGGGAAATAAGCGTGGGTGAACGGTAGACCTGCACGAAAAAAGTGACCCAGTAGTCAGGGCCGGGCAAGGCCCGCACATCGGAAAGGGTGACTTGAATCCAGGGCAGGGATTTAAACAGGCGTTCCTTCTGGCTGCGAAAGGCAGCAAAGGACTGGCCTTCGGAAATGGCGAATTTTTCGGCGTCGTGGAGGGCGAAAAAGGCATCGGAGCGGTCCTGCCAGGCCTTGGCCCAGGCCTGGGTGGCGTCCACCACTTCCCTGGCCTCGGCCTTTAAGCGAGGGGCATCGCCTTCCAGGCGCAGTTCGTCAGCGATAATGACCGGCGTACCCAAGGCCAGTTCGCTGTCCAGGCGGTGGAGATCCGGGGTATTAAGGGCCACACAGCCCTGGGTCTCGTTGGGGATGATGGCATGGCCCCGGCCGTGAATCCAGATGCCATGGCCGGTTTTGCGGCGCACCAGATCGGCAGGATTGGGAAAATTGAGCGGAAAGGCCAGATCGCCGTACAGCTCGAAATTAAGCCCCCCGGTCTTTCGCCGGGTGATGAAATAGACCCCTTCCGGCGTCTTTAAATCACCTTCCTTATTCTTATCACCCAGCAACTGCCCGGTGGCGCAGGGAATAAAATCAGCCACCCGCACCGGGCTTTGGCGGGTCAACAGAAAAAAGGACTGGGCCTTTTTGTCAACCGCCACCGAACGTTTGGGAAACCACTCGGTATCAACGACATCCGCCGTCCATTCCGCGGCCGCTTGATGGGCCGGGACAAGGAGCAGGCAGGCGAGAATCAAGGCGGAGCCGAGTCGTTTCATGCCATCTCGCGTCAGGCGACCGGTTGTTGGTTGGCAGCGGCTAAAAGAGCCTCGCGGCTAAAGACCGACAGCAGCGGAAAGCCGCGCTCGGCCAGCTTTTCAGAGCCACCCTCGTTGCGATCAAGCACCGTGACAACAGCGCCAATCTTCAAACCAGCGTCCTGGACCCGGTCGATAACCGTCAAAAGGGTGCCGCCGGTGGTCACCACGTCTTCCAGCAAAGCGACCGTATCGCCGGGCTGGAAATTGGACAGGCCTTCCAGAAACTGGTTGGTGCCGTGGCCTTTGGAGGCCTTGCGCACAATAAAGGCCGGCAAGGGACGGCTGCGCAGAAACGAAGCGATGGACACGGCCGTGACCAGCGGATCGGCCCCAAGGGTCATGCCACCCACGCCGACAATCTCCGCCGGCAGCAGGTCAAACAGCAGATTGCCAATGAGCCACGCCCCTTCGGGGTGCAGGGCTGTTTGCTTGCAGTCGAAATAATAGTCGCTTTTGCGGCCGGAAGTCAGCGTCACCTCGCCGGCGCGGTAGGATTTTTCCAGGAGCAGGCGGGCCAGACGGCTGCGCATGGCAGCGGCGTCCAGGTTTTGCGAAGGACACGACATGGAGATCCCCGTTTCACCCGTTTGGCTTTGGCATACAAAAGCCGGGCGTTTTTGAAAAGCAGTTCGTGATCGGATGCTGTTAAAGACACCGCCCCCTTTCAGGGGGTCCGGGGGGGATGATCCCCCCCGGCCGCCGGAGGCATCTTTATTCTTCTTCTCTTCTTCTATTTTTCTCTTCTTCGTCTCTACCCAAACACCCGCGAGAAAATGAGATCCTCGTGGGCCAGATAGTAGGACGGATCGAACAGGGCGTCGAGGCTGGCCGGGGCGAGTTTGGCCGTTATGGCCGCATCGGCGCGCACGGCGTCGGGAAAGGACGTGCGCCCTTCCCAGCAGGCCATGGCCACCCGCTGCACCAGCACATAGGCTTCCTGGCGGTCCATGCCGGCCTCGATAAGGGCCAGCAGCACCCGCTGGGAATAAAACAGGCCAAAGGAGGCCATGAGATTGCGGGCCATGTTGTCCGGGTTGACCTTTAAATTTGTCAGCAGCGTGGTCAGCCGGGACAGGGTGTAGTCGGCCAGAATGGTGGAATCGGGCATGATGACCCGCTCGACGGAAGAGTGGGAGATATCGCGCTCGTGCCACAGCGGCATATTTTCCAGGGAAGCCAGGGCGTTGGTGCGAATAAGGCGCGAGAGGCCGCACAGATTTTCGGCTGAAATGGGATTTTTCTTGTGCGGCATAGCCGAGGAGCCTTTCTGGCCCTTGGCAAAGCCTTCTTCGGCTTCCAGCACTTCGGTGCGCTGCAGATGGCGCAGTTCGGTGGACAGGCGCTCCACGCCCCCGGCAATAAGGGCCAGAGTGGTGAAAAAAGCGGCATGGCGGTCGCGCTGGATGATCTGGGTGGAGATGGGGTCCACCGCCAAGCCGAGCAGGCCCATGGCAATGGCCTCGACCTGGGGGTCGAGATGGGCATACCCGCCCACGGCCCCGGAAATCTTGCCCACTCTGATACCGGCCAGGGCGGCGACGAAGCGCTCGCGGTGGCGGGAAAACTCGGCGTAAAACGAGGCCATCTTCATGCCAAAGCTCAGCGGCTCGGCGTGGATGCCGTGGGTGCGCCCGATCATGAGCTGGCCCTTAAAGCGCATGGCCAGGTCTTTGATGGCCCGCAGCAGGCCGTCCAAGTCGGCCAGGATCAGGTCGCCGGCCCGGCCCAGCAGCAGGCCGTTGGCGGTATCGACGATGTCGGACGAGGTGCAGCCCAGGTGGATAAACCGGGCCGACGGGCCGACGCGTTCTTCCACGGCGGTTAAAAAGGCTATGACGTCGTGGCGGGTCACCTCTTCGATTTCGAGGATGCGGGCCACGTCGAAGCCGGCTTTTTCGCGGATAACGGCCATATCGGCGGCCGGGATGCGGCCCAGCTGCGTCCAGGCCTCGCACACGGCCACTTCGACCTCAAGCCAGGCGGCGAAACGGTTTTCCAGGGACCACAGATCGCCCATGGCCTTTCGGGTATAACGCTCGATCATGCGCCCTCCTTGGGCTCGTCGGCAATGGCGGCGTCTTCGTCGCCCTCCAGCTGCTCTTCGGCAGTCAGCGGCACGGACGGATCGCGGGCAAGCTGGGGCACGGCAACGGGCGTGCCCTTGGTGGTCTCGTTGCCGTCGCGTTTAAAGGTGCCGGGCCGACGCTTGACGTAGTCGGTGGCGTAAAAGCCCGAACCTTTGAGGGCAAAGGAAGAGAGGGAGACGATACGCGGGGCGGGGCGGCCGCAATCCGGGCAGGCTGCCTCGGCGTCGTCGCCGCTGCGGCGCAGTTCCTCAAAAACCCGACCGCAGGCGGGACACTCAAATTCATACAAGGGCATGTGGCCCTCCCCATAGAGCACGCGAAAAGCCGGGCAAGTGCTGGCCTTGCCCGGGTCGCATCCAAAGCTCGTACGTCTTTCGCATGAAAAAAAACCTTGCCGCCGTCCCTGCCCGGACTCCCGGGACGCTGGCGCGCTCCGGGGACCGGCTTTGGGACAAAGCGTTGTCAGCGAAATAGCGGGCTGCGATTTCGCGGGCCAGGTGCCAGAGACGAACGGCGACAGTCTCGGAAAGCGTCCTGCGTCAAACCGGCCGGTCACCCTGCCGGTTGTCGCGAACACCTTGAAATCAAAGGAAACGTCAGACCGTAACGCTAGGCCTTCTTGGTGGCCATGGCCTGGCGGACACGCTCTTTGAGGCGTTCCTTGCGGCGTTTGCGGCGACGATCCAATTCCTTGTGGCGCTCATGCTTCTTATGCTTGGACATGGGAAATCCTCCTATCGGATGAAAGAACCCGATGCCGTATCCCAAGGCAAGGTGTTTGTAAAGCCGAAAACCCGCCTATTCCGAGGGAATGGCCTCCACCGGTTCGGTGAGCAGGAACTTGCCCTGCTCGATTTGTTCCTTAAGCTTCTGCGCCACTTCCAGGGACATGGTCAGGCTGGTCAGCGGCACGGCCGGGGTCTTTTTGCCGTTGACCAGAATTTCGCCGCTGCGGCACTCGGCGTAGGTGACCAGCCCCAGGGACCGGCCGACGCCGTTGGGATAGTCGTGGCCGTAGTCTTTGACCGGCATCTGGATGTCGGCATCGGACACGCCGGTAAAAAAGGCCATGTCTTCATTGAGAATGGGAATGGGAATGCCTATGCCCATGGCCAGGGACACGCCGTACCCCAGGATGGACACGGCGCGCACGTAGCGCGCGTTCATGCCCTTGAGATCGCCCTTGAGCATCAGCGTGCCGGAAGCGGAAATGGGGATGCCGCGTTCGTTGCGCTTGGGTTTGGGATCGTGCTGGGTGCCGGCTCCCATGACGTAGCCGATGCCGCCGCCCATAAAAATCCGGGTGCCAAGGCCGATTGTTTTCAAATACGGATCGTTAAACAGCGGCGACAGCTCGCCGGCCGTGGCGTAATTGGCGTTTCGGGCGTTGGGCTTGAGCGGCCCCATGTAGGTATAGATGATGCGGCTGGTCAGATTCACGGCCACATTGTAGTTTTGATAGCAGTTGCGGGGATTAAAGAGCGCCGCATACTTCATATCCGCCAAGGTGATGTCTTTTTCCAGGGTCCGGCGCGGATAGCAGTCCGTGCCGTAGGATTCGCAGAAAAGACGCACCGCCTTGCCGCGCAAGAGATCTTCGATGACATGGGCCCCGCCGTACTTGAACCGGCCCGGGTGCACCTTATTGAGCGGATCGTCCTTGGGCAGCTCCGTGGCTCCGATATAGGCGTCCACAGCCGCCAGACCGGCATGGGCCGGCACGTTATTGAGCCGCACCTTCTGGGCTTTGAGCGTCGGCGGTTCCTGGCCGAAATTAAACAGCATGCCCGAGGAGCACATGGGCGAAAACGTGCCCGTGGTCACCACGTCCACTTCCTTGGCCGCCCGGACTTTGCCGAGCCGGCGGACCGTCTCGACCATCTCGGCGGCGGTTAGGACCACGGCCTTGCCCTTTTCAATACGCCTGTTGATTTCGGCGACAGTCTTTTTCACCTCATGGGTCATGCCATCCTCCCCTCTCCCGACGCATTGCGGCCGGCGGGGCCTTTTCTGGCCCATTTCAGGCCGCTTGGCAACCGGCTGTACCCCCCCTTGGCTTCCCGTGGGAAATAGGCTAGGATCGCAAAGTCTCGCGACCTGGGGGAGTGGTCCGAGTTTTCCTTTCTAACTCATGAATATAATTGAAATCACTACTGCGGCCCGATGACGCCCACGCCCCAATCTGCATCCGGTGACGGCGTGCTCAAAAACGATTTCCGCCAGCATCTTCTGCGCACCTGCCCTGAGCAGGATATCCGGCGCTGGTTCGACCCATTAGACATTTGCGTCAGTGAGGCCGACCAGTCCTATTGCGTCGTCTTTCCCCACGCCTATTTTGGGGCCTGGTTCGAGGGTTCGGTCAAGGAACTCTTCGAGCGCCAACTGGCCCAATACCTCGGACCCGGCCATATCCTGCGCTACCGCACCCGGGGAAGCTCTCCCGGCAACGGGACCGGCACGCCCCAGCACAGCGCCGTCGCCGTGGTCACGGATTTTCCCTACGGCCACCGCTTTACCTTCGAAACGTTTCTGGCCAACGAGAAAAATGCCTTCCCCCTGGCTTTGGCCCGGGAAGTGGGCCGGGGGGACGCCGTGCGCTACAACCCCTTTCTCGTGTGCGGCCCGTCCGGGTCAGGCAAAACCCATCTGCTGCGGGCCATGGCCAATGCCGTGACCAGGAGCCAGCCCGGGGCCAGTATTTATTTTGGCTCTGTGGCCGATGTGCAGGGCCTTTTTGCCGACCAAAAGCGTTGCGGTCCCGAGATCCGGGCTGAATTGGCCGGGCATGACTGGCTTTTTATCGATGAGTTGACGGATATCGCCCGCACCCCGGACCTGGAGCAGGAACTGATTGGCGTTTTTAACGCCTTCCACGACGCCGGCCGCCAGATGGTCTTTTCCAGCCGGGAGCGGGCCGCTTCCTGCGATTTTCTCGACCCCACCTTCCGCTCGCGGCTGGAATGGGGCCTTATGGTCCATTTAAAGGCCCCGGACCTGTCGGTGCGCAGCCAGTTTGTGGAGCAGATCAATAAAGACAAGCGCCTGGGGCTGTCCCGGGAGCAGATTCTCACCCTGGCCAGCCGGTTTGAAGGCTTTCGCCGTCTGGAAGGCGTGCTCCTGCGCCTGGAGGCCTTTCGCCAGCATGCCGGGGGGGAACTGTCGGAGGCGGAATTTACCCGCCATATCCGCCTGTCTGAAGATAAAAAGGCCCCGGAACTGACCCCGGAGCGGGTGCTGGCCGTGTGCGCCGAACATTTCGGCATCCCGGCCCGGGAGATCACCGGACCGGGGCGCAAAAAGGAACTGGTCTTTGCCAGGCAAGCGGCCATGGCCTTGTGCCGCACCCTGCTGGGCATTTCCTACCCGGCCCTGGGCAAGATTTTCGGCGGCAAGGACCACTCGACGGTGCTTTATTCGATCCGAAAATTCCAGCAAATACTGGATGATAACCAGGATACGAAACTTTTATTCCGTCAGCTTTCCAAAAAGTGTCGCCAAGGTGGTCCGGCATGAGCCCTGTCCTGTCCGCTGGTTCCAACCGCGCCTTGGCCGCCGCTTCTCAAATCGTTCTTTTTCGTTTAATATCAGACACTTGTCTGAAGTTGGAACAAAGTGACAGCCCCTACTACTCCTACAACTTTAAATCTCTTCTATCCTTGAAGCCGAAAGGCGTTCAAACCAAAACGCCAAGGAGACGCGCATGCAGCTGACGGTCTTTCGAAACGATATCATCGACGGACTGCAAAAATCCTCAGGCATCATTCCGGCCAAAACCGGGGCTGCCTTTTTGCGCACCATCTGGCTGGAAGCCGTCGCCGGCACGCTTCGCATCCTGTCCACGGACTCCAGCCTGGAATTTACCGGCCAGTACGCGGCCAAGGTCACGGCCGAAGGCCTGTGCGGTGTGCAGGGCAAGAGCTTTTTCGAACTGGTGCGAAAGCTCCCGCCCGGGGAGATCAGCCTGACCCTGGACGAAGCCTCGGGCAATCTGCTCATCAAGCAGGGTTCGCGCCGCTACAAGCTGCCTGTGTCGGATCGCAACTGGTTTCAGCCTTTTTCCACCTTCCCCGAGGAAGGCGGCGTGACCTGGTCCGGGGATTTTCTCCAGGAGATCATCGAGCGCGTGGCCTATTGCATCTCCGATGAAGACACCATGGAGGCCATGGCCTGCATGTACTTCCGGCCCGTGCCCGGCGAGGCCAAGATCGAGGTCTGCGGCTTAAACGGCCACCAGTTCTCCCTGGTCGGCTTTTTAAACGACGACCTGTGCGCCATGATGCCGCCGGAAGGCATGCTGATTCAGAAGAAATACGTTTCCGAACTCAAGCGCTGGCTGACCAGCGACGAAGTGGAACTGGCCATGGGGCAGAAACGGCTGTTTTTCCGCACGGTCAAGAGCGATGAAGCCGCACCCGAGGCCCCGCCGCGCACCGAGACCTTCAGCCTGCCGCTCAGCTTTTACCAGTACCCCGACTATAACGCCTTTGTCTCCAAGCTGACCACTGATGGCGTCTCCACCCTGACCATCGACCGGCTGGAGTGCATCGACGCCCTGGAACGGGTGGCCATTTTCAATACCGACAACAACCGCTGCGCCTATTTTCTCTTTGACGGGCCGGGCGAGTTGTCGCTCAAAAGCCAGGGCCAGGAAGCCGGCGAGGCGACCGAAACACTGGAATGCGCCTTTACCGGCAGCCTGGACAAGGTGGCCTTCCCGACCAAAGACTTAACCGACATCCTTGGACATTTTGCTTCCCCCCGGGTGACGATGACACTCACCGGAGCCGAAGGCCCCTGCGGCATTGTGGGCGAAAACGACGCCCAAAGCCTGGTCATCATCATGCCCATGAAAATCGTGGAAGAGACGTACTATAGCGAGGAAGATATCGCATGAGTCAGGAGAATATGCCCCAATCCCCCCAGTTATACGATGCCAGTTCCATTACGGTTCTGGAGGGGCTTTCGGCCGTGCGCAAACGCCCGGCCATGTATATCGGTTCCACAGACATTCGCGGCCTGCACCACCTCGTCTATGAAGTTGTGGACAACTCCATCGACGAATCCATGGCCGGCTACTGCGACCGTGTGAGCATCACCATCCATTTGGACAACTCGGTCACCGTCTCGGACAACGGCCGCGGCATCCCGGTGGACATGCACCCCAAGGAAGGCAAGCCCGCCGTCGAAGTGGTCATGACCGTGCTGCACGCCGGCGGCAAGTTCGACAACGACGCCTACAAGGTCTCCGGCGGCCTGCACGGTGTCGGTGTGTCGGTGGTCAATGCCCTGTCGGAATATCTTGAAGTCACGGTGCGCCGGGGCGGCAAGCGCCACCACATGCGCTTTGAGCGCGGTGCGCCGGTCACCAAGCTGACCGTTATCGGCGACGCCGAATCCACCGGCACCACCATCCGCTTCATGCCGGATGAACAGATTTTTGAGACCAACCAGTTCAATCACGAGACACTGGCCAAGCGGTTCGAGGAACTGGCCTATCTCAATCGCAAGCTCGAACTGGATTTTCGCGACGAGCGGACCAACGAACGGGCCACCTACCGGTTCGACGGCGGGTTGCATGAATTCGTGGCCGATCTCAACGCCGGCGAGCAGACCATCCACGACATCATCGGCGGCCTTGGCGAAGTGGACGGGCTGGTGGTGGATTTTGCCCTGCAGTACAACGCCAATTACAAAGAAGAAGTCCTGACCTTTGCCAACAACATCCGCACCCGTGAAGGCGGCACCCATCTGCAAGGGTTTAAGACCGCGCTGACCCGGGCGATTAATACCTATATCGAAAAAGCGGATATCCCCAAGAAATTCAAGCAGAAACTCACTGGTGATGATGTCCGCGAGGGCCTCACCGCCGTTATCTCGGTCAAGCTCCCCCAGCCCCAGTTTGAGGGCCAGACCAAGACCAAACTGGGCAACTCCGAAGTGGCCGGCCAGGTGGCCAAGATGGTCTTTGAGGCCATGAATACCCATTTTGAGGAAAATCCCAAGGACGCCAAGGCCATTGTTGAAAAGGCCGTGGACGCGGCCCGGGCCCGCGAGGCCGCCCGCAAGGCCAAGGAGCTGGTGCGGCGCAAGGGAGCCTTGTCCGATCACTCGCTGCCCGGCAAACTGGCCGACTGCCAGTCCAAAAAGCCCGAGGAATCGGAACTCTTTATTGTCGAGGGCGACTCGGCCGGCGGCTCGGCCAAGCAGGGACGCGATCCCCGCTTCCAGGCCATTTTGCCCCTGCGCGGCAAGATCTTAAATGTCGAGCGAACCCGCACGGATAAGATGCTTGGCAACAAGGAAATCCGCAATCTCATCACCGCCATCGGACCCACCCCGTATATGGGCGATGCCGAGAACGAGGAAAAAGAAGCCGAGAACATGGCCCGGCTTCGCTACCACAAAATCGTCATCATGACCGATGCCGACGTGGACGGTGCGCATATCCGCACCCTGCTGTTGACCTTTTTTTATCGCCGCTACGAAAAGCTCATCACCAGCGGCTATATCTACATCGCCCAGCCGCCGCTCTACCGGGTCTTTAAAGGCGATTTTGAGCGCTTTATAAAAGACGAGGAAGAGTTGTCGAGCTTCCTGTTGGGCCGCATTGGCGAGGACGTCGTGGTGGGTTCGGGCGAGGTTTCCTTTGCCGGCCAGACCCTGACCGCCCTGATCGAGCGCATCCGGTTTCTGGAAGCCCGGTTCCACGAGGCGGCCAGTTACGGCCTGCCTGAAGAACTGCTGTTGGCCCTGCTCAAACACCCGCGTCTGGCTGCTTCGGATTTCGCCGGCATCGACCTGCCCGAAGGACTGGCCGACCATCTGGCCGGGGCCGGCTACACCGTGACCACCGAAGCCGAGGAGATGGACGAGGAACGCCGGCTCTACGCCGTTTTTATCTCGCCCAATCTGGCCCGCCACCGCATCGCCGTGGAGTTTTTCAGTTCCCGTATCTATCGCCGGGCCCATGAGACGTACGGCGAACTGGTGGCCCAGTGCCCGACCCTGCCGTTAACCATCACGCGCAAGGAAGAAATCCGGGAAGTTGGCGGCTTTTTCGAGCTGTGCAAGACGCTCATGGACGATGCCTTAAAGGGTGTTAACATCCAACGCTACAAGGGTCTGGGCGAAATGAACCCGGAACAGTTGTGGGAAACCACCATGAATCCGGAAAAGCGCAGCTTCCTTCAGGTCGACATTGAAGACATCGACGACTGCGACACCATTTTTTCCCAGCTTATGGGCGAAAAGGTCGAGCATCGCAAAAACTTCATTGACCGAAACGCGTTGTCCATTAAGGAACTTGACATTTAAGCGCCAATGGAGTCGCTGCCAGCCGGCCGCCGGGCATCGGACCGGAGCCGGGGAACAATCCGCGGCCGGCCGGCAGCGGCAGCAACGCGAGAGCCGACCCATGAAGCCTCCCCATTGCACTGGAGCACATTGTGAGCGATCAAATCCATATTGAAGAAGAGCTTAAGAAGTCCTATCTGGAATACTCCTTAAGCGTCATCATCGGCCGGGCCATCCCGGACGTGCGCGACGGACTCAAACCCGTGCACCGGCGCATCCTCTACGCCATGCACGACCTGTCCAATACGTTTAACCGACCGTACAAAAAGTCCGCCCGCGTGGTCGGTGACGTCATTGGTAAATACCATCCCCACGGCGACCAGTCCGTTTACGATGCCTTGGTGCGCATGGCCCAGGATTTCTCCATGCGCGACGCCATCGTCGATGGCCAGGGCAACTTCGGCTCCATCGACGGCGACGCTGCTGCGGCCATGCGATACACCGAAGTGCGCATGTCCCGTCTGGCCGGCGAATTTCTGGCCGACATCGAAAAGGAAACCGTCGATTTTCGCCCCAACTACGACAACAGCCTGCAAGAGCCGGCCGTGTTGCCGACCAAGGTGCCCAACCTGCTCTTAAACGGCTCCTCGGGTATCGCCGTCGGCATGGCCACCAACATTCCGCCGCATAACCTGGGCGAACTGTGCGACGGCCTGCTCCACTTGCTCGACAATCCGCACTGCCCGGTGACCGACATCATCGGTCTGGTCAAAGGCCCGGATTTTCCCACGGCCGCTTCCATCTACGGCGGCAAGGGACTGATCGAAGCCTACACCACCGGGCGCGGCAGCATCAAAATCCGGGGCCGGACCGAAGTCGAAGAGCGCAAGAAAGACTATGCCTCGGTGGTCATCCGCGAGATTCCCTATGCGCTCAATAAATCCTCGCTGGTGGAAAAGATCGCGGCCCTTATCAACGACGGCCGCATTGAAGGCGTGTCTGATTTGCGCGATGAGTCCGACCGCAAGGGCATCCGCATTGTCCTTGATCTGAAAAAGGGCACCATCCCGGACATCGTCATCAACGCCCTGTACAAGTACACGCCCCTGGAAACGTCCTTTGGCATCAACATGCTGGTGGTGGCTGAGAACCGCCCGGCCCTGCTCAATATCAAGCAGATGCTGGAGCATTTTTTAACCCACCGCCGCGACGTCATTATCCGCCGCACCCGGTTTGATCTGCGCAAATCCGAGGAACGCGCCCACATCCTGGAAGGGTTGCGCATCGCTCTGGACAATATCGACGAAGTGGTGGCCATCATCCGGGCGTCCAAAAACGCCGTCGAAGCCCGGGAACGCCTCATGGAGCGTTTTGAACTGTCCGAGCGCCAGTCCCAGGCCATCCTCGACATGCGCTTGCAGCGGCTGACCAACCTCGAGCGCCAAAAGCTCATTGACGAATACAATGAGCTCATTAAGCTCATCGAATACCTGCGCTCGATCCTGGAAAACGACGAGGTGCTGCGCGGCGTCATCCGCGATGAGATCACCGAGATACAAACGCGCTACGCCACCCCGCGTAAAACTGAGATTCTCGAAGACCTCGAAGGCATAAACATCCTCGATCTCATTCCCGACGAGGACGTGGTCATCACCCTGTCGCGGCGCGGCTACATCAAACGCACCCGCATCGACAACTACCAGCAGCAAAAACGCGGCGGCAAAGGCATCGCCGGGGTTTCGACCTCGGCCGACGACTTTGTCCAGTCCTTTTGCGCCACAACCAACCACCAGCAACTGCTGCTGTTTACCAACCTCGGCCGCATGTTCATGCTGCCGGTGCACCAGATTCCCGAAGGCCAGCGCACGGCCAAGGGTGCCCATATCGCCAACCTGCTCCCCATGGACAAGGAAGAATTTGTGGCCACGGCTTTGGCCATCCGCGAATTTTCCGAGGAACGCTATTTCCTGTTCGTGACGCGAAAGGGCATGGTCAAGCGCACCTGCACCGACCTGTATAAAAACTGCCGCTCAACCGGCATCATTGCCGTGGGCCTTAAGGAAAACGACGAACTCTTGACGGTCAAAGAAATTGACGACGAGACCGAAGTGCTCCTGGCAACCCAGCACGGCCTGTCCAACCGGTTTCATATCAGCGGCGTGCGGCCCACCGGCCGCGGCGCGGCAGGGGTTAAGGGCATTGCCCTTAAAGGCAACGACCGCGTGGCCGCCGGGGTGGTCATCACCCATGCCAGCCGCAGCGAGGTCTTGACCATCTCGACCAATGGCTACGGCAAGCGCACCTCCATTGACCATTATCCCCTGCGCAATCGCGGCGGGTCCGGCGTTATCAACATGCGCGTCACTCCCAAAACCGGGCTGGTCATTGGTGCGGTGATGGTGGGCGAAGGTGATGAGATGCTGCTGCTCACATCAGCCAACAAGATCATCCGCCTTTCGGTTGCCGGCATCTCCACGGTCGGCCGGGCGACGCAAGGTGTTATGCTGGTGCGCATGGATGAAAACGACAGTGTCATCGGTTTTGACCTGGTCGATCCGAGCGACCTCGAACGGTGTACGCCGTCCGTCGAATAGCCCGAGCGTTCCTGTACGCCGGTCTGGCCTGGCTGCTGCTGGGCCAGGCCGGGTGCAGCGGACCGCAACCGGACCCTGAAGGACGCCTGCTGGAATCGGCTCGCCGGGCTTTGCTCGACGGCCGATTTTTGCAAGCGCAAACGGCCTACCAGTCCTATTTGCAGACCTATCCCCAGGGGAGTGCCCGGCTTGAAGCCTGGCAGCGGCTGGTGGATATAAGCCAGGATGCCCAGGGCGCAACCGGGCAGGCCACCAGTCTGGCGGAAGCGGCTTTGCTGGAATTTGGCGGCGACACCCCCACGGCCGCAGCCCTTGATGTCCGGGCGGCCCGGCTGCGCTTTGATCGCAAAGAGTACGCCAAGGCGGTTTCCCATTGCCGTGTTGTGCTGGACAATCCCGGTGCGCCGGATAATTCTTTGCTGGAGTGCTCGTTGCTGGCCGCGCGCAGTGAGCTGGCCCTGGGCCAGGGGGAAAAGGCTTTGGCCCGCTACATCGCCTGCGGCCAAAGCCGCTTGCCGCCCTCTGGCAAGGCCCGCTGTGCCCTGGCCCAGGCCGAACTGCTCAGCCGTTTTCAGCGCGATAGTGAAGTGGAACCTCTCTTGCAGGCCGTTTTCCAGGCGGCAGATATTGACCCGGCCCTGCGGGCCCAGGCCGGCTTTGATCTGGGCCTGCTCTATGAAGCCCGAAATGACAAGGCCGCAGCCAAAGCGGTCTATGAGGCCGTGCGGCCCCTGCATCCCAATCCCATGGTTGTGGACAAACGACTCGATTCGCTTCAAAATTGAAAACCCCGGCCAGGGCCGCTCGTGCAGAGCCCGGCCCGCGCCAGTGACGCACATTTCGCCCCACCTGGGTGCACCATCCTTTGACCGGATTGGCAGGCCATGGTTTTGGATCTTTTGCGAGGCAAAAAGCCCTCCAAAGAGGCAGAGCAGGAACGGCGGCGAAACGCTGATATCCTGGATCTGGCTATGGGCCAGCGCGCCAAGGTCCATGTCCAATTCGATGAAAAAGACACGAATCTGACTGGCGTGACCGCCACGGTCATGGGGGTCAATGATGCCGCCGTGTTGCTGGAACTGGGCGGCGTGTCCGGCCTCAAAGACCGGTTTCTGAAAAAAAACGTCACCTGTTTTTTTCGCATTATTGAGCGTGATGAACGGCATCGCGAGATTTTTTATAATTTCACCAGCGAGATCCTGCGCATCCGGCAACAGCTCGATGGCCCGCCCCAGATCGCCGTGGCCTTTCCGGCTGCTTTAAACGGTGCCCAACGCCGTAAAAGCCTGCGTATGCGGCCGGATTTTCAACAGTTTTCCCACATTGGCATTTGGAAATACGAGGCCAGCGGTTTCGATATCAACAAACCCTCGGTAGGCCACTGCCATTTTAAAAACGGTTTGGCCCATATCGATAATATTTCCGCCGGCGGATTGCGCTTTGTCGTGCGTCGGCCGCATCTGAAAGAAAGCGCCCTGGACCCCAAAAAAGGGGATCGCTTCATTTTGTTTCTCACCTTTGGCGACAAGGTTCCCAAACTGCGCGAAGAGTATTGGCTGGTGGCCAAGGTCAATAACATCCAGCCCGATCCTGTCTCGGGCGATCTGGCCCTGGGTCTTGAATTTGTCGCCAACGGCGTGCGCCAGCCCGAATCCAGCAAGGTGGAATGGTCCAAAATCACGGATAACGTCATCGACGATCTGGCCCAGCGCATCTATCTCTGGCACGTGGCCCTCTACCGTGATCGGGGACTGACCTGACCCCGAGCTTCCCTTGATGGCCGGCCCTGGCCAAGGACACCCCATGCAGAGCACCCATCTCGATTTTACCGGCTACATGGGCCGACGCATCCATCTTGGCGTCACCGGCTCGGTGGCAGCTTACAAAGCCCTGCCACTCCTGCGCCGGCTGTTGGCCACCGGGGCCGGGGTGGGCGTCACCTTGACCCAAGCGGCCCGGCAATTTGTCACCCCCCTGTCCTTTGAAGCCCTGGGGGCTGATCCGGTCTTTACCGATCTTTTTCTGCCGGATTCGGCCAATTTCGCCCATCTGGCCCCGGCCCAGACCGCCGATCTGCTGGCCATCGTCCCGGCCACGGCCAACACCCTGGCCAAACTGGCCCACGGGCTGGCCGATGATTTGCTGTCCTGCCAGTCCCTGGCCTTTGCCGGGCCGCTGGTCATTGCCCCGGCCATGAATTCCCGCCTGTGGCAGGCCCCGGCCACCCAGGACAACTGGCGCACCCTGCTTGGGCGCGGTGTCATCGGATTAACCCCCCAGTGCGGCCCCATGGCCTGCGGCGAAACCGGCCAGGGGCGTCTGGCTGACGACGACGCCATTTTTGCTACCATGCTGCGCGCCCTGACCCCCCAGGATCTGGCCGGGCGCAGTGTGCTGGTGAGCCTTGGCCCGACCCGGGAATATTTCGACGCCGCCCGGTTTTGGTCCAATCCCTCCACCGGGCGCATGGGAGCCTGTGTGGCCATGGCCGCCTGGCTGCGCGGTGCCACGGTCACGGTGGTGTCCGGTCCGGTATCCTGGTGGTTCCCCCAGGACGTACGGCTGTTGCCGGTGACCAGCGCGGCCCAGATGTATGACGCCTGCCTCGATGTCTGGCCGGACAGCGACTACGGCGTCATGGCGGCTGCCGTGGCCGATTTTTCGCCCTTGCCCCACCCGGGCGGCGGCAAATTTAAAAAAGATGCGGCAAGCGGCCGTCCACCGCTGGAATTTGTCCCCACCCATGATATCCTGGCGGCCATGGGTGGCGTCAAACGGCCCGGGCAATATCTTATCGGCTTTTGCGCCGAGACAGACAATTTGTATGAAAACGCCAAGGGAAAGCTGACCCGCAAACGCTGCGACGCCATCATCGCCAATCCCATCGGCCGCAGCGACGCCGGCTTTGCCGCGGTATCCAACGAAGCCCTGGCCTTGGATGCCGGCGGGCGGCAGGAAACCTGGGGCAGTATCCCCAAAACCGAAATGGCCATGAAAATATGGGACTTCTCGATTCGCTCCTAGAGGTGCCCGAACATCTGCGCGTCTGGCAGATGGCCGGCGTGCGCCATTTCTACCTCGACCCCGACGCGGTTCCGGTGCCGGGCGACAGGCCACCCGGCGACCAGCCCGGCCTTGCCGCCCTGCCTTTAGCCGACAGCCCGGCCGGCGCAGCCTGCGGCCCCGGCAGCGACGCTTCCCCTTGCGCCGCAGCCACGGTCGCAACCCCGAGCGCAGCCGTCCTGGCTGCGTCCGAAGCGTCGCAGACTTCCCCGCCCACTGTCCTGCCGCCCCACCCCGGCGACTGGCCGCAGCCCTGGCCCGGCCTTTTCGCCAAGGCCCCGGCCCGGCCCCGGCTGGTCATCGCCTACCGCGAATTGGGCCTGGATCTCACCGGTCAGGCCGATCCCCGGCGCGGCGGGCTCTGGCGCAACCTTATCCGCGATTTGCGCCTGACCGGCCAAAACGCCGTGGCCTTTTGGCCCCTGGCCCTGCCCCGGGACGGCGAACTGGTGGATCAGCCCGAAGCCTTTGCCGCGGGGCTGGCCCTTTTTTCTCCAGAAATAACGGCTGTTTTCGGTCCCTTGCCCGAAGTGGTGGCCGCAGCCCTGGCCGCCAGAACCGACACGGCCACGTTGCCGATCACCGTGCTTCCCCATCCCGATGTCCTGCTTCAAGGCGACCCGGAGGTCTGGGACCATGTGTGTAGCCTCCTTGGCATCGACTAAGATCCGCCGGTTTTTTCCTGCCTGCGCCCTGCTCCTGGGCTGTCTGCTTTGTGCCGGGCCGAGCCTGGCCTTTACGGTCCTGGATGTGCGTCTGGCCGGGGCCATCTCGCCGGCCCAGGCCGATATGCTCGATGCCGCCTTGGCTTTGGCCGGCAGGCAGGCCAACCCCGATCCAACCCGCCCTGCGGCCCAGGAACAGCGTTTCGATTTGGTCCTGTTACGCCTGGACACTCCGGGCGGCAGTATCGAGGTCATGCGCCGCATGGTCGCTTCCATCCTCAATGCGCCAACCCCGGTGGCGGTCTACGTGAGCCCCGGCGGAGCCCGGGCTGCTTCGGCCGGCGTCTTTCTCGTTGCCGCCGCCGCCGTGGCCGCCATGGCCCCCCAGACCACCATCGGCGCGGCCTCGCCCATTACTGCCAGTGGCGACGATTTGGAGAAGACCGCTGATAAAAAGGTTCGCAACGATCTGCAAAGTCTGGTGCGCGGTCTGGCCGACAAATACGGGCGCAACGTCAACTGGTACAAACAGGCCATCGATCAGGCGGCCAGCTTGAACGCTGCCGAGGCAGTGACTGAAAAAGTGGTGGACTATATCGCGGTGGATCAGGCCGATCTGCTGGTCCAGATCGGCAAGCGCGGCCTGCCCACCCCCACCGGCAAAGTGCGCTTTGACGGCAGTCAGGCCCGGTTTGTCGCCTACGAACCCGGGCCGTGGTATAATCTGCTTTCCTGGCTGCTCGATCCGCAGATCGCCTATGTGTTGCTGCTTATTGGCGTGGCCGGCGTATTTTTCGAGCTGACAACCCCAGGGGCCATCCTGCCCGGCGTGGTTGGCGGCTTGAGCCTTATCGTGGCCCTGTATGCCCTCTCCATTTTGCCGACCAATGCCGCCGGGCTGTTGCTGCTGCTCCTTTCCGGCGGGTTGTTCCTGCTGGAACTGCACGTCACCAGTTTCGGCCTGTTAAGCCTTGCCGCGGTGGCCTCGCTTTTTCTGGGATCGTTGCTGCTTTTCCGCTTTGACGGCAGCAGCGGCCTGCCCTTGGGCCTGATCCTGCCCACCGTGGCCGGGGTTTCCGCCCTGCTCCTTGGCGCGGTCTGGATTTTGTCCCGGTCGCAACGCAGCAAACCCCAAACGGGCCTGGAAGCACTTATCGGCCAGAAAGCCCTGGTGCGCCATTTTAAGGGGCGCATGGGCAAAGTCTTTGTGCACGGCGAAATCTGGGACGCCCGGCTTGTGGGCGACGGCCCGGCCGTGGCCCTGGCCCCGGGTGCGGAGGTCGTCATTGACGGGGTGGAGGAATTTACGTTGTTAGTAAGCTTGGCCACGAAGTCGCCAACGTCCTAACCAAGGCCACCAGGCGCGGAGGATACCATGTTCGGCTATTTGCCACTGCTTGCCATTGTGATTTTTCTGCTCATGGCTTCGCTACGGGTGCTCAATGAATACGAGCGCGGTGTGATCTTTCGCCTGGGCCGCATCATCAAGGCCAAAGGGCCAGGTCTTATTTTGCTCTTCCCGGTCATTGATCGCATGACCAAGGTGTCCCTGCGCACCATTGCCATGGACATACCGCATCAGGACGTTATCACCCGGGACAACGTGAGCATCAAAGTCAATGCCGTGGTCTATTTCCGGGTGGCCGAGCCGATCAAGGCCATCCTGGAGGTCGAGGACTACATGTACGCCACCTCCCAGATTTCCCAGACGACCCTGCGCAGTGTCTGCGGCGGCGTGGAGCTGGATGAAATTTTGGCCCACCGCGACAAGGTCAACGAGCGGGTGCAGACGATTCTGGACGCCCACACCGGCCCGTGGGGCATCAAGGTGGCCAATGTGGAGCTGAAATATATCGATCTGCCCCAGGAGATGCAGCGGGCCATGGCCAAACAGGCCGAGGCCGAGCGTGAACGCCGGGCCAAGATCATCAATGCCGAAGGTGAGTTCCAGGCTGCGGCCCGCTTGGCCGAGGCGGCCGAGATCATCAGCGTTCGGCCCGAAGCCATGCAGTTGCGCTATCTGCAAACCATCCGCGAGATGGCTGCGGAAAGCCAGGCCACGACAATTTTGCCCATCCCACTTGATTTTATCCGCTCTTTTTTTAATGGTCCGAGCCACGCCGCCGCGCCCACAAGTGCCCAGTCCCCGGTGACGGTGGCCCAACCCCGGGAAGGATTGGGAAGAGACGACCCGGCCGTGCCCGGAGCACTTGCAGCTCCCCGGGATGACGCCTGATGTCGTCTCGGTGCCCGGCGTGCCCCAATTTTTGATAGGACTGTTACCCAAAGGAATCATGAATATTCTTGTTACCGGCGCTGCCGGCTTCATCGGCTTCCATCTGTGTCGCCGTTTCTTGTCCATGGGTTTTGACGTTACCGGTCTGGACAACCTCAACCCGTATTATTCCGTTGCCCTGAAAAAGGACCGCATCGCCCTGCTCTCCGCCGACGCCCGGTTCCGGTTCGTCCAGGAAGACATGGTTGACCGTGCGGCCATGGATCGTCTCTTTGACGCCGGCGGCTTTAACTATGTCATCAATCTGGCGGCCCAGGCCGGCGTGCGCCACAGCCTGACGCATCCTGAAGATTACATTAATGCCAATATAATCGGCTACTTCAATATCTTGGAGAATTGCCGCCAGCACAAGGTGGACCATTTTGTGTTCGCCTCGTCGAGTTCGGTCTATGGCTTAAACACCAAGATGCCTTTTTCCGTCCACGACAACGTGGACCATCCGATCAGCCTCTATGCGGCGTCCAAAAAGTCCAACGAGTTGATGGCCCACTCCTACAGCTATCTGTTCGGACTGCCGTGCACCGGGCTGCGTTTTTTCACGGTCTACGGGCCTTGGGGCCGGCCGGACATGGCTTTGTTTTTGTTTGCCAAGGCCATTATCGAGGACAAGCCCATCCAGGTTTTCAACCACGGCAAGATGGAGCGGGATTTCACCTATATCGATGATATCGTCGAAGGTGTTGTCCGGGTGACGCAAAATATTCCCACGCCCAATCCGGCCTGGGACCCGGCGCAGCCAGACCCCAGTTCCAGCATGTGTCCGTACAAGCTGTACAACATCGGCAACAACAACAGTGTCACGTTGCTGGAGTTTATCGAAGCCATTGAATCGGCTCTGGGCAAGAAGGCCATCAAGGAATTTCTGCCGCTCCAGCCCGGCGACGTTCCAGCCACCTGCGCCAATATTGACGATCTGATCAGCGACGTGGGCTTTAAGCCGTCCACCACCATACAGACAGGCATCGCCAATTTTATCGACTGGTATCGTGAGTATTACCTTCATTAATATTGACAGGATGCGTTCGGTCCTCTAATCGGGCCTTTTACAGAACCCTCTCTAACCCGTTTCTAAGGACGGACAGCGGTGATGGAATTCAAGACCACGAAACGTGATCTCGAGGCGGTATTTGCCCAAATCCAAAACCAGGTCGTGGATGCGACGCTGCCTGATGAAGAATTGGTTCACCGCTTGACCCGTCTCGCCCGCAGGATGCATCAACTGGCTCAAGACGCCTGGGCAGACGAGGCCGAGGATTTTTCCCATCTTGCCGGTCAACTGCTCAATGCTGTAAAAAAGGGCGATGTGGAAGGCTGCGTCATGCTCGTCGAGTCTCTTGACGATGCCCAGACCTTTTGCCATCGCACCTTTCGCGAATAAGCCGCTGCCCCGCTGTTTCACGTGAAACAGTCGGGGGAGGCGCGTCTCGACCGTTACGGGACGTATCCGGCCGAGGAGATGCGTCATGGCCCGTGTCATTGTTATTGCCAATCAAAAAGGCGGCGTGGGAAAAACCACCACCGCCGTCAATCTGGCCGCTTCCCTGGCGGTGATGGAAAAAAAAACCCTGCTGATCGACTGCGATCCCCAGGCCAACGCCAGCAGCGGGTTGTCCATCTACCAGGATGCCATCACCGAAAATCTCTATTCCGTCCTGTTTGATCCCCAAAATGCCAGCAAAGCCTTTGTCGGCACGGAACTGCCCTTTTTGACCGTGTTGCCCTCGGCCCCGGACCTCGTGGCCGCAGATATCGAATTGGTGGATAAACCGGGCCGGGAATTTTATCTGCGCAGCCTGATCGAACAGGTGGCCGGGGATTTCGAGTATATCCTGCTCGACTGCCCGCCGTCCCTGGGGCTGGTGACACTCAACGCCTTGTGCGCCGCAACCGAAATGCTCGTGCCGCTGCAGTGCGAATACTACGCCCTGGAAGGCATCGCCCAACTGCTGCGGACCTATGATCAGGTGCGCAAACGGCTCAATCCCCGGCTCAAACTGCTCGGCGTGGTGCTCACCATGTACGACGGCCGCAACAAGCTTAATCGCCACGTCAAACGCGAAGTCTGGAAATGCTTCCCCAAGCTCTATTTCCAAACGCTCATTCCGCGTAATATCCGCCTGTCCGAAGCCCCCAGCTACGGCAAACCCGTGCTCACCCACGATGTCAAATCGCGGGGGGCGGAAGCCTATCTGTCCCTGGCCCAGGAAGTCGTGCGACGCCAGACCGCCGCCGGTTGATACCGGCACGCAGGGAGTTTTCCTGCAGTCGGGACTCCCCATAAAAAAAGCCGCCGGCGCGAACGCCGGCGGCTTTTTTGTGCCTGGGAAACGGATCAGCCCTTTTCGATGTAAGGCTTGCACTCCACGGTCAAATGCTTTTTGAAATGTTTCTTGAGCACCAGGGCCTTGCATGCGGCGCATTGGAAGGTTACCAATCCACCGAGATTGGCGTTTCGCAACCGGAAAACGCGCGGCGTGTCCGCGCGCCAATCATCCGTCTTGGCACCGCAGCAATCGCAGTGGACGTCGTAGGTCGGCGGATAGGTAAAATCCCAATAGGCCAGCAGTTGTTCCAACTCGGCCATGGGTTCGGGCCGTTCGTCCGGCTCCGGCCGGCTGGACGGGTCGAGCTTATACAGAGCCTTGGTCAGGCCCGGCAGCACGGCCTCCTTGCACAGTTCCCAGAGTTGCGGGCTGATGTGGACGCCGCGCGGGGCACCGGCGGCGTCGAAGAGTTCGAGAAAATGGGGCGAAATGGGCGGCACAAATGGCTCCTTGGCTGGCGGCAGGCCGGACCGGGACAGGGTGGTCGCAGCGGCCATTTAAAACAGTATCGGATAAACCTGACAGCGGATGCGCCACGGGCGTCGTCCGAGCACTACAGTAAGAAGGAAAGCATCCATGGCGCAAGCCCAAAAAGGTTTGGGACGGGGACTTGAGGCCCTGCTCGGCGGCTATCAGGACGAACGGGAGGCCGGCGACATCCTGACCCTGGCCCTGGACGCCATTCGGGCCAACCCGGAACAACCGCGCCGCGCTTTTGCCGATGACGCCCTGGCCGAACTGGCCGACTCCATTCGCGCCCAAGGCGTGCTCCAGCCCGTGCTGGTGCGGCCGGTCTCCGGCCCGGGTCAGATCAGCCACGAAATCGTGGCCGGCGAACGTCGCTGGCGGGCCGCTAGACTGGCCGGGTTGACCGAGATTCCCGCCCTTATCCGGGACGTGGACGATGAAACCGGCTTTGCCCTGGCTTTGGTTGAAAATCTCCAGCGCGAAGATCTCAATCCCATGGAAGAGGCGGCCGGCTATCAGTTGCTGGTCAGCCGGTTTGGCCTGAGCCAGGACGCCCTGGCCAAAAAAGTTGGCAAAAGCCGTTCCGCCGTGGCCAATGCTCTGCGCCTTAATGCCCTGGCCGAACCCATGCGCCAGGATCTGGCCGAGGGACGCCTCACCGCCGGCCATGCCCGGGCATTGCTGTCGCTGCCGGAAGGGGCACTCCGTGACGCGTTGTGGCAACGCGTCGTCACCGATGGCCTCAGCGTGCGCGAGGCCGAGGCCGCTGCCGGCTATGCCAAGCAGAACGGTTGCCTGCCCGGGGCGGGAGACGCCCCGGCGGCCGAAACGCCGCCCAAACGCAGCGCCAAGCCGGCCGTGGATGCCCGGCTCGTCGGCCTGGAAGCCCTGCTCACCGAGCGGGCCGGGGTGCTGGTCAAGACCGGGGGCACGGCCGATCACGGCAAGCTCACCTTCCATTTCAGCTCCCGGCGCGAATTGGAGGGGCTTTTGGAGCGCTTCAATCTGCAACCGGCCGCCCTGGGAGACGAGGCGTGAACGCCACCACCGACCTTCCCAGGCTGGCGGCGGCCCTGGAAGCTGTGGCCGGCAAGCCCATCCTGGTTGTCGGCGACTGCATGCTCGACCACTATCTGATGGGCGACGTGGGCCGCATTTCGCCCGAAGCGCCGGTGCCGGTGGTGCGGGTGGCCAGCGAACGCCATACCGCCGGCGGAGCCGGCAACGTGGCGCGCAACCTCGTGGCCCTGGGGGCCAAGCCGTTTCTCGTCTCGGCCACGGGCGATGACGATGCCGGGCGCATGCTGGCCGCCATCCTGGAAAGCGAGGGCATCGAAGCCTTGCTGGTGCGCGACCGCACCCGCCCAACCACCATAAAGACCCGCATCATCGCCCAGAACCAGCAGGTGGTGCGGGTGGACCGCGAATCCGACGCGCCCCTGGCTGACCGGGCCAGACGTGGCCTCATCGACGCCCTGACCAAACTGGCCCGGGAAGCCCGTGTCATCGTGGTTTCCGACTATGCCAAGGGGGTGATCGGCCGCGAACTCATGGACGCCCTGCGCGCCGCCATCGCCGGACTCGATCCCAAACCTCTGGTGCTGGTCGATCCCAAACCGGCCAACGCCGCCTGCTATGCCGGGGTCGATCTGCTCACGCCCAATCTCAAGGAAACGCTCGAAATGGCCGGAGCCCACGGTCTGGGCCGGGAATCCGGGCGTACCGGCGTGCTGCGGGCCGGGTTGGCACTTTTTAAGGCCACGCGGGTCAAGCACCTGTGCGTCACTTTGGGACCGGAAGGCATTGCTCTGTTTCGTTCGCCCTCGGACGTGACCCACCTCCCCACCGTGGCCAAACGGGTCTATGACGTGACCGGGGCCGGCGATTCGGTCATGGCGGCCCTGGCCTGCGGGCTGGCCGCCGGGCTCGACCTGCTCGATGCCTGCGTGCTATCCAACTATTGCGCCGGAATTGCCGTGTCCCAGGTGGGAGCCGTGGCTGTCACGCGCCAGGAACTGGCCGCTGCCCTGGCCACCGCCGTTGCCCCGGCCCTGGAGCGCTGGCTTGAGCCGTCCCGAACAACCTCGACCGCCCCAGACGTCCCAGGCGTCCCAGACGGGAGTTCCTCTTGAGCACGACCTCCGCAAAAACGCCCCCGCCGACCTGGACGCTCACTCGGGGCGATGGACCCGGTCAGGTGATCCTGGCCGGTGAAATAGATTTTTCCTCGACCCCTGAAGTACGTCTGCGCCTCCTTGAAGCAATGGACAACGACGCCCCGGAAATTGTCCTCTCGCTGGCCAAGCTGGTCTATGTTGATAGCTCCGGGCTGGCCCTTTTCATTGAAGCGCGAAAGCACCTGGCCGAAACCGGCCGCACCATCCGTATCGCCGACATTTCGCCGCAAGTCGGCAAACTCTTCAGTCTGACCCAGCTCGGCGGCCTGTTCGGCCTGCCCGAGTAGCGGCAGGCAAGGCGCGCGACAGCGGTTATGGCTCGCAAACAAGACGACCTCGGCGTCCTTGTCGGACTCGTTTCCGGGTTGCTGGCCTGCGCCAGGGATACCGTCAATCCCAGGCACCGCACCAAAACCTATCTGCGCTCGCGCACGGTCAGCCATCTTGCCTGGGTCGGGGCCGATTCTCTGGCAATCGTCAGCATCATTGCCGCCTGTGTCGGCATCATCCTGGCCCTGCAGGCCGCTATTCAACTGGAAAAAGTCGGGGCCATGAGCTATGTGGCCAATCTGGTGGGGTATTCCCTGGTCACCGAGCTTGGGCCGCTTTTGACCTGCCTGATCCTCTCCGGCCGGGCCGGGGCGGCCTTTACCGCGGAAATCGCCACCATGCAGATTAACGAGGAAGTGGACGCCCTCACAGTCATGGGCATCGAGCCGGTGCGGTTTTTGATCTGGCCGAAATTCGTGGCCCTTGGCCTCATGGCGCCGCTTTTGTCCCTGTGGGCCGATGCCGTGGGCATTACGGCCGGCGGCGTGTTCGCTGCCCTGGCCCTGGGGCTGTCCGGCACGGTCTATTTCGAGCAGACGGCCTATTTTCTGACCATGCGCGATGTGCTCTCCGGTCTGGTCAAGGCTGCCGGTTTCGGGGTGGCCATCACCGTCGTCTCCTGCTGGCAGGGGTTATTGGCCCGGGAAGGCGCGGCCGATGTCGGCCGGCGCACCACCAGCGCCGTGGTCCAGTCGATCTTCGTCATGATCCTTTTGGATTTGTTTTTTACAGCTCTCAATTATAGTTTCCGGTAAAAAAGGAGTCCCCTGTGACCGGTCGGCTGGAATCCCCTGACATCGCCCTGACCGACGTCAGCGTCGGCTATGGGGACCGGGTGGTGCTTTCGGGCATCACCACGGTGCTGCCCGGGGGCAAGGTCAGCGTGATCCTCGGCGGCTCGGGCTGCGGCAAATCCACCTTGCTGCGAAACATTATCGGCTTGGTTCCCATTCAAAGCGGCCGCATCGTCCTTGGCGGCCGGGATATGGAACACCTTTCCCCCGAAGACCGGCTGGACACGCGACGGCGCATGGGCGTGCTCTTTCAGGATGGGGCGCTGCTCGGCTCGTTGCGGCTGGGCGAGAACATCGCCCTGCCCCTGCGCGAACATACCGAGCTGACCAATTCGCTGATCGAAGAGGTCGTTGGCATGAAGCTCAAACTGGTGGGGCTGGCCGATTTCACGGACTATTTTCCCAGCGAACTGTCGGGTGGGATGCGCAAACGGGCCGGACTGGCCCGGGCCATGGCCCTGGACCCGGCCGTGCTCCTGTGCGACGAGCCCACCTCCGGGTTGGACCCCATCACCGCAGCCGACATGGACCAACTCATCCTCGAACTGCGAACCACCTTTGATATGACCATCGTTGTCGTCACCCACGACCTGCAAAGTCTCACCGCCATTGCCGATCACGTGGTGGTCTTAAGCGAGGGCAAAATGCTCTTTGAGGGTTCACTCCCCGAACTGACTGCCTGCGACGATCCGTTTATCCGACAGTTTCTAGCCCGCCAGCCCAACCGCGAAAGCCGCATCCTGGGCGAGAACTGGGCCACCATGATCGAAAAACGGCGCGATTTGAGCGCCGGGAGGCCCTGATACCATGCTCACCGCCAAGGCCAGCCGGTCGGAATACGTCAAGGCCGCCGTGACCCTGGCCCTGGGGTTGTGCATCCTCGGGGGCTTTATGGTGGTGCTGGGCGGCAACTGGTTCTGGGTCAAATACGATTTCTACGACATCCGTTTTCCTTCCATCAAGGATTTGAGCCGCGGCCGGCCGGTCAAATATGCCGGCCTGGATGTGGGGCGCGTGGAGGCCATCACCCTGGATCTGGCCGATCCCCGCTTCATAGCAGTTAAGGTGGCCATCAAACAGGGCTTTCCCCTTTTCACCGGCACCGTGGCCCGCATTGCCCAAAAGGGTCTGGTCGGCGATTACTACGTGCTGCTCGAACTGCGCGGAGTACCTGGTGCCCAGTTTGCACCTGGCGGGACCATCCCGGCCGTGGTCACCATGGACATGCAGGAACTGGCGGCCAAGGCCGGCGAACTCCTCGACGACATCAAACCCAAAATCACCGACATCGCCGACAACATTGCAAAGTTGTTTACGCCAGAAAATTCCGAAGCGCTCAAAAAAGCCCTGGAAGGAACCCCGGAACTGGTTAATGATCTACGATTGGCAGCGGGCGACTTCCGCAAAAATTGGGAGTCCCTTTCGAGCAAGGGCGGCAAGGCGGCCGAAACCCTGGACGCAAGCCTTAAGCGCATGGACAAGACCGTAACCACCATCGAGGCCGAACTGACCAAGACCCTGGCCAACTTCCGCACCCAGGCGATAAGCGTCGGCGGACTCGTGGGCGATGTGCGCCAGGGGTTTAACTACGACCAGGAACAAATTGAAGACATTTTAAAAAACCTCAACCGGACGAGCCGGGATGTCCGGGAGCTTTCCGCCCGTTTGCGGGAACGCCCCTGGGAACTGCTCCGGCCGCCCTCAGGACCAGCCAAATGAAGTACGCCACTGCCCTGGGCCGACTGGCCCTGCTCGGCCTTGTTGCCGCCTGTCTGGCCGGCTGTTTCGGCAAACCGCCGCCGGAGCAACGCTATCTGCGCGTGGCCATGGAATCGACGCCCTGCCCCGGTTCCGCCAGCCAACAGCATCGCCTGCCCCTGGGGTTTAAGCCGCTGAAGTCCCTGGAAAACCTCGACCGCACGGCCGTCATGACCGCCCAGAACCAAGTTTTAACCGCAAGCCTTCAGTATTATTGGGAAGGTCCGCCCCAGGATGTCGTTGGGGGCATTTTGCGCCAGGGCATCGAATGCCAGTCCACGGCCCTGACCCCGGTGGACTACCAGCCCCGGGTCGAACACGACGCCGTGCTCACCGGCGAAGTCACCGCCTTTAATGTGGACTACACCGACGGCGGCCGCTTCGTGGTCTCCCTACACCTCGACCTGTGGACCAAAAACATGGGCGCGCGGATTTCCACCGGCGATTTCAACGCCTACGCCCCGCTGGACGACTTTAAGGGCGACACCATTGCCAAGGCCGCAACCAGCGCCCTGGGCCGGGTCACCCCCAAAGTCATCGAGTGGCTGGATCAGGGCATGCCAAAATTGCAAAAAGCCATGGAACGCAAGTAAGGCCGTAAAGGATTTTTTTCAAGAAAATGCGGCCCTTGGCCGCTGGCGAGTTGGGCGTTGGGATTTGGGTGGTTGGGCCAGCCGGGCTTTGACGGCTGGCCCAACCACCCAAATCCCAACGCCCATTCTCTTGCACGCCCCGCCGCCCTGCCACCCCGCCCTCCCAGTCGCAACCACCCACCCATCCCGTCGAGGGGTCCGGGGGGATCATCCCCCCGGTGGGGTTCGGGGCAAAGCCCCGATTCTCCGCCTCCTGCCTTCCTCCTCCACCTTCCACCCTTCTCTCCCCGCCCTCGCCGCCGGCCATCCCTCCCCGCTTCGCTAGGGCCGGGACATATCCAGAAAAAACTGCCGTTCGCTCACAGGCAGCGGCAGGCCTTCGTCTGTGGCGAGCATGGCGAACGCT
Organism: Solidesulfovibrio aerotolerans; assembly: GCF_009856865.1. Lineage (GTDB taxonomy): Bacteria > Desulfobacterota > Desulfovibrionia > Desulfovibrionales > Desulfovibrionaceae > Solidesulfovibrio > Solidesulfovibrio aerotolerans. The sequence goes on along the minus strand of NZ_WVUD01000007.1, from coordinate 39,218 downwards.
TTGCGCATTTCCGGGTGCACCGTTTGGATGGCGGCCATTCTTTGGGCTGGCGCGCCGGTTTGGGCCAAGTGCAGGGCTGTGTCGAGGATTTGGCGGGCGCGGTGAAGGACGGTGTGCCGGGCCAGGGTCTTGCGTTTGCCGGCAGCGGCGATGGCGGCCAGGGTGGCCGGGTCGGCAAGCGTTGCCCGGGCCACGGCGGCGGCATGACCGGCATCGCCACGGGTGTAGGTGAGGCACTCAAGGCCTGGCGTAAAGAGGTCGGCCAGGCCGTTATGGGTTGCTTCGGTTAAAACGGCAGCACCGCAGGCCATGGCCTGGAACAGGCGGAAATTGAGTTCGCCGGCTGCGGATTGATTCAAAACGATCTGGCTGCGGGCGAAGATGGGCGGGTAGGCGCCTTGTTTGGCGAAAAGTGGTGCCTGGGCGCGAAAGGCGTCGAGGAAGGCTTTGCGGCCGGGGTTGGCAAAGCTTTTGAGCGTGCCGACGAAGCTCACGGGAATGTCGCGGGGGATAAGCGGGTCGCGGTCAACGGTTGGATCGCAAAAAAGCGGCATCCAGGCGGCGGGCCGGTTGGTTGGCGCAGCGGCAAACAGTGGCAGATAGTCTTTTTGGGCCACGAAAACGGCGTCAAAGCCGGCGCTGTAGGGGACATGCCAGGGGTTTAAGTACTGGTCCACGGAATAGCCGATGACCACGGCCGGCAGATTTTCAAAGCCGAAAATCCAGGGAGGTTGGCAGGCGTCGCACCAAAGGATCAGATCCGGGCGCATGTCCTTGGCCGCGAGCACTTCCAGAAACCGTTTACAGGAGAGCGGCTGGTCGAGATGGACGTCACAGTCGGGCGTGGTGCCGATGGCCAGGACGTCGTGGCCGAGTTTGCGGAAAGTGGGGACGAAGGCCGGGTGGTGGAGATTAACGATGCGCATTCAGGCTCCGGCGGGAAGGCTTTGGTAGATGTGGGCTGGGGCGAGGGCGGGCCGGCCTTGCCAGTCGGGTGGTGATTGTGGAAAACTCCACGTTCCGGCGCACGGCCGGACAACCCTCCCCCAAGGAAACCGTCATGCGCAGTTCGCTTTTCAAATCCGGGCTGGAAAAGGCCCCGCACCGTTCGTTGCTCTACGCTCTTGGTCTGACGAAAGAGGAAATGGAGCGCCCGCTGATTGGCGTGGTCAATTCCGCCAACGAGGTCGTTCCCGGCCACATCCATTTGAACACCATTGCCGAAGCGGTCAAGGCCGGCATCCGTATGGCTGGCGGCACGCCCATGACCTTCCCGGTTATCGGCGTGTGCGACGGGTTGGCCATGAACCATGCCGGCATGCATTTTTCCCTGGTCAGCCGCGAGATCATCGCCGATTCCATCGAGATCATGGCCTCGGCCCATCCCTTTGACGCGTTGGTGTGCATCCCCAACTGCGACAAGGTGGTGCCTGGGATGCTTATGGCCATGCTGCGGCTCAATATCCCGTCGATAATCGTGAGCGGCGGCCCCATGCTGGCGGGCGTCACCGACGCCGGGCAGGTCGATCTCATCGACGTGTTCGAGGCCGTGGGCAAATTCAAGCGCGGCACCATGGACGCCGAGGGGCTGGAGGAACTGGAGCAAAACGCCTGTCCGGGCTGCGGCTCATGTTCGGGCATGTTTACGGCCAATTCCATGAACTGCCTGTCCGAGTCCGTGGGCCTGGGGCTTCCCGGCAACGGCACCATCCCGGCCGTGACGGCCAAGCGGGTGCGCCTCGCCAAGACGGCCGGCATGCGCGTCATGGATCTGCTGGCCAAAAACATCCGGCCCCGGGATATCGTCACGGCCAAGAGCATCGAAAACGCCGTGACCATGGACATGGCCCTGGGCTGTTCCACCAACACGGTGCTCCATCTGCCGGCCGTTTTTGCCGAAGCCGGTCTGCCGCTCACACTTGATATCTTTGACGCCATTTCGCGCAAAACCCCGAATTTGTGCAAGCTGTCCCCGGCCGGCAAGCACTATCTGGACGATCTGGAGCGGGCCGGTGGCATCCCGGCGGTCATGTCCGAGTTGGCCACGCGGGGGCTGATTCACCTCGACGTCATGACCGCTACGGGCAAGACGCTGGGGGAAAATCTGACGGATTTGAAGGCGCGGGTGCGCAATTTCGACGTCATCCGGGCCAAGGAGCCCTATGCCAACGAGGGCGGCATCGCGATTTTGCGCGGCAGTCTGGCTCCCGACGGGGCCGTGGTCAAGCAGTCGGCCGTCCTGCCGGCCATGATGCGCCACGCCGGCCCGGCCCGGGTGTTTGACAGCGAGGAAGCGGCCAATACGGCCATCCTTGGCGGCCAGATCAACCCCGGCGACGTGGTGGTCATCCGCTACGAAGGACCGCAGGGCGGGCCGGGTATGCGCGAAATGCTCTCCCCCACCTCCAATATCATGGGCATGGGCCTGGGCGAATCCGTGGCCCTTATTACCGACGGGCGCTTTAGCGGCGGCACGCGCGGCGCGGCCATCGGCCACGTCTCGCCCGAGGCGGCCGACGACGGCCCCATTGGCTTGGTCCGCGAAGGTGATCGCATCGAAATCGATATCCCGGGCCGCCGGCTCGATGTCTGCGTGGACGCGGCCGAATTGGAGGCCCGTCGGGCAACACTGGTCCATCCCGAAAAGGTCATTGAATCGCCGCTGTTGCGCCGCTATGCATCCCTGGTCAAATCGGCTGCCCAGGGTGCTGTGTACAAGGACCCCCGGGGACGGTAGAAGACAGGGCTGCGCCTGGACCGCCGGGTGCAGCCCTGCCAGCCTGCCTGTGGGCGGCCGCCCACGGACACCTGCCCGGCCAGGGCGGTCCGGGCAGGGCAACACGCCACCGCCTTTGCCGGAATCGCCAAAGGGAGGGAAGGTGGTCGGGCGAGGACTGTTGCTTGCCTTGGGCAAACGGCCCGGGGAGCCTTGCCGGCTGCTTCGCACACGCCATGTGGGACAAAGAAACCGCCCGACGCTACGATGCCTGGTTTCAGACCGAAGCCGGGTCGTTTGCGCTCAAGCGCGAACTGCGCCTTTTGGAACGCATGACCGCAGCCTGGCCCCGGCGCGGCCAGCGGCTGCTGGAGATTGGCTGCGGCACCGGGGTGTTCCTGGAAGTGCTGCACCACAGCGGCTTTGACGTCACCGGCCTGGATGCGTCGCCGGATATGCTGGAGCAGGCCCGGGGACGCCTGGGCAATCGGGCCGATCTGCACCTGGGCGACGCCGGGCATCTGCCTTTTGATGACAAGGCCTATGATTACGCCGTGTTGCTGACCGTGCTGGAATTTTGCCCTGATCCGGCCCTGGTGCTGCAAGAGGCGGCCCGGGTGGCCCGAAAGGCCGTGCTGGTGGGGTTTTTAAACCGTTTTTCGTTCTACGGGCTGTCCTCAAAGCTCTGGCCTGGGTCCACGGGCAAGCTGTTGCGCAACGCCTGCTGGTTTACCCCCTGGGGGCTGACCGGTCTGGTGCGCCAAAGCCTGGGGCCGCGTCCCCTGCGGCTGGGGTCGGTGCTTGTCGGACCGAAATCCACCTGGCGCGAGGCCTCGCCATGGCGGCAGCTCAATTCGCTCATGTTGCCGGTGCCGGTGGGGGCTATTTGCGCCTGCGCGGTCAATCTGACGCGCGAGCCGGTGGTGACGCCGCTGCCGGCCTTTGGGGCCAAGGCAGGCGCGTGCGCCGGGTAGCGCCCGGCCTTTTGACAAGGCGAGCGCCCTGATCTAGGGTAGCCCTCTTTTTTAACGACGCGACACCATCGCCCAGCCCGGCGGATTCAATGGAAAAAATACAGAAAATCAAAGGCTTTGCCGATCTCTTTCCGCCCGATTCCAGTGTGTTCTCGTTTATCGAGGCCACTGCCCGGGACGTGTTCTCCCGCTACGGTTACAAAGAATTGCGCGTTCCCATCCTCGAACGCACCGAACTCTTTTGCCGCTCCATCGGCGAGGAAACCGATGTGGTCCAGAAGGAAATGTACACCTTCCCGGACCGCAAAGGCCGCTCGCTCACCCTGCGCCCCGAAGCCACGGCCAGCGTCATGCGCGCCCTGGTCGAAGAAGGCCGCGCCAGCGAAGGTCTGGCCAAATACTACGCCTACGGGCCGATGTTTCGCTACGAACGGCCGCAAAAAGGCCGCATGCGCCAGTTCCACCAGATCGACGTTGAAGCCGTCGGCTCCCCCGACGCCCTGCTCGACGCCGAAGTGCTGCTCATGCTCGACCAGTATCTGCGCGCGCTGGGGCTGACCAACCTGACCATCGAACTCAATTCACTCGGTTGCCGCGACTGCCGGCCGGTCTTTCTCGATACCCTGCGCGAGTTTTTAAAGGGCATGCACAAGGAACGGCTTTGCGACGACTGCATGCGCCGCAAGCTCACCAACCCGCTGCGCGTGCTGGACTGCAAGGTGCCGACCTGCAAGGAATATACGGCCGACGCGCCCAAAATAACCGATCATCTCTGCCCGGACTGCGCCGAGCATTTCGCCGTGGTGCGCCGCATCCTCGACGGGGCCGGGTTGGCTTACAGCCTGAGTCCCCGGCTGGTGCGCGGCCTGGATTACTACGTGCGCACCACCTTTGAGATCGTCTCCGGCGACATCGGCTCCCAATCCTCCGTGGCCGGCGGTGGCCGCTACGATGGCTTGGTCCACTCCATCGGCGGCCCGGACGTGCCCGGCGTCGGCTTTGCCTGCGGCATGGAGCGGCTGGCTTTGCTCATTGATAAAACGGCCGACCCCGCCCCCGATTTCGCCCTGGTCGTTCTCGACGCCACCGGCCTGGAACGCGGCCTGCTGCTGGCCCAGGAGCTGCGCCTGGCCGGGTTTGGCGGCGAAGCGCCCTACGCCGCCAAAAGCGCCAAAAGCCAGATGCGCGCGGCGGATAAGTCCAAAGCCGCCTTCTGCCTGGTGCTCGGCACGGACGAACTGGCCGCCAATACCGTGGTGGTCAAAAATATGCGGGCCGGCGGCCAGGAAACAATCGGCCAGGCCCTGCTCGCCGCCTACCTGCGCGCCCGCCTGGAAGAAGGCAGAGCGCAAGAATAAGAAATCCGGGGCGCTGCCCCACCGGCTTGAAAAAAGGATCACACACATGAGCGAGACCCTGGCCCTCGATATTCTGGGCGATTGGCGGCGCAGCCACGATTGCGGCGCGCTTCGGGCAACCGATGTCGGCAGCGACGTCTGCCTTATGGGCTGGGCCCAGTTCCGCCGCGACCATGGCGGCCTTATTTTTATCGATCTGCGCGACCGGGGCGGCCTGACCCAGGTGGTCTTTTGCCCCGAAGGCAGCGAATCGGCCCTGGAACGCGCCCATGTGCTGCGTACCGAATTCGTGCTGGCCGTCAAAGGCCGGGTGCGCGCCCGGCCCGAAGGCATGGCCAATCCCAATATGCCCACCGGCGCTGTCGAGGTTGAGGTCGCGGAATTCAAGCTCTTAAATACCGCCATCACCCCGCCCTTTCCCATCGAAGACCGCATCGACGCCTCGGAACTGCTGCGCCTGAAATACCGCTATCTGGATCTGCGCCGGCCCAAACTGGCCGCCAACTTCATGTTGCGCCACCGCGCCGTCCAGAGCATCCGCCGCTACCTCGATGAGCTGGGCTTTCTCGAAGTCGAAACCCCGGTGCTGACCAAATCCACCCCCGAGGGCGCGCGCGATTTTCTGGTGCCCAGTCGGGTCAACAACGGCTCGTTCTACGCCCTGCCCCAGTCGCCCCAGCTGTTTAAGCAGTTGCTCATGATGTCCGGGTTTGACCGCTACTATCAGGTGGTCAAGTGCTTTCGCGACGAAGACCTGCGCGCCGACCGCCAGCCGGAATTTACCCAGGTCGATATCGAAATGAGCTTTGTGGACGAAGAGCAGGTCATGGGCATGGCCGAGACCATGGTCAAGACCATGTTTCGCGAGGCCGCCGGCGTTACCCTGCCGGCCGTTTTCCCGCGCATGCCCTTTGCCGAGGCCATCCGCGACTACGGCCTGGACAAGCCCGACATCCGCTTTGATCTTAAGCTCGTGGACGTCACCTCCATCGTTCGCGGCTCGGGGTTCCAGGTTTTTGCCAAGGCCGAGCTGGTCAAGGGCATTCGCGTTCCGGGCGGCGGCGCCCTGTCGCGCAAGGAGATTGACGACCTGACCGAGTTCGTCAAAATCTATGGGGCCAAGGGCTTGGCCTGGATCAAGATCAAGGAAGACGAATGGCAGTCGCCCTTTGCCAAGTTCTTAAGCGACGAAGAGCGCCAGGGCCTGACCGACGCCTTTGGCCTTGAAATCGGCGACATTGTCTTTTTTCAGGCCGGCGCGTCCGACATGGTCAATAACGCCCTGGGCTATCTGCGCCTGCAACTCGGCGAGCGCTTCAAGCTGATCCCCGAAGACAGCTTCGCCCCGGTCTGGATCACGGATTTCCCGCTCCTGGAATACGACGCCGAGGCCAAGCGCTGGGTGGCCCGCCACCATCCCTTCACCTCGCCCCAGCCCGGCCAGATGGGGACCATCGAATCCGCCCCGGGCGAAGCCCTGGCCCGGGCCTATGATCTTGTGCTCAACGGCAGCGAGATCGGCGGCGGTTCCATCCGCATCCACGACCGCGAGTCCCAGCGGGCCATGTTCGCCGTGCTCGGCATCGGGGCCGAAGAGGCCGAGGACAAGTTTGGCTTTTTGCTGCGCGCCCTGGAATACGGCGCACCGCCCCACGGCGGCATTGCCTTTGGCCTGGACCGCCTTATCATGATCTTGGCCGGGGCCAAATCCATCCGCGACGTCATCGCTTTCCCTAAGACCCAGAAGGCCTTGTGCCTGCTCACCGAAGCCCCGGGCGAAGTATCCAACAACCAGTTGCGAGAGCTTGGCATCAAGTTGCGGACGCGCGAGAAGGACAAGGAACAATCCTGACGCCATGACGCTTGAAATACTGAAATATCCCAATCCGATCCTGGCCCGCAAGGCAGCGCCTGTCCCTGCCGTCACCCCGGAAATCCGGGAACTGGCGGCGGGCATGGCCGAAGCCATGTACGCCAACCAGGGTGTTGGTTTGGCCGCGCCCCAGGTTGGCGCGTCCCTGCGGCTGATCGTTATTGATCTGTCCGGCCCGGATAAGCGCGAGGCGCTTATGACCCTGGTTAATCCCGTCATCACGGCCGCTTCGGGCGAGCAGGAGGACGAGGAAGGCTGTCTGTCCGTGCGCAGCTACCGCACCGTGGTCAAACGGGCGGCCACTGTCACGGTAACAGCCCAGGATCTCGACGGGAACCCGTTTGCCATCGAGGCGGACGAGTTGTTGGCCGTTTGCCTCCAGCATGAGATAGACCATCTCGAGGGCGTGCTGTTTATCGACCGCATAAGCCGCCTCAAACGCGCCATGTACGACAAGCGGGTGAAACGATGGGCCTTGACGCCAAAACCGGACCAGACAAACTCGTAGCCGTTTTCATGGGCACGCCCGAGTTCGCCGCCACAGTGCTTGAGCACGTGCTGGGCAGCGACGACGTGACTGTGGCCGCTGTCTACACCCAGCCTGACCGGCCTTGCGGGCGGGGCAAGAAGTGTTTGCTGGGGCCGGTCAAAAAACTGGCCCTGGAAAAAGGGCTGCCCGTGCATCAGCCCCAATCCTTTAAAGACCCGGCCGAGGTGGCAACCCTTGCGGCCTACAAGCCCGATGTCCTGCTGGTCGCTGCCTACGGCATGATTTTGCCCCAGACGGTGCTCGACGTGCCGACGAAAATGCCGCTCAACGTCCATGCCTCGCTTTTGCCCTCCTGGCGCGGCGCGGCCCCCATCGAGCGCTCCATTGCCGCTGGCGAGCAAATAACGGGTGTAACCATCATGCGTATGGCCCTGGCCCTTGATGCCGGACCCATGGTCATGCAGCGCAGCATGAATATCGGCGTCAACGACACCGGCGGCGAGCTGCGGGCTGAACTGGCCGATCTGGGCGGACGACTGCTCACCCACTGCCTCATGCGGCTGCGTATGGGGGCGGTGCCGCTCATTGAGCAGGACGCCAGCCGGGTCACCTACGCCAAAAAGATCGACAAGGCCGAGGCGCTCATTGATTGGACCAGGCCGGCGGCCGAAGTCCACAATCTGATCCGGGCCATGACCCCCAACCCCGGGGCGTTTTTTTTCTGGAAGCCGGCGGCCGATAAGCCGGCCCTGCGCATCATCGCCCAGCCCGGCAAGGTGGGCTGTCCCCTGCCGCCCGGGGCCAAACCCGGCGACATCCTGGGGCTTATGGATTGCCAGATCGGCGTGGCCTGCGCCGACGCGGTCTATCTCGTCCCGGCCGTTATCCCGGCCGGCAAGCGGCCCATGAACGCCCAGGCCTTTTCCTGCGGCTATCTCGGCAAATGCGACGAAGACGCCATGGCCGTGTGCGGTCCGCCGGATGGTTTAGCCTAGGCGGCTAAGAAAGACGAAGACGAAGAGAAGATGAAGAGGCCTCCGGCGGCCGGGGGGATGATCCCCCCGGACCCCCCGAATGGGTTAAGGGGGAGCGGCGTTGCCTCTGGGGACGCCATGTCAGGTTGGTATCAGGAGCCTTGTGGAACGTAACGAGCCTTCCAGAAAACGTCTTTTCATAGGCCTTTTGTGCGGCACGGGACTGGCCGTGTGCGCGCTTTTGGCTTTTGTCTGGGCTGTTCCCTCCATTGGGTTGGCCAATATCCATCCCCTGGCCCCCTGGGTTCTCGGGCTGGTCTGCGCCGCCGCCATTGTCCTGGTGCTGTGGGCGACCCTGGGGCTGGCCGCCAGCGTCGCCCTGAGCCGGCCGTTTCTGGGCTCGACCCGTCTGCGCGGGGTCATGGCCCGGGTGTTTTTGCCGCTCATGACCATCTTTGCCCGGTTGGTCCACATCTCCAAGTCCCGGGTGCGTTCGTCGTTTATCAAGGTCAATAACGAAATGGTGGCGGCCGAGGCCGGGCGCTATGAGCCGGGCCAGATTTTGGTGCTGCTGCCCCATTGCCTGCAATCGAGCAGGTGTAAGCATCGGCTCACCTACGACATCAACAACTGCAAGCGCTGTGGCGAATGCCCGGTGGACGGCCTGCTCGCCCTGTCCCAGGCTTACGGCGTCCATATCGCCATCGCCACCGGCGGCACCATTGCCCGGCGCATTGTGGTGCAAAAGCGGCCCAGGCTGATCGTGGCCGTGGCCTGCGAACGCGATCTGACCAGCGGCATCCAGGACACCTACCCCATCCCGGTCTACGGCGTGCTTAATGACCGGCCAAACGGCCCCTGCCTGGACACCCAGGTCGCCCTGCCCCATCTGGAGGCCGCCCTGCGCTTTTTCCTGATCGGCGGCGAAGTCCGTAAACCCGTGTTTGGTCCGTTTCCCGGACTGGCCCGGCTGCATCCCACAGGCGGTACGAAATGACTTCGCCGACACCGGCCGCGTTGCCGCCAGCCCGCAGAATCGCCTTGGCCGTGTTGAGCCGGGTGCTGCCCAGCCCCGGACCCAAGGGTAACCAGGGCCAGGACGTGCAGGCGGCCCTGGACGCCGGACTGGCTGATTCGACCCTGGACCCCCGGGATCGTGGCCTGGCCACGGAACTGGTCTACGGCTATCTGCGCCTGTGCGGGCGCATTGATTTCGCTTTGTCCGGGTTTTTGAAAAACCCGGCTGCCGTGCCCGTACCGGTGCGGCGCATTCTGGGGCTGGCCGCTTACGAAATTCTCTACTGCGCCAAGGTGCCGGCCTATGCCTCGGTGGATTGGGCCGTTTCAGCCGTGCGCCGGGCGGCGGGCAAGGGCCTTTCCGGCATGGCCAACGCCGTGCTGCGCCGGGTGGCGGCCGATCCCCGGGCCTTTGACGATCCGAATTTCTACCGCCGCGACCGACCCACCGAAGCCGTCCATCTGAGCCGGTATTATTCCTGCCCGGAGTGGATCGTGTCCCTGTGGCTGGGGGCCTACGGTCCCGAAGCCGCCCGGGAGCTGCTGACCGCCCAGGCCGAACCCGCCCCGCTGGGGCTGCGGATCAACCGGACCCGGGAAGGGGCCAGGGAACTCTTTGACGCCCTGGCCGCCCTGCCCGGCGTCCTGTGGGCCGATTTCCCCACCCTGGCCGTGCCCACCGGGGCCGATTTCGCCCCGGCCGGCATCAATCTGGCCGAGGCCCTGGCTGCCGGCCGCCTGTCCCGGCAATCGGCTGCAGCCCAGCGCATTCTGTACCAGTTGGGGCTTGGCGACTGGCCCGAGCCGATCTTTGACGCCTGCGCCGGGCGCGGCGGCAAGGCGCTTTTGTTGGCCGAGGCCGGCAAGCGCGTTTTTGCCGCGGACATGCATGCCGCCCGCCTCTCCGCCCTGCCCCGGGAAGCGGCCCGGCTCGGGCTGGCCCCGCTGCCGGCCTTTCGCGCCTCGGCCACGCGCATGCCCCTGGCCGCGCCGCCCGGGACCATCCTGCTTGACGCCCCCTGTTCCGGCCTGGGCGTGCTCTCGCGCCGGCCCGATTCCAAATGGCGGCGCAACCCCGAGGACATCGCGGGCCTGATCCGCCTGCAAGGGGCCATGCTGGAATCGGCCTACGCAGCGCTTCCGCCGGGCGGGCGCATCGTCTACGTCACCTGCACGGTCAATCCGGCAGAGAATGAAAAGGCCGTGGACCGCCTCGGCAGCCGGCGTCGGGAGCTGGTGCTGGAAGCCGAGCTGGCGGCCGGCCCGGAAACGCTCTTGGGCGAAACGTTTTACGGGGCAGTCCTGCGCAAACCGGCCTGACCGCCCTCCCCTCCCCTCCCCTGCTCCTGGGCCTTGGAAACAAGAGGCCCAGGTCGCTTAAAACAAGTTGCATTTGCGGCTGTGGGCTGACTACAGTCTTTGAAGGCATGTCCTTGGGCATGTCCTTGGGCATGTCCTTGGGCATGTCCTTGGGCTTGGGCTTGGTGCGCCTTTATGCCCGCTCACTGGGAATTACGCGGAGGCAGTGCCGTCACAGCACTTCTGTACATTGTGAAGGGAGCCAAATGAAACGGATCGTTTCTTGTTGTGTGTCTGTGGCTGTTGTGCTGGCGTTGTTGGTGGCAAGTGTATTCGCCGGCGATATTGCCCCTGTTGGTGCAGCGATTGGCACCGACAAACAGGGAAACAGCATTCACCGGGTTCGCGCCAATGGCATCGATATTGCCTATAAATTGATTGGCTCGGGCCAGCCCTTGGTCATGCTGATGGGGCTTGGCGGTACCATGGAGCGTTGGCCGCAAGAGGTCGTCGATCTCTTGTCCAAGCAGTATCAGCTGATTATTCTGGATAATCGGGGCATGGGCCTGACCACCGTCAATGACGAAGCCTTCAGCTACAAACTGTTTGCGGATGATGTTGTCGGCTTGCTTGATGCGCTTGGCGTCGCGCAAGCGAATATCCTTGGCTATTCTCTCGGCAGTACCATGACGCAGGAATTGTTGTATGCATATCCACAACGCGTCAATAAAGCGATCATCTACGCCACGTCAGTCGATGGAAGCAATGTTGCGAAAGTCTTGAGCGGCATGCAAATTACCGACCCCATCATTTTGCGCTATCTGGAGGCGACAGCCCATTGGAAAACGCCGCTCGAGAAATTGCCGGGCATCACGAATCCGGTCCTGTTTCTCGTAGGGACGGCTGATACGGTTGTTGGCCCGGAAAGCTCCAAGATCCTGGCCACAACGCTGCCTGGGGCGTGGCTGGTGCAATTTAAAAACGCGACACACGGGCTGATGTTTGAAGCGCCAACAGCTTTTGCCACAACAGTTCTGGCCTTTTTAAAAATCGATGCGACGATACCGCCGCAAACGGCTACAACAAGTGCTCGCCCCATTGGGCACCAGGAGCAACCACAATGACCAACACAACCACAACGACATCCCCTGGCGAAGCCAAACTCCTTTCACCGTTGACCATTCGCAGCGTCACCCTGCGCAACCGCATCGGCGTGTCCCCCATGTGCCAGTATTGCTGCACCGATGGTCTGGCCGACGACTGGCATCTGGTGCATCTGGGCAGCCGGGCCGTGGGCGGGGCCGGTCTGGTCATGGCCGAGGCCACGGCAGTAGTGCCCGAGGGCCGCATTGCCCCGGGCGATTTGGGTTTGTGGAGCGACGCCCACGGGCGCGCCCTGGCCCCGGTTGCCGCCTTTATCCGCCGCATGGGCGCGGTTCCCGGCATCCAACTGGCCCACGCCGGCCGCAAGGCCAGCTGCCGTCCGCCCTGGGAAGGCGGGGCCAGGATCGTGGACGCCAAAGACGGCGGCTGGGACGTCCTCGCCCCAAGCGCCCTCCCCTTTTCCGAAAGCGACCCCCTGCCCCACGCCCTGGATCTGGCTGGCATCGCGGCTGTTACAGCGGCCTTTGTCGCGGCGGCCCAACGCGCCGTGGCCGCAGGCTTTGGCCTCATCGAGCTGCACGCCGCCCACGGCTATCTGCTCCACCAGTTCCTCTCGCCCTTAAGCAACACCCGCACCGACGCCTACGGCGGCAGCCTGGAAAACCGCATGCGGCTGCCCTTGGAGGTCGCTGCAGCCATCCGGGCCGTGATCCCGGCCGATATGCCGCTTTTCACGCGCATTTCAGCCACGGATTGGGTGGAAGGCGGTTGGGATCTGGAACAGTCGGTGGTCCTGTCCAAGGAGCTGGCCGCCCGGGGCGTGGATCTGATCGACGTCAGTTCCGGGGCCTTGGTTCCCCATGCCCGGATTCCGGTGGCACCGGGCTTTCAGGTGCCGTTTGCCGCCGCCATCCGCGCCCGGGCCGGGGTGCTCACCAGCGCCGTGGGCCTTATTACGGAACCGGCCCAGGCCGAGGCAATCGTGGCCTCAGGCCAGGCCGATCTGGTGCTGCTGGCCCGGGAGATGCTGCGCACGCCCTATTGGGCGCTCCACGCCCAGCAGGAACTGGGCGCTGCCCAGACTTGGCCGATCCAGTACGGCTACGCAGTACAACGCCGCTGAGGCGTGGTGAAGAAGAAGAGAAAGAGTAAGAGGAAGAGCCTCCGGCGGCCGGGGGGGATAATCCCCCCCGGACCCCCTTGATTGGAGAAGTATTTTGAGGGGTTATTGGGCATTGGTGGCAAGCTGGGTGGCTGCCGGCCTGGGCCGCCAGCGTTTGGGATTGACGGGGACACCGTTGTTGCGGCGGTGCTCGTCAACCATGCCCTGCGGCATGCGCCCGCCCGTCGGACGTCCCGCTCCCACCCACCGTCACGGCAACGCCCTTCCCCCCTAACCCCTTGCCTTTAGGGTGGGATTCCAAAGGGGCCACCCCTTTGGCCGCCGGAGGCTCTTCTGTCTTCTGTCTTCTGTCTTCTGTCTTCTGCCTTCTCCTCTCTCTCTAGGACGCGTTTTCCTCGGCCGGCACTTCCAGGCACACGGCAAACGAAAACACGCTGCCCTTGCCCGGTTCGCTTGCGACGGTGATCTCCCCGCCCATGAGCCCGACCAGCCGCCGGCTGATGGTCAGCCCCAGGCCCACACCGCCGAAGCGCCGGGTGGATGAGCCGTCCACCTGGGTGAAATCGTCAAATATCCTGGCTTGATCGGCCGCAGCGATGCCGATGCCGGTATCGCGTACGGCAAAAATGATTTCCGCCGTCTGACTTGCCTGACCCATCTGATCCATCGGGCCTGCTTGGCCCGCCTGGCTCACCTGATCTGTCTGGTCTGCCTGATCTACCGGGCTTGCCTGGCCCACTTGCCCCGGCAGCCGACACGGGCGGGCGCAGGCCACGGCCACCGTGACCCCGCCTGTCACCGTGAATTTCACGGCATTGCCCGCCAGATGCTCCAGCACTTCCCGCAGCCGTTCGCCGTCGCCAAGGACCAGACGCGGCACGTCCGGCGCAAGCTGCGTCGTAAACGTCAGGCCCTTTTGGGCGGCCACGGGCGTCAGCGTGCCCGCCACACCCTCGAGGAGGGAGGCAAGGACCACGGGCTGGCGGGCAAGCACGAAGCGCTCGGCATCAATGCGGGCCAGCTTCAGCAGATTGTCAACCAGCATCAGCAAGGAATCGGCGGCGCTGGTCAGATCGGCGAGCCATTGGCGTTGCCCGGGCTCAAGGGGCGAAATTTCAAGCAGCTGGGCCATACCCAGGATGCCATTTAGTGGCGTGCGCAACTCGTGGCTGACATTGGCCATAAAATCGCTTTTGGCCCGGCTGGCTGCCTCGGCCGCTTCCCTGGCCCGCACGAATTCCGTGGCGTCCCGGGCAAACAGGACCGCCCGGTCGCTCGCACCGGCAACCGAGGGCAAGGGGGCGATGATATTGTCGAAAACAATGCCGGCCCGTTCATCGGTAAAACGCACCGGCTGCCCGATCTCCAGGGCGCGGCGCAGATGGGCCAGCCGCAACCGGGCAATGGCGAGGGGGAAAACGTCGCCAAGGCTCAGGCCGAGAAGGGCACCCGGTGTAGTTTGCAAGCCGGTTGCGGCGGCGTCATTGGCACCAAGGATTCGCCCGGCGGTGTCTACCACCAGCACGCGGTCCGAGGCGGCGTTGAGCAGCGTCGTCACGGCCGCCGCATTCTCCCGGGCCGCGGCTTCGGCTGCTATGCGGGCGCTGATGTCGGCAATGACGGCAATGCAATATAGGGGGATTCCGGCCTCGTCCCGCATCAGCGACACGGTCAGGCTGACCCAGACCAAGGCCCCGTCTTTACGCACATACCGCTTGTCCAATGTATAGGTGCTGATTTCCCCGGCCTGGAGTCGGGCGAGCTGGCGGAGATCCTCGTTCAGATCGTCGGGGTGGGTGATGGCGGCAAAGGTCAGGGCGGCCAGCTCCTGGCCGCTGTAGCCGGTGATGCCCTCGAATCGGGAGTTGACCCGTAGCAATGTGCCGTCCAGGCTCACATGGGCAATGCCCACCGCCGCCAGTTCAAAGGTGGCCCGAAACCGCTGTTCGGAGGCGGCCAGGGCGGCCTGGGCGTCGGCGCTTATCCGGGTGGCCAGCACGGCCCGGCGCAGCAGCAGCGCAAAACAGACCCCGAGCAGCGGCATGCCCACGGCCAGGGCGGCGAGGCCGGCCCGGGCCAGGCCTTGCTGTCTGGCCAGCAAAGCATCCATCCCGGCGTCGAGGGCGGCGTGGCAGCGTTCCAGGCAGGCCTGCAGCTCGGCCTGGGCCACGGCGTAGGCGCGCCCGCGCACCGTCTCCCAGGCCTGGTCCGGCGCGGCAGCGGCCTGGGCCATGGCCTCGGCCTGGAGGGTGCCAAGCTGGCGGAGATGGGCTTCGATCCCGGTCGGATCGGAGCGGCCGGCGGTTTGCGGGGCGAGCCGGTGCAGGGTCTCCAGGGGGGCAGCCAGGGCGGCGCTGCGTTCCCGGTAGGCCACGGCATACCGCTGCTCCCCTGTGCCCAGGCGCAGGAGCATCAAGGCGTGCAGCCCGTCGCTGGCCGCGCGAATCTGGTTGAGGGCCTCTTCGGCCATCAGTTCCACATCGTGAAACGCCGCTGCCGTGCGGCTGGTCGTCAGCACCAGCCAGCCCAGGGCAGCGTAGAGGGCCAGCCCGGCACCGAACAGCGCCAGGGCAAAGCGAACGGGAAAACGGTGGGTATTCTGGCGATAGGTGGTCATGGCGACGACTTGGTTGTTGCGGGTTTCGTTTGCATGCCGACGCCGCGCAAGCCGTCAGAAGTCTGGTCGGGTAAACAGAGGCAACCTATCCAATGCGCGGTGAAAGGGCAAGGCGGTCGGCCGTGTGGCCCTCTTATGAACGCAGCAATAGGATTTGTTCAAAAAATAAACTGTAATTGGAGTGTGTTGGATTGCTTTTGCACAGAGCCGGCGATCGAGGACGCCGCGTCAGGACCGGAACATGTCCGCTGCCCAGGCCAAGGCCGCGAAATAGCTGTCCGAGGCGTCGTCCGGGCGGATGCCGAAGGTCTTCATGGCCGCAGCGGCCTGTGCGCCGCCGTTGTCGTAGCAGCCGGCCAGGGCCAGACAGGGGGCGCAGGGACTGGCTTGGCCGTTTAGGGCGTCCCGGATGTGGCTATCGATGGTAATGCCGGTCAGGGCTTTGGCCATGGGCATGGCAAGCATGGCGTCGAGCAGCGAGAGCAGCCCCAACAGGCAGATGCTGTCACCCTGGTGGCAGGGTTTGGCGCGTCTGGCGTCGGCCAGGGCCAGGAAACGGCCCCGCACGGCCGAGGCAAAGGCCAGTTCCCGGTCGTGGGCTGTTGAACCCAGGTTGGAGAGCATGTTGACCGCCACCCAACTGGCCAGGGCGTTGCGGCCCAGGCGGGAGATGGCGAAGTCCAGGGATTCAATGGGCTGGCCCCGATAGAAACTGGCCGTGTTGACGTAGCGCAGCAGCTTGTACGTCAGGGAAACGTCGGAGCCGATGATCTCCCGGATGCGCCGCACGTCCAATTCCGCCCGGCCGACTTCGGCCAGCAGATTCAGCTTGATCGCCTGGTTGGGTTCCAAAATCTTGGTCGTCACCACCTGCGGGCGGCTGTAGTAAAAGCCCTGGGCCAGGGGAATGCCCCGGTCGCGGCACCAGGCAATATCCGCAGCCGTTTCCACTTTCTCGGCCAGAACGGTCTTGCCAAGAGCCAGACAGCGGTCCGCCACCGCCGCCATATGGACCGGATCGTCGCGCAGGGCCAGCAGATCCAGCTTGATAAAGGTCATATACGGCAGGATCGGGTCGAAGCTCGCCTGGCCCACGTAGTCGTCCAGGGCCAGAACGTATCCGGCCTCGCGGATGCCGCGCACCAGTTCGACAAAGGCCGCGTCGCAGGTCACATGTTCCAGCACTTCAAGGACGTAGCGGGCCGGGTCGAGAAACCGGTGGTGGCCGGCTGCCAAAATGACCGTGGAAAAATTGATAAAGATGCGTTTATCCCGGGGGATATCCTGGGAAATGGCATGGATGCCGTTGGCCAGGACAGCCAGGGTGGCCTCGGCGTCGGAGGGGAACGTGGCGACATTGCCCCCGCCCACAGTGCGATAAAGCAGTTCGTAGCCAAAGACATCGCCGTCCACATGGTAGATGGGATGCCGGGCGACGGCGTAGTTCGAATCGGTGTCGGAGGTCATGGATTGGTGTCCAAAAAGCCGGGCGGTTATGGGCCTTGGTTGCGCTGAAGACTAAGGCCGGAAAGTGTCCTGGGCGTGACCGGCTGGGGAAAATCTTGCTTAAACAATACGTGTTTTGCTGCGATAATTCAAGGTGAAATGCTCCGGAGCGCAACAGCGCCCGGATGCCTGGGCCTGACGAAGGTGGCGAGGCCTGACAAAGCAGGACGAGGTGGGGCGAAACCTGACGCGGCAGGACGCGGGCCGTACGAGGCAAGACGCGCTGGCTTAGCCCCGGCCTGGGCTGCCCAGGTCCAAGGCCTCGGCCAGATCGGGCGGGATGACGGCGACCCCGCCCACAGCCCCGGGAACCAGCCTGCCCAGGTCGTGTGCCCTTCCCAGCAGCCGGGCCGGGGTGGTCGTTAGCGCATCAAGGACCACCGACCCAGGCAGGCCGGGATGGACGGCGAGCAGGGCGCGCACCTCGTTCCAAAGGTCAAGATCGTCATTGGAGGCCAGAGAGTCCGTGCCAAGGGCCAGGGGCACGCCGGCAGCCACCAGGGCCGCGACATCGGCCACACCCACGCCAATGCGGGCGTTGCTGCGCGGACACAGGCACACCGTGGCACCGGAGTTTGCCAAAAGGGCCACATCCGTGGCGCTCAGATGCACGGCATGCACGGCCAGGGTGTCCGGTCCGAGCAGGCCTTGGGCCAGGGCTTCGGCTGTCGGCGTGCGGCCCGGAGCGCGCCAGCCCTTGGGGAGCAGCCGCCCGCGCAACAGCGCGGCGAATTCCCCCGTGCCGCTGGCAAAAAGTTCCACTTCGCCCGGATGTTCGGCCAGATGCAGGCTAAAAGGCGTGCCCCGGGCCCGGCAGAGGGCTTGGCCTTGGCGCAGATTGTCGGGGCTGGTGGAATAGAGGGCATGGCCGCTGACGGTCGCGGCCAGTCCATCCCCGACAGCTGCGTCCAGGGCCGGGGGAACGCCTGTGGCGGCGAGAGAGCGCCAGCCGAGAAATTCGTGGCAGACCAACCCTTGCAGGCCGGCCCGGCCCAGGGCGGCGGCCACGGCCGGTCCGGCCCGGCTGCCGATGTCGATGACGGCGGCCACGCCGCACCCGGCTGTTTCGGCCACGGCGGCATTGAGGGCGGCAGGGGAAAGGGCGTGGAGGTTTTGGCCCATAAGCCATGCGACCCAGGCGCAAAAGCCGGCCCCGCTGGGGGAGTGAGCGCCCAGATGGGACAGTTCCAGATGGCTGTGGGCGTTGAGAAGCCCCGGGACCAGGACGGCTTGTGCGCCAAGGTCGGTGGTTGGACCGCAAAAGCCGCGCAACACCAAGCGTCTGGGGCCGATGTCGAGCACGCGCCGGCCGGCCAGAATGACGGCGGCGTCATCCAGTGGCGCGGCCCCGGGGACCATGGTCAGGGCGGTACGGGCTATGACGGCCCGGGGGGCGTCGCCCGGGGGGTGGAGCGAAGCAGGCGGGCGGTGTGGACGGGGCAGGGCGTTGGGCATGGGTGGCTGCTCGGAGGTAGCGCGGCCCGCAGCCGTCGTTGGCCAGGGGCGCAGGCCGGTGTCTTCCCTGTGCCCTGGCCAACGACAACAGCGGACCGAGGCAGGGCTGCTGTGGTGGGCGCACTTGCGGCAGCGGCCGTTAGCGTTGGAACACGATCAGGGATGATTTGATGAAGGCGCGCAACATGTCGATGCGTTCGTTAAATTCCGCCAGCTGTTTGGCCGGGACCGAGGATTTGTTTTCCAGCAGATTGGCAGTGGGGGGATAGGGGGCGTCCCGGATTTTTTGCAGAGCCTCCGTGATATTGTCGAGGCGGTCAAAGAGGTAGTTTTTCTCGTCTTTGGTGAAGCAATACGTGGTTTTATTATAGATAAAGTAAAGATCGCACAGGTTGAGCGCCAGCCCCAGGCTTTTTTCAATGCGGCTGTTTAAATCCTGGAAAAAGACGAATTCGTCGGTAAAGGGGTGTTTCGCGGCAATCCCCTGCTGCTCCTCATATTCTTTGATCTTAATGGCCTGGACAACCGCTTCATTGAAATAATTCATGAAGTAGTTGATGCTTTGTCGCATGTTGGGCGCTTCGGCCGAGGCCGGGACGGCCCCGGTGAGACAGATGAGGCCGGCGAGGCAGACGGAGCAGACCAGGGCGGCAAGGAATCGCTTCATGATCGTTCACCAGGCAGAGGTTTACGGGTTGTGGGACGCAGCGTCCCTGTTTCCCAGATGTGGCACGAGAGCGCGCCCCAAGTCAAACAGCTTGCACCCGGAGATGGAAATCCTCCCGGTCGCAAAAGCGCACGCCTGCCCTGGGCAGGCCCAGGTCGGCATAGGCCTGAAGCAGTTCGCCGGCATGGCCAAAGAGTTCTCCGGCAAAGCGTCTGGGCGCAGCCAAGCCGGCCGGGGCGCACCCCAGGGCGCGGACTTCGGCAGCAATGAGCGCCAAGAGCGCTCTGGCCCGCACCCGCGCCCCCAGGGCCGGATGGCGCGGCCCGGCCAGCACCGCCGCTTCGAGGCCGGGTTCCGGGGCCAGGCCCAGCCGGGCCACCCGGATGCCGGCCTGCCACAAGGGCAAAACGGCTGCGGCCAGGGCGTCAAGCGTCGTTTCCAGGGGCCAGGGCGAAAAGCCGCCGGCCCGGTAGAGCGCGGCCAACGGCGTGCCGTCCACCACCAGACAAGGGTGCAGGCGCACGATCTCCGGGGCCAGGGCGCACGTCTCGGCCACGTCCCGGGCCAGGGTTGCCGGCTCGTGGCCGGGCAGGCCGGGCAGCAGTTGCACGCCAAGCCCAAGGCCGGCTTCGATGATCTGGCGGGCGGCGCGGCGGCTGGCGGCGGCGTCGTGGCCCCGGCCGCTGGCTGCCAGCACGGCGTCGTCAAAGGTCTGGACGCCGATTTCGACCAGGGACAGGCCCTGGTCGGCCAGTTGGGCCAACAGCGGCGGGGAGCAGGCGTCGGGGCGGGTGGAGCAGCGCACCCGGCTGATCACCCCGGCCTGGCGAAAGCGCGCCGCAGCGGCCAGAAAGCGGGCCGGCCAGGGTTCGGGCAGGGCGGTGAACACTCCGCCGTAAAAGGCCAGTTCGTATGGTCCCCGGCCGTCCCGGACCGCTGCCGCCAGATCGCGCTCCAGGGCGTCCAGGGTCGCTTCCAGGGGTTGCGGCCTGGTGCCGGATTGCACAGGCTGGGCGCAAAAGACGCAGCGGCCCGGGCAGCCCTTAAAGCTGAGAAACACCGGCCAGATGCGCGTGCGGGGTTTTTCCGGCTCGGGATGTCGAAAAAAACGTCCGTTCGCATCGGTTTTCGAGGTGTCATTTTGGCAAAGATTGGGCGAAGGCGGCAGGGGGGACATTATTTTCTCCTAAACCTCTTGAAAAAATGCCTTTCCTCTACTATAAGTGGCGTCAATGCATTTGCCCGGCCCATGCCGTGTGGGGCCGGTTGTGCGTAACCGCGCCCTGCGCTGATCCGGAGACAGCACTCGATATGCACACTGCGGACTGTATCTTTTGCAAAATTGTCACGGGTGAAATCCCCTGCGCCAAGCTCTACGAAGACGGGCAGGTGTTGGCTTTTCTCGATATCGCCCCGGTGGCACCGGGCCATGCCCTGGTCATCCCCAAGCTCCATTGCGCCGACCTGTTCGACCTGCCCGACGCCCTGGGTGCCGCCTTGCTGGCCGCCCAGAAGCTGGTGGGCCGGGCCGTGATGACGGCCCTTGGCGCGACCGGGCTTAACGTGCAGCAAAATAATGGCGTCAGCGCCGGGCAGGTGGTGTTTCACGCCCATGTCCATCTTATCCCGCGCCGGGACGGGGACGGTTTGGCCCTGTGGCCGGGCGCGCCCTATGCCGATGCCGCGGCCATGGCTGCCGTGGCCGAATCGGTACGGTGTGCGCTGTCTGCCTTGAAATAATGTACGAACAATCATATGTGTGCTACCAATCTCGGTAAGACGCCAGGAAGGCTTGACGTTTTGCCCCGTGTCCCAAACGTAACGCGCCGGAGAATGCCATGAATGGGAAAACCCTCACCAAGGCCGACATCGTTGATTACATCTATGAAAAGACCGAGCGCAACCGGGCCGAGGTCAAGGTGCTCGTGGATCATCTGCTGGAGCTTATGAAGGACTCCATCAAACGGGACAATTCGCTGTTGGTCAGCGGTTTTGGAAAGTTTGAATCCTACGACAAAAAGGCCCGCAAGGGGCGCAATCCCCAGACCAACGCTTCCATCATGCTGCCGCCGCGCAAGGTGGTGGTTTTTCGGCTGTCGCGCAAGTTTCGGGCCGAGCTTAATCCCGACGAAGTGCTGTAGCCGCGCCAGCCGCCTGCAGGCTGCGGCGGCACGGCGATACGTCGGCCTGGGCTGAACGCTCTGCTTCCAGCGCAACTGTGGCCCGGGGTGCTGTGGCGTGTGGGACGGCAGCGGTATGGCGGTCTTGGTCGCGTCGCGGCCTTGGGGTGCCGGCCGGCCGGGTGGCACCCCCCGCCTCATTGGGCGATGACAAAGGCTCCGGCAAAGACGGACCCCAGGCGCAGCCGGGCTTCCTCGGCCGCTGCCGTGCTGGGGAAAACCCCGGCGTGGACCTGATGCAGGCCCACTCCGTCGATCTCGCGAAACTGGAGGCGTGAACCGGCATAGCCGGCCGAGCGCAACCGCCCCAACAGCTTCTCGGCATTGCCCACACGGGCAAACGCTCCCACCTGCACGTAAAATGGTCCGGGCAGCTCGCCCCCGGGCGCAACTCCCGGCACCTCGCCTTCAATCTCCAGCCGCACCCGGGCCGTGCCCTTGGCATGGACCCCAAGCTCCTTGGCCCCGGCCTGGGACAGATCGACAATCCGCCCGGCCACGAACGGCCCCCGGTCGTTGACCCGCAGCACCAGACTGCGCCCGTTCTCCAGATTGGTCACCCGCACCATGGTGTGCATGGGCAACAGCTTGTGGGCGCAGGTCAGCTTGTACTGGTCGTAAATTTCGCCGCACGAGGTGGTGTGGCCGTGAAAGCCCGGCCCGTACCAGGAGGCGATGCCGTCTTCGCGGTAGCCCTTGGCCGAATGGAGCGGGACATAGGTCACGCCCTTGATGGTATAGGGGCGCAGGGTGGCCGGCGTGCGGTTTGTCGAGCGCGGGATGGAAGCTTTGGCCGCGCAACCGCCCAGGAACAGGCCGAGCAGGGCCACAGCCAGCAGGCGCAGGAGAATACCGGAGAGTGCGACGCGTCGAAAACCGTGAGCCATGTGCCTTAGGTAGCCGTTGCCGGCCGGGCTGGCAACCGGGTGCGGCCGGCAACGCGCCCGGAGCAGATGACCCGGGAAAGTAAAAGCGTTGCGAGTGCCAGGCCGCGGGTGCGGCCGGCAACGCCCCGGGAGCAGGCTCAGCCCGGGATCAGACGCAATCCGTCTTGAGGTGCTGCGGCGCGTCCGGCCCGAAATGCTGGCCCAAAAGACCGAGCAGGGCGCTCTCGTCCATGGGCCGGGCGTAGAGAAAACCCTGGCCCAGGTCGCAGCCAAGGCCGGCCAGTTCGTCCAACTGGGCTGTTGTCTCGATGCCCTCGGCCACCACGTCGTAGCCCAGGTTGTGGGCCAGACTGACCACCGACCGGACAATGACCCGGTTGCCTTGCTCCTCCATGCCCGAGACAAAGCTGCGGTCCACTTTGAGCGTGTCGATGGGGAAACGTTGCAGATAGGACAAGGACGAATAGCCGGTGCCAAAATCGTCTATGCCGATGCCGACGCCGAGTTCCCGCAGGCCGCGCAGTTTGAGCATGGCCGATTCGGGATGCTCCATGAGGATGCTTTCGGTGATCTCCAGCTTGAGATCGCCGGCAGCCATATTTTCCCGGCGCAGGGCGGTAATGACCTGTTTGACCAGATCCGGCTGGGTGAACTGGCGGGCCGACAGGTTGACGGCCATGAAAAACGACCGGTCGGCGAGCGTGCCCGCGCGCCAGCGGGTCAAGGCCCGGCAGGCTTCGGCCAGCACAAGAGCTCCCAGGGGAATGATGAGCCCGCTTTGCTCGGCAGCCGGGATAAATTCGGCCGGGGAAACCAGTTCGCCGTCTGCCCGACGCCAACGCACCAGAGCCTCGACGCCGCGCGGCACCAAGGTGGCCAGATCGAAAATGGGCTGGTAGTAGAGGATGAATTCGCCGCGCTCCAGGCCCAGGCGCATGTTGGTTTCCAGGTCCATGACCCGCTCGGCCCGCTCCCGCATGGACCAGTCGAAAACCCGCACCCGGCCGCAGCCAGCCACCCGGGCGCTGCCCATGGCGATGGCGGCGTTTTGCAGCAGTTCCTCGGGCCGGTCGTAATCGGCCGGGCCAAGGACCACGCCCAGGCTGGCCGTGATGTAGATCTGGCGTCCTTCCACGGTAAACGGGATGCGCAGGCGTTCGCGCACGGTTTTGACAATGCGCAAGGCATCGCCGGGCGAGGCGATCTCTTCCAGCAGCACGACGAATTCGTCGCCGCCCACCCGGGCCACGGTGTCGAGCTGGCGCACCTCGCGGCGCAGCCGTTCGGCCACCCGGCGCAGCAAGCCGTCCCCGGCCAGATGGCCCAGGCTGTCGTTGACGAGCTTGAAGCGGTCCAGATCCAGAAAAATCAGGGCGTAAATGTAGTTGGACCGGCGTTTGGCCCGTTCGATGGCCCGGGCGATGCGGTCCAGGCACAAGGCCCGGTTGGGCAGGCCGGTCAGGGCGTCGTGGAAGGTGCGGTAGCGCAGCCGTTCCTCGCCGCGTTTGCGCTCGGTGACGTCTTCCAGGGCCACGGCCACCTGGCCGGGCTGGGGACAGTAGGCCTGGGCCAGAAAATACATATTCAGATCGCCCAGATAGTTCTCAAAGCGGGTCGGGCGTCCCGAAACGGCCGTGGTGCTCAGGGTGTCGAGCCAAAACGGTTCAATGCCGGGCAGGGCCTCGCGCAGGGTGCGGCCAACGACCGTGGCGCAGGCCAGACCGGTGACGCGTTCAAAAGCCGGGTTGGCCGCGAGAATGCGGAAATCCTGGTTCGGGGCCGGGAGCAACTCCAGCAGCAAAAAGGCGTTTAACATGCCGCTGAACAGCTCGCGGTAGTGCCGTTCGCTTTGGCGCAGCTTGCGTTCGGTGTGGTGTTTGAACAGCGCCACCTCCACAGCCGTTCGCAGCCAGTCCTCGTCCACGGGTTTGAGCACGTACCCGTACGGGGCCGTGCGTTTGGCCCGTTGCAGCGTGACCTGATCGGTGTGGGACGTGAGAAAGATAACCGGGACATCGCATTCGGTCTGGATGACGCAGGCGGCTTCAACGCCGTCCATGGCCCCCGAGAGGAAGATGTCCATGAGCACCAGATCGGGCTTGAGGGACGCGCACAATTCCACCGCTTCGGCACCGGAAGCCGTGACGCCGGCCTGGATGTACCCCAGCCGACGCAAAATGCCTTTGAGGTCAAGCGCCACCACACGTTCGTCTTCAACGATAAGCAGGCGCGGAGCGCGACCGTCCAGGCCGTTTTCGACGGACGACTCGTCCTGGCAGGGAATTGTAGGATGCGGGGTGCTCACTTCATCTCCAGAAAGCAGCAGTGTCGCTGCGGATATCCGGAAAGATGACGGTTTTCCGATTGGGTGTAAAGGGCTGGCTGCCAGGGCCAGGACCGATTGTTCTTTTTTTCACGACAAATGCTCGTCGGTACAGCAGCCGTGCCAAGCCCCGGGCCGGGGTCGGGCCGTGTCCAGGCCGGCCCGGCCCGAAGCCGGACGGCGGCTTCGGGCCGGTGCCTCAAGCCGGGGCCTCAGGCCCCAAGCTTTTGGGTGATGGCGGCGATGTGGTTGCCCTGAAAGCGCGCCGCGTCCAGTTCGTTTTCGCTGGGCCGGCGCGAGCCGTCGCCGCCGGCGATGGTGGTTGCGCCGTAGGGCGAACCACCCGTGATTTCATCCAGGCGCATCTGGCCGGCAAAGGCGTAGGGCAGTCCGACCACCACCATGCCGTGGTGGAGCAGGGTCTGGATGGAGGCCATGAGCGTTGTTTCCTGGCCGCCGTGCTGGGTGGCTGTGGAGCAAAAAACGCCACCGGGTTTGCCGACCAGACCGCCGCGTTGCCAGATGGAGCCGGTGGCGTCGAGAAACTGGCGCAACTGGCCGCACATGTTGCCAAACCGGGTCGGCGTCCCAAAGACGATGGCGTCGGCCGCCTCCAGTTCCTCCAGGGTGCAGACCGGCACATGGGACTGGGCTTTCTGGGCCTCGGTGCCACCCATTTTGGCAATGACCTCGTCCGGCAGCGTCTCGGGCACGCGGCGCAGGGTGGCGGTCATGCCCGGAACCTGATGCACGCCTTCGGCCACGGCCTGGGCCATGGTCGCGATATGACCGTAAAGCGAGTAATACACGATCAGCACGTTCATACGTCTGTGCTCCGCTATTTGGGTTATGGGTTCCTGATTCCCCATCATCTACGCCCCCGGCAGGCAAAGGACAAGGCCGCCGACGCACTGGTCTTGCCCGGCGGGCGGATTTCACCTAATTGAAACGCCGGATGCCGGCGCGGCCGGTTTCCGCTGCCCGCCAACCTTGCGCCGAAACGGTTTGGCCGCCCATGCAGACAGCCCTTGTCTGCCTGAAGGCCGTGGCCGACGCCTGCGGACTTCCCTTTGACCCGGCCGCTGGCAGCGAGCGCTCCGGATTTGGTGCGGCCGCACCAGGCCCCGATATCCTGGTGCCCATGGCCGCCGAAGCCGGACGCAATGCGACACCACGACAACAGAACAGTTTATAACAGCCCCCCTTAAAAATTTTTGGGAAGAAGGGGCGTGGGGAGGAACCCCTTTTTTCAAAAAGGGGTTCCTCCCGACATTCTCGGAGTGAAATATATGTCTCTTGCAATCATCGGCGGCGGTTTGGCTGGTTGTGAATGCGCTCTTGCTTTGGCCCGGGCGGGCGTCCCTTCGACGATTTTTGAGTGCAAGCCGGCGCTGTATTCCCCGGCCCATTTGCTGCCGGGGTTGGCGGAGCTGGTGTGTTCCAATTCGCTGCGTTCCGATGAGCCGGTGACGGCGGTTGGACTGCTTAAGGTCGAGATGGCCGAGCTTGGCAGCGCGGTCATTGCCGCAGCCCGGGAGACGGCGGTGCCGGCGGGCAAGGCCTTGGCCGTTGACCGCGACCTTTTCAGCGCCGCCATGACGGCGCGCATCGAGGCCGAGCCGTTGGTGACGCTTGTTCGCCGCGAGATCATGGGGCTGGCCGATCCGGCCCTGGCCGGATTTGAAGCGGTCGTCGTGGCGGCTGGGCCGCTGGCTTCCGAGCGCATGGCGGCCAGTCTTTTGGAAACCATTGGTGGTGAGGGCCTCTATTTTTACGACGCCATTGCGCCTATCGTAGCCACCGATTCCGTGGACATGGACAAGGCCTTTTGGGCTTCGCGCTGGCAGGAAGGGGAAGGCGATTATCTGAACTGTCCGCTGACCAAGGACGAATACATGGTGTTTCTGACCGAACTTTTGGCCGCGCGCAAAGTGCCGAGCCGGGAGTTTGAGAAGGAGCTGCATTTCGAGGGTTGTCTGCCCATCGAGACCATGGCCGAGCGCGGCGAGCGCACCTTGACCTTTGGCCCCATGAAGCCGGTGGGGCTGACCGATCCGCGCACGGACCGCTGGCCGTATGCGGTGGTGCAGTTGCGCCCGGAAAATAAGGAGCGCAGCACGCTGAATCTGGTCGGTTTCCAGACCAAGCTGGCCTACGGCGAGCAGGAGCGGGTGTTTCGGCTCATCCCGGCGCTGCATGCGGCGGAATTTACGCGTCTGGGCAGCATCCACCGCAACACGTTTGTCAATGCGCCCAAAGTGTTAACCGAGCGTTTGGAGCTTGTGGCCCGCCCTGGCGTGTATCTGGCCGGCCAGATCACGGGCGTGGAAGGCTATGTGGAGTCGGCGGCCTGCGGCCTGTGGCTGGGCACCCAGCTTGGGGCCAAGATCGCCAGGGGCGTGGACATTGCCCCGCCGCCGCAAGTCACCTCGCTGGGGGCGCTTTTGAATCACTTGCGTACGCCGACCAAGAAATTCCAGCCGAGCAACGTCAATTTCGGCCTGACGCCGCCGCTGGAAGAGCGCATGAAAAAGGCCAACCGGAAGCTGGCCTACCCCGAGCGCGCACGGGCCGCGTGGGGGGAGTGGCTCGTTCGTCCGTAACAAATTACGCCGTCCTGCCCGGGTGGAGATGCGCGCGCTAGCCGGCCGCGTCGCGCGCATGGCGGCGTTGCAACGTGTTCAGGCGAGCCTTTTACGCAGCGCTGTTTTGTGGCTCCATATGCTGGGCGAGAAAAGCGGCGTGGGCTTTCTTGAGTTGTTCGATGGCCGCATACTCAGGGTCACGCTGCATGGCCTCGTAATTGAACGTCATTTTGGGTTGGGGCGTTGCGTCAAAGGCGCGCTGCGACATCGCTGTTGGAGCCTTGTTGATCGTGCCGTTCACGGCCTCGGCAATTCTCCTGGCGCGGGCTTGGGCGAGCTCAGGGCCGCTCAAAACACTCGACTCTGCGTCCGCCGCCTTGATGGCGTCGACACACGACGCGTGCATTGCGTTGGTTGTCTCCACGAATCCGTGATTATCGATTTTCGCGACCACTTTGCCATTGACGACAACAGTAGCATACGGCGCGTACGTTGGATTGTTTGCAGTGTCTGGTGCCTGGGAATATTGCAGTTGCAGCATGTCCTGCTTCGCTGCCATGACCATTTGAAAAAGGTCTTCGGGCGCTTCGGCAAGCGGCACGGCTTTGACCGTGGCGGCCAAGGGTTTCACGGAGGCAATGTCAAGGCGATAGGACGTGTCTGACATGGGCAAAAACCTCCTGCCGTAGGGTGGTTTTCGTTATCATGCAAATTAAATGCCTGTCCCGGTGTTTTTACAGAACCACCTGCTCCAACACCAACTCCACCCCATAGCGCTCCCGCGCCGCCTGCCGCATCACTTCCACAACACCCAGAATATCACTTCCGGTAGCGCCGTTGGCGTTGACGATGATGCCGGCGTGGCGTTGGGAAATCTGTGCGCCACCGAGGGTAAAGCCTTTCAAGCCGGCTTCTTCCATGATCTGGCCCACGGGCGGGGCACCTTGCGGGCGGCGAAAGACGCTGCCGGCGCTCGGCAGATGATACGGCAGTTTGGAGCGGCGCAGTTTGCCGATGCGGCCCATTTCGAGCAGCCCGGCCGCCGGAGCAGCGGCCGGGGGCAGGCGCAGGGTGACGCCTAAAATCACGGCGTCCGTGCCCTGGAAGGCGGTCAGGCGGTAGGCCGGGCGGCATTGCTCCCGCGCGAGGTCTGCTATCGCGCCCGTTCCTGGGAAATAGACCTTTACTGATTCCACCACATCGTAAAACGACGCGCCGTAGGCCCCGGCGTTCATATACGCCGCGCCGCCGACACTGCCGGGGATGTCCCACAGCCGCTCCAGGCCGGTCAGCCCGGCCCTGGCGGCGGCCCGGCAGACGTCGCGCAGTCGCGCGCCAGCCCCGGCCTTGACAAGATCATCCGCAACGACAACAGCCGCGTCAACGTGTTTGGTGCTGACAAAGCGTGTCGCAGCATCGTAATGATTGCGCGAAAGTATGACGTTGCAGCCGTGGCCGAGCAGCACGGTGCGCTCTCCAACAGACTCCTGCAAAGCAACAATCAATTCGTCTGCTGTTTGGGGAAAAGCGCAGGCTTCAGCCCGGGCCACGACCCGGTAAGAGTTGTGTTCGGTCAACCATGCCGGTGCAAAAAAAATCGTCATCTCAGTCTGCTGGCTCCCGTGCCTACTCCTGCAAGCAACTCCCGCCCGCCGCCACACCCGGCCCAGCTTACCCCCTCCAAGTCGAGGGGGTCCGGGGGGGATCATCCCCCCCGGCGGGTGCAGGGCAGCGCCCTGCTTTCTTCTCTTCTCTTTTCTTGTCTTATCTTCTCTTATTCCGGTACTTTACAGCGTAAATCCTGATTCTCGCGGGTGAGGTCGAGGACGCGGCGTTCCAGTTCGCGCACCCGGGCCGTGACGCCGGCCAGGGCCGAGGCGGCCATGTCCAGGTCGCGGCGAAGGGCGGCGGCGTCGAGGTTGGCCCGGGCCAGGCGGTCGTGGACCACGTCGCTGATGACTTCTTCGAAAAGCCGGCAGGCTTGTTTGCGTTCGCCCGGC
The DNA here is from genome assembly GCF_009856865.1 of Solidesulfovibrio aerotolerans. Lineage (GTDB taxonomy): Bacteria > Desulfobacterota > Desulfovibrionia > Desulfovibrionales > Desulfovibrionaceae > Solidesulfovibrio > Solidesulfovibrio aerotolerans. The sequence goes on along the minus strand of NZ_WVUD01000007.1, from coordinate 10,070 downwards.
GGCATGCGGTCGAGGATGGAAAGATCGATGGCGAAACTGGTGACTTTGGAGTGGGCCACAACCGAGGCGTTGCGCGGTTTGCCGCGCAGCGGTCCCATCTCACCGAAAATCTCGCCGTAGTTGGTCAGCCGCGCCACCTCGGCTTCCTGGGCCAGCACCCGGGCCTGACCGGAGATGAGGTAATAGACCCAGGTGTCGTGGTCGCCCTCGCGGATGATGGTCTCGCCGGCCCGGTATTCCCGGTGGCGCAGGCCTTTGTCCGCGAAAAGATCGGCAATCTGGTCATCGCCCAGGCCGGAAAAGGCGGGCATGCGGCGTAAAAGCCCCAGCACCCGTTCGGAAATGGTGATCTCGCGCTCTTCCATGCCGCTTTCCCCCTCACCGCACCGTTATCGCCTGCCTGCAAGCTTGGGGCATTGAACGCACAGGCCTGCGGCCTGTCAAGGCCTGCCGTCGCAGCCTGCCGCCGCGAATGGCCGGGTGGCGGCTAGAAATTGGGGTTGGGACAGGCCTCGTCGGCTTTGGGCGCGTCGGTTCGGCCGGGCGTCCCCGGGCTGGCCGGGGCGGGGGCAGCTTGGCGGCGCACAACGCCCTGGGCCTGCAGCTTGTCCATGACGCCGGCCAGCAGGGCAAAGGCCTCCACAAAACCTTCGGTGGTCATGACGACGCGTTGGCGGCGTTCCTTGGCCGGCTGCCCCTTGGCATCCACGGCATCGGCGGACAGGGTGAAAAAATCAATGCGCACGGCACCTTTGCCGTAACCGACGCCCAGGATGCCGTCGGCAAACAGTTCTTCGGACATGGGGCACTCCCCGGCAGGCGTTTTGGGTTCGCGAAAGCTGACGTCAAAAGTCTCAAGCAGCGGAGAGAACAAAGGGAGCGCACCGGGGTGATTTCCAGGGCGTCGGGCTGAAACGCGGCAACTCGGGCCGGCGGTTTCGGCCCCGCATTGCGCGCCAGCATCCCCCCTTCCAGGGGGTCCGGGGGGGATGATCCCCCCCGGCGGGGCCGGGGCAGCGCCCCGATTATTTAAAATTGCACCCCACGCACGGCGTCGAGGGTGCGGGCGTAGTCGTCGGCCGAGTGGGCAAACGAGGTGAAGGCGCATTCGTAGGCCGAGGGGGCCAGGATGATGCCGGCTGCGCGCATCTGCTGGTAGAAGCTGGCGTAGCGGGCGGCGTCGCCCTTTTTGGCTTCGTCGAAGTTGGTGACCGGTCCGTCGCAGAAAAAGAGCGTAAACAGCGAGGCCACCCGGGTCAGCGTCACCGGCGCGCCCTTTTCCCGCAAAATGGCGGCCATCTCTTCGGCCAGGGCCGTGGTGCGTTCGGTGAGGCCGGCGTAGTCAGAGGTCTTTAACTTATTCAGCGTAGCCAGACCGGCGGCCATGGCCAGCGGATTCCCGGACAGCGTGCCGGCCTGATAGACGTCGCCGCAGGGGGCGATGCGTTCCATGATGTGGCGTTTGCCGCCGTAGGCCCCCACAGGCAGGCCGCCGCCGATGATTTTGCCCAGACAGGTCAGATCCGGGTCGATGCCGTAGACGCTCTGGGCACCGCCGTAGGCCAGACGAAAGCCGGTGATGACCTCGTCGAAGATAAGGAGCGCGCCGTGGGCGCTGGTCAGTTCGCGCAGGCCTTCGAGAAAACCGGGCTTGGGCAAAACGAGGCCCATGTTGCCGGCCACGGGTTCGACGATGACGGCGGCGATGTCCGGGCGGGCCTCAAACAGCGCCTTGACGGCGTCCAGGTCGTTGTAGGGGGCGAGCAGGGTGTGGCGCACGGTGTCGGCCGGCACGCCCGGGGTGCCGGGGATGCAGAAGGTGGCCAGCCCCGAGCCGGCAGCGGCCAGGAAGCCGTCGGAGTGGCCGTGGTAGCAGCCCTCGAACTTCACGATCAGGGACTTGCCGGTGTAGCCCCGGGCCAGACGCACGGCGCTCATGGTGGCTTCGGTGCCGGAATTGACCATGCGCACCATGTCGATGCCGGGCACGGCCTCGGCCACGGCCTCGGCCAGGGCTACTTCGCCGGCACACGGCGCGCCGTAGCTGACGCCTTTCTCCACAGCGGCCCGGATGGCGGCGGTGACGTCGGGATCGCCATGCCCGAGCAGCATCGGCCCCCAGGACATGACATAGTCGAGCATCTCCCGGCCTTCGACGGTGGTCATTTTGGAGCCGGCGGCGGAGTCAATGAAAATCGGGTCGCAGCCCACGCTGCGGCAGGCGCGCACAGGGCTGTTGACGCCGCCGGGGATGAATTTTTGGGCCTTGGCGAACAGTTCGGCAGACAGGGTCATGCGGGCGTCTCCGGGGTTGGTGGTGTTGGGGCGCGTTCGGCGAAGGTTAAGACGTAGCCGTTTACGTCTTTGATGCTGCATTCGCGCGTGCCGTAGAAGGTTGTATGGGGCGCTTTGATGAAAGGCGCGTGTTCGCTTATGCGGGCGTAGAGTCCGTCGAGGTCGTCGCAGTCCAGGTAGAGGGACAGGGAGCCGCCGATTTTTGTTTCGGCGAACCTGGGGAGTTCGGCGGCCATGGCGGAGCGGGTCTCGAACATGAGCCGGGCCAGTCCGCTTTCCACCAGGGCAAAAGCCAGCGGGCCGGGGGCGGGCCACTGGGTCACGCTCGTGCGGGTGCCTTCGACAACGCCGACGACAAAGGCAAAGCCCAGGATATCGCGGTAAAAGGCCACGGTGCGGCTGACGTCTTCAACCATAAGGACAGGGGTGGCGCGGGTTATGGTCATGGGGCGATTCCTTCGGCGCACGGTCGAAACGGCTGCCGGGCGCGGTCTTCTACCGTAGCCGGGAGCCGCCCTTGGCGCAAGGGGCAGGCGCGAGCAGCCGCACCCCCTGAAATTACTGGTTATTGGCCGGGCAAGTCAGACTGTCGCAGTATGAAAAAAAGTGCTCGCGAAACTGGGAAAATGGCTGATTTTAGGCGCTATCATGCTGTATTGTAATGAATTAACCGGACTATTAAATAAAATTTCAGATAGGCTGAAACAGCCCTTTTCGGGTTGACATCCCGCAGTGCCTTTACTAGGAAGCGCCCCTCACAACGGCGCAAGAATCCTCCGTATCACCCTCGCGGCTCGATCCATCTCCGAGAGTATTCTTCCCATCGCCAACCACCCATCGATCCATGACCGCCGCATTCAGGATCATGCTTCCGGGATAACCTGACCGGTGGTTTTTCCGTATCGGTCAACGCTTGAAACACTGCATGGAGGTGTTCATTCCATGAGAGTCATTGCAATCATCATTACGGTTCTTCTTTTTGCCGCCACGGCCGAAGCTTCGAAACACAAAAACGTTTCTAATAGAAACAATGCATCCAAATCGCGCATTGCCGCCACGGTCACGGCCTACACCCCCGATCCCCGGGAAAACGGCGGCCGGGGCACGAAATCCGGCACCGCCATCGGCACCCGCATCCGACCGGGCATCGTGGCCGTGTCCCGCGATCTGCTGCGCCAGGGCTGGGGATTTGGCGACAAGGTCCACATCGAAGGCCTGGGCATCTTCACCATTGAAGATACCATGCACCAGCGCCACCGCCGCACCATCGACGTGGCCGTGCCCAATACGGCCGCCGCTGAAAAGATCGGCAGACGCCGCGCCATCGTGGTGACACTGCTGGAAGCCGGCGCTAGGAGTGGGAGTTGATGGGGGAGGCGGGAAGAAAAGGCAGAAGATGCCTCCGGCGGCCGGGGGGATGATCCCCCCGGACCCCCCGACGGGAAAAGTTTATAAAGGGGTTGCGGCACGCGACACCCTGGCCCGCATAAACCCTTGCCTTCCATGAGGGATTCCAAAGGGGTCACCCCTTTGGCCGCCGGAGGCACTCTTAGAATGGAAAAGGGCTCCCGGCCCAAAGCTTTAGACGCGTTTGACCACGACCAGCGTGACGTCGTCTTCCTGGCGGCGCTCGCCCCGGTAGGCGGCCAGCTCGGCCAGCACCGCCGCCACAATGCCCGCTGCCGGCAACCCGGCACTGCGGCGCACCACCTCCCGAAACCGGGCCTTGCCATACATCTCGCCGGCCGGATCGCGGGCTTCCCAGATGCCGTCGGTGCCAAGGACCAGCACTTGCCCCACCCCGGCAAAGGGCATGCCCTGCTCGGCATAGGCATAAGCCGGCTCGATGCCCAGCGGCAGGCCGTTGCCCGGCCATTCCGTAAAGGTGTCCAGGATCGGATCGTAGCACAGCGCCGGATCGTGCCCGGCCCGGACATAGCGGGCGACCCCTTGCTGCGGCCGGATTTCCATGGCGAGCAGGGTCATGAACCGGCCCGAGTCGGCCACGTCGCAGCACAGCAGGCGATTGGCCCGGCACACGCGCTGGGCCGGGGTTTCGCTGTCCTCGGTGGCCAGCAGCAAGGCCCGGGCCGTGGCCATGAGCAGGGCCGAGGGCACGCCGTGGCCGGTGACATCGCCCACGGCCGTGTCCAGACAGATCTCGTCACCGCGCCGCACCGCCCGATAATCGAAATAATCCCCGCCGGTCTCATCGCAGGAAAGCGACGCCCCGGCCACGTCCAGGCCCGGTATGGCCGGTGGCGCGGCCGGAAGCAGATTGCGTTGCACCTCCTGGGCCAGTTCCAGGGAGCGTTGCAGACGCACATGATCGGCCAGGACCGGCACGGTCTCGTTGAAAGCGTCAATGAGGGACTGGCGCTCATCGCCGGCGCGATCTGTCAGGCGCACGTTGAAGTCGCCGCTGCCCAGCCGCTTCCAGGCCTCGATCATGTTGAGCAAGGGGCGCACGAAGGCCTTGGTGCTGCAAAAGGCGGCCAGGACCACGGCGAACAGCACCACGGCCATGGCCGCGCCCGAAAGGGCGACAATGCGGTCGGTGGCGGCCAGGATTTCCTGGCTGGTCTGTTCGGCCAGGGGGGCCAGCATGGCTTTGGGCACGATGATAAGCAGCGAGGCCCCCTGCAACAGCCGGGAAAAGGCCCAGAAAGACGGTTCCCCGTTGTAGGCCAGCTCGGCCACGCCGGAGCGGTCGCGCTCCATGGTCGCAACCAGGGCGGTGAGGGCGGCGGTGTCGGGTGAGGTCAGACGCTCGAAATTGACGGCGCTTTTCCAGTCCCGGGCGTGTTCGCCGTTGGTCTGTCTGGCCCAGACAGCCAGGGACGCCCGGCCGGTGTGCGGATCGTACTGCGGGGCCACCAGGAAGGCGCGCATGGCCTGGGACCATTGGGAGGCGATCTCCTGGCCCTGGAGGATGCGGTCAACGGGCACGTCCAGGCTGGCCACGCCGATGAAGCGGCCGTGGGGGGCGAGAAGCGGCCGCGACAGGGTCAGGGTGAGCTGGCCCGTGGCGGCATCCACGGCGGCATCGTTCCAGATGACGCCGGGCGCGGCCGGGTTTTGGGGATCAACGGCGGCCTTGGCCGCCCGATACCAGGGGCGCTGCCGGGGATCGTAGTCGGCGGGCAGGTCGGGGCGGTTGGGGAAGGTGATGGCGGTGCCGTCCTCCAGGGTGACGGCGGCGGCGTGCACGATGTCCCCGAGTTCCGAGCGCAGCAGGGCCATGGTCGGGGCCAGGCTGGCCAGGCGTTCAAGCCGGCCGGAACCGGCGTTGGCTAAAAGGGGCCGGGCAACACCGGCCTGGGGGGTGTCCGGCGGCCCTGGCAACGGGACAACCGGAGCCTGGGGCGCGAACAGGGCGCGTTCGGCCTCGATGGCCAGCATGGACAGGCTGAAATCCAGGGCGCTTTTGGAGCGGCGCATGACCAGGGAGAAGTCCTCGGCGGTCTGGCGCAGCTCGTTTTTGACCACGTCTTCCATGATCGTGCGACCCTCGGCCGCGATGGCCCGGCCAAGCCGTTCCACATGCTTGCGGTTGATCCCTGTCAGGACGACCATGGGTACCAGGCTGAAGGCCAGCAGAATAAAGAAGAATTTCCACCGCAGGCGCATATGTTCCCCCCATCCTCCATCCTACGGAAGGCGGCGTTTAGAGGCAAGGACCAGTGTCAGATCGCGCCGGAATGCCCGCGCCGGCTTGACTTGCGGTAGCGATTCGGCAAGGATTTGACAACAAGGCGCTTCATCCGCCAGCGGCGCCGCCTGGAGATACCGGCATGCTTGTAGCCGACCTGATGACCAGCCAATTGCGTTGCCTTAAGGAAACAGACTGTCTGGCCGACGCCGTCGCCGCCATGCAGGAGCTTTTTATCCGCCACGTGCCGGTGCTCGACGCCGACGGCCGCCTGGCCGGAATCGTCACCCAGCGCGATCTGCTGGCCCTGGAGCACAAAAAGGACGCGGGCACGGCCCTGCGTGAGGTGATGCGCACCGATGTTGTGACCGTGGCCCCGGATACGCCCCTGCGCACCGCGGCCGAAACCATGATTTTCCACAAATACGGCTGTCTGCCCGTTGTTGCCGACGGAGAACTGGTCGGCATCATCACCGAAACCGATTTTTTAAAGCTCGCCATCTTTCCCCTCGCGCCCCGCCGCGCGGGCTGACCGTCGTACGAGGACGCTCCCATGCCCCACGCCGTCATTCGTTTCCTGGCCGTTTTTCTGGTTTTGGCCGCTGTGCCGGCCGTGGCCGGCCAGTCCCTGGACCTTGGCCGCTACAAGGAACTGCGCAACGATTATGTCAAGGTCACGGACATCAAGGAGCGCGAACGTTTCGAGGAACGCTATGTTGACACCGGCGGCAAGGTGACCCTGCAAAAGGTTCCCTACAAGGAAGTGATGATAACGGCGGAGATGGTGCAGCGGCCGCCCAGCAGCATGGACACCATGTTTGCCGGCGACGCGGCCCAGCCGTTTCTTAAAATCTGCATGGCTCCCTTCGACGCGGCCGGCAAGGCCCTGGACGAATCCTGCGGGACGTTTAAGTTTCAAAGTTTTGTGCGGGGCAATATCGGCACGGCCACTTTCCGCCTTGAGGCGGATATGGCCCGGTATGAATTTCATATGATCCAGCGCCAGGGCGATAAAGGTTCGACCATCAAGCTCTGGGTACCCACCAACTGATCCTCCCGCCGCGTTGCGGCGCTGCGTTCGTGCTCAAAGTAATTATTGCAGCGAGCAACTTTCTTGCGTATTTTCCCTACGCTTGACAGGAAGGACGACGCCTGGCGTCCCCGGGACGCTGGCGACTTGGGGGGATCATGACGCAGCCCCGCATTCTCATCGTGGACCAGGATCGCGCTGCGGCTTCGACCGTGGCCCGGCTGCTCGGCGAGCACGGCTACCAACCCCTGGGTCCGGTCGGCAGTTGCCGCGAGGCCCTGGAAACGGCGGCTACCCAGCGGCCGGGCATGGCCATTGTGGATCTGCGCTTAAACGGTGCCTGCGACGGGGTGGATGCTGCGCTGCTGCTGCGCGAAGGCCCCGGCATTCCGGTCATCCTGCTTACCCCTGCAAGCAGCCCCGACATCCTGGCCCGGGTCAAAAAGGCCGTGCCCTGCTGCTGTCTGGCCGTGCCCATCGACAGCCAGGCCCTGCTGCTGGCCATTGAAAGCACCCTGGCCCGTCAAAAAGCCGAACAGGCCCTTCACCGCAGCGAAGCGCGCAGCCGGGCGATTTTCGCCGCCGCCCCCACGGCCCTGGCCCTGCTGGATGCCGGCAATCTGGTCCGGGACGTCAATACCGCCGCCGCCCGACTTTTTGGCGCCTGCGCCGAAGCCTTTCGCGGCCGCCCCATCCAGGAGGTCTTTGCCGCCCGCGACGCCGCCATATTGCTCCCGCTCCTCGACGCCGCCGGCAACGGCGAAACGGCCCGGGCCCGCCTGCGCTGCCTGCGCCCCGAAGGCGGCGAATTCCCGGTCGCCGTCACCGCCGCGCCCCTGCCCGGGGTCGGTGACGAGCCCGGGCATGTGCTGCTTGAGGTGCGGCCCTGCCAGACCCCCGGGGTGCGTCTTGAGCTTCCCGACACCGATCTGACCGCCTCGGCCGAAGGCTTTTGCATTATCGACGGCGAGGATAAGCTGCGCCAGATCAATGCCGCCTGTGTGCGCATGTTTGCCCTGGACAATGTACCCCTGGCCGACGTCGCCCTGGACGCCGCCCTGCCCAAGGAACTGGCCGCTTCCCTGGGCCGGGACGCTTCCCGGGTCATTGCCTGGAACGAGCCGGTGAAAAAGGAAATCACGGTGACCCTCGGCAGCGCAGACAAGACGCTGCTCCTGTCCTTGTTCCCCATGGGCCTGGATGAATCCCGGCGGCTGGCCGGCTGTCTGGTCACCGACATCACCGACCGCAAGCAGTTGGAAAGCCAGCTCGCCCACATGGCCTTTCACGATCCCCTGACCGGGTTGCCCAACCGCAGCCTGTGCCTGGACCGCATCCGGCAGGCGCTGGAGCGTTCCAAACGCCGGGACAACTACCAGTACGCCGTTATCTTTCTCGATCTCGACCGCTTCAAACTGGTCAACGACAGCCTGGGCCACCACATTGGCGACCGCTTGCTGGAATGCGTGTCCCGCCGGCTGCGCGACTGTGTGCGCAGCCTCGACACCGTGTCCCGCCTGGGCGGCGACGAGTTTGTGGTGGTCCTGGAGGAGACCGGTTCGTACCGCGAGGTGGTGCGCATCATCAAACGCATGCGCGACGCCATGGCCCTGGTCTTTCCGCTGTCCGGGCACGACGTGCATATCACGGCCTCCATGGGCATCGTGGTCAGCCCGGCCAGCTACGACAAGCCCGAGGAACTGCTGCGAAACGCCAATATCGCCCTGCATCGGGCCAAGGCCGAGGGGAGAAACCGCTTCAAGGTTTTCAACACCCGCATGCTGGAAGACGCCATCCGGCTTATGGATCTGGAAAACGATCTGCGGGCGGCCCTCAAACGCGGCGAGTTTTTCCTCGACTACCAGCCCATCCTGGCCCTTTGCGACCGGCGCATGACCGGCTTCGAGGCCCTGGTGCGCTGGCGGCGGCCGGGCAAGGGTGTGGCTCCGCCCAATGATTTTATTCCCGTGGCCGAGGACACCGGACTCATTGTGCCCCTTGGGCTGTGGGTGCTGGCCGAGGCCTGCCGGACCATGGCCTCGTGGCATGAGCGGTTCCCGGAGACGCGCAGCATGTCCATGAGTGTGAACCTCTCGGCCAAGCAGTTGGCCCAGCCGACCTTGGTCGAGGATGTGGAGCGGGTGTTGCGCGCCACCGGCATGGACCCCAGAGCACTCAAGCTCGAGATCACCGAAACGGTCATCATGGATAATCCCGAGGTGTCGATCCTGCGCCTAAAACGCTTAAAAGCCCTGGGGGTGCGCCTCTCGGTGGACGATTTCGGCACAGGCTATTCCTCCCTGTCCTATCTGCAACGCTTCCCTATCGACACGCTCAAGGTGGACCGGGCCTTTGTCAGCGACATCGAGAGCAGCGAGAACCGCAAGATCGTGGGCGCGGTGGTGGCTTTGGCCCACAGTCTGGGCCTGGACGTGGTGGCCGAGGGCGTGGAACTGGAGACGCAGTCCGACGTCTTAAACGGCTTTGCCTGTGAGGCCGGGCAAGGGTTCCTGTTCTCGCGGCCGGTGTGCCGGGAGGACGTGGAGCGGCTGTTTGGCCAGGGTGGTTAACAGGATGTGCGGTCAGGCCGGTGGGCAGCGATGCCAGGCCGGTTGCCATTCCTGGCTTTTGCCAAGCGCTCCTGCAGCTTAGTCTGCCGGGCCGACGCGACGGTTCCCCGTGCATTCTCTGGTTTATTGCGTCGGTCGCAGCCGCAACGGTGTGTCTTAGCGCCGTTCCTGCGGCATCTCCGTGTTATTCCCGAATAATAGGCACATAAGTCTGGAGCCTTTGAGCTTGGCGTACGGGTTTAACCTGTGTCGTTGGCGTTTTATCGGTCCATGGTTCGGGTTGTTGCGATATGAACATCACAGGCTTGGTGTTAAGTATTGAGCTGAACGCATTATGTTTTGTGCTCATCTTGACTGAAGGGCGATATGTGTTTAAAGATGTTGTTAGAGTATATTCCATTACTGTCCGGCTAAGAAAAGGCTTGACGCCTGAAAGCGACAACTGGTGCAAGCTCATGATGCCTTTCCACTTAGGCGATCAATTTTGAAAAAATGGCATAAATTGCCATGACATCAAGTTCAA
>NZ_WVUD01000079.1 GCF_009856865.1 Solidesulfovibrio aerotolerans | reverse complement strand
TCGACCAGAACCCGGAACGGCAGCTCGAACACGTTCAGGTGGACAAGGTGTTCACCGACAAGGCGTCGGGTAAGGACACTCGACGGCCACAGCTCGACGCGCTCCTCGCCTTCGTGCGCGAGGGCGATACGGTGGTGGTGCACAGCATGGACCGCCTGGCGCGCAATCTGGACGACCTGCGTCGCCTGGTGCACAGCCTTACCCAGCGTGGCGTGCGTATCGAGTTCGTGAAGGAAAGCCTGAGCTTCACCGGCGAGGATTCACCAATGGCTAACCTCATGCTGTCGGTGATGGGGGCGTTCGCCGAGTTTGAACGCGCCTTGATCCGAGAGCGGCAACGCGAGGGCATCTCGCTCGCCAAACAGCGAGGTGCCTACAGGGGGCGCAAGAAGGCGCTCGCGCCAGATCGGGTGCTCGAACTGCGGCGTCGTGCCGCTGCCGGCGAAAAGAAGGCGCCGCTCGCCCGCGAGTTCGGCATCAGCCGCGAAACCCTCTACCAGTACCTCAAAACGAACGACTGACCATGCCACGCCGCAGTCTGTTGACGCCCGCCGAGCGGGCCACCTTGCTGGCATTCCCCACGACAGACGATGAACTGATCCGGCACTACACCTTATCCGAGGCCGACCTGTCGGCGATACGTCAGCGGCGCGGAAATCACAACCGTCTCGGCTTCGCAGTGCAGTTGTGCTACCTGCGCTATCCTGGCTTTGCCCTGCCCAGTGAAGCGGGACCTCCCGCATCCCTTCTGAATATCATCGGCAGCCAGTTGTACATTGAGCCGAACATCTGGCCACAGTACGCGCAACGCCCGGAGACTAGACGCGAGCACCTGCTGGAATTGCAGGCATGGCTGAACCTGACACCATTCGCGGCCGCTGATTACCGGCACTTCGTGCAACAACTCGCCGAACTGGCCAAGCAAACCGACCGGGGTATCATGCTCGCCGAGGCGCTGGTCGATCTGCTGCGGCAGCAACGCATCATCCTGCCGGCGCTCTACGTAATCGAACGGGTGTGCAGCGAAGCGCTGACGCACGGCACGCGACAGGTCTATGAGGCGCTGACAACGCCCCTGACCGATCACCACCGCCGAGCGCTCGACGCACTGCTGGCTATTCGTGAAGGCACCAAGGGCAGTGGGTTGATCTGGCTGCGTCAGCCGCCGGGCCCACCCAAGCCCAAGCATGTGCTGGCCCACTTGGACCGGCTGAAGACCCTGCGTGAACTGGGGCTGCCGGATGGACTGGAACACACGGTCCACCAGAATCGACTGTTAAAGCTCGCCCGTGAGGGCGGGCAGATGAGGGGTTGACAGCTTTCAGTCATAACAGCGTACACAAATTTCCGTTTGGTGTGGTGACCCCTATTTGCCAAATCGTGTCCTTACCCATGTTGGGCCCGAGGGTGAAAGTCACATGCAATATTTTATGACACAGTAAGACTAAGGAAGAATCAGAATGGTCATGGCATTTGATTAACCTTCTTAATTATCTCTTCGGTAATGTCCATGTCCGGCCCCACGTAAACATAGTTAGCCCGGTCCTGAATGCCGCTGATGCCCTTTTGCTTGGCATATTCGCCCAGGGCCTGATTGACCTTGTCCACCACAGGCTTGAACTGGATATTCTCCTCCTGGGTTACATCCCGGGTAAACTGCTGCAGTTTATCGCCAATCTGCTGCAGCTCAGCCATAATATCCTTTTTTCTGGCATCCTTAATATTTGATTCGCTCGCCTCTTTTTGGAGTTTCCCCGCCCATTGCTCTAATTTAGCTGCCTCTTGGCGGCGGTCAGCGAATTTGTCCTGAATCCCTTTTACCAATTTGGCCCCGGCATTGCATTTCGTAAGTATTTCTCGGCTGTTGACCACCGCGATCCTGGTCTGGGCGTACCCAGTCGTGAAGGAGAGGAGGGAAAAGCCAACCACCAAAAACAATACAAGCATTCTCATGTCCGTCGGTCTCCTTTGTGAAGAATATTAACATGGTCCATAGTTGCCGGTCGCTCCAAACACCGCGACGGCCAGAGAGTTCGCTGGCCGTCGCGGGAAGGTACAGGGCGTGCGCCCGGATGGTCGGAGCGCGTACTGCGTTAGAAGGAATACTTGAGGCTGACGCTGCCTGCCTGAGAGTCGTAGCCGGGCCGAAACAATTCCAGGCCGACCCGGCCCGTGGCCGAAAGAGACTTGCCCAGGTTGGCGGTTACCCCGGCGTCCACGATGGCCGAATTGTAGCCATGGCCGGCGGTCTTGGTGCTAAAGCCAGAATCCGGGGAGCCGCAGAAAGAGGCGGTGATGGTCCGGGGGGAATTCAGCCACTGGGAACCCCAAACCGCCCGGACTTCTGGCGTGACGGCCCCAAAGGAGGTCTTGAACTTGCGAAATACCCGGCCGCCCAGGGTGGTGGTCAGGGAATTGTCGGACCGGGCGTTCACCCGCAGACCCAGGCCGCCGGCCCGAGTTTCGCGGTAGCGCTCCTGGGAAAGCGTGCTCCATTCCACCGAGGCGATGGGACCCATGGTCACGGATCCGGCATGGAAGTCGTAGCCGCCGCCCAGCGACGTCGTGGTGTTCCAGCTGTTCCACACGGCCCGGGCCGAACGGTTCATGTTTGACACCGGAATGTTGCGGGTGGCGGTGGTGGTGTCGTAGCCCAGACGGAACAGGCCATCTACGAACCAATCGTTTTGACGGTAGGCTCCCATGAGCGCCAGACTCCAGTCGCTCACGGTACCGTTGCCGCCGCCCATCGACTTGAGGGTGACAGACTGGGTCATAAACGCCGGAGCCAGGGCCAGGGTCAGGCCGGAAACCGGACGGAACTCAAGGCCGCCGGTCAGGCCGCCGGTGTTGGCTGTATAGCCGGTCTGCTCGGAGCGGGCCTGCTGGTGGGCCAACATGCCGAACGGACGCAGGAATACGCTGAACCGGGAATCCGTGATGGGCGCTGTTCCTTTAGCGGACGAGTCCAAGCTGGCCTGCCCGCCGCCGTGGTCGTTGACGGCCATGAGCGTGGCCGGACCAGTGTCCATGGGGCCGGCAAAAGCTTGGCTACCGGAAATGCCACCTTCGTGGAGTCCGGCCCGCTGCGCCGCAGTCAACACCCGGGAGCCGTCGAAAAAGCTCTGGGTGAAGGCGTCATAAGGCTCCGGGCTCAGCATCTGCAGAGTGGAGGTGGCCACCGCCGCCGGCGAATAGTCCAGCAGGGTCAGCAGTGAGGCCATATCGCTGCCATCGGTGGCGGTATAGGAAGCCCGGTAGAGGCCTGTTCCCACCGAGGCCGAACGGCCGTCTGCGGCGAAGGCGGAATAGGGAATGCGCATGGCGGTGAGAAGCACTGCGTTGTCCGTGTACACTGGCACAAACCGCAGGGTCAGCGAATCGAGGTTCTGGGTGACCGAGGTGAAGGTGCCGGTCAGGCCGCCCTTTGCGGTAATCACCGTCCAGGTGTTGCCGGTGTTGTAGAAGCTCTGGGTGGCCTGGACCGAGAGGGCACCTCCGCTGAGGTTCGCCGTACCGGAGATGTCAAGCCGGTCGCCCACGCCGCCGGTGGTGATCTCGTCGTAATAGGTGGCCGCAGCGGATTGGGTGTAGTTACCGGCCACGTTCAGGGTGCCGATGGAGCCACCGGGAGAGACCGTGCCGTTGTTGGTGAGGTTGTCCACCGTGCCGTAGCCGCCGACGGTGGCCCCGGAATCGACCACCAACGTACCGCCCAGCGCAGCCCCTGAGGCGACCTGCAGCTTGCCGGAGGCGACCGTGGCCGTGCCGGTGTAGTTGGAGCTGTCGCCGGTCAGGGTCAAGGTACCGGAACCGGACTTGGTGATGCTGCCAGAGCCGGAATAGGAACCGGCCACGGTCTGCGAACCGGTGGCGGAAGTGTTGAAGCCCAAGCTGCTTGTCACAGCGAAGCCGGTTTCCAGGGCGTTTACGCCATTGATAAGGAGGGTGCCGCCGGCAAAGGAGATGGATCCTGTGCCCAGATTGGCCATGGAGGCCACGTTTACTGTACCGTCGTTGAGAATGGTGCCGCCGGAATACGTGTTGGAGCCGGTCAGTATCAGACTGCCGGAGCCGGACTTGGCGATGGAGCCGGCACCGGAGATGGTGCCTCCGTAGGTCAGGGTGGAAGCGACGTTAAAGGTCAGGGCACCGTTGTCCACGATGTTTCCGGTGACCGTGGCGTACTCGTTTATGGTGGCGGCCGCTTTGGTGTTGACGTTCAGGCCGCCGAAGCTGCTGGCCGTGGCCGCAGTGGGATTCAGGGTCCAATTGGTAATTGTGGCACCGTCACCGACGACAAGGTTGGTGGTGTTTAGGAATTGGTTGGAGGCCGAACCCGTGCCCACCAGGTTGAGGGTGTTGGCACCGCCGTCCAGATCCACCTTGCCGACGAGGGTAGCGCCGGTACCCAGGGTGACGGTGTCGTCGGCTTTGGCGGACTTTATGGCATAGCCCTGGCCGCTACCCGTCGTGTCCACGCCGGAGAGGGAGCCGGTCACGTTTAGATTCAGGGCTCCGCCGGAAGAGACCGCCGCAGCCAAGCCGTTGGCCGTGGCCGAGACCGTGCCGGAGATGCCCAGCGGGGTGGAGGAGTTGCCGCCGTTCATGGTCCCGGAGGCATAGAGGCCGTAGGCCGTGGCGTTCCCGTCGATGCCCGACTTGGCCGTAGATGTGATTGTCCCGGAGACGCCGCCGGCCACGGACATGGGGCCTTCGCTATTAATGCCGGCCGCAGTGGCCTTGGGAGCGACAGATATATTCAGTGACTCGTAGGTATACCATGTCGTCGCGGTATTGGTGGCCGAGGTAGTGATCGTGCCGGACACCCCACCGGTGATGGTGAGGGGCGAGGTATAGGATCCACTTGTGGTGAGGGTCGAGGGAGAGAGTCCATCCGATGATATGCCATTCTGATAAATGCCATAGGCGGTAGCCTGAATTGCTGCGGCGTTGGCCGTGGCCGTAATCTTGCCGGACAGTCCATTAGACAAGATTAAAGGCCCACCATACGTAGTCTGTAAGTTCCCGGTAAGTATCGCGCCACCGTTACTGATGCCAGCAGCCGAAGCCGAGGCATTCGTGTTCGTGGCAGAGGCAATAATGGAGCCGGAAAGTCCGCCATCCAGATTGGCGAATGAGCTTTGTATGCCAAGTGCATTAGCAATAAGGCCGTTTGAGGTTGCCTTGGTCTGGATTAAGCCGGAGAATCCTTGGTTCAGAGACACTGTTCTGCCGTATAATCCCGTGGCCACAGTCCAAGTGCCACCGCTTGCCGCGACATTGACTGTGCCCGACAACCCGCCGTTTACAGTCAACGCGCCCGGTTGCCCGCCGTTCATAAGCCCACCTGTCGAACTTAGGCCTTGAGCTGAGTTCATAGAGACAGAGTCTTGTGTCGTAGAAGATGCGGAGACTGTTCCGGATAGCCCTCCATTAATGGTCAACGCACCGGATAAAGAGTAAAGAGAATTAGCAGATAAAGACGGCATGCCTTTAGTGCTTGTTGTATTTATTGCAGAGGCGGAGACTGTTCCGGAAAGGCCATGATTGATTGTTAAATCACTTGTTGAATAAAGCCCATGGGCTCCTACAGTAGAATTAGGCGTGCCCGTCGCTGAGGCGGAAACTGACCCAAGCACACCGTTGTCAATCGTCAGTGAGCCGTTATTCGTATAGATACCGTAGGCATAAGCATAAGGATCTCCGCCGTAAGTGCTTCTGGCCGCAGTGGCAATGGCCAAAATCGCATCCCCGCTGGCAACCTGGGGATAGGTGAGGGAGTTTTTACTATACACCCCGTAGGCAAATCCCGACTCCGTCTTCGTAATCGTAGTGGCCAAGGCCGGCGCAACGACCAGAGCCACCAGCAGCCAAGCCGTGCTCCAGACTATGACCATGCGCCTGCGCCAGTGTGCGCGGCGTTTCTTCACTTCAATACCCTGATCTTGATGTGCGCTCCGTCTCATGCGAGACCCCTCCCCATGTTTAATCGTTATGATGTTCCCCATAAACAAAAAAATTACCCACCATTTCCAGTCGTACAACAAACAGAGTCACCGAGAATCGGATGATTTTAGGAAACTCCACTTGAAAACAAGACGCTTCCCGCATGGGCAAATGGTCTTCCGGCACTGGATATAAAAGCACCCCATCCAAGTTCTCATTTCTTCGATTTTGCTGTTAAATAATTTAAAATTAAGAAAGTGCAGTCACTCATAGAGTTGGTCTGTAACTGTTTTTGAGAGCAAGGCGTAGCTGGATTTAGGAAGCCTAACAAACTGTTTTCATGTGTCATTGGCAAGATTTGCAACTTTATCAGCAGGCACTCGCATACGGTAGTTGATGCGTAAAATGGGGTTGATGGCCATTTGCCCAAAAACCAGGACCAGCGTTCCACATCCCGAGTACAGGATATATCCGTATCTCTTGCGTGGGCTGCAGATTGACTACCCGGATCAGGTGTGGTGCGCTGACATCACTTCTATGCCCATGAAATGTGGTTATTTGTATCTGGTGGTGATTATGGACTGGCACAGACGAGCCGTGCTGCCCTGGCGACTGTCCAACACTATGGATGGCAAAGGTCCGATGGATGGACAACGTCTTCATCGAACGCCTGTGGCGATCGGTGAAATGGGAATGCATCTCCCCCCGAGAGCTGGAGACCGGCAGCCAAGCCCGGGAAGCGCTCGACGACTGGTTCAGATTGTACAATGAGCAACGGCCCCATACCGCTTTTGACGGACTGCGGCCCATGGAAGTATACCGGGATGCCCAAAGGGCACCCAAAGCGGCATGACCACCAATCGGACTATAACATAACTTCACCGCCTGTCAAACAGCACCGAAAAGTGACCCCCAATCAGCGTCCAAAATTGACCCCCTCGATGTTGATGTCCGCCCTCCATCTAATCGGGGGGGGGGGGCGCCTCATTGGCTTCTGTGCTTGAGCCTCCAG
>NZ_WVUD01000078.1 GCF_009856865.1 Solidesulfovibrio aerotolerans | reverse complement strand
TTGAACTTGATGTCATGGCAATTTATGCCATTTTTTCAAAATTGATCGCCTAAGTGGAAAGGCATCATGAGCTTGCACCAGTTGTCGCTTTCAGGCGTCAAGCCTTTTCTTAGCCGGACAGTAATGAAATAGTGCCTAATTCCGTTTGTCAATTGTGTTTTTCATGAAAAAAACAAGAGGAGTCAACCATTTTTACTATGAATGCATGAGCAGCCTGAGGGCCTCATAAGGACCTTACTATTAATACAATGGCAAGTACTATCACACCTTGAACAGCACCCTGAGCAGCATAAGCCATAATTATATCACCTTACATTATGAACAACTAAGTTGACCGTAGAACACATCAACAGCGTGGACCCTTTTCAACTGTGCGGGCATGGCTCTCGGCTTCTTTTGAGATATGGGGAGGCCGACTGTCGAGTAGACCGTAAGCCGCCACATATTCATCTTCACGCATCGTAGCTATCCATGTTTACCGGATGCCTCACGCTTGGCGCTTCGCCGTGATTTCCTCAATAACTTTGAGCAACGCCTCCATCTCTAAAGGCTTTGCCAAGTAGCCGTCCATGCCCACATCAAGGAATTTCTCTTTGTCGCCAGCCATGGTGTAGGCCGTTAGAGCGACGATAGGGATATTGGCCTTGTCTTTTCCAGCCTCACCGGCTCTTATGCGTTTTGTGGCTTCAGCGCCGTCCATGAGGGGCATCTGAACGTCCATGAGGATGATTTCAAATTCACCCGCCATCAAGGCATCCAGGGCCTCTTGCCCATCTTTTACCGCAACCACCCGATGGCCGAGTTTTTCAGCCATCCTTTTCGTGGCGAGACGATTGATCTGTTCATCTTCTGCCAAAAGAATCGAAAGCGTCTCTGGAAGATTGCTCCGGGGTTGATCAGTGCTGATGGCTTCACTGAACGGATCGGCAAGCCCGAAAGCGATACAGAAATAAATGGTTGTTCCAATGCCAAACTCACTCTCGACAGCAATATTGCCTCCCATGAGATAAACCAATCGCTTGCATATTGAAAGGCCAAGCCCGGCACCCTGGTAGTCTCTTCTGTACCCTTGGCTTACTTGCGAAAATGGCTTGAAGAGCGTCTGAAGTTTGTCATCCGGAATGCCTATACCTGTATCGGTTACAGAAAAAAGCACTCGGTATTCTTCATGATCGCGAGGCGGCAAGGGGTTTGCCTCGATCACAATTTGCCCTTTATCGGTAAATTTGATCGCGTTTCCAACCAGATTGCCCAATACCTGCTGCAACCTCGCCCCATCCCCTTTGAGCACAGCGAGTATGCCTGGGTTTATATGGCACTCAAGGCTGATATTTTTTTCATGCGCCACAGGTGTGAAAAGTTGCAATACGGCATCCATGACGTCTTTGAAATCAAAAACTTCCATGGTGACATGCAACATTTCCGCTTCAACCCGAGATAGATCAAGGATATCAGAAAGAAGCCGCGTCAAACGGCGAGAAGAGCGAGCAGCTTGTGTCAAGTATAGATTTTGTTCGTCGTTGACCGGAGTTGTTTGCAGAAGCTGAAGCATCCCCAAAATTCCATTCAGAGGGGTCCTTATTTCATGGCTCATGTTTGCCAGGAATTCTGACTTTGATTTGTTAGCTGCTTCGGCGGCTTGCTTGGCTGACAAGAGTTCCTTCTGAGCAAGCTTATACTTGGTAATGTCACACACATTTTCAAGAACGTATTCGACATTGTTTTGTTTGTTAAAAATTGGAACAACAGTGATGTCCTTGTAGCTTCCATTTATGGGGTTTCGATCCTCGAAGTTTCGGATAATACCATCAGAAAATGTTGCTACTGAATGGCACTTGTCGCACACATTCTCAAGATTTTTCATGACTTTATAGCAAAAAGGGCGGGTGTTGCGAATTTCGTTTGGCACCCACTCATGGTCGTACCAATTACTCAAAATGACGCGGTGGTCTTTGTCTACAACCATTATGAGGCTTTTTATCGACTTTAAGGTGCTTTGAAGCAAATTCATATAAGAGTCACGTTCGTTTTGTAACTTTTTAATGTCGCGGATCTCCTGGCAATAGGCCATGTAGCGACCGTCTTCTAAAGCTACGGCATCCAGGAGCACCTCTAAATAGCCACCGTCCTTTCTGAGCAAGCACCGTTCGCCTTGAAATCGCCCAGAGGCCTTAAGCTGCTCAAATGGTGTCAGCAAAAGAGCCTCGGATTCGGTTACGTCCACCTCGGCAATGGACATGGCGAGGAGTTCCTCCCTCTCGTAACCTAGTACATTGCAGGCCACCGGGTTCACGTCGAGATAGCGGCCCTTTTCGTTTGTGATGAACACGGCCACAGGTGAGTTGTCCACATAGGTGCGATATTTCTTCTCGCTCTGAGCCAAGGCATCCATGACCCGCTTGCGGTCGGTGATGTCCTGTACCGAGCCGTGGAGAATGTTGGGGCGGCCCTGATCGTCCTTCTCGACCAGCCCGCGCACCAAAACGTCCACCTGACTTCCGTCGGGTCGAGTGCGTCTCAATTCCAGTTCGTACCCCCCTCCGTGCTGTAACGCCTGAGTCACTGCCTCGTGCAGCCGCTGGGCGCTTTCGGGGTTGTAGAGGGTGAGTTGGCCGGCATAATCGGGCACGGGCTCGGCCGGGTTTAGGCCTAGGATCTCAAACATCTGATCCGACCACGTCACCGTGTCGGCTTGCGGGTCCCACGCCCAGTCGCCGACCTGGGCGATACGCTGGGCCTCGGCCAGGCGCTTGGCGGCCCGACGCAGAGCTTCCGACTGCTTTTGCTCGCTCAAGTCGGTGACCAGCATGGAGATACTTGGGGTGCCACCCTGCCGCAGGATGCTCAGGGAAAGAAGAACCGGGATTTGCCTTCCACTGGCCGAAGTGAGCACAACCTCGCCCTTGGCCCTATCCTTGACGGCTTGTTTAAGAAGGCTGGCAAACAACGTCTGGTCGCCGGGCGAGACGAAGTCCTGGAAAAAGCATCCTCGGACGCGCTCCGCAGGAGACTCCAGAAGAACGAAAAAATTGTATTGCAGAAAAGCACCAAGCCGTCTGTGCGCAGGGTTCCTGCAGACTCGCTCATCTGTTCGACCATCACCCGGTAGGCGTGGTCCGCACCCTCAAGCATGAAGATCTGGTCGTTCTTGGTGCCGGTTACGACGACTGCGTCGATTTCCCCGAGCCTTATGGCTTGGAGGGTTTCCTCGGCCTCTTTCAGGCGGGCACGCAGTTCCTCGTTTTCCCGTGCCAGTGCTTCCGGCGACTTGTAGGTATCCATGGGCATGGCGTGGCTCACTTTTTCGGCTGGATATCAAGTCCCTTGAGAATGCGCTCCTCATCAGACAAACTGCCGATGAACCTCCGCAAGGGAAGCGGCAGGATCTTTATGAGCGTGGGGACGGCCAGAACCTGCTGCTCCTTGGCCAACTCAGGGCGCTCGGAGATGTCGATGACCTCTATTTCGTAACGGCCCTTCAGGTGCCCCTCGCAGATATCCTTGATGGAAGAGATGGCCTCTATGGACCGGGGAGTCATTCCGGCCACGTAGAGGCGAAGGACGTAGTGCTGCTGGTCGCGAGCTTTAAGGGCCCTCTCAAAATCGTCAGCTCTGTTTTTCGGTTCACTCATGGCGTGCCAAGCTCTTGGATTCTGGTTTTTTTTACGACAATATTCAGGCCCACCAGGACTTTCTCGGTGTCGGCAAGGGTGCCTATGATCTTCTTGATCGGCTCAGGCAGCTTCCGCATCAGTGTGGGTGTCGCCACAATCTGGTCTTCGCGGGCCAGCTGGGGATTTTCAACGAGGTCGATGACCTCAATCTCGAACCGGCCTGTGAGGTAATCCTCACAGACCTTCTTCAGGTTGGCGAAAGCCTCCAGGGACTTGGGGGTCTGTCCGGCCACGTACAGGCGCAGTCTCCACAATTTTCCGGCTTCCTCGGCTTGATCCACGGGGCGGACATCTTCCTTGTCTGTCATTGAATCCTTGCCTCGTTCAAAGGGATTATGGAAATTCAGTCTGTCTTGCGGATGCGGGCCATCTCATCCCGGCGCGTGGCCAGGGCTTCAAGCTGGGCCGTGTCCTCAGCTTCGACCGCTTCCATCTCTGCTTCCATGGAGACCAGATCCTGCCTGATCGCGGCCATCTGCGACTCGAGTGCGGCCCGTTTGGCCAGCAGGGTGCGCTTGTGTTTTTTTAATTCCTGAGTGCGCCGCGTGGATTCTTCGCGCTCTTGGGCTTGCTGGGCGGCCCTGGCCGAGCCCATGAGCACGCCCTCGCTCCCAAGATAGACGTCGGCCAGCTCCAGACCCTGGCTTGAAAGAATGAACTCCCGCACCTGATTGGAGTGCTCCATGCCCCTGGACTTGAGCACGAACAAGGCCCTGTTGCGCTCCCCGTTGGTCTCAATGTTACGCAGCAGAATCCAGGTGTCCATAAGCGAGGAAATGGCTGCCTCGGTGTACTCGCCCAAGGTCTTGCCCGAGGTGAGGTCCGTGAACAGGGTGGTGACTCCGCGCCCTTTAAGGAAGTCCACGAACCGGGTCAAAAGCGATTTTACCTCGTCCTCGTTGCCCACGGAGGAGAGGTTGGAGATGGGGTCGATGATCACCGCCTGGGGCTCAAACTCCCGGACCAGTTGGTACATGGTCAATAGGTGCATCTCCATGCCATAAGTGGTTGGCCTCGACGCATGGAACTTGAGAAGGCCCGCATCCATCCATTTCCCCAGGTCCATGCCGATGGAGCCCATGTTGCGGATGATCTGGCTGACCGGTTCCTCGAAAGCGAAGTACAAACACTTGCCTCCCGAGGAGCACGTTGATTTGGCAAAGGCGGCGGCCAGGCTCGATTTGCCCGTGCCCGCCGCGCCCGAGATGAGGATGCTCGACCCCTGATAGTACCCCCGACCGTCGAGCATGGCGTCCAAGCGTTCCACCCCGGTCAAAACCCTCTCGTTTGAGGTGGCGTAATCCAGGCTGATGGAGGTGATAGGCATCACCGTGAAGCCCTCCGAGCCGATGAGGAAGGGATACTCGTTAGTGCCGTGCATGCTTCCCCGGTATTTAACGATGCGCAGCCTGCGGGTGGCGACGTCATCTTTTACGCGGAGGTTCAGGTCCACCACACAGTCGGACACATACTCTTCCAGGCCGTGCCGGGTGAGGGTCTTGTCCCCACGCTCTCCGGTAATGATCGCGGTCAACCCCTTGTCCTTGCACCAGCCAAAAAGCCGCCGCAACTCGGCCCGCAGGATCAGCTCGTTGGGCAGGGCCGCAAACAAAGACTCTACCGTGTCCAGCACGATGCGCTTGGCTCCTACGGCGGCTACTGCCGCACCCAGGCGGATGAACAGCCCCTCCAAGTCGTACTCCCCGTTTTCCTCAATCTCGCTACGCTCCACCCGGATATGCTCGATGATAAGCTTGCCCGTGGTTTCCAGTTCCTTCAGGTCCCAGCCGAAAGTCGCCACGTTCTGGGCCAGTTCTTCGGGGCGCTCCTCGAAAGTGACGAACACACCGGGTTCACCAAATTCCGTGGCTCCACGCACCAGGAACTCCATGCCAAGGAGTGTCTTGCCGCAGCCCGGCCCGCCGCAGACCAAAATGGGACGGCCCTTGGGCAGGCCTCCACCAGTGATCTCGTCCAGCCCCTGGATGCCGGTCAGGCATTTGGGGAGTAGAGTCTCGCCAGCAATTGGAGTGGTGTTGATGAACATCCTGAAAGCTCCTAGGCTGTAATGTAATCATTTCGGGACAAGGCACTCTTGCACAAAATCGTAAATACCTGCAATAGTGTACATCCCCCCGCCATGTTTTTTCATATCACTGAAAATTCTTAATAAATAATCACGTTGCCAATGCAACGATCTTGACTAGAAGCTTCAGTTATTTAACAGAAAGACTAATTCCGCAGAAAATCGGTTGCGTTCGAGTAGTTCTGGGGAATAGCGGTCATGAAATTAAAATTGCAAGAGATTAGTCAGGCAAATTTTTTACAAATACAGGTTTAACCAGCTAAAACCCGACCATAAGCTGAACACTACTATGCAAAATGCTCTAAAAATTTGTTTATATACCGTAATCACAAGATATTCCTCTCTGTGATATTGAATCTAAAAAAAAGAGGCTCCGAAGAGCCTCCCGCTTATGTCTTTTTTAAACTCCAACAAGGCAGTGGGCAAGTTGCCCACTGCCTTTTCCTTCTCGCCTGCAAGATAATGGCAATACACGTCAGCGGTCATCTTCACCGTAGAGTGCCCCATGAGCTTGACTCTCTGCCGTTTTCCCGCGTGAGCGCACAGCTGCTGTTCCACCTGCTCTCAAAGCTCTACGAACGGACGTCGGTCCTGGTGACGACCAACCTGACCTTTGGCGAGTGGGGCCAAGTCTTTGGCGACGCCAAGATGACCACGGCGCTCTTGGACCGGGTGACACATCACTGCGAAATCATCGAGACCGGGAATGACAGCTGGAGGCTCAAACACAGAAGCCAATAAGCTCCCCCCCCCCGACTACGACCACGAGGAGAAGCCATGACGCTCAATTCGAGGGGGTCAAAATTGGACGCTGATTGGGGGTCAATTTTCGGTGCTGTTTGACACACGCGGACCAGCGACGAGGTGTGGCGTGCGATTTTCCGCTGCCAACGCATCGGAAATGTCCGAAAGTCCATTCTGGACCGACGCCGGGTATTTCTTCAGACCTCACAATGCAAAAAGAAAGGCCCCGACTGTAAAAGCCGGGGCCAGTAAAGTTGCGATGTAAAAATGACTAATGGGTTGTTGTGGCGGCCTCGACTAGAAGTGTAGAGCTAGTGTTTGCTACACGTGGAGTTTGCCAGATTGTATTTTTTACTGGCCTCTAAATGCTCTACTGCGAGGAAGACTGTCCGACAGTTAATTCACCCAATGGCATTACCTCCGTTAAGATTGCAAACAACCTTCACAAAGGACACGCCTAAGATCATTTCTGTCCGGCTAATTTAGAAGAGATAGCCTGCTAGAATTGTTTGGTTTTAAGCGTTGCCGTCGCGGGTTATAAGCGCCGGAGCAATAATGCCCCCCTGGAGCGACCGAATTCCTCGGTTGCGCCGGTCCGAAAGTGTACCGGCTAAAGCCTTCCACTCGATCTGCTGGTAAAGAGCCGGTCGCAAGGAAGGGAGG
>NZ_WVUD01000077.1 GCF_009856865.1 Solidesulfovibrio aerotolerans | reverse complement strand
AGCAGCACCTCCAGGGCGGGAAGCGGCGTATTTGTGAACGAGTGGGGCAGTCTCAGGTAAGGCCTAATCCTTTTCACGGAAGACCGTCGCTCGGTTTCGGCCGGTGTCCTTGGAAGTGTACAGGGCGTCGTCGGCCCGCTTCGACAAGTCGGCAATGCTCACGTCATTTTCTCGCATCGTGGCGATACCAATGCTGACCGTGGCCGAGACATTGTAGTTTCCTTGGTCGAAAACCGTTTCCGCCATGGCGTTGATAATACGTTGGGCTATGGTCAGAGCGTCGGCAACTTCTGTTTCGGGCAACAGGATGCCGAACTCCTCGCCGCCGAGTCGGCCGATGGTATCGCTTTGACGCAGGCAGACACAAATAATCCTGGTGAAGTCCTTAAGAACCACATCCCCCACGGCATGCCCGTAGCGGTCGTTGATATTCTTGAAGTGATCAATGTCCGCCATCAGGAAAGATAACGGAGTCCCATACCGCTTGCTGCGATAGAATTCCTCGTCGGCCCTGGCGAGGAAATGCCGCCTGTTGCAGGCACCGGTGAGGGGGTCGGTCGTGGCCAAGTGGGTCAGTTCCTGCTCGAGTTTTTTCTGCCGGTCTATGTCTTCGATCTGCGCGACTAAGTGCAGCGGCCCGCCGTCGCTATCCGGGGCAGCCGAGACGCTCACCCGGCCCCAGATTGGGGTTCCATCCTTGACCACGTACCGCTTTTCCAGTCGATAGGATGTGACCCGGTTGTCGAGCAGGGCCTGGAAATGACTATGCGACGCGTCCAGGTCTTCTGCGTGCGTAAGATCCCAGAACCTCATGGATTCCAACTCAGAAGCGCTGTAGCCGAACATGTCGCACAAGGAGGGGTTGACCTTGAGGAACCGCCCTTCCGGCGACACCAGGGCCATGCCGATAGGGGCGTAGTTGAAGGCGTTGGTGAATCTGGTTTCACTCAGCAGCAGGGCGTGTTCGGCTTCCATTCGCTCCGTGACCGGAATGTGAAAGACCACGGCTCCCTGGATATTCCCGTCGATCATGAGCGGCGCGGCGTGCAATAGGAACCAACGTTTTTCAGTCGGCGAGTGGCAGGGGTATTCGATTCTGAACTCCAGGAATTTGCCGCAAAGGACATCCCGCAGGCCATTGGCTACCGCAGCGGCTTCACGCGAAGCTGGTCCAGTGGCGTGCTCGCAGACGGAGAGGTAATTGATGCCTTCCATGTTGCAGGTTTTGCCGCCGAAGTTTCGTAAAGAAAAGTCGGTCCAGGCCTTGTTGACGGCAACGATGGTGCCGTCGGTGTCCAGGATGACCACATGCTCCATCAGGCTGTCGATCAGCTGTTTGAAGACTAAATACCCCTCATTGGCTTGTAATGTCGCCATGGTGCGCTGGAGCCGGCTTGAGGGCATTTGTTTTTTCCTTGCGGCGGATGAGAGGTGAAGAATTTAAGAAAAGTAGGGACATTTTCTTCGTCTGTAAACCTGTCGCCTCTCGCAATGTCCGCCGTTTCTCATCACCGAGCAGGTGTTATCCGCCCCTGCGGGACGGCGGTTGCTCGGCCGCCCACGGCCATGCTACCATTCGCACGCCCGTAACCACCAACAGGGCAAGGACAAACGGATGAAGATTCTCAGGCGCATATCGGCGTTTATTGGTGAAATGGATTTCGCGGTGTTGAGCGCCATTTCACCTAGCGGCCCCTGGACCTCGCTTATGTCGTATTTGCCCGGTTCGGACGGGCTGACGGTCTATTTGGCCATGTCCACAGGGTCTTATAAGGCGAAGCTCATGCTCGAAAACCCGAGAGTAGCACTGCTTATCGACAACCGCTGCCGTTACACCGACCCGAGCAGGGTCACGGCCCTGAGCATTCACGGAACCGCCGAGTTCCTTGCAACCCATAGGGAGCGTGTGAAGATTTGTACGGCGTTCCTGGGCCATAGGCCACACTTGGCTGCGTTGCTCGAACGCCCCGATACCGGCATTGTGCGCGTAACGCCGAAAAGTTTCCAACTCTTAGATGGGGTGGACAAAGGGTATCTCATCAAGCAGGGGGAGTCTGGCTGGTACCACGAATGAACTTGTCTTTCTCGGGGCGTCTCCACCTCCTCCACCCGGCTCAAGCTCGGCAACTTCGCAATGGTCCGCCGTTTCTCATCACCGAGCAGGTGGGAGTACAGGTCGACGGTCATCTTGACGCTGGCATGGCCCATGAGCTTGTGCACTTCAGCGACATCAACGCCGGGCAGAAAACGGTGAATCGGGAGGTGTCCTGTGCACATATTCCAGATTAAACAGGTCCAGGTACTGCCTATACCACTCGCCGAGGCGTGGACCTTTTTCTGCGATCCGCGAAACCTGGGCGCGATCACCCCGGACTGGCTCTGCTTCGACATCCGCTCGGAAGTGCCGCCGTGCATGTACCCCGGCCTCATCATCGAATACCGGATCAAGGCACTCGCCGGTTTGCCAATGGCCTGGGTGACGGAGATCACCCATGTCGCCGCGCCGAACTACTTCGTGGACGAGCAGCGTTTCGGCCCGTACCGGTTCTGGCATCACCAGCACCATTTTCGAGAGGTGGACGAGGGCGTCGAGATGACCGATATCGTCCATTATGCCATGCCCTACGGCGTCCTCGGCCTTGCCGTCCACAAGCTGGTCGTCGCGAAAAGGCTGGAGCAGGTCTTTGCGTTTAGGCAGCAGAAGCTTGCCACGCTCTTCGGGTAGGGTTTGGAGGATTCGTCTCGGTTGGGCAGGATCGTAATCTCGCGTCCTCTAAGGCCTATCTCTACGCCGTCCGTGCACAGCGACGGTCCCTGTCTCGGTTGACCACCAGACTGGGATACGAGATAAATAAACGTCGCCTCCTCCCCATGCGTGACCTCCACCAGCGCAGCCAGAATATCCAGTCCCTTCACGGCATGCTGAATTTAGTTCTGGAATACGTGGACGTGGAGCAGGAGCCTTTCCGGCGGTCATGACGCACAGCTCCTGAACTTGGCCTGTACGAGAAATATGAGGCGTGATGAGCAAAACTACCATTAGAATCAAGCCTGACGGCGACATGTACGGATTGCACCTGACCTCCATGACCGCATTGAAAAGAGCCGGCCTTCCGGACCAATTTGGTCAAGCTACGCCAGCGAGGCCTGGATGCGTAGTCTTTCCACGAAATGCTGAACTTGGTGTTAGTGTACGTCAACGTGGAGCGAGGGTAGGCGCGTCACCCGTTGAGGTGTGCCTTCAGCCTCCTACCCGCCTTGAAGAACGGCAACCGCTTTGGTCCGACAGTGGCGACGGCCCCTGTCTTGGGGTTGCGCCCCGTGTATGGTGCGTAATCGCGGACTGAAAAGCTACCGAAGCCACGGATCTCCACGCGGTCACCGTCAATGAGCGCCTGCCTGATCCTCTCGAAAAAGAGGTTTACGAAGGCTGAGGCCTCGTAATCTGGCGTATTGAATCGCTCCGCAAAAGATTTGATAAGTTCGCTTCTGTTCATCTTCACCCCCTTTCCTGCGCTTGGTATAATAGTGGTAATCACCCATTCAATCAAGTAGCGCGAGACCCCCTTGTCAAAAGGTGACTCAGAGTCTATGGCTATTGTTCACCGCAAACAAACACGAGGACACAATGGACGAATACACACAGGCCGCGCTTGAAATCGTCAAGGCTCAAGCCACCACCCGCGCGATGACCCAGGAAGAGATCATCAGCATGGTCAGCACGCTGGCAAAAGGCTTCCAGGCTATCGAGGTTGGACAACTCGTTGCAGGCTCCACTGAGGACCAAGCCCCGACCATTGACCCGAAGAAAGCGATCAAGGAATCCTCTATCACCTGCCTAGAGTGTGGCAAATCCTTTAAGGTCATCACGAAGAAGCACCTTGCCAGCCATGGACTCACCCCGGAAGCATACCGGGCCAAGTACGGTTATAAAAAGGGGACTGGATTGGCTTGTAAGTCTTTGGCTCGTGACCGCCGCAAGAAAATGACTGATATGAAGTTGTGGGAACGGAAAGGGGCCAAGAAAGCCGACTAACCAGGAGATTTCCCTTCCGACGCCGCCCGACGTATGCGGCTTCCCCCTGGCCCCCAATGCCCCTCCCGGTGTTGGGGGTTTTTACGACAGCTGCAGGCACTGTGCAGATATCGCTCGGCGAGACCACCCGCATCCGAGGAAGAGCGACGGACCATTTCGTCGCTGACCGGATCAAGATTCCTGACCCTTGGGCTGTATTTATCTGTGGGGTAGATGTGAACTTATTGATAAGGGTAAAGATACCCTAATAATGGTTGAATACTGATGAGCGCTGACCGACCAATCGGCAGTATGGACTACAGTACCAATTTTCAGAAAGAATTTTTCCTCTTGCTTATGATCGCTGATAAATTCCGATGGCAGCAGATTGTCTGGATTGCAGTAGAGATACTGAAGAGTTAGTAGATATCTTTACGAGGCATAAGTCTGCGCTCGATGCATTGAAGATAAATTTATTATAGAATGTCAGTCTAATAACCAGAAATTGTGTATACTATTGAAATTATTATACTATTTTAAAACATAAGGCTAGGTGGAAGGTGGGAGGTTCCCTTTTTCCACCCTGCACCGCTTAACATATTGTATTTTAAAGATAAATGCCATTTGGTGGAAGGTGGAAGGTTGGATTATACTTTTTTAAAAAGGAAAAATAATAATAAATATATATATTTTAACTTTTTAAACCTTGCACCTTGCACCTTCAAAATTTAGTTAAATATTTTAAATATTTACCGTAAATTTTAAGGTGAAGGGTGGAACGTTGGGGACCTTCCACCCCAGGGAAGGGATCCCTGCTCCCTTGCACGATTCATATTCCAGTACAATTTCAGATGGTTGTCCAGTTTCTCCGCCACTCAGCCCTCAGTGCTAAGTTAATTTCTGCCCAACGATCGTGGCAGTGCGCGCTACCAGGAGGCAATCCCTCGCATCACCCCAGACTATCCCCCCTGGCGAACAATTTCAGTCCCGGATTGCCCTCCACGTTCGGCTACAACGGCGACATCTATATCTTCAACTTCCGCCTGCGATTCCCTTGCATTTTGAGACACCTTGCTTATTTCAATGAGGATAACCCGACAACAATTCAGGGAGGCTGCCTGTGACCTCGGTCTCCAATGCGGCGTGGGCGCTGTTGTTCCCCAATCTGGAACGTCACCCAGACAAGCCGGCCTACCTGTGCGGCGACGACGTCTTGACCTATGCCGACTTGGCCAGCGCCGTAGCCCGAACCGGGGCTATGCTGGCTGCCTCAGGCGTACAGCCAGGCGATAGGGTGGGATGCGTCCTGCCGGATGGACCAGCGACGCCCATCATGCTTTTGGGGGCTATGTGGATCGGCGCTTGCCCCATGCCGCTATCGTCGTCTCTGCGCCCTGAAGAGTATGCCTGGATTCTGGCCGACGCGGGAGCCCGTGTACTGATTGCGGACACGGGTCATCCCGCCGCTGTCGCTTCAAACATTCCCGTTCTGCCCTGCTCCCCAGGTGGGCCCGAAGGACTACGAACCTATTGCGACTTCCTGGAGCCCTATGCCCCTGAAGCCAACGATCTTGCACTTTTGCTCTACACTTCAGGCTCCACGGGGCGTCCCAAGGGCGTTCCCCATCGCCACCGCGACATTATGCGCCCGGCCGAGACCTTCGGCGGCCTGATTGGTCTGACTGAGAACGACGTGATTTTCTCCGCCAGCAAGCTGTCGTTTGCCTATGGCTTGATCGCTTCCTTCAGCTTGGCCCTGGCCTATGGCGCAACGGCCATCCTGTCCCCTGAAAAGCCTGGCCCCGCCGAACTGCTCCAGTTGATCAGACGTTATCGGCCGAGCGTTTTTTTCGCCGTGCCTACCTTGTATAACCTCCTGCTGCGAGTCCTTGAACCGGACAGTTACCTCGGCGGTGTGCGCCTCTTTTATTCTGCCGGCGAGGCGTTGCCAGCGGCAACCTTCAAAGCCTGGAAGCTAATGACCGGTTACGAAATCTGCGAGGGCATCGGTTCTACCGAAGCCTACAACCTGTTCATTTCCAACCGTCCCGGCGAAGCGATGCCTGGTGCCACCGGCAAAGTCGCTCCAGGGTTTGAAGTCCGCTTGGTGGATGAAGCCGACACTGATGTCGCCGCCGGCCAGCCGGGTCTTTTGCTGATCCGAGGAGAAGGCACGGCAACTGCCTACTGGAACCTTCCAGAAAAAAGTCAGGAGACCATGCTGCCTGACGGCTGGCTGCGCACTGGCGACATGTTCACAGCCTCAGACGGGGTGTTCATCCACCAAGGCCGGGCTGACGACATGCTCAAGGTGGGGGGATGGTTCGTCTCGCCCCAGGAAGTCGAGAATGTGCTCCTGACCCATCCTGACGTAGTGGAATGCGCCGTCTCCGGTTGCCGGGTGGAGGGCTTGGAACGGCCTCAGGCCTTTGTCGTAGCCCGAAACGGCGTCGAAGCGGGTTCAAATTTTGGCGGGGAACTGCGACGGTTTGTCCGGGAGCATCTGCCCGAGGACATGTGCCCCGTGCGCTTCCAGTTGGTTGCAGCCCTGCCCAAGACCTCGACGGGTAAAATCATGCGCCGCGCGCTGGTCCAAGCCTAAGCCGTCGCTGCGAGCACTGAATCGAAGGAGCTTTTCATGTCGATCACGGGGTCAGAGTTAACGGATCTATTGCGCTTGGCCGGGATTGATGAGGCAATCATTGCCGGCGTGAAGCCTGATGTCCCCCTTTTGCTTCAGGGGCTTGATTCTGTGGATTTTCCGACTTTTATCGTCGCCGTTGAAGATCGCTTTGCCGTCAGCATTTCCGAAGACGCCGCGTGGCAACTTCGTTCGCTGGATGATTTCGCTGAACTCATTAACCGCGCTCCCAGGGGGAAATAGCCGGCCATGTTCATACTCTGCCACTTTTCGCGTGGGCAGCCCCCGACGCTGTTTGAACGCATTCAGGTTGACTGCGATCAACCAGAAGCGGCCGAATCTGTCATTGCTCTCGGGGTGGCCCACGCACTTGGTCACGCCCCGACCGAGGCGATGAAAAGGGCAGTCGAAGCCGCCCCGCGATGATGTCAGGGGTGCGGGAATGAACGGCGAGCTGCCCGCTGATCTCTTCGCGCAGAGCAGTCTTCCTGGCGGGCAAGGTGGCCTTGAGC
>NZ_WVUD01000076.1 GCF_009856865.1 Solidesulfovibrio aerotolerans | reverse complement strand
GCCCGGCTGGTGCAACGAAATCTGTTTCAGCAATGTGAAATTCTCGACCTCATTGACCCGCGACGGCAACGCTTAAAACCAAACAATTCTAGCAGGCTATCTCTTCTAAATTAGCCGGACAGAAATGTATTGTGATGCAAAACAATCTTGTTGATATGAATTTATGCATATTTATTTGACGGAGCAGGCGAGTTAATTTCGCCTACTCCGTGTTAAGTAGAGGATTTCTGTTAGTTAGTGTGCTCAACCCACCGGCCATCACTGGTCAGGGCTTGAAATTTTCCGTCTGATCTTTTGTCTACAGACCAGCCGTTCTCTGTTTTTATGATGGTGATCTTTTCTGTTACACGCATACCCTTTGCCACTACAAGTATTTTGAAAAAGTTACTGGCTTTGTCTATAATTGGCATGCTAAGCTTTACGCCTTCTTTTGAGGCAACAATATATGATACATCAGCGATGTATGTCTTGGCGTCTTTTTCAAATCCATTTGTTTTTGTAAAATCTTTTATGACGTAATAGTCGCTGATACCTGCCGTTTTCATGCTGTCTTCCAGTGCTGCTTTGATTTGATCATCATTCGGTTTGCTGGCGCAGGCTGCGAGTGCGAGTAAAGCGACGGTGGTGAGTAATACCAAAATTTTTTTCATTTGACCCTCCGGTGGCGTCGTTAAAGATTGATCATAAATTCGGATTCTCTACAAAATTTCCTTAGGTTCGGATAGGGTATTTTATTAGACAAAATATTGTATTTTGTCTAATGTCTGAAAACACAGGGGCCGGAATCCTTGGGGTTTCGGGGCTTCTTTAAACCCAAACATTAGACAAAAAGACGCCAGTCCCCAAAAAGGCTGGCTTCCTGTCTCAACAGGCCTTATAATAACAAAAATTAGCAAAGTTTGTTATCGGCTGATGGAAGGAGGCGAAACAATGAACATTTCTCTCACGCCCCATCTGGAAGAGATGGTCAAAAGTAGGGTTAGCAGCGGGCGTTACGGAAGCGCGAGCGAAGTCGTGCGGGAAGCCTTACGCCTGCTTGATGAGCGCGAACGCCTTCAGGCCATGCGGCTTGAAGAACTCCGGGCAGAAATTAAAAAGGGCCTGGACAGCGGCGAAGCCACACCCTTGGACATTGAGGAAATCAAGACGCTTGGCCGTAAGCGGCTGGCGGCTGAACGGGGAGGGGCTTCTCTCTGATGCCCATTGTTCTAAAGCTCCCCCAGGCAGAAGCCGACCTTAATGAAATCTGGCTTTACATTGCCCGCGATAATATCGAGAACGCCGATAGCTTTCTCGAAAAGATCGAGGCGCGGTGTCTTTCTCTTGCAGAGTTTCCGCGTATGGGCATCAGCCGTGAAGAGCTAGCGCCTTTTTTGCGGAGCCTTTCCGTAGGGAACTACATCATTTTTTATAAGCCAATCGAAAACGGCATCGTGGTTGTTCGCGTTCTACAGGGCATGAGGGACATCGAGGCCGTTTTCGATTTCTAAGTTCTGTATCCCATGAATGAACGAAAACACCTCACAGGCCGCGAAGTCGAAAGGCTTCTGGCGGCCACCAAGGGCGCACGGAATGAGGCCCGAGACCGTTGCCTTTTGCTCCTCATGTTCCGCCATGGGCTGCGGGTGTCGGAAGCCTGTGGGCTGGCTCTGTCCCAAGTGGACACGGAAAGCCGCGTTCTTCATGTGGCACGCCTGAAAAAAGGCCTCTCCACCACGCACCCGATGCGGGCGGATGAGCTTCGGGCCATCAAGGCATGGCTGGCGGATCGGGCCAAGATGAAGCCCGACACGGACTCCTTTTTCGTGAGTGAGCGGCGCGGGCCGTTGAGCCGGAAAACCGCTTGGGTTGCGATCAAGCGCTATGGCGAAGCGGCAGGCCTTCCCCTGCCCGCTCATCCCCACATGCTCCGCCACGCCTGCGGCTTCGCCCTGGCCGACCAGGGCGCGGATACGCGCCTGATCCAAGACTACCTTGGACACCGGAACATTCAACACACCGTGAGATATACCGCCACCAACCCGGCGCGGTTTGAGAAGCTTTGGCGGTAGGGTTAGTTTTCATAGGATTAAAAAGCTATCAGTGCATGAGGAAAGTCTGTAAAAAAGAAGTTACTGACTGCTGAAAACAAGTTTTACATCCGAAATAAATAGAAAATTATCTGTTCATTCTTCCGACTCGCTTGATGCACTCAACTATAGTTTCTGCATCATCATAGTGTATGCCTCCAAGGAACTCAATTTCTTCTGAGCCATACTTGATCACGATCTTATTGCTTTCGGCTAGAACAGAAGATATGTCTTTAAAAACAAAAAACTTTCCTTTCTCATCTACAAGTCCGCTTGGCTTTACAGTAATATTTACGAAATGAGTCCAGTGCGTACATGCCCACAAAAAAATTGCTGTGTTTACAATAAAAATAATCGTAACCCCGGTAGTGTCGTCGGATCCTTTTCTGGTTACAGCAAATAGCATGATAAATATAAATGCAGGCAGTGACAACATCGCAGAGAGTATGGCCGACCCTCTTCCTGTCTTTACTCTGAAAGTCGTTTCGCCATTGTTGTGTAAGATTTCAATTTTAGTCGTTTTCGCTTTTACAACATTTTCGCTCATAAAATTTCCTTGCTGTTTAATTACTTAAAAGACGTGCTTACGCCTGCACGATAAGGCCTATTTTAGCTGTGGGGCGTTTTCTCTTGTGTCACAAGTCTCAACGTTTCAAAGCCCGATCCTACGGGCTCCTGCTATTAGCCGCATCTTGACCCGAGCACAAGATGGCCTTTGGTGGGGGCCACTTGTCAAGATTATTTGCCCACCAGACGGGGCGTTTGCTAAGGGCTCCGCCCTCGCGCTCTACAAGCCCCTTCCGCCCAAAAAGACAGTTTTCTTTCGCCAAGCGGCGCAAGAAAAATGCTTTTTGGTTCCCCGCGAAGGGGGCTTTCCGTTTGCTACCCCAGTCTCGCCGACGGGCAAGGTTGCATCGCAGAGATGCAACCCAAACCCAAAGGAGACAAACAAATGACCCATACAACCTTTCAGCCTTTTGCCCTCGGCCAGATCGTGGCGACACGCGGTGCCCTAGACAGCGTTCCTCCCGCTCGGATTCATGATGGCCTTTCCCGTCATGCTCGCGGCGATTGGGGCACGGTTTGCGCCGAAGACGCAGAGCGCAACACCGAGGCCACCAGTGAAGGCTTGCGGATTGTCTCGGCCTATCCGATTGACCCCAGCCAGCCCGCGCGGGGATATGGCTCCAACGTTTTTTGGATCATCACCGAAGCCGACCGGAGCATAACCACGATCCTTTTGCCGGATGAATACTGATCCAGCCTCGGCGTCCGGGCATAAGCCCGGATGCCTCCCTTATTCTGCGGAGAAAAAAAAGTTCGTGCTTTCTGGTTTTCGTTCCTCTACTATTCGATTACGAAAACACGAAATCGTGTTTTATTTCTAAAACGAAAGCACGAAAGCCAGAAAGAACGAAAATGAAAACTATTGTTTTCGCTAGTCAAAAAGGCGGCGCAGGGAAAACGACCCTCGCGGCTCACCTTGCCGTTGCGGCGGAAAAGGCGGGGGACGGTCCTTGCGTCCTGATCGACACCGACCCCCAGGCCTCGCTTTCCGATTGGTGGAATGGCCGGGCGGATGAAGCCCCCGCCTTCGCCCCCATGGCCCTCAAGGATCTTGCCGAGAAATTGGAAGCCCTCGGCCAAATCGGTTTTTCCTTTGCTTTCATCGACACCCCCCCGGCTATCACCGAAGCCATTCGATCCGTCGTTGCCCAGGCCGATTTTGTTCTGATCCCCACTAGGCCAAGTCCTCACGACTTGCGGGCCGTTGGGCGGACGGTTGAGCTTGCCACCGAGGCAGGGCGTCCGTTCGCGTTTGCCGTGACCCAGGCCAAGCCCAACAGCCGCTTGACGGTCCAGGCTATGGCTGCCCTGTCCGCGCATGGCGTAGTGGCCCCGTCCATCGTGCATGACCGCGTGGATTATGCCGCCTCGATGATCGACGGCCGCACCGTGCTTGAGATCGACCCGCGTGGTCGAAGCGCCGGGGAAATGGTCGAATTATGGGAGTTCGTGAAAACACGAATGAACGAAAGCACGAAAGCACGATAAGCAGAAGGAAAGAAAAAATGGCCGCCAAGAAACCCGCTGACCTTTCATCCTCTTTGGTTGCCGTCAAAGGCAAGGCAACCGTTTCCCCGGACGCCACGGGGAGGCAGCCGGAGGTTCCGAGCGTACCCGTTGCCCCTTCTTCGAGCAGCGCCCCTTTGAACTTTAAGGTCGATCCTGATTTTCGCCGCCGTTTCCGACAACGAGCGGCAGACGCCGACCTCAAGCTTAATGCCTTGTTGCGAGAAGCCTTGGACGCGTGGGAAGAAAAGCGCGGGTTACGGTAGAAAAGAAGAAAGCCAGAAAGCACGAAAACAAGAAAGCAGGGCTTTAGGTCTGGCCGTGCTGTTTTCCCTTTCGCTTACAGAAGCCAATAAACGCGCCATCAGGGTTATCCGGCAGTTTGCCCGTCTTCGCGATCCACTCCCGCCAATCTTGCTCTAGGGCATAAATATCAAGACCCGGCGCAGCTCGGCGGGCCTTCTCGTAAGTGTCCGTGCGAAGCAGAATGTCCGTGCTGGCCAACATGGGGGCCAACCGTTCGGCAGCGCTTGGGCTTTCGATCTTTCGGCGCTTTCCTTCCAGCATTGGAATTTGGCGCTTTGCAATGTGCGGGGGGCTTGGTTTCAGGAGAAGGCCGTTTTCTACTTCCCCCACCTTTGCCGCGCCATAAAGAGCATGAACCTTTTTGAGGTGCTTAAGGAAATTGACCTTAAAATTTCTCAGCCCATGCGCGTTCTGGGCGTAGTCGGCCCCGAATTGTCCTTGCAGCAGGGGCCAAGGAATGACCGTATCTCGGCTTAAGTAAGACATGCGGTAAGTCAGCCAAAAATAAATATCGAGCGCCATGGGGGAGCGCTTAAGGGCCTTTAAGGCCAGCATATCGACCGGAACCGGACGCTCAATCACTTCATTGAAAAAGTCTGTGCTAAGCGTGACGGTCGATTTCCAAAGCGGGAGCTGATCCGGGGATTTAGGAGTCCACCACAGGGAATAATCCTTGGCGATCATAAAGCCCGCGCCCTGCGCAGAGCCTTCATCCGCATAACGGCAAGAGATCGAGGAACAGAAAAGGCTTTCGACCTGTTTTCTCAATCGAGTGATGCCACCACGCGTCCCCCCGGTGCGCTCAAGGCCCAATTCAGCCAAGAAGGCCGAAAGCGTCGGGCCAAGTTCAAGGGTGGGGGAGCGCGTGTAAATCGCTTCCGTTGTCATCCAGGAGAGCAGCAGGCGCGGAATAGAACCGTATGGCAGGCCAATCCGGGTTGGCGCAAGAATGGTCAGGGAGAACAACCCGTTTTCTCGATAAAACTCATTTGATGGGGTCGCTTTATGGGGCAGGGTGGCTTGCACGAATGTTCGAGCCATATAGCCAAGCCTTCCAGCTCGCTTGGCGTCTTCAGCCTCAATGGCAAGGGTTTCGGTAATGATCTCTTGCAGGTCTTTCCGGTCCATGCGGATTCCTCGCCGGGCTGTGGATAACTAGGTTTGCGCGAGCAGATTTTGCGCTGAAACACTAGCGCCTGCAAGGCGAATCTGCGCTGAAACGCTAGCGCCTTTGCGCTGAAACGCTAGCGCCTTTGCGCTGAAACGCTAGCGCGACTTGCCCGCAAAGCCACGGCCAGCCTAGCTTACAGGGCCGCCCCCTGTATTACCCTATAGACTCCCTGTAAATTTAAAACACCTGTATGGAAATCCGGTCCGCCGTTGCCCTCACAAAAAATCGGCGTTCGCTTCGCTCACACGTTTTTCAGATGCGCCTTTGGCGCAGGGTGCCAGAACCGAAACCGGGCAATAGGAAAAAGAAAGGGGCTGGACGCGCCCAGAGATGAGGCGGGAGGGGCTTTAAAGAGGTTTTGGCTACAGACCTCGCCGCCGGAGAAAAGACGCGCCAGGAGGCCGAAAAACGGCCCTGGCGTCGATTTTGGCTTAGCGCTTGTTTTTGGGTCGCGGCAACCTGGCTTTGCGGGGCCGCGCTATCGTCGCAACAGGTGGGGTTTTGCCGAACTCTGACCCGACCGAGGCCGGGAAAGCCGAGTCCACAATCCCTTTTTGCAGCTTTAAAACCTCGTTCCAATCCTTTCCCATGCCGACAGGCGGAAAAACCCGCCGGACCTTGACCGAAGAAGGGGCAAGGGCCGTGACCTCTTCCGCCAGCGCTTCCCCGCCTTCGTCGTAATCAAAGGCTAAGATCACTTCCGAGCCGGGCGGCATTTTTTCCATAGCGCTCCGGATCAATTCCGGCTGGCCGTGGTTCATCGTGCCGCCTATGGACAGATACCGCGCTTCCGCGTCCGGGTTCACGACATGGTAAGAAATCGCATCTATCGCGCTTTCGGCCAAGACAAGCCGCGAGGCCCCAGCTTTGGCCTTGCTGAACCACAGCCCCTTTGAGCCTCCCGCAGAAAAGCCCGTGAAGCCCTTGTTTTTGACCTCAAAGCCGCAAAGCCCTTCCCAATCATAATGCGGGAAGAGAGCGTTTCCCCGCTCATCCGTGCGGAGGCAGTGGGCAAACTGCGGCAGGATCAAAACGTCAGGCCCAAGGCCTCGCGCCGTGAGATAGGGGATATTCAGGCATGGCCGGGCGCGTTCCCAGGCCAGCAAGACCCCCGCCCGGTCGTGCGAGACAGGAAGAAGCTTGCGGATCGTCACGCCAACAGGAACCGGGCGCGGCGACCCAAGCCATTCCCGCAAGGTTTTGCGGATATGGCCAAGCGTGCCGCCGCCGCGCCATTGCAGAAAATCAATCACCGTGCCGTTGTCGCGGGCATCCCTTACGCAATAATAAACCCAATGTTCTGCGCCTTTGTTGTCCAGATGCTTGACGATCACGATTTTATCGCCGTTCGTTGTGCGCATCACTTCGCAGTTTTGGGAGCTTTCGCGCCGATCACTGACATAACCGCGTGAAGCCGCAAAGGCGATCAAGTCAATATCGGTTTTAAAGCGTTCTAGCTCAAGATCCATTGCAAGGCCTGTCTTCGGTATCGTTTCTTTCCTCGCGTTGCTCTTTCTTCTCTTCAAAAAGGAGCACGCAGGATTTTGCGCACTGTTCACAGATGAAAGCGCTTGTTTTGGAAACAATAAGCGGCTGATCTCCCGCTCCGCAAAAGGAACACACGATATGCATTCAAAAAGTATCATCAAAAACAATGAAAATGGGATTAACTGTTTTTTTTGACATCTTTAGATTGTTGGTTTTGCAACAGGAATTTTTTCATGTTGGGATGTCTCTCTTCCTGCCGTTTTGTAAGAGATATCCAATTATTAGGGTCAGGCGCGACAACCGGCGGCGCGGGGATTTCGGGCTTTTTCGCTTCGTCCCCACGCGGATCGTCCCACAGCCCGGAAAGACCAGGATCGTGGAAGTAGGGCACGCGGTCGGAGATGATCGGCCTGGAACCCTGAGGCAGGACGAGCATTTGATCTTTCGCAAATTCCAGCATGAGCTGTTCGGTCGTGCGCAAGGGGCGCATGGCCTCGCCCTTCGATTGGCCCTTGGTCATGCCGTAAATGTCTTGTTGCTGGTTTGTTGTCTCGACCAAGTGCCCGCCCATGAATTGTGACCAGTAATGTGCCGTCTCGTAGTCATCAAGGGAGAAGACAGCCCGCACGCCCGCGTTGCCAACGAAAGAAGACCACCGGCCTTTGTAAAGATCGCGCATTTGCGCCACGTCCTGAAATACCGTGACGAGCTGGATGCCATATCCGGCCGAGAGGCCTACGGCGTTCTCGACGATCTGCAAATGACCGAGGGTGGCCAGCTCATCGAGCGTGAAGCAGACAGGCACCGGCGGCGGGTTGAGGCTGTCCGTCATCTCATCGAGGGCCGCCGTCAGGACAAGGCGAAGCCAGCGGTTAAAGACCGGAAATTTCGGCG
Source organism: Solidesulfovibrio aerotolerans (assembly GCF_009856865.1). GTDB lineage: Bacteria > Desulfobacterota > Desulfovibrionia > Desulfovibrionales > Desulfovibrionaceae > Solidesulfovibrio > Solidesulfovibrio aerotolerans. The sequence goes on along the minus strand of NZ_WVUD01000076.1, from coordinate 858 downwards.
CGGACAGGCACAAAAAGACCGACATCGTGCCCTTGTGCCAGTCGGCAAAGTTCACCTCTTCCCCCGGCCCCGCCGCCGCCAAGCTGGCCACGATAAAGGGGTTGTCCAAAATCTCGGTTTCGCGCTGCGCCGTCGAAAGGATCGAGCCGAATTCTTTTTCAGGGGTTTGCAGAAAGGACGAAGCCAACCGCGCCAAAAGCCCGTCCGCCGCGTCGCTTTCAAGCATCAGTTCAAGAACGCTGTTAATGTTCTTGAGCAGGAGCGCCCTAACGGTTCCCAGGTCTTTTTCCTCCGGCAGGACCGCAGGGCTTGTCACAACATGGAGGATCACGGCGGCCAAGAGTTGTTGGGCGCTTCCCGTCCAGTGATCCCGAATGCCTCTTTCTCCCATGACCAGAGCGGCCGCAAGCGCCTTGCTTTCCGCTTCCATGTTGTCCGGCGTAAACCGGGACAGGGGATTGAAACGGGCCTTGGGCTTGCCGGAGATGCCGAAGGGATCGAGGTACAGCACCTTATCGTTGAGCGCGGCTCTTTGGCGGCCTGTGGCCTTGGCGTTCTCGCCCTTGGGATCGAGGACAAAGGCCGAGCCAGGATAGCGCAGCAAATGGGGGATGATTAGCGAAACGCCTTTGCCGCTTCGCGTGCTCGCCATGATGAGGACGTGCTTTTCGTTTTGCAGCAGGAGAGGGGAGCCATCCACATGCCCGAAGGCCATGCCGCTTTCGGCGCGAAGGGCGGCCTTTTCTTTTGGGGTGGCGAACCGCGCCCCTTTGGAATCGTCCGGCGCATCCTCAACCGGCGGCAGTTCGTTGCCCGTAAACCAGAACCAGAATTGAACCATGGTCCCGAAGAAGACGG
>NZ_WVUD01000075.1 GCF_009856865.1 Solidesulfovibrio aerotolerans | reverse complement strand
CTCGTCGAATCCATCGTAGCTGCTCTTTGACACGATAAGCGATGCCTGTGGCAAATGCTTCGCTCTCAAGCTCCTGCAATGCTTCAGCTTGAGTCTGAGTCTTAGCCGTCTCGCGGCCTTTGAGCACACCCCATCGGGTACCTTTGGGCAAGGCTCGCTCTTTTGATTCAGCCTTACGCACCTCATCCACGGCCGTCGTAAAGAGCTGGACAACATGGAACCAGTCCACGGTCAGATCGGCTTGCGGGAAGTGTTCTTCAACGGCAGCAATAAAGCTGCCGGACATGTCGCTGACAACTTCAAGTACTCGGTTGGGATGGCAGCCCTTGCTGATAATGTGTTCCCGGAACAGCTGAACAGTCTGCTTGCCCTTACCTTCAGTGGCGAAGATCACAGGACGATCTTCACGATCCAGGTCAATAAAGATCGTCACGTAGCGCTGTCCGCGTTTGCAGGCAGTCTCGTCGAGGCCGAATGCCTTAAGTCTGCTGAGGTCAACGCGCTTCATGGCCTCAGCCACATAGTGGTTGATGACTCTCCAGAGACGTTTGTCGGTCGTGCCTACAAAGGATGCGACGGTGGCTACGGGCATCTCTCTGGCCAGGATCATTACAACCTGCTCGAATAGTAAGGTAAAGTTACTGCCAGGCCGTGCCCACGGTACAACAATCCGCCGTGTGCCATGCTTGGGACAAGTTACCCGAGGCACCCTGGCAGTCAGATAGCAGTGATGTTGGAAGAAATTCAGGTGTCGCCAAGTGAACTCCTCGAAGTCATGGGCCTTGCAGTTTCGACCGCAAGTCGGACATGGGTAGGTGGCCCCCCTGTCGGCACCGAGGACCAAGTGGAGTTCATGGGGTGTCTTCTCGGTGTCCAGCCGTTGGCTCAAAACCTGCCAGGGGGGAGTCAGACCCAGTCCCAGGGCGAAGATGTCTTCGGTACGCATTCTGGCCCTCCGAGAGGGTCGCTACCCCTCGCCTGAGGATAAGGTCAATTCCATTTCAAGCGTCGAAGAACCTGCATTTAGGGCCGTTTGTAGGAGAGCTGGAGCGTGAACCAATTCCAAACTGCTATGTTGTTTCAGTTTACTCCGATTAAGGGTAATTCCTTGTCAATTTTAAAGAACACTAAGAATCTCTTAGATTCTTTGAGTTCAAGTTCTTTGGGATGGCAGCGACGACAAAGGTCATGGAGAAGCGCTGTATCTTCTTCCTCGCGAAGCATGGTCAGGGAGAGACGCTTGCCTTTGTATCCAGGGCCGCTCTCCATAAACAAATAATGTGCCTTTCCATTTCCAAGTACATTTTTATGGCTAAGGCGATCATTCATAATAATAGCCAAGGTGCCATCGTCCATTACATGTGGTCGCGAATAAACGGCTGCATTCGCTTCACCAGATGTATTTGATGTAGACAGTACGCCAAATCCTTTTGTTTCTTCAAAGTACACTTTCAAATCCTTGGCATCTGTCATCTTAGACTCCAATCGGTTAATGGTTGGAAATAGCATTTCTTGGGCTATCTCTTGGCATTCAGTTAGTTTACAAAACGGAAAAGTCGAGTTTGTCAGACTGATTCTTTAACTTCAGAAAATTCTAGAAGATTATAGCTTCTAAGATTCAATCAGATTTAGAGCACTCATGATCAACCTTTAAAAATCGTGAACTTTCGAACCCAAGCTCTTCTGCTTTTGCCTTGAATTCTTTGAAGGTATTTTCATCAATAGTCTTCGTGCGTGAAAGAATCCAGAGATAGTTTCTGTCTGGTGTTCCAACTAGGACGTGCTGATAGTCTTCGTCTATTGAAAGGATGTAATATTTCCCCTTGAATGGTGCCCTGAATTGAACATAAAGCTTGTAGTTGTCTCCTTTATTGATGGGCCATGCTATTGCTGTCGCTGTGACAAGATTGCCATCTCGGTAGCATGAATTTTTTACTTCAACTTTTCCGCTATCTGTAAGCAAATATTCTGCTTTAGTGCATTTGCATCCAGCTTGAAACCAAGCGTAGAACTCGTATGCCGAAAACCAAGTGCCCTGGTACCGATTGAGGTCGACGTTTTGAACTGTTTCGAGCGGCAACTCTTTTGCGAATAAGTCTCTTATGATATACTTTATGGGTAGTTTCACAAAAGCGACAGTCAGGATTGCTATGCATAAACAGATTCCTGTCAACACTATAAATTTAAACAACAACAGCTCCTTTCACAGGCCAGAGGCCATGATAATTTGTTCGCTGCGAATATTCTTAAAATTGTTACAATTTTTGAATCGCAATGACTAACAGTTCGGATAGCGATAGAAATTCCACTAGCCATTTTTTATTTGCTCACTCTTTTGCCACAACAGGCAAAGTGAAATAAAATGTTGAACCTTCGCCTTCACTGCTCTCCACCCAGATGCGTCCACGATGGCCAAGGACGATGCGCCGGACGATAGCAAGTCCCAAGCCTGTGCTACGCTCTCCCTCCGTGCCTTGCTTCGAGACCCTGGTGAAAGGTTGGAAGATTAAGTCGATTTTGTCTTTGGGGATTCCAACACCTTGATCACGAACCTCAACTGTTACAAAATCACCGCTCATAAACATATTCACCACGACTGTAGTGTTTCGTAGTGAATATTTCAACGCGTTTGACAATATATTGTTGAGAACTTGCTCGATTTTTATTGAATCAAAATCTAGTTCAGGAATTACTTCGTGCACGTTTAAAATTATTTGGATATGTTTTTTGGCTGCAATAGCTGAATTCAGTTTGACAACCCTCTTGACGAAATTAACGTAATCACAGCGAGATAAATCAAGGCCAAGCTTTCCAGCTTCAATCTTAGAAAAGTCCAACAAATCGTCCAGCAATTTAAGCATGTAATTGCTAGAGTTTTTTATTATGCTTAGAAATTCTTTCTGCTCATCCGTCAAAGACTTAGCTTCATCCATGACAAAATCACTGTATGCAATAATAGCTCCAATAGGGTTTCTCAAGTCGTGCGCAGCCATTCCTAGAAATTGATTCTTAATGTCGTTGAGTTTTTGCAACTCGCTGTTATTTTTTTGAAGTTGCCGTGTCATGTTGCTGAGTTCATTGTTTGTTTCAATTAAAGTCTTCTGCAGAGTGAGTACTTCCGTGCCCGAGGCCTCTCCGTAAACATCCACTCCCTCGGTAACTTTAAAAAAACTGAAAAAAAAAGTCCGAGGAAGGTCAGCACAGGTATTAACAGAGGCCGGCACATGGGTCATTTCATTCTGTGCGGCCTGGAGTGGGTCAATGGTCTGTGTGAAAGCAACAAAAATCTCGCTAAAATTAAGGCCAACCGGATTCGGTTGCAAGGTAGCTTTAGCAAAATTATTTGCTTCTAAAATGCGGCCAGAGTTATCTAGCCGCAAGTAGATCATTTCCGCAAAATCATTAAGGAACCTAGCGTTCACATTGTCAACGGATTTAGGTCGCATAAGCATCGGCCTGTATATATCCTTCGAGTTCTGAAAAGGAACGTATTAAATGAACATGTTCAGTTGGCTTCAGAACTTCGCTAGCAGCGAAGCTAAAGGCTTGTCCCCCGACAATAATTGATAGTTCCGGATGTCGGTCACGGATTTTGCCAATTGCCGTGAGTAGGTTCGGCATATTATCCTGCAAACTTAGAGAAAGGCCGACCATATCTGGTTGATTTGTATCGATGAAGTCCAGAAGGCTCTGGAGTGGAGTATTTGCCCCCAGGAAAATGGTGTCCCAGCCGTTGAGTTCCAGTACATCAGCGACCATTTTCCCGCCGATCTGATGGTATTCGTTCGCGGTGCAGGAGATGACAGCTTTCTTACCGCAGTGGTCCGCCATGAAGATTCTGGGGTAGACCAAGGGGAATAGGCTTTCAGTGATTGCCGTTGCCATGTGCTCCACAGCGACGGTGATTTTGTTGGCAGCCCATAGATCACCAATAGCATACAGCGACTTTTGAAAGTAACTAAGATACAGGGTTTTAATGTCGATGTCGGTTTCCAAAAGACCAAGAATAATTTGCCGGCATGCCCTGCGATCACCGGCAACTAGGCTTTGAAAATAACTATCGTAAAGGTCAGATTCCATGTCGGCTCCATGTGTTTACTGCCGGGACTCAACTCTCTGCGATGGAAGCCACCGCTGCGAGAAAACGCTCCTTATCAACAGGTTTCTGGAACGCCTCGTTAGCACCAAGCCCCTTAGCATACTCAAGAAAGCACCCCCCTGTCATAGTTTTCCCCCCACCTGAAAGGACGATCACTCCCTTAGCGCAATGCGAAGCAACAACATCCATCGACATCTCTAATCCATCTGCCTCTGGCATAAAAACATCAGTAACAACAACATCTGGATGGCTTTTGTGGCATTGCTCAATGCCTATTCTGCCATTGCTGGCCTCTATGACCTCATGCCCCTTGCTGACAAGCCATCGACGCAAAATACATCTATATGTATCGTCATCATCGACAAGAAGAACTACGGCCATGTGATATCCCTCCTGCTGAAGTAGCTACTGAATATTGTCTTTCGGTAAAAATTGGCTTGCAAGTTCCGGAAGAAATTTAAAAAACATAGATTAAATGTCAGAACGGAATTTTGCATCCTAGAGAGCCTATTTTGAATGTCTGTAATTTTTTTGCCACAGTCATAGTGCTGAAAGGGCGAATTTGTGTTGGTTGCTTTATACTTCTCCGCCCAGAAGATTAATTATGATACTTTTTGCAGTATTCTTACGCATATATTTGTTGAATTATTTCGTATAATAACTGCACAACAACGTATGCACGAAACTTGTCACGACTTCTTCGTTGTCACTCTTGCTATCGCATCAATGAGTTCCTGCTTGCTAAACGGCTTGGAAACGTAGTCGTCCATACCTGCTTCTAGGAATGTTTCGCGGTCTCCTAGCATTGCATGAGCAGTCATTGCTATTATTGGGATATTTGACTTTGAAACAAATTCTGGCGCGCTTCTTATTGCTTTGGTCGCAGCGACACCGTCCATGACAGGCATCTGGATATCCATTAAGATTAAATCAAAATCGGATTTGGCAAGTTTCGCCAATGCATTTTTCCCGTCGACAGCCATCGTAGTCTTGCAGCCAAGCTTGTTTAGAGTCTTGCAAGCAACTATTCTGTTTATCTGTTCATCTTCAACGACAAGGATGTTTAATCCTGGAGGTATCCCATTCTCAGTCATTGGCTTCAAGCATTCGTTGACTGTGCTTGTTGTGGTTGCAAACTTAAACTGTAAAACGACATAAAATGTTGTTCCCTTTCCAATCTCACTATCTATGCAAAGACTTCCACCTAATAGGCTGACAAGTCGTTTGACGATAGCCAGCCCCAGCCCAGCTCCTTGCTTGGATCGAACATATGATCCGTCTACTTGTGTAAATGGTTCCAGAATGTCTTTCTGTCTGTCGTCTGGTATCCCTATCCCAGTGTCGGAAACTGAAATAAATATTCGGCACGATTGTTCCACGGGGCACGGCAGGAGTGATATTTCAACGGAAATACTTCCTTCTGGCGTAAACTTGATGGCATTTCCGACGATGTTGAACAGTATCTGTCTCAACCTTGTTTCATCACCAACGAGGCGGCGGGGAATTTTCTTGTCCAGCGCGACGTTCAAAATCAATCCATGCTCTTTGATGGATAGCAAAAAAACGTCACAAATGGACTGAGTCATCTCTTCGATGTCGAATTCAACTTCGTCAATAATGGTTTGCTTGGCTTCTATCTTTGACAAGTCAAGGATGTCAGACAGCAAGCGTGTCAATCTTTTTGACGACTTAATGGCACCCAGTAGATACTCTTTTTGTTCGTCGCTCGGCTCCGTTTTTTCAAGGAGTTGTAACATGCCAAGTATACCATTGAGCGGTGTGCGGATTTCGTGGCTCATGTTCGCAAGAAATTCGCTCTTTGCTTTATTTGACGCCTCCGCTTTGTCTTTGGCAGAGATTAGCTCTTGTTTGACAGCATCAAGTTCTGTCAGGTCGATGTCTAGACAAAATAGCTCTAAGTCGCCATGTCCTGTTGTTTGCATGACGTGGCTTGAATAGACTGGAACTGATGTTCCATCTTTGCGGATAAGGTTGAGCTCCCCCGCCGGGATGGCCTTGCCTTCTTCTGCGTATTGACGAATGGCTTCGATAACATGAGGACGCATATCCGGTGGAATTATTAGGTCTTCAAGGTGGACGCCAATAGATTCATTTTTCTTGTATCCATAAATTTTTTCACTCGCCCTATTCCAGTAGATGACTTTCCTGTCACGGTCATAACCTTGGACAGCCACAGAATCTACGTTGTCAAATAATTTCTTAAAGCGTTCTTCACTTAGCTTGAAGGCTTTCTCAGCCTGCTTTCGATCAGAAATGAATCTGGCTTGTTGAATATTTTGGTACGCCATTGAAGAGAGTTGCATGGTCAGGGTAAAAAGAACTTGAGCAATTTGTCTGAAGCGCTCTGGTGTCATGCTGGGAACTTCACGGAAAGCCTCAACCACTTCGTCTTCGTCGGCCCCGATCCGTTTTGCATAGTCGCGCATCTGTTTTTCGTTTTGGCTTGCGTCGCGCACTTGGCCGATCAGCCAGTTGGCAATGTGTCGTCCGCCTACCGAGATACCCGCCCCTGCGTCCCACAGCCCCCCGCTCATGCACGGCCGAATGGTTGGTCCTGAAACGGATAGCTGTCCAAGCATGGCGTCTGATCGAAAACAATTGGCCTCCCCTTTTTCGGTTTTGCAAATAATATCAATATATAGACGGCAAAAGTTACTCGGATTGGTAATGGGCGTTCCATCAGGTCGGGTAATAATGGAGGCTACACGCGTGGCATTGGCAAATTCATCTTGGAGACGCTGGATATCGGCCAAGTTAAACATGTCCTCAAATTGGATGCCCTCGGTGTCCTCGAGGGGGCGTGTAAGCGCCACCATCCGTCTTTCCAGCGCTTCTTCAGTGCGCTTGCGTTCTGTGGTGTCAACGTAGATACACATTCCACCAATACAATCTTTATTTAGATCGTAAAGTGGGAAAACATTTGCAACAATGTGGAGTTCTGTTCCGTGGTGATCCCTAGTAGGGACTTCGATATCTCTGAATATTTTATTCTCTTGAATGCTTCTGCCTACGACTGTTGGATGGGATGGATCGTTGTAAAAAACTTCGCTTAAACTTTTCCCGTAACATGATTCTACAGGGCCATCAATCTTGAGCATGTCAAGGCAAGCTTGATTAGTTTGAAGGACTCGCTCTTGGGTGTCAACAAGCAGGTACGGCATGGGTAAACAGCTTAAAACAATCTGAAATAATCCCTTGTCGTGTATTGGTGTTTGGGCGAAACTATCGATTTGTGATTCAATCCTCCTGCTTGACTTTTCGGAATCCGACATATCCTTGCCCACCGCCTTGGGTTTTCCACTTTGTATCAATCATAGCAGAGTCAATGGTCTAGCGGAAGGGGCTGGCGTCAGCTTTTTGCTAAGTGATCATGATAACAGCGCCGGTATGCTGGGGGCAGTCCTCTGGCTGCCTTTCGAGAACTGGGAACCTGCACAATGGTGTGTAGGTACGGGGCAATTGTCGGTGAGAAGGTTGTTCGAGCCGGAGGTGATTGACCCCTCGGTGATTGCCGGCGCGAACATTTTATCTGTGCCAGCTGGACTTGGTGTCCAGCTGGCCTCCAAGCCTCCAATGGACAAGACCGCACGCGCCGCTGGAATCAGGAGCCAAGCTCTGTTGACGATGAGTCCAACAGGCCAAGTGCCAGGGACGGGGGGGGAGGATCCACCCGGCGTCACGATGGGGCCACCCGTCGAACACCGCTAGAGTCAACAGAGATCGTAGAAGATCTAACCATATCCAACCGTCGAAAATGGACAAATTATCATCGGCTGCCCAATTTGGGACCAGGTGAGGACTCTTTGGAGGTCCCGTTGGAATCGTAGTGATGGTTATTGAACAAGTGGCAGCGCCACAGCTAATTGGTTCAATTTGTCACGGTAAAGTGGTAAATTCAAAAGTCTTACCCCGGGATTCTGAGCATCGCACCCTAGAAACTTAGCGGCAAGTGGTAAACAGCGGCTTCAGCCACGCGACAGTCGCCATGCCATGCTTCAAAAAATCCGGACATCTATTTCTCCGTATTTCCCGATTTGACCGATTCCAAAGTGGGCCAGGAAAGTTTTTGTCTCGCTTCCTTTCGGCTCTTCGCTTCACATCCTCTACCAATTGAGAATAGCACTATTCGTATTTCCGGGAATGCTTAGGACATGTTGCTCAAAGTATGTTTATGATAATTTTGGGCATGATCTGAAATCAATAAATAGATGTGTCAAATAATACCAATCACAAAAATTTTTCTTATTCAGTAGTGTCGTAAAAGCTAGTAAATATAACTGCGTTTTTTGTGTCATGCTCGTCAGGTTTGTAGTGTAAGTTTGTTTGACGGAAGCAACTGATAAGCAAAGATTTATTGCTTCAGGGTTAAATGACGGTCGGGTTTTGATTTGTTTTTTGATAATTAGCTTGACAAACATAGGTTTGCCTGTTAGGTTGTCCTCAGATTTGAACGAGAAAAGTTCTTTGAAAAGTGACGTTGTTCAAATTGCTGACATTACGATGTCTCCAGGAACCAGCCCCTCGGCAGGCAAGGCGATCGCCTGGCCATTGCGCAGAACGGTGGCTGCCTCGGGGACCATCGCGGCTAGCGCTTCAATGGCTTTACCGGCCCTGTATTCCTGGGTAAAACCAATGATGGCGTTAATGCATACTGCTCCGAAAACCACCACGGCATCTGTTGGCTTGTTGAGCACAACAGCCAGGGCACCGGCAGCGATCAATAGCCAGCCGATGGGAGTGTTCACCTGGTTCCAAAAGATCAGCCATGTGCTGGTAGAACCATCCTTTGTAAGGGTGTTGCTGCCATACTTTCGCAAACGTTTTGCGACATCTTCATTCCTGAGTCCGTTTACAGTTACCTTCAACTCAGCGAGAACGTCTTGACTAGAGATCGAGTGCCAATATATTTTTTTATATACCATGCCAGCTCCCTTAAATGCACACTGAACAGATATCCAATTAATGACTACTGTACCACGTGTCTTACCCTTTGGCAGCGTGACTCACTTAGCGAATATTTGCTAAACTAGGGGCAGTATCATTTCTGTCCGGCTAATTTAGAAGAGATAGCCTGCTAGAATTGTTTGGTTTTAAGCGTTGCCGTCGCGGGTCAATGAGGTCGAGAATTTCACATTGCTGAAACAGATTTCGTTGCACCAGCCG
>NZ_WVUD01000074.1 GCF_009856865.1 Solidesulfovibrio aerotolerans | reverse complement strand
GTCTTGCTCTTATATTAAGACGCAAAGGCGTGAGGGCCTGAGACATTGAGATGGCTGCGTATCCGTAAGGGATACACCGGAGTGACGCTTCGAAATGCTAAAATCCTGCAAATAAAACAAATTACGAACTTGTTGACCAAATTATATAGTCAAAATTTTAGTTCAAAAATCTCCGCAATCGCGGACAATATATCCTATTTCGTGCTTTCACTAGAAAAGCACACTCAAATGCGTCACTCCGGCGTCGCTGGATGCGGGAAAACCGCCTGTCCAGTGGCAAACGGGGGTCGGAACTGGCAACAGTCCTGGCCTATCGTAAGGCCCATCGCCGTCGCCCTGAAATGGGGCCTCGGCAATGTGCTGGGACTGTTTTCCACAGGGATTCTCCGGCTTCGGCTGGAGTAATCCCTTTTTCTTTTTCATAGCCGGGCCGGCGTCCGAAACCGTGACCACTCCGGCCAAGCCAGGGTATCCTCCCCGTATTTACCCATTAAATACTGGAGGATGCCAACATGGATGATTTCAACCTGATCTATTCCTACAGCCGCGACCAAGCCATTGAAGACGGCGTTTTAATCGACGTGACCACCCAGGCGAAGGAAGCCGGTTTCAAATTCCACACCGTCGTTACCGATAACCTGTTCCATTCCTACATCACGCCGCCGGCTGGCCTGGAAGGCGAGGGGCAAAGCAGTTCCTCCGGGCGGCTCCACGATCTCTTCATGGTCCTTCGAACGGCCATCCTCGGCAAATCCGCTACGGATTACCTCGAACTTGACGTTCTTTTCCTGATGGTACCCGGTCGCCACGAGCGTGTTCGGATCATCGCCGTCGTCGGCCCTGGGGACCACGGGGAGCCGGTCATGACCATCATGCTGCCGGGCGACGATTAACTCGGCTGGTCCTATGGGTGGGGTATTCTCCTGTACAGGGCAGCGGTCACCATTTTCCAAAATGATAGCGAGGGCCAGGCTCCCTTTGGGGGTGCCCTCTTCCCGGATCCCTTTTGGGGACGCCCCTCCCAAGCCCCCGGAGCCCCCTATACTCCCCATTCCTGGGGTTTTGGGGGCTTCCCCGGGGTTTTCTATCCCCCAGACCCAAAAGCCCCGGAAATCGCAGCTCCGGCCCAAAGCCGCTTTTTCAGGGAGAATAAGTTCGCTGACACATGGTCCAAAAGGCTGATTTTGCATGAAAAATGCTAAATTTATGCGCATTTTGACAGAATTATGCTTTAATTACAGATATTTATTACAAAACAACCACAAAAGGAGTTCACCATGGCAAAGAAGCCCGAAACCACCGAGACTGAATCCACAAGAATCGAATCTCGGTATCAACCAGGCCTACTGCGTCAGTGTATCTCCGAGAACCTCTCGGCAGACTCCATGATGGAACGTGTTGGCATCCTGCATAAGCAGACTTTGCGAAAGCATTTACTGCGCCTCATGGCAGAGGACAAGACCTTCTACGACATTGAAGGCCTCTTCCTGCGGGGCAGCAACCTTCCAAAGGTAAACCCCAAGGGGAGGCTCACGCTTAACCTGCGCGGTATCATCATCGCTGGTCAGGAGGTACGCGAAGGCGACCTCTTTCAAATCCAGATCGAGGAAGACCGCATTGTCCTCACCCGAGGATAACCCACAACCGAGGGGTCCGGCCGTAAGGCTTGGACCCTTCTCTCTTTCGGAGCGTCTCGCTGCCGGCGAGCCCGGTACAAATGATGCCATTTCCAAAGCCGCTTTCTCCTCAAGAAGCGGCATTGGCCCAGGATTTTTCCAAAAGGCTTTTAGCTTCAACGAGATACATGGGGGTGGCCCACCGGCCAAGCTCCCAGTGCTATTTCCAAAGATCGATTTGATCCTTCCCCAAAGAAAAACATGCTTTCAAGGAGGTAGCTCCATGCGAGTGGACCCGTTCATCGAGACGCGATATCTTCGCTCAATCAAAAGACTTTTGGTCGACAGTCCGAGAGATAAGCTTCTGTTTGTCATGGGCATAAATTCCGGCTTGCGTGTCCAAGACCTGCTGGCTCTCCGAGTCGCCGCCGTGCGCGGCTTGAAGCTCGGTGACCGCATCTCCATCCAGGAGAAGAAAACCGGCAAGCCCAACGTGCTCATCGCCAACAAGGAGATTCTGGCGGCCCTGGAGGAATATCTCGCCATCGCCCAGCCCGAGGACAGGCACTACCTGTTCAAAAGCCGCAAGACGGCGAACTCACCCCTGACAACCCTGTCCGTCACCAAGAAGGTGAAGGCCTGGGCCGCCGCCACCAACCTCAAAGGGAACTACGGCTGTCATTCTCTGCGCAAGACCTGGACCTACCATCAGCGTCGTGAATTCGGCGTGTCCTGGGAGGTCTTGGCCAAGCGGCTGAACCATTCCAGCCCATCCGTCACCCGCCGCTACATGGGCGTTCAAGACGAGGAGGTGGAGCAGGTGCTCATGAATACCTTGTAAAAAGCTTAATAACAGGTGGTTACAGCATTGGGTCGCTGCGGCGGCAACCCTAGCCAGGGCGACCCAATTTTTTTCAGGAGAGTCGAATCATAGGGATATCTATCAGCAGTAACAAGCCTAAATATTGAGGTAAAAAACGCAAATGGCACGAAAAATATTTTTTTATGCGAAATAATTATGGGCAATCATATGATCGAGCCTAGCAGGAGGAAGTCCCACAAAGTGTTGCAGGGAATCCGAAGCAATTGAAAACGCCAACTTCCCTGCAATATCGGATAGCCTGGAATGCATTGGGGCAAAATCTCGTGTAATAATCGGCCCATGTCGGTCGGACCATTCTTAACACCAGCGAAAGCTGCCGAGTACTGCGGGTACAGCGCCCGGCGTTTTCGAACGCTCTCTAGGGATTTCTGCATCCCGAAGTATGGTCCTCATCAAAACAGATTCTGCGTCGCCGACCTAGATGCTTTTATGGAGGCCCCAAGCACCTTCTTAGACGGGGCGTCTGCTGAAACACGAACACCTTTGAAGTTGGAGGTATAGAAAAATGTCTGTCCACAAGCGAAACAACAACGGCACCTACTATGTGGCGTACCGTGACGAAAATGGCCGCCAGCATACCAAGACTTTTGGCAAAGGGCGCGCTGCAAAACGTGAAGCCGAGAAGTTCGATGAGCAGGTTAAAGCCCACAAGACAATCGAAGTTCCTTTGGACGTGTCTACGCCAGCACCTGGGAAAAAGATTTTTCTTGATGAACTCTCCCAGATGTACATTAACGCCAAGAAAGCGGAGGGGAAGTCCATTCGCCGGCTCAAAGAGCTTGCGGTCATCCTCGAACGGCACATTATTCCCGCTTTCGCACAACGCCCGGTTGAACAGATCCGGTTCGACGAAGTCATTAATCGTGTTGGAAAAATCTATGCGAAACGTTCACCCGTGACCAGAGGGAGGTATCTGGCTTATCTGAAGACGGTTTTCCAGTTCGGCGTGGACAACGAGTTGATCGAGAAGAACCCTCTCCGCCGCTGGAAAAAGCCCAAGGAGCGGCCACGGGACACGAGACTCACCGTCACCGACTTGAACAAGATTAAAGCCGCCGCCGTGCCGCATCTGGCCTGGGCGATGGAAGTCGCTTGGAACCTGGGTGTCAGAACGGGTCCGTCTGAGTTACTTGCCCTGAAGTGGGGTGATATCAATTGGGAGGAGCAGATGGTTTCCGTGTATGCGACCAAGACCAAAACTCGAAGAATTATTCCCATCTCGGACGAGTTCATGGCGCGGCTTCAGCAGGTGAAAGATTCAGCCCTGTCTGACTTTGTCGTCGAGTACAACGGCCGGCAGGTCAAGCAGATTAGCCGGTCCATGAGGACGGCGTGCCGGCGTGCCGGGATTACCTATCCCGTGGTCCTCTATGATATCCGCCACTTGTTCGCGACGACGCTCCTGCGGGAAGGAGGTGACCTCTCGGCGGTGAGCAATCTGATGGGGCATTCCTCGATCCAGATGACCGCGAACAATTACTACCATCTGCTCGGTGATGAAAAACGTAGAACAATTGCTAAGTTGCCTCGGTTGGACCAGCCGGCCCGCTGATCCCGGCCCACATGGGACACGGTGGAGCAAACAGCATCCTGTCCTAAGTTAGCAGCATCCCTGCCAAAAGTTATCCAGGTTTCCCCATGGAAAACCAGTGGGTTGGCCAAAAGGTTATCCACCAAGGTTATCCAAAAGCAAAAGGGGACAGGAACCAATGTCCTATCCCCTTGAAATAATTGGTCGGGGCGAGGTGATTTGAACACCCGGCATCCTGCTCCCAAAGCAGGCGCGCTACCAGTCTGCGCCACGCCCCGACGAAGAGGGAACTGGTTACTGCAACTTCCCGGTTATGGCAAGCAGATCGCCACGGCGTAGCCAAGTTTCGCGGTTCCAAAGATATATGTGTTGTTTTGAAAATAGTATTGTAAATTCAATGTGTTGTCGTTTTCAGGTTAGAGCCGGATTGCGCGGACGCGGCTCTAGGGCAGGCCGACGCCGGCGATGGCCGCGCCGCAGGCGAAACACCGGCCTCCCACTGTGCGCGCGGCCAAGAGCCCCATGCCCTCGCGCTCGATGAGCCGTTCGCCGCAACCCGGGCAGTGGGTGGCACTGGTGGCCCTGTCCCGGACATTGCCGACATAGACATAGCGCAGCCCGGCCTCGCGGCCGATGGCGTAGGCCCGTTCCAGGGTTTCCGGCGGTGTCGGCGGCCGCTCACGCATGGCAAAATCGGGATGAAAACGCGAAATGTGCCAGGGCGTGTCCGGGCCAAGCTCCTTGACCAGGAATGTGGCCAGTTCCGTCAACTCTTCGGTCCCGTCATTGTCGCCGGGAATAAGCAGCGTCGTTACTTCCAGCCACCAGCCAAGTTCACGAATGCGCACGAGATTTTGAAGCACGGGTTTGAGCCGCGCCCCGCAGATGCGCTCATAGAACTCCGGTCGCATGGCCTTTAAATCGATGTTGGCCGCGTCAATGCGCCCGGCCAACGCGTCCAGGCAGGCCGGACTCTGGAACCCGTTGGAAACCAGGATGTTTTTCAGGCCCCTGGCGTGGGCGAGGTCGGCTGTCTCGGCCATCAGCTCAAAAAAAACCGTCGGTTCGGAATAGGTGTAGGACACCGAGGCCGCACCGGCCCCCTTGGCCGCGGCAACCAGTTCGGCCGGAGTCGCCCGTTGCCCGGCAATGGCTTTGCCCTGGCGCGGCGGCTGGGACAAACTGAAATTCTGGCAAAAGGAGCAGGACAGATTGCAGCCCATGGTCCCGAACGAAAACGTCGTCGTGCCGGGCAGAAAATGATACAGCGGTTTTTTCTCCACCGGATCGAGGTTGGCGGCGGCCACCCGGTCATAGACCAGGGTGAAAAGCGCGCCCCCGTGATTTTCCCGCACGCCGCAAAGGCCGCGCTGGCCGTCGTCTATGCGGCAAAAATGGGCACACAGCCGGCAGGACACGCGCCTGTCAGGCAGGGCTTTCCAGAGAGCGGCAGGATGCATGGTACCTCCGGTGGCGGCAGAAGCTATGAACCGCTGCCGGCCGATCCCTGGCCGCCCGGCGCACTTTGGTTGTACTGGCCCATGCCGCCGGGCTGGCCTTGCTGGGGGCGACCCGTTTGCGTCCCGGTTTGCTGGCCGGTTTGCCCGGTCTGCTGGCCGGGCATGGTGCCCACCTGGGGATAGATGTAAAAGGGGCCGACTTGCTGTTGGTCCGGGGTCTGTTTGGGACGCGGCCGCACTTCCATGATGACGCTGCCGTCGTCTTCGCGCCCCAGGCGCATGTGGTCCACGTTGCCCAGACGCACGTCGCGCCGGGCGTCGTCGTCGCTATCCCAGGCACTGTCCGAGGGCGGGGCCGGCGGCGGGCCGTACTCGGCCGGCGGCGCGCCTGGCATCCCATCGGCCAGGGCCAGCGTCGCAGCAAACAGGGCGGCGGTCAGGGTCGCGGCCAGTATCGCCGCCCCAGCCCGCCGGGGTGCGGCCTTCCCTTGAAGTTCGCCGGTAAAACGGCTAGCATGACATGTTTTCATTTGGTATTTCCCGCAAGGAGCGACCCCATGGCCGACAGATCGGCAGCCTACAAAGCCGCTGGCGTTGACATCGACGCCGGCAACTCCCTGGTTTCGCGCATCAAGTCCATCGTGGCCGGAACCTACGGCAAGGGCGTGCTCTCCGACATCGGCGGTTTCGGCGGGCTTTTCAAGCTCGACACCGGTGCCATGGCCGAGCCCGTGCTTGTGGCCGGGACCGATGGCGTGGGCACCAAGCTCAAGCTCGCCCACGACATGGATAAGCACGATACCATCGGTATCGACCTTGTGGCCATGTGTGTCAACGACATATTGGTGCAGGGCGCGAAGCCGCTTTTTTTCCTGGATTATTTCGCCACCGGCAAACTCTCGGTCGATCTGGCCGCCCAGGTCGTTACCGGCATCGCCGACGGCTGCAAAGAGTCCGGTTGCGCCCTTTTAGGCGGCGAGACAGCCGAAATGCCGGGCTTTTATCCCGACGGCGTGTATGATCTGGCCGGCTTTTGCGTGGGCGTCGTGGATAACGCCAAAATCATCGACGGCTCAAGCATCGGCGTCGATGATGTCATTATCGGCATCGAAGCCTCGGGACCGCATTCCAACGGCTATTCGCTGATCCGAAAAATCCTGGCCGACTCCGGGCTGGCCCCGGGTGACCCGCTGCCCAATTCCACCCAGACGGTGGGCGAGGCGCTGCTCGCACCCACGCGCATCTACGTCAAGACCGTGCTCAATCTGCTGCGCGACTTCGACATCAAGGGTATGGTCCACATCACCGGCGGCGGGTTCTACGACAACGTCAACCGCATCCTGCCCAAGGGCGTGGCCGCCCAGATCCGCTTCGGCTCCTGGCATGTGCTGCCGGTGTTCGACTGGCTCAAAGACCAGGGCAAGCTCACCTGGCCGGAGATGCTGCAAATTTTTAATTGCGGCATCGGCTTTATGCTGGTGGTGGCCTCGGAGAACGCCGACGATGTGGTGCAGCGCTTAAAAGCCCTGCACGAATACGCCCGCGTCATCGGCCGTATCGGCATCCGCAAAGAAGGTGCCGAGCAGGTCGAGGTTATTTTTTAGGGGAGAGGTGAGGAAAAGAGAAGAGAAGAGTGCCTCCGGCGGCCAAAGGGCTGAGCCCTTTGGAATCCCACCTGAAGGCAAGGGGTTAAGGGGGAACGGCGTTGCCGCGACGGTGGGTGTGAGCGGGACTTGCTTCGGGCGGGCTCATGCCGCAGGGCAAGCTTTAGAGGAACCACTTTTGCCCCTGACCCCACCGGGGAAATGAGCCTCCGGCCCCCTCCCGACGTGAGAAGTTTTTTACGGGGAGCGGGTAGGCGAGGCGCTGTTGGCCCGTAGCGCTTTCAAGAAATGACGCCGCCCCTGGTCCAAACCGGATGATTCCGGTTTGGACCAGGGGCGGCGTTTTGCGTGGGGGCGTGCGCCCCGTTTGCCAGTCAGCCCGGATAACCCCCTAACTATTTTCCCCTTCCAGGGGGTCCGGGGGGGATGATCCCCCCCGGCCGCCGGAGGCATCCGCCTCTTCCTCTTTCGCTTCTCGCCCCTCCACATATGGGTTGAAATACCCAAATTTAACCCAGGGGCAGGCTTTGCGCAGGCGTTTGCGGAAATTGGCCAAGCCCATGGAGGCGTGGCGGGCCGGGTTGGCCATAGCGCCGCTGCCGGCTGCCACTTGCAAATAGAGCTGGGGGTCGAGGTTTAAGTTGCGCAACTGGATGAAATCGACCTTGTGCTCGGTGACCAGCTCGGTGAGCGCGGCCAGTTCGGCCTCGGTGTCGGAGACGCCGGGGAAGAAAAGGAAATTGAGCGACACGAACAGCCCGCCGGCCTTGGCCCGGGCGATGGACTCGATCACGTCGGCAAACGCGTAGCCCACCGGCCGGTAATAGGCTTCGTAAAGGGCTGGCTCGGCGCTGGACAGGCTGACACGGATCGAGGTGCCGCCGGCGGCGGCAAAGGCTTCCACGCCGTCCGGCAGGCTGGCGTTGGTGTTGATGTTGACCGTGCCCTGGCCGCCGCTCTGGCGAAAGCGGGCCACGGCCTCGCAGATGACCTTGGCTTCGGTGAGCGGTTCGCCTTCGCAGCCCTGGCCGAAGGAATAGATGGGCCGCTTTTCCCGCCGGCCGTGTTCGACCATGACTTCCACGATTTCCTGGGCCGTTGGCCGAAAGCGGATGCGCGTCTGGGTGGAGGGAAAGCCCGAGTCGGCGTCTTGCAGCGACAGACAGCCCACGCACCGGGCGTTGCACACGCGCGAGGTGGGCAGCGGCGCTTCAAACCGGCCAAGGGCCAGATTGCGCGCGGCCGGGCAGCAGGAGGTCAGGGCGCAGCCGCTTAAGTGTTCGATGAGCCTGTTCTTGGGGAATTTGGCCCGAAGCGCCTTGGCCCCTTTGACGATGCGCTCCCGGCTGATGCCGGTAAAGACTTGCCGTTTGTCCTCGTCCACCCGGGCGGCGGCCACGTAGAAGCGCTCATTGGCAAAGCCGACGGCGCCGTAGGCAAAAAGCGGCAGCACCGGGGCACCGTCGCGGGCGGCATAGGCGGCCGTGGCCGAGAGGGTGTAGCCGGGACAGACGAAGGCGGCCACGGCCCGTTCTTCCAGGTGTTCGATCTCGCCGGATTCGGGATCAAAGCCCAAGGCGTCGCGGCCGGGCAGCAGGAACAGTTCGCTGTCCGGGGGCAGGGCGATGATCTCGTCGGGGCGCGGCGGCTCCAGGCGATCCCCCCGGCGCACCAGCATTTCCAACTCGGGGTGGTCATAGATATTGCCGTCGTCGTCGGCGAAAACGAGCTTGGGGCGGGGTTTGTGTTCGGCCATGGGAGCCTCCTATTGAGAATGGTAATCTTTTTGGCACCATCTTTAGACACCTGATGGTGCATGTATTTTTGTATTTCTAATGCTATTTTAGCGAAGTATGTGTCTTGTTGCTCGCTTTTTTGTTGGGGAAAATTGACAGTTGTCGCCTTTTTAGGTAAATATTTATATGGACGAAAATCATTATGTATTTAAACTGTTTGAAAAGCAGTACTACTTTGAGTTGGATTTGAAAGAGAAATTGTCGGGCAAGCTTCAGATGTATATCATGGTAATTGTCCTTGTTGTTGGTTTCTTAGGTACTCAGTGGTTCGATGGGAAATCATATGGGGGATTACAGAAATTCTTTTTTGTTTTATCAAGTTTCATATCCGTGACGGCATTGGTCTATGCGACTTATTGTTGCTGTCGAAGTCTGTTTCCTTACGAATGGCATGTTCTACCTTCGGCCGCAGCTATAGAAGCCCACAGGGTCGAGTTGTACGCGTTTTATGATAGTCATGACAAGAAAGAAGAGGTCGTTAACCAAGCTTTGGTCGATCTCATGTATAAAAATTTTGTACTCTGCCATTTCTGTCCGGCTAATTTAGAAGAGATAGCCTGCTAGAATTGTTTGGTTTTAAGCGTTGCCGTCGCGGGTCAATGAGGTCGAGAATTTCACATTGCTGAAACAGATTTCGTTGCACCAGCCGG
>NZ_WVUD01000073.1 GCF_009856865.1 Solidesulfovibrio aerotolerans | reverse complement strand
GGCTGGGGCAGCCGGGCTTTGACGGCTGCCCCAGCCGCCCAAATCCCGACCGCCATCTTCTCACGCACCGCCGCAGACCACCCTCCCGACCCGCTCCCCATACTCCCGCCCCCCGTGCGGGGGGTCCGGGGGGATCATCCCCCCGGCGGGTTCGGGCAGAGCCCGATCTTCATCCTCCCCTCTCCTGCCTACGCTCCCTAAATATCCTCTATGCCCCCTTGGGCGCCTCGCTCTTCGGGCAGGTTGCGCGCAGATGGCAGACGGCGCAGCCGCCGGCGTAAGGATCGTGGGTCATGACGGCGAACTGGACGCTGACGTTGCCGGTTTCGTTCCAGACCAGCCCCAGGCGTTCCATGCGGCGTTTGAGGTCGCGATCCGGGGTTGGCAGCGGCGCGCAGGCTCCGGCTTCGATTTCCGGCACCTGCTCGCCGGCAGCGGCCATGACCATGGACACGGCGAGGTTATGCAGGGCGAAGCCTTCGGTGGGCGAGCGGGCCCAGGCTTCTTCGACGAGTCCTTCGGCGGCCGGTTCCAGGAAAAAGAGCGCCACGCCACGTTTGGAGCCGGATTCGGCGAAACGGTATCCTTTGAGGTGCTCCTTGAAGGCGTCCCAATGCTCTTCGCACAGGTCGATGACATGTTGTTCGACTTTGGGAGTTCCGGCCACGCGCAGGTAGAGGAACAAGTCGAATTCTGGATTGGGGGACAGTTTTTCTGCGTTGAGCTTGCCCAAGACATCCTCCCGAAACGGTTTTGCCCGGGTGTAGCCCAGGCCGGGTCCGACCTCAAGGCCGCTTCGGCCCAATGCCGTTGTGGGACGCAAAAAAACTATCTCGGATTGTTGCGAAGGCGTGCGATTCAGGGTACAGGTTGAAATCATCCGGTCTCTGTCCGCGTTTAACTTCTTTTTTCCGACTGCAACTAAGACGTTGTAGTGTTTACCAATATCTGGAGGAGCGGAAGACAGCCCTGCTTGTTCGGCCTGATCGACCGTATTTTCGACACTTCAGCAAGAGGAGCTGACATGCCGTCACAACTGCGGTTATCCACAAAACTGATCATGGCCTTCGGACTGCTTATCATCATCCAGATAGCAGGTAATTGTATCTCACTGGTGATGCTTGGAAAAATTGACACATCAGTCACAGATCTTGAATCGAACTGGCTGCCAAGCATTGATGCTATTGCTGTAATGGACAGACAATTCCAGACATTTCGTAGGAACGAATTGATACACGTTCTCTCCACTGATGATGCGGCAATGAAGAACTACGATGAAAGGCTTGCTAAAAGCTTTACAGATCTGAACAAAGCAACAAACACATATGAAAAGCTGATCAGCTCACCAGAAGAGCGCCAGACTTTTCAACGCTTTCAAAATAACATCGACAAATACATGGTTGTTTCCAAGAATGTCCTCAATCTTTCCAGAACCAACCAGAAAGATGAAGCCAAAAAGTTGGTGCAGGAAGAATCACGGACTCTCTTCTATGCTGCTTCTGAAGAGCTGGCAAAGCTTGTACTCATCAACAAAAAAGGCGGCGATGATTCAGCCACGCAAGGTCGTACTGCCTACCAAAATGGGAAAACGATCGTTCTTTCCATCCTTATCGCAGCAACGCTCCTTGGCGTTACTGTTTGCCTGATCATTATCCGGGGTGTGAACAAACAGCTTGGCGAAGATCCCGGCTATCTCCACGATATTGCCAGCCGCATAGCGGCCGGAGAAATGGATCTACGGTTCAAGGAGCATACCGGCGAAGGCGGCGTGTTCGCCGTGCTCAAGCTGATGGTGGCCAATCTCAAGCAGAAAATTGCGGAAGCCAACGCCACCTCGGCCCAGGCCGACGCTGAGGCCCAAAAAGCCCGCGACGCCACCCTGGAAGCCCAGGCCGCCAAAACCGAGGCTGAAAACGCCAAGGCCCAAGGCATGCTCCAGGCTGCCGACCGGCTCTCGTCAGTGGTGCACGTCGTCTCCTCGGCTTCGGAACAGCTTTCGGCCCAGATCGAGCAATCGACCCAGGGCGCGGAACATCAATCCCAGCGCCTGTCCGAAACGGCCACAGCCATGGAAGAGATGAACGCCACCGTGCTGGAAGTGGCCAGAAACGCCTCCCAGGCCACGGATACTGCGGAAAAGGCCAAGGACAAGGCCCAGGAAGGGGCGGAAATCGTGAACAAGGTGGTCGGCGGCATTGGACAAGTCCAGAGCCAGTCTCTGGAGCTCAAATCCGACATGACCGTACTCGGCAAGCAGGCCGAAGACATCGGCCAGATCATGAACGTCATTTCCGATATTGCCGACCAGACCAATCTTTTGGCGCTCAATGCCGCCATCGAAGCCGCCCGTGCCGGCGAGGCCGGACGCGGGTTTGCCGTGGTGGCCGACGAGGTGCGCAAACTGGCTGAAAAGACCATGACCGCCACCAAGGAAGTGGGCGACGCCATCCAGCAGATTCAACACGGCACCCGCAAAAACATCGACAATGTGGACCGGACATTTAAAACCATCGAGGATGCCACCGCCATGGCCAAGGCTTCCGGCGAAGCCCTTTCCGAGATTGTGCGCTTCGTGGATTTGAGCACCGATCAGGTCCGGGCCATCGCCACGGCTTCCGAAGAGCAGTCTTCGGCCAGTGAAGAGATCAACCGCTCGGTGGAAGAGGTCAACCGCATCGCCGCCGAAACCATGGACGCCCTGCGCCAATCGGCCCAGGCCGTGTCCGAGCTGGCCCAGCAGGCCCAGGAACTCGGGACCATGGTCCAGGAGATGCAGGATGGCGGCGGCACGGGCAGCGCCCGGGCAGCCCTGCCCGCCAGCCGGACACGCCGCGCCCTACGCTAAAACCCCACCTCTCACGCAGCAGGCAAAACGGGAGGCGTGATCCTCCCGTTTTGCCCAAATGACAAATTCGTCAAAGCAAACAACGCGGCATCGTTAGCACTTTTTTCGAGGGTGACAACAAACCCCGCGCTGTGTAGAAACTGGCCTTTGGCGTCGGCAGCGCAAGCCGCCCGGAGCGCCCCGCAACCTCGGATCGGCCAACCATCGCAGACTGCGCAGGCCCATATTCCCTTCACGACTCTACCAATCAAGGAGCCGCCATGAGCGCCACCCAAGCCCCCACCGGGGCCATCTTGCAACGCGACCAGCAGACCTACGCCATTGTCCCCCGCACCCCTGTGGGGCTTATTTCCCCGGAAGTCCTGGAAGCGCTGAACCTCGTCGTTAAAAAATACGCCATCCCCATCGTCAAGATCACCTCTGGCCAGCGCCTGGCTCTGGTCGGCATCAAGCCCGAAGATGTGGACGCCATCTGGAAGGATCTCGGCACGGACGTGGGACAGGCCATGGAGCTGTGCGTCCATTTCGTCCAGGCCTGTCCGGGCACCAGCGTGTGCAAGTTCGGTGTCCAGGATTCCCTGGGGCTGGGCCTGGAGATGGAAAAGCTCTTTGTCGGGCGCGATCTGCCGGGCAAATTCAAATTGTCGGTGTCGGGCTGTCCGTTCTGCTGTTCGGAGAGCTTTGTGCGCGACCTGGGCGTACTCGGCAAAAAGTCCGGCTGGACAGTCATTTTCGGCGGCCATCCCGGTGCCCGGCCGCGCATCGGCGACGTGGTGGCCGAGGATCTGACCCGGGAGCAAGTCATCGAGCTGTCGGAAAAGCTCATCAGCTACTACGCCGCCAACGCCAAGAAGCGCGAGCGCGCCGCCCGGTTTGTCGAGCGCCTGGGTATTGAGGCCATCAAGCAGGCTGTGCTGGGCTAAGCGAGCCGTTTAAATGATGCAAACCGCCCCGGTCGCACACGGACCGGGGCGGTTTTATAATTAGGGCAGGGACTCTGGCAGCATGGCAAGAAAAAGAGACTCCATGAAGCGGCTTTGGTCGCAAGAGCAAGCAAAGCGCGCGTATCAGGAATATAAAAAAACAAATCTTCCAGGAACATTTCAATAGGAGCGTTGTGTTTGCCAACCACTGGCAAAAGACCACTCCATCACCCTTGGCAACCGAAAGGAACCTGTCGTGCCAACAACTAAGAGTCCATTTGAAGATATTCCCGAACTCTGTGCTCCAGAAGATATCACTGCCTGGCTTGAAGAAAAGGTGCAGTGCGTACAGGCACTCAAAATCGATACACCGGATACTGTCGAAACATTTTCACTCACGTTTAAAGACGACACACCGGAAGGAGTGTCCCGAGACGCAAAGGATCTCAACAAATTTACACTGGCCGTCGTATTGGCTGACTGGTCATGCTATGCTGACCAGGAGAATCGAGAAGAGTATTCCTATTTAAAGAGCGTTTTCGCCGTATGTCCACGGGGATTCCGACTTTGGCTGGCACGCTTGGATGGCACGTGCCTGCCCATTGGCTACACCGGGTTCCATCCTATTTCAAAAGACACGTTCGCTCGGATACAAAATGCTCCTCAGAGCATCACAAACCGAAAGCAGATAACGCCAGAACCAGAATCGCATGCTGCAAAAAAATATTATTACATATATAACATCGGTATTATAAAGCAATTTCAGAGATCGTCGGTGAGCAAACGGCTGGTACAAGCCTTTGCCAAGGATCTCGCCTCGGTTAACGCCTACGGCTTGGCTGCCATTGTTGTTTCACCGGATGGACAGCGCGTCATTGAAAAATTTGGTTTGCACCAAACAGGCGTCATAACCCACGACGGGCACAGCGAAATGGCATTTGCATCAGAAAGCATCGGGTGAATTTGACACTAAGATCCCCTAAAACTTCTCCAGTTGCAGGGGTCCGGGGGGATCATCCCCCCGGCCGCCGGAGGCACTCTTCCCTCTTCCCTCAAATCTATTCCCAGGCGGGCGGCAGGCTGACGACGCGGGCGTAGGCCTCGGCCACGATGCGGGCGGTTTTTTCCCAGGAAAAAAGCCCGGCCCGGGTCAGCGCCCGCTGGCGCAGGCTGTCGCGCAGGGAGGTGTGGCCGGTCAGGGTCGCCATGGCCGATGCCAGTCCGGCCACATCCAGGGGATCGACCTGGATGGCCGCGTCGCCGGCCACTTCCGGCAGCGAGGTGGCATTGGAACAGATGACCGCCGCGCCCAGACTCATGGCCTCCAGCACCGGCAGGCCGAACCCCTCGAACAGCGACGGATAGAGAAAGGCATGGCACGAGGCGTAAAGCCAGGCCAGTTCGGCGTCGGACACATAGCCGGTAAAGCGCAAATGCTCGGCAATGCCCAGTTCTTCCACGGTGCGGGCCACGTCGTCCATGAGCCAGCCTTTGCCGCCGGCCAGCACCAGCGGCATGGTCCCGCCGGTGTCGCGCCGCCAGGCGGCATAGGCGGCAAAGAGGCGCTCATGGTTCTTGCGCGGCTCGATGGTGCCCACGCACAGCCAGAAGTCACCCGATCCGATGTCGCCCAAGGCCGCCGGCTTCTCCTGCAGCGACTGCGGCCCGAACCGGCTGGCCAGAGGGGCCACAACCGTCCTGTTTTTCGGGTAATTCGGAAAAACACTCAAGTAATGGTTGAGGGAATATTCCGAGATGGCCACCAGATAATCGGCGCTGGTCGCCGCGCGGAACACCCCGTCAAAGCAGCCGGTGCGGTTGCCTTCGGTGGTCCAGGCCGGTTCGATGAGAAACGACAGGTCGTAGAGCGTATAGACCAGACGCGCCCGGGTCAGGCCGCTTGGACAGAAGAAATTGTTGGCGTGGACAATGTCGGGGTTGCCCAACCGAGCCTCGAAGTCTGCGGGTGGGTGGCGGAAAAAGCGTTTCTGATCCCAAAAGCGGCGAAAGGTCGGCCCCGGGTGAAAACGGCGGCCGGCCGGCCGGGAGCAGGCCTTGGGCTGGGGTTCGCGAAAAAAATCCCCAAAGGCCGGATAGAGGACGTATTCGTTACTCGTCTCAAGGTCGGCCAGGACGGCCAGCAGCCCGGCCGCGAAATAGCCGCAGCCGGCCTTGCCGGCCCCGGTCTGGGACACGTCGAAACCGATCTTCATGCCGCGTCGCCTCCCGGCCGGATAAGTCCGCGCGTAAGCCAGGAGGCCGTGGTGCGCAGCACCGTTGGCGACAGATTCCTGTTCCAACGCAAGGAGGCCTGCCAGGAGGCCAGGGCCACGGCCGGCGTAAAGAGCGCGCTGCCGTCGGCCACCTGCCACTGCTCGCGCACCAGGGCGTGGGCGTAATTATAGAGCCAGCGGTCCGGCACCCGGCCAAAGGTGTGCCGCATCATGTCGTTTATTTCGCTATGCACGGTCAGCTTGGCCCCGGACGTCTTGGTCTGGGGATAAAACCGCGAACCGGCGAGCTTTTGCGGCAGATAGCGAAACACTGCCCCGCCCTTGGCCAGACGCAGCCAGAATTCGTAATCCAGGGTATACTGCCAGCGCAGATCAAGCGCCCCGAACCGATCAACCACCCGTCGCCGAAAAAAGGCCGCCGGCTGGCACAGGATGCAGCGCCCCTTGAGCCGTTTGAGGTCAAAGGGTTCGGCCGGATAGTCTTCGAGGAAGACGTCGTTCTCGTCAATGTGGTCGGCGTCGCCGTAAACAACATCCACTTCAGGGTTCTTCTCAAAAACATCAAGCACTGCTTGAAGGGTCCCGGGCGTGTAGACATCGTCGGAATTCAGCCAGGCGATGATCTCCCCCGACGTTGCCGCGATGCCTTTGTTCACGGCATCAGGCTGGCCCTTGTCGGGCTCGGAGCGATAAGACAGCCGGTCGCCGTAGCTTTGCAGGACAGCCACGGTCTCGTCCGTGCTGCCGCCGTCCATGACCACATATTCCAGGTCGGCTACGCCCTGGGACAGGACGCTGTCGATGGTGCGGCCAATGAAACGCCCCTGGTTATAGGACGGTGTGACTGCCGCAACGGTGAGCCTAGCCACGGCGCGCCTGCCCATCATAGCGCAGATCAACATCGCGCTCGCCGTCGGTGAGCCGCAGTTCCTCGCAACGCGCCGACAGCCGCCGCCGGTCGGCCCCCGGCCCCTGGTTCTCGCCGCGCCGCGCCCCGTCCAGGACAAATTCCACGCAGCCGCCAACCGCTGCCAGATCGGGCGAAAGCGCGACCGTGCGGCCAGGAGCGAGGGTGACCGGTTTGCCGACGGTGCGGCCGTTGACCAGGGTGGTGATGGTCACGCGCCCGGCCGGTGCCCCGGCCGGCAGGGAAAACTGCGCCCGCAACCATTGGCGATGGGCCGCCGGACCGTAGGCCACAAAAAGCCGCCCGCCGCACCAGCCGTCGGCAAAAAGCCCGCGCACCGCTGTGCTCTGGGACACCGGCCGGGCCAGCACATCCTCAAACACTGCCAAGTATTTCCGCGCCATATCTTGCGGCCCGCCAAAATGGGCCAGACGCTGCCGGCCCTTGGCCACAAGCTCCCCGGCCAATTCCGGTTCGTCCACCAGCCGCGCGATGGCCGCTGCCATGTCGTCCGGTCGGCGCGGGTCGAACGGGAGAACCGCATCGCCGCCGACCTCGGGCAGACTGGTGACGTCGGCACACAGGATTGGCGTGCCAACGGCCATGGCCTCCACCAGCGGCATGCCGAACCCCTCGAAGAGCGAGGGGAAAATGAGCGCCCTGGCCCCGGTCATAAGAGCCGAAAGATCGTCGTCGGACACATAGCCGGCAAAGATCACCCGCTCGGAAAGCCCCAGCCGGGCAGCAGCCTGGCCAAGCTCCTGGCGAAGGCCGGTGTCGGCCCCGGTCAACACCAGTTTCAGCCCGCTTTCCGGCCGGGCCGCCGCAAACAGGCCCAAGGCTGTTAACAGCATACGGTGGTTTTTATGCGGCCAATAGTTGGCCGGATACAGCAGATACTCGGCCTGGCCCAGGTGCAGGCGGGCGCGCACAGCGGCCACGGCCGCAGGATCGGTACGGGTCAACCGGCGCGGCAGGGAGATATGCACCGTGGCCGTCCGGCCGGGTGGGACGTTGCCCTGCTCCAGCACGGTCTGGCGGGTGAATTCCGAAATGCACACCAGCCGTTCAGCCACCCGGGCGGCACACTGGAAATTGCGCTCCCGGCCGGCTTCGTCGTCGGGGGTAAAAAACTGCGGGTAATACGCGTATTGCAGATCGTAGATAACCGAGACGACCGGCACGGCCGGGTGGTGGAAAAAGGGCATGGTGAAGGGACAAAAGAGCAGATCGACCCTCGTTCCCTGCCAGTGGGACAGCCCGCGCAGCCGGCCCAGCCCCGAGGCCCGCGCCCGCACGACATTGGGCGCGTCCAGATGGGCCAGTTCGTCATACGCCGCGTCGGAAACAAGGCACACAAAGCGCCAGTCCGGCCGCAGTTCCCGCAGGGCGTGCAGCAGCAGGATGGTCATGAGCTTGGCCCCGCCGTTGTCGCCACCGGGCAACACCGGCGTCAGATCGACCAGGATCAGGGCCTGCCGCGCCACGTTGCCGGCAGGGGGAACCCGTCGGCCGCGTTCTTTGAGCACATACTTAACGGCCTTGTTCCACAGCCAGGTCGCCCGTCCGACGCGCGCCAGCACTTTGTTAGCCAGTAGCGGCAGCCGGCCCTCGGCGACCCAGCCCGAAGCCATTTCCCGGACAACGCCTTCCAGACCACCGATAATCGGTGCGTCCTGGCCGGCAAGGCGCGCCGCCATGGCCTCGGCCGTCTCGGCGCGCTCGGCCAGATCGAGCATGGCCAGGGCCATGCGGCCGTCCGGGGTGGCGCAAAGCGCCTTTTCCACCGCCGACGCATCGTGGTCAGCCAGCTCAGTACGGCTGGCGGCAAAAAACATGTCATAGGGGAAAACCGCTTGGCCAAAACGGCATTCACCAAAGCCGGCTGCGGCAAAAAGCGCCTGCACCGCCGCTTCACTGTAAAGATACAAATGCTCCGCCGGCAGCAACATACGCAAAAAGGGATGGGCCTCGGCCGTTAACCGCTCATAGGTTACGCCAGTCGGCAGGGACGGCGTCTGGACCAGCACTACCCCGTCCGGGGCCAATAACCGAGCCACTCGGCGCAGCAGCCCCACCGGATCGGGCAGATGTTCCAGCACGTCCATGAGCACCACGGCAGACAACGAGCCCGGCGCAATGTTTTGCTCCTCCAACGGCCCGGCCAGCACCTCGACGCCAAACGTTCGGCTGGCCAAGGCAGCGACCGAGGCATCCAACTCCAGCCCCCTGGCCCGGAACCCGGCCCGGTTGAGCAGCGCCGTGAACCCGCCGTGGGCGCAACCCAGCTCCAGCACGTCGCCGGGCGGCAGGCAGGCCCGCAAAAAAAACCGCAGCCAGGCCACGCACCGCTCCGGCATATCCCGGCGCGCCCGGACCTCGATGGACGGCTGGCCCAGGTCGGTCTCCTGATGGCCATACCAATAGTCCCGGCCGTAGCCCTCGCCGTCCTCCTGGCGTGACACCAACGTGCCACAAGCCGGACACAGCATGTACGCCTCGCTAAACGGCTCCAACCCGCCCGTCCCGCACCAACATTGTCGCATATAAAAGGCTCCTTGGGGAGCTAGAGGCGAAGGACTGGGGGAGGAAACCCCTTTTTGAAAAAAGGGGTTTCCTCCCCCAGACCCCCACCTT
>NZ_WVUD01000072.1 GCF_009856865.1 Solidesulfovibrio aerotolerans | reverse complement strand
GAACTTGATGTCATGGCAATTTATGCCATTTTTTCAAAATTGATCGCCTAAGTGGAAAGGCATCATGAGCTTGCACCAGTTGTCGCTTTCAGGCGTCAAGCCTTTTCTTAGCCGGACAGTAATGACCAGCTATCTGAATCTGAAGCAATATTAGTTATAAAAAAACTGTCCTCACCAAAGCCAATTGTTCTTCCTGCATTATTTTTTGCTTTAAACGTTTCTCTATCAGAATCCTGCAAAGCCTTAAAATATTCAACACCGGACAGAGCTGCATAATAAGCTCGACTGCCGCGTTCACCAGCTAGTTTTCCCTGCATTGAGGATGGCGTTATGGAATTAACTGCGGCCGCAAATCCCCCAAGAATAGTTATCGCAGCAATCACCCACAGCATTGTAGCGCCAGAAGAAGATCGAAACACGGGTTGCAACATCCCATGAAACCAAGTTCGAAAATAAGACCATTTCATGGCGTCACCTTGTTAGTTTTTATTTACCTTCACGCGTGTAGAAAATGCCTTGGAATGGCCAAGACTCGTATCGTCACCTTGCATATTAAAAGAAATACCTACAAGATTGACGTTTGCGCTATTGGCCGCTGTGCTTGCACCAGCTCCGGCGTAAGTATTATAGTATAGAAAACCTAGACTATTTGCGGCAACACCTTCCAGCAATGTATAATTTGCACCACCCTGCCTATAAAGTAGCCGATTCCCATTTTGTGAAATTAAGTGCGTCTCGAATGTTCCGTTGATATTTACATTATATTGAATACTATTTGCAGATCCATTCATGTTCGTTGGGATAATATACGTAAACTCAACAGTCATCCGCTGCAGGGCCATCTGGGCCTTCTGAACGATTTCGTCAGCGTTGCGGGCATTTGTATAGCCGCGTACAGCGGTGGACAACATTTGCGTGCCAAACAGCCCCATCAAGCCGAGCAGGACGAGAACGCAAACAATCTCAATCAGGGTGAATCCACTTCTCAAACGATGTATGGCTCGATGATCGCAACGCATATCAGCTTCCGCCTGATGCACAATTTACATTGGCATTATTTGAACTGAAAAGATAACTGAGACTAGGTCCAGAATTAACATTATCTTTAATCGTCACAAGGAGAAATTGATAGGCAGTGCCATTGCTTTGAAAAGAATTGCTAACGTTTGGACAAACAAATCGCTTTTCGGAAAGGTAATAATTACGGCCGCTCCCATAGGTCGATTGCGAAGCATTGACGGTCCCAAGAGCATCCGCAAAATTTTTCAACGCCGTACCGTTCGCGCTGTATGAATTTTCCTTGTCAGCAATCATGTTCTCCAAAACAAGCTGCAAATGCGCATCCGCCTGCAACTGGGTGATTGGGATATCCGTCCGCGTCACGCCGGAAGAAAAAAACGAGACGGCCATCACCGCGACCAAACCAAACAAGACGATGGTCGCAATAATTTCTATCAACGTAAAACCGACGTCTTTCGATACTTTGCTCATGGGATGAACCCCGTATACGGCGTGACCGTGACGGTCTCGGTCGACGCCGAGGCAGTGACGGTGATATTTTGGTTGGCGGTTGCAGCGCTGGCCGTGCCGCCGATGGCAGTGATATGGGATGTGACCGGCTGGCCGCGCCAATCAAAGAGAATGAGGGCCGCGCCCCCGAGTGTGACGCCGCTTGGCATGGTCCGAGTCGTCCCGCCACCGCCGGGCAGGGGAGCATTGGCAACGCTGGGGTTGTCCTCCACAAGCTGATAGCTGCCGGCGCTTAACGAAATGCCCCAGGTGTAGATATCGGCCATGGCCCGGGCTTGGGCATAGCGCAGGGCCGCCCGCAGTGCGTCGGCTTCGGCAATGGCTTTGAATTGGTCGTTCCCCATGCGGTTGGTGGCGTAAATACCGATAATCCCGAGCAACACCAAAACCGCGATCACTTCGATCAAGGTAAAGCCCTGTGCCGCGCCGTCAGGACGCCGGTGCCCGAATGCCCTACCAGCCATGGAATTCCTCCGCATTAGCGTCGTTTCTACTGCAAACAACTGCCCTTGGGAAGCGTTCACTGCGGCCGCAACGTTGATGCGTTCTGCCCGGCTCCCGGTTGCAACTCGCGGCGCATCTTCTCGATCTCCCCAGTCAGCGCCGCATCGGTCGCAGGCGTCTTTAACGCGGCCAACTCCAGCAGCACACTGCCTTCGCGCTCCCGCCCCGAGGCCAGGGCGGCCAAGGCCAGATCATACAGATCCTTGGGGCTTGTCGTGCCAGACATGGGGTTTTTAATGGCCAACAACGTGTCATAGGCCTTGCCAAACTGCTGCAACCGCACATACGCGGCGTAGATGTTGCGCTGCACCATCTCAGCCTCACCCGGCATGGCCCGAGCCAGGGCAAGCCGGTTTTGCGCCAAAGAGTCTTCGTAGCGCCCCTCTTTAAACGCGGCCAGGGCCTTAATGGCATAGCCCAGATACCGGTCCGGGAACTCGGCAATTAAAAGCTCGGCGTGGACCATGGCCTTGCCCGTCTCGCCAGCGGCCAGCAACAGCTTGGCCATGATCATGTTGCCGGTCAGCCCCTGGGGGTAAAACTCGAGCAGCCGGGCGCATTCCGTCGCAATCTGAGCGCGCCGCGCCGCAGCCATGGCTTCAAAATCCTCGGTCTGCCAACCGACGTGATCCAACGCATTCAATTGATACTTGGCAACAAGGGCCGGATATTTATCCTTGTCGGCATACAGCGCCAAGACATCGTCAAAATAGACCGGCGCAAAACGCGGGAATTCGGCGATGGTCTTTTTAGCCTGTTCATCGCCGCAGTTGACCAGCAAAAATCCGGGATCATAGCTGGTCAGCATCCGGCCAAGCACCGTCTTGTCGCTAAAGGCCGTGGTGCTGGCATAGAGATCGGCAGTGGAAAAAAGCATCGTCTCCATATCCATGCCGATGGCGTATTTCGGATAGAGCCGCCACTGCAGATAGCCGCCGGGATTGGGTACATTATAGATGCGCCCGCCATCCCCGGCGCGCATCAAAAAATTGCACACCCCGACCGGCAACCGCGACTGATCCACGGGATAGCCCGGCCGGATGCCCATATAGGCAACAGTCGTGGCCACGGTTAGCACCACCAGCCCGGCGCTGACCGTAGCGGCAACCCAGGGCCGCACCGGACGCACGAACCGCTGGGCCAAAAGCGCCGCCGCATCGCCCAGGACCGGCAGGGCCAATACCATGAATTCGTAGGTAAAGCGTCGCATCCGCGGCAGCAGGATCAGCCCGCCGGCAAGGAGCACAAGGCGGGATATGCGCAACTGCCGCGTCGCCGCAAGGCAAACGGCCCCGATAATGGAGGCCAGCACCAGCAGATTGCTGGCACCGTCCACCAGCCGCCCGTCTGGATACAGAAAAAAGGACAGAAACTTTTCCCAGGGTTGGCGGGCCAGCTCGATGACCGTCAGTTCATGAAACGGCGGCCCGGCAAACGGCTTGGACAAAAGTCCCACCCCGGCAGGCGTGGCCAGCACGGCATACAGCGATACGATCAGTGGCCAGCGGATGGCCGCAAGGCCCGACGCCGGCGGCTGGCGCAGCAGCCGGGCAGCGAAATATTCCGCCAGATAGGCCCCAAACACCAGCAGGATGACCGGATATTCCACCCCATGGATATTGGCCCAGATAATAGTGAGCACCGGCAGCCCCCAGGCCAGCCGGGGACGCTTTTTAACGATATAATGGATAAAGACGACATAGAGATACGTGAAGGCATGGGGCCGCAGCAGCAGATCGCGCGGCTGCAAAGCCAGGGCATAAGCGCAGGTGATCGCCAGCGGGATCAGATACCAGACCGCTTCGTCTTCGCCGTCATAATCGCGCAGATAGCAATAGACGCACCAGACCGTGCCCAGATAGAGTACTGCGCGCAGCAAGGATAAGGCAACATAGCCGCCGACATCGTGCAGCCAAAAGACAATGACCTGAAACAGCCAGTAGTAATCAAGCCACGTGTCGCCAGCCGGAATATAGGAGAAAAACGGCCCGGTCGGCAGCAGCAAATGCTCAAGGATATAGGCCCCGCCAGTGAGATGATACCACAGGTCGAAGTCAAGGGCGACGATGGGCCAGCGGCACCACAGGATAGCCAGGACGGCCAAAAGGACAAGAGCAGGCCAGTTGCGCCACGCTTGGAACAAACGACTGACGGATTTCATGTATTCTCACTGCTCGAAACGGCCGTGCTGGTCCGAAAAGGCACCGATGGCGCGAGTAGAAGTTTGCCTGATGCCATCGCGAGGAGCAAAGCAGATCAGGAACCGCCCGCCAGGGGGCTGTTCCAGCTTCCAGAAAAACTCTTCGAGTCAATCGTGCCCGTAATGGCTACGTCGTCGGTGAGATTGCCGACGCAGACGATACTTGCGACCACGCTTGGGCTGCTGATAACCACCCAGTCGCACACGGGTTGTGAATCCGTATCAAGCGTCAAACCGGCTGTCGCCCGCCGGGCGAATTCAAGCGAGAGCTGCGACTGCGCAGCGCTCACAAGGGAACTGGCCCCACGGGATTTCGAAGTATCCAGCAGGGAGCCATAATACACCGCCGCACTGACGCTAAGAATCCCCAACAAGACAAGTACCGCTATCATTTCGATAAGCGTAAAGCCTTGATCAGGCAATAGCTCCACGCGCATCAGTGGCAAAGCCTTTCCCGTTTGACAGGGTTGGGAGAGTAAGCTCAAAGCAATATTTTACCTTCATACAAAAACGGCCACTGCACCTTCGCACGAGGCGCAGTGGCCGAACCAGAATCTACAAGTCAGGATTGTTCCAAACACCATTTACAGCAGTTCCACCTGTCGGGGTCGCCGTGATATTGGAGTTGACGTTCCAATTCCCCCCATCGCAGGTAACGGTTCCGCCAGCACTGCCCGAAACCTTCACCTTCTGGCATTCCGTGATAGGAGTTTCCGTATATCCTGCATTCATTTTTTTGGAGGCATATCCCATAGACAATTGGGACTGCGCTGCAGCGATCAGGCCCTGGGCCGCGCTGGTGCGAGCCTGCGTCTGCAGGTCCAAATATTTGGGCACAGCCACCACGGCCAAGATGCCCAGGATGACCAGGACAGCGATGATTTCGATAAGGGTGAAACCGTGCTGCTCTCTTTTTTTGCGGGTAGGGGTCATAACCATTTCCGTTTTCCTCCGATGGGGTTTGTGCCGTCCTGCTGACGGCGCATGGTTGATAGAGCAGAAGCCATGCCAAGAATTGAAAATCAAACAAAGCGGGCCAAAACCCAGCCAGAAAGCGCTTTCGCCCAACCAGCCCTGCGCCCACGTTGCCGACTGTCCTCCAAAATTTGATGCCCTGTCCATCAAATTTTGCTGCTCGCTTTCTATTCAGCGTCCTTAAAGGCTCCCGGGGCGATGCCGAGCTTTTTCACCCGATGCCACAGGCTGCGCTCCTTGACGCCGAGCAAGGCCGCCGCCCGGGACTGCACGCCGCCCGTGCGCGCCAGGGCCGCCTCGATCAGTGACCGCTCATAGGCCGCCAAGCGACCATCCAGATCGGTCGTGTCCGCGACGTCGCCGGTTACAGCCGGCCCTGCGCCCGCAAGGCCCGGCAAATGCTGCGGCCCGACCTCGTGTTCCCCGGCCAGTACCGAGGCCCGCTCCAGCGTGTTTTTGAGCTCCCGCACATTGCCCGGCCAGTCGTAGGCCAATAGCCGCTGCAAGGCTTCCACCGACAACGTGGCCCCAGGCCGCAGGACTTCCAGAAACCGCTGCGCCAACAGTGGGATATCCTCGCGACGTTCCCGAAGTGGCGGCAGGTGGATCGGGAAGACGTTTAAGCGATGAAACAAATCCTCGCGAAACGTCCCCTGCCGGATCATGGCCGCCAAGTCGCGATGGGTGGCGGCCACCACCCGCACATCAAGGGCGAGAGCGGCGTTGCCGCCCACCCGCTCAAATTGGCGCGCTTCCAAAGCTCGCAAAATCTTGGACTGGGTTTCCGTCGGCATGTCGCCAATCTCGTCAAGAAACAGTGTCCCGCCGGCCGCCTGCTCAAATTTGCCTTTTTTCCGGGCCACCGCCCCGGTAAAGGCTCCCTTCTCGTGGCCAAAAAGCTCGCTCTCAAGTAACCCCGCGGGAATGGCAGCGCAGTTGACCGCCACAAACGGCCCGTTGCTCCGGCCGCTTTTGTCGTGGATGCTGCGGGCCGCCAGTTCCTTGCCGGTCCCGGAATCGCCCAGCAGCAGCACTGTGGAATCGGTCCCCGCAACCTTTATTATCTGGGGAAAAAACCCGCGCATGACCCGGCTCTCTCCCACCATGTGCGGGAAAAGCGTTCGCGCGTCCAGGGTGCCCAACACTTCGGCCATCTGGTCGGCCACGCGTTCCAGGCGGTCGAACTCGCCCATCGGCTGTCTGCCCGGCACTGTGGGCAGCGCCATGGCCGGCGTAGCAGTGGCCAACAGACGGCGGACGGGGCGCAAGGCGGCGTAAACGAAGACCGAGGAAACGCAGGCCACCGTAATGCCTGCTGTCAGGGCTACGACCATGGGGGCGTCACCGGGGAACACGGCAGGCAAGAGGCGAGGCAGATACTCGGCGCACAAGACAGCCAGGGCGGCAACTCCGCCCTGGATAATGGGCACCAGTACCGTCAGGCTCACGTCAAAACGTCGCCGCATAGAAGCAATCCTTGGCGCTTTAGTGCTGAAAAGCCACGCGCGACATGTCCCACATGGGCAGGAAGATGGCCATGGCAAAAAAACCCACCACCCCGGCCAGACCGACAATGAGCACCGGCCCGATGGCGTCGGAGAGACGCTTGACGGCGTAGGCCACCTCGGCATCGTAGTGTTCGCTAATCGCCGACAGCATCTCGTCGAGATTGCCCGACTCCTCGCCAACGGCCACCATGGTCACCACCATGGGCGTGAAATACTTGGCCCGGGACAGCGGCCCGGCCAGCCCCTGGCCGGCCCGGATCATCTCCTGGATGCGCAGAAATTCCTTGGCAATGGCCGCGTTGCCGATGGTGCCGACCAGGATGTCGATGGTGGTCAACACCGGCACGCCGCTGGCCTGGAGAATGGAAAAAATGGAGGCGAAACGCGACATGGCCGACTTGCGCAACAACACGCCGATGGCCGGGATATGCAGGAAAAAGGCATCGCGGGTAACCTTGCCGTGTTCCGTGCGAAACCACATGTACAGTGACGCAACTACGATGAAAATAATACCAAAAGTTATGTACCAATACTTATCGATGACGTCGCTCAACAAGAGTGCAATACGCGTTGGCATGGGCAATTCGACCTTCGCTGCTGCAAATACGCCGGCAAATGTCGGCACGACGAATCTGAGCAGGACGAAAAAAGCAATGCCCAGGGCAATGACAACTGTAATGGGATATTGGAGTGCCGATTTTATATCTGATCTGACCTGATGCTCGTGGCCGACAATGTAGATCAGACGGTCCAACACCGCCGGAAGGGCACCGGCCGCTTCGCCGGCCCGGACCATGCTGATGTAGAGTTCGTTGAAAACGCCTTTTTGGGCGGCCATGGCGTCAGAGATGGTGGAGCCGCGCTTGACCGCGTCGGACATGTTGGCGCAGACCTTGCGCAGGCGGGGGTTTTCCGACTGCTGCTCCAGCACCTTAAGGATCTCCAGCATGGACAGGCCGGCCCCGAGCATGGTCTTAAGCTGCTTGGTGAAAAGGATCAGCTCCTGGGCCTTGACCGAGGACAGCATTAGTTCCAGGCTCTCGCCAAACCCGCCCGCCGACGACCCCGCCCCGCCGCCGCCCTTTTGCACGGACACCGGGATATACCCCATCCCCGACAGGCGCAGCTTGGCGGCGTCGGACGAATCGGCCTCCAAAACGCCCGTCACGGCGCTGCCGGCCTCGTTGATGGCCTCGTAGGTATATTGCGGCACGTTTCCCGTCCTTTGCCGTTAGACCAGCACTGCGGAGGAGGCTTCCTCGAAGGTGGTTTTGCCTTCCAGGATTTTCAGTCGCGCGTCGTCCTGCAACAGTTTGAGCCGCCCGGAATCGGCCGCAAACCGGGTGATCTCCCGGGAGGTGGACCGCTTGGCCACCATCTCCTGAATCTCGTCGTCGATGACCAAAATCTCAAACAGGCCAAGCCGGCCTTTAAAGCCCGAATCGCCGCACATATAGCACCCCCGGCCGCGCATGAATACCGCGTCGCCGGTGTTTTCCAGATTCCAAAAGCGCAACACTTCCGGGCGCGGCGTGTACGGCTCGGCGCAGTTGGGGCAGATGCGGCGCACCAGCCGCTGGGCAATGGACACCATCAGCGTCGAGGACACCAGAAACGGTTCGATGCCCATGTCCATAAGCCGCATGACCGCGCCGGCGGCATCGTTGGTGTGGACGGTGGAGAGCACCTTGTGGCCGGTGAGCGCCGCCTGCGTGGCAATGGCAGCGGTTTCCGGGTCGCGGATTTCGCCCACAAGCACCACGTCGGGGTCCTGGCGCAGGGTGGAACGCAGGGCGCTGGCAAAGGTCATGCCGGCCTTGCGGTTGAGCTGCACCTGGCGCACCCCTTCCATGCGATATTCCACCGGGTCTTCCAAGGTGATGACGTTGATGTCGGGACGGGCTATCTCGCGCAACAAGGCGAAAAGCGTGGTGGACTTGCCCGAACCCGTGGGGCCGGTGGACAGGAACAGGCCATAGGGCTTGTCCACCACCAGCCGGACCTTGGCCAGATCCTCGGGGGCAAGGCCGAGATCGGACAGGGCCAGCCCACCGCCGCCCATGTCCAGCAGACGCAAAACCAGATTCTCGCCATAGATCGTCGGCAAGGTCGAAACGCGGACGTTTATTTCCTTGCGATCGATAGCCACGGTAAACCGGCCGTCCTGGGGGATGCGGCTGACGGCAATATCCAAGTTCCCCAGAATTTTGATGCGGGAAATAATCGGCAGGATCATGGGCTTGGGCGGTGACGGCACGGACTTGAGCTTGCCGTCGATACGCATGCGGATCTGCACCTGATCGCGCTCGGGGCTGATGTGCACGTCGCTGGCCCCTTCGCGCACGGCCTGGGACAACAGCGAGTTGACGAAGCGCACCACCGGGGCTTCGCCGGCCATGCCCTCCAGGGAGCTGACCTGCATCTCCTCGCTGGCTGCCGGTGCCGACGGTTCGTCGCCGTCGCGCATGGATTCGATGCTGTCCAGCACGCCTTCGCTGCCAAGGCCCATGCCATAGACCGAACTGGTCAGGTAGCCCAGTTCGCGCTCGGTGCAAATGACCGGTTCAACTTCGCAGTTCTTATAGATTTCGATATCTTCAATAGTGGCGATATCCAGCGGATCAGGCATGGCCACCCGGATCAGGTTGCCGACCTTGGACAGGGGCACGATTTTGGCGCGCAGGGCCATTTCGGCCGGCAGCAGCTCGGCCAGATTGGAGGTCACCGGGTAGCGCTCGGGCGTGTATTTGGCCAGCCCCATCTGGCGGCTGATCAGATCGACAATCTCGGCTTCCTTGACAATGCCGTCGCGCACAAGCTGCTGCCCCAGGCGCAGTCCCCCACGCTTGCCGGCAGCCAGAGCCTGGCGCAGTTGATCGTCGGATACGAGTCCGGCATCAACGAGCATTTCGCCCAACCGCAAGCGTTTTCTCGGCTCCATGTTCCTGTGATCCTTCCTTGCTTCGTGCGTTAGCCGACCCTGCCAGCGCTACGGCAACGGCTGGGCCGCCGGTTCCGTGGCCGCCACCTGCTTGACAGCAGCAGGCGCAGCGGTTTTGGGCAGGGTCCGCAGGCCGTTCCAGAGGGCGAGATCCGTAAAGGGCACCGTGCCGGCCGGGAAGCCATCCACCACCACGGCCCTGGCGGCCAGTTCGCGGGGCATCCCGACCAGGGCCGCCTCGGCTTCGGCGCGGCTGGCGAACAGATGGGCCAGCACCACATCGAACCGCAGGCCAAGGCCGGGCTGCTGGGTGCAATACAGCGACAGCACGGGATCGCTTTCGCGCTGACGGCCGATAATCGCAAAGCCTTTATCCAAGGTGTCGGCCGAGGCAACCCGAATCAGACACGCGCCCTCAGGCAGTGCATCGGTAGGGATGGCCGGGAAAACAATGGTCTCGCCGGCGCGCACCCGGTTGAAATCGACGCCGGGATTGGCCTTGGCGACACGGGCCATGATGGCTTTCCCGCCACTGCCATAAATCCGTGCCGCCTGCCGGGTGACGGCCCAGCCGGGACGCACGGCGGTTTCGCCCAGGGTCAGCGGCAGGGCTGCGGTCGGCAATGCTGCCGCCGGGGCGGCGGCCGGGGTGACCTGGAGTTCGCCTGTATATTCCGGGTCCACCACGATGACCTGATCGTCGGCGCTGGGGGGCAACGCGGCCCCGGCCAGGGTCAGGGCTGCGCCCAGTCCCTGGGTGGACGCCGGGGCAACCGGGGCCACGGCCCGCAACGGGGCAGCAGCCACAGCGGCCGGCTGGGGCGCGGTGGCGGGCATAGCGGCCGGCTGGGCGGCGGGTGCGGGC
>NZ_WVUD01000071.1 GCF_009856865.1 Solidesulfovibrio aerotolerans | reverse complement strand
AGCATCTCCTCTCGCTGCCCCTCCCGTCTCCGATGATCGAAGACATCTAAGGGGGCTGCCGAGGGGGTCAACTTTGGACGCTGATTTCATCCAAAGAGGGGTCAATATTCCATGCTGATCAACACTCATGACTATATAACCTTTGTGTAATGGTGTTATCAAGGTTGTCGGGCTGTCTATTCCAACACTAGATACATACTCGAAATTGACTTCTCGAATGTTGTTTTTAATCTGCCAGTTTGTTTGTTACTAATTTCAAAATGATCCTGGGTAGATCCATGTTCAGAGATGGCGAAGTATTTAGTCATTAGATTGATCCTCGTCATGTAATAGGTTTTGGAAGAATAGGAATAAAGATTGTAGACTCAATCTCCAGATTTAACAGCAAAGGGCATCTTTCCTGTGACACCCTTTGCTTTTACTGATCGTGCCATCAATTTCTAGATGGCTACAGGGAACTCCATCCATTCTCGACCATCAAGAAGCTTTCCTTTCTTGCTCTTCTGAGGGCCGCCCCACTGCTTGAACAGGAAGGGTACGTCTTTCGCCAAGCACTGGTCACGAATGCCGGTCACCCAAGCTGGTTCCATTGGCCGAGCGCCGGGGCCGGATTCGCCGCCGACAATTACCCATCCGATCCCGTCCAGGTTAATGTTCATGAGCGGCCCAAGGAGCGGTTCGAAACTGGTGAACCGTACTGCCGCAGGGACAGTTCGAAGACAATCCAAGCGGTGAAGGTAATCCTGGCGCTCAACCGTGACCCCCATCCAGACATTCGGCCACCAAGTCAGCGATGGTGCGAGTTCAGCCAGACGTTCAGCGCGCTTTGTCAGAACTTGGAAGGTGTGCTGCTTAGCTTTGCCCATGACGTCGAAAACATCCTGGATGAATCCCAGCGGCACATCCTTATGGAAAAGGTCTGACATCGAGTTGACAAAGATCATCGTAGGCTTCTTGATTTTCAAGGGTTCTTGCAATGTATCTGGATGAATAGTCAGCTCGAAATTGTTCTTGTACTTTGCAAGCCCCATGCACTGGCATCTATGAGCCATGCGCTCAGCATAACAGTGTAAACATCCAGGGCTAATTTTTGTACATCCAGTGACAGGGTTCCAAGTCTTTTCTGTCCAATCAATGTTTGTTGTGGAGAGCATTGTTTTTCTTTAATGTGAAAGATTGATTTTGCCAGTGGAGCCTCGCATAGACCCCACTGGCCTGAAGGTTGGTTAAGTAGAAATTACCTTGCTCATGACTTCAAAGTGTTTCTACTTCAAGTGCTTGCGTGAAAACTGAGTAATTCCTGAATATCCAGCCAGCGTAACCACACGACGGTTGTTGTGGAAGTTGATGGCGGCTTCTACAAACATATCCTTAATCTCCTTGGAAAACTTCATGACATTAGCTTCGACCAAGTCAAAAGCTAAGATCGGTGTGGAGTCTTCGTTGAGGACTTCTCCTTCATACAGTTTCAAGGAAGAGTGGTCGGGAAAGACTATCCCGCCGTCGTTTTCGAAGTATCCAGGTCCACTCCCAGGCTCGCAGATTCTAGAATCGCTCAGGATAGCCCGAAAGATGCGCTTTTCTTTAGAGCAAGCGACTATTCTGCCTAACGTCTGGTTCATGTGAATTCTCCTTGTGCAGTAGAGGTTCATGGTCTCGCTAACTTTCCCGTACTTGGAAGCTTTTCGTTGAAAAATAACTTTAGTATTTAAGCAAAACCTCCATATTAACCTCGCATTGCTATGCACGGCTGTTGTTGTGCTGGTGAAATTTCCACTAGCGCGGCCCGTACTGCATGTCAACATGGATTTTAAATTTACTACTGTAGTTTTTTTGGTGCGCCTAAAATTCCAATCTTCGTCTGAGTTTGGCCGGCCGGCGTGGCTCCACAGTCAAACCTGAATGGGATACAAGGCGTACAAGGGGGCGGCGCGGGTTGGCCCCCACAACCGGGTCGGTGCTCCCCCAAGTTTTTAGGCCGAGGTGTTTTGCCCGACTTCTCGGGTGTCTCGTCCAAGCTGCCGTTGGAGTCAGGTCAGGGAATGAGAAAATAATAAAAGGGTGAAGCCGTTTATCGCAGCCTCACCCTTGTTTAGTAAGTATCTATTAGTTGAGATGGTTTATTTTTTGAAAATCATCGGATATAAACACTCATGGAAGTGCTCGAATGAACGGAGCGGAAGACCTTGGGAGAACATGTTCTTTTCGTAGAGCTTGATCATTGTGGCAAATACTTTTTGCAAAATATATGTTGGGCATTCAGATATATTTACTCCGTCGAATTTGCCTTTGCGACATTCGACAAGGCTTGTGGCTTTAATGGCTTTCCCGTGTTTGCATAGATATAAGTGTGTAGTTTCTTCGAACTTTATGTCATGATTCGGAGCAAGGCTTTGGTTTTCAATGATTTCAAACTCTCCA
Organism: Solidesulfovibrio aerotolerans; assembly: GCF_009856865.1. Classification (GTDB taxonomy): domain Bacteria; phylum Desulfobacterota; class Desulfovibrionia; order Desulfovibrionales; family Desulfovibrionaceae; genus Solidesulfovibrio; species Solidesulfovibrio aerotolerans. The sequence goes on along the minus strand of NZ_WVUD01000071.1, from coordinate 8,294 downwards.
GTGCATTTTTTGTTGATTTTATAAGTTAAGCATTTGCCAAACGATACGATGTTCATATAGTAAGACGTTTTCATTGGAATGCCCTTTATTTATTGTTAAAAGTAATTAAGGAGGTGAAACTTGCGCCTCACCTCCTTTTCCTGGGATTGTTTAGTATTTTTTTAGTGCTATACTTATTGTTAGTAATTAATTTTTTATTTAATCTTCAGAATCAAAGTAGTCGCCACGAATATTCATGTGAAGTACGTCGTTGATATAAAAAATTGTTTTCGGTTGTTTATCGTCCAGCGGCAAACTGTAGATCTCACGGCTGTTCGCGTTGAAGAAGATGCTTTGAATAATTTGAAATGGAATTGACATCAGGATATTTGTCAAGTCATCGGCTTCGTAGTCATTTTGATAAATGCGAGAGTTTTCATCCCATGTTAAACCGATTGCTGCATGGTTATTCTTTCTAAATACACTAACGGTAGGCCAAGCCTGGTTAGCTTTTGCGATGTCCTGGATAAGTCCAGCGATAGCCTCAAGGATAAAAGTTGAAGTCGTTGGTTTATCAGTCATTACAGGCTCCTAAATCGATTTAAATGTTTGTTGTGATCTTCTGCCGTCCATAACAGATGATAAAGCTTCTCTTGTTTGTCCTAACCCAAGTCCATGAAGGTACCTCGCCGTTGTGGTTGGTGATTTGTGTCTTAATATAGCCTGGATAACCGACAAAGGTTGTCCAGCACGGAAAAGAATCGTCGCTGTTAAATGACGGATGGCATGAAACCCGAAGGGTTTTACTCCAGCACGTTTGCAAATCTTTTCCATGAAATGTTGTCGATATTTGAAAGGCTCTCCCCAATACTTTACGGCAAATTCAGTATCGGACAAGTTTACGAACACATATTCAGAATTTACATGCCGAAGTTTGAGCCATTCGTTAAGAGTGTCTTTTAACTCTGTAGTAAGAGGAAGAACATCGCACTCTTTGTTTCCATTCTCACGTTTGCTAGTCCAAATGTTTATAGAACCGTTTTCTAATTCTAGATCGCTAACCTTCATGCGGAATACTTCTCCCTTTCTGGCCCCTAGATGAAGGAATGAGAGAAGCATTACTTTGTCTTGACCCTCAGCTAAATTATAAACTTTCCAAAAGTCCTCTTCTGTAGGAACGTATCGAGGGGAACGGATTTCTGGGAACCTATCTACGTCTTGGAATGGATTGTCCTTCTTGGGGAAACCTTGTACATACTTCCTGCCCCATGCCCATGCAGCGGAAAGGTTTTTACGATCCCGGTTGGTTGCATAGCCAGAACGTTTTTTAAATTGTCCCCGAAGGAAGCTCATTACCTGGACAGTATCGATTTCATCAGTAAAAGCTGATTTCCCTATGAAAGTAGCAAAACGTTTACAAGATGCTTGCTTCTCTTCATAGGTTTTAGAAGATTGAGACTCTTTAGAATAATCCAAGTAGTTCGTTAACCATTCAACAACGTTACAGACCGTGTCGGTTTGGTTCTGTTGATTCTTGAGCTGTTTCCTCGCTTCTTCCTCCCATTGCACTGCGGCGCGGTAACTCTTCTGTGTATCGTCGGGGAACCTTTGTTCTTGCCGATGACCGTGAACTTGTACGACTCCCTTCCAACGAGGTGTCTTCGAGCGTTTGTCTAATGTTGGCATCGATCAACTCCATTACTTTGTTTTCGAAGAATCGATAAGTTCCTGCTGCTACTTCAACTCCGCCGAACCGACGATAGTTTCGGCGAACTGTACTTGCAGAAATTCCAAGTAACTTACCTAACTCAGTTGGGGTAAGAGGTTTGCCTAATTGCTTCTGTATTTCCATGGAATAGCTCTATTTTGTTGATTAGTTTTGAAAGTAAGGATCTATAATATTAAAGAGTATTGCAAAACGTTGTTAAGGTCTTGCCATACGGTCAGATCCTTTAGCTGTTAAGCCAAGATGGTATGACTTCGGTCAGCATCTGGTATTCAATGTCTAGACCATCGCGAACGGTGTAGCTTTTATAACTACAAACCTTGATGTACTTTTCAAAGGCTGCGCGGTTTGCCAAAATATTATTCGGATTAAAAGAAACATTATCGAAAGTAGTAACTTTAATTATAGTTTTCGAACTATTGTCATTGGGTCCATATTCTGTGTAGTACGTCAACCGTGTCGCTGTGTTAGGAATGTCTGCCGGAATGTCCAAGATTTCAATTAAGTCAAAGTAAGCCTTTGATTTGTTTTTAACGCGGTATTTATACTTTTTGCTGTTATGATCAACGTCGATGTAGTTTCTAGCCATCGCTTAATCCTTTTAGTTCTCGTTGAGTTGAATTTTTGGATAGACCCAGATTATTCTGTTTGTTTGGAGCCACCTCTTTGTTTGTTGATGGGTGCTGAGACTTGTGAGCGAATCATATCCATATATTTTTTTCAAAAATAACATGTATCAAAAATAAATACTCATGAAATCTACGCAGTCGTCTACGGCCAGAATTGCATGAGATAATTACGATAAATTCCCGGATAAAAGGGCCGGCGGCGGCCCTGTTGTTTCAAATGTTATGCTTCAAAATATCGTTTACTTCTTCCGGCAAGATGCCCAAATAAGCGCGAGTTATCGAAGGCGACGAATGGTTGCAACGTAGCGCAATAAGTTCCCAAGAAACCCCGAAGGTTTTCCTTTGATGATAGCACCATGTTTTCCTTAAGGTATGGGCACCATATGAACCCATTAAGTTAATGGCTGCTGTCCACTGTTTGACGTACTTTGTAACGGCAAACGTAGTTAGCGGATAATTCGAACCTTTTCTGCTTTTGAAAAGGAAGTGGTTGTCTCTGTGCTTATCGCTTTTGAGGTAAGTATCGAGTGCCTCCTTGATTTCCTTGTTTATGAGCAATGAATTGGACTTTCCAGTTTTCTTTTCCGTCAATGAAATGCTTTGCCCTATTTTGATGCTTTTGACATCAGAGATACGCAATCCTAATAGATCTTGTGTCCTCAATCCTGCGTTAATTCCCATTACGAAAAGTAACAGGTCACGAGGATTGTTCGAGAGTAGCTTTTTGATGCTCTTTATGTCCTTAAGTTCTCTTATCGGATCAACTTTCATGAAACCCTCCAATGCCTGTTTTTATTCCCAGGCTCTAGTTTTGTGGCTTTTAAAAGGATCTTCCAAAGCTCAAGGCCCGGCAACAGACTTGTTTGTCTTTTGATGTCAACGTGTTAAAGGGTGTTTTCATCCCAAAGCACGTTTTTAGGTAAAAACGTACATTGGATATGATGTATATTTCTGTATGAAGTTGATGAAAATGACTTAAAAACAACTACAATAAGAAATGCCATGCAATTAACTCACATGGCACTTCAGTTAGAGTGTTATGGGGTGATCTTTGTCAAAACGATCTTGTTCTCGATGACTTCCATCGAAAACTCATCGCCTTCATTGACCACAAGCTCTCCGAGGTCGTGGGCCTTGAGGTTTATCTTCAAGATTCCCATCTGATTAACCTTCGGTCGCTTTGAGTCTTTAAGGTAAAGACCCTTAACGTCGTAAAGAACCCGATCAATGGTGATTAACTTCAAGATGAATTGCTTCAGCGTTTGCTTATGCTTAATGCCCATCCTTTCCATGATCTGGATAGCATCAAGGTTCTCCTTGACCAATTCGCGTAAAAGCTTAGGATTGAACTTGGACTCCAACTTCTTTTTGGTGTCCGGAGCCTTCTCTTCAGGATTTACTTCCTTCTTGGTCCCCATAACAGCTCCTTTGCTGAAAATGTTTGTTGATAAAGAATATCTATATAAAGAGCGCATAAATCATCGATAATGACAGAGCTTGGCTTGTTTTACTAAGGTTTTTCTTTGATTTGACCATACTGAAAACGTGCATTGGGCCTAGGGTGGGGCAAATTTCAGTCCAAGCCCTGTCCGGGGCCCAAACCCTACCCCAAGCCCCAAACGGCCCTTAAACGGGAGCCTAGAGCGCCGGCTCGGGGAGCCCGTGGAATTTTCCTGGGGTGAAACCTTGGAAGAACCCAGAACTTGCCGTTAAAAAGAAAAAGGCCTTCAAAAGTGAAGACCTTTTCATGGATCGAATTATTTGCAGTTGTTTGTAGTCAATATCTACCAAGATTTCTCTTGATGGATACGACTACTTCCAAGTAGAATGAAATGTTACCAGTCCAAGCCCTTGTTTACCACTGGACAGGCGGATTTCCCGCATCCAGCGATACCAGAAGTGTATTTGAATTTAAATGTTTAAGATATATATGTCTAGATTATCTTGGTCTTCTAAAATTTATACTTTTCAATATTCAGCACTTTAAAATGTGTTTGTCTTCTGGTGTATCCCTTACAGATACGCAGCCATCCATGAGGCTTAGTAGCTTCTCCAGGAGCTTTTACCTAACGGCAGAACCTCATGGACTTCCCTTGGTTTCAAAATCAGTTATTATGATCCGTCCCATTACTAATCGCTTGCATATGTGCCAAAACGATTGTACTCAATTATCGTTTTAGTAAACAACTTCTGTTTGCCATGAACATCGTCCGACATATGCGCCACCTTGTAAATGGGCCAGATTAAAGGTCTCATCCCTTCTCCCGACTTGATTGCTCAATATCGAGTTAGAACTTCTTGAGTAAATATTTTCGATGGAGGCGAAATATAGGCTTGCCTCAAGTAAGTTTTATTTTTTGACCACGACTTTTATTTGAGATATAAGAGTCGATCCTACAACAAGGACACTGGACTGATTTTTGATGCAAGGCACCCGTGACATTTTAATTACTGCAAATAATTCGATTGATTTTATTATGCTTGAATGTGTAATGTATAATTTTTAGAAAGATTGTCTTTCAATATAAACTAGATATATCTTTATCTCGATCATTAAAGAACTGGCAAAGTATGAAAGATATTAGAAGTAACAAGATAGGCTCGTCCTTCACAAGAACGGGGGGATAGCGGGGAGATATTGGGGAGATATTAAACGCAATATCGCCACCGCTAAATGCCCAAAATTCTTAAGAAAAATGGTTTTGGTGGAGATAGGGGAGATATTTTTCAAATTTCAAAAAATTCTTTGGGATTCACATTTACATTTGCTTTATACCAACTGCTTAAGAAGTAACTAAAATTTAGACATGTCTAAGTATAACATATCATAATATTTTCTAGATAATTATATCAATAAAATTTATTATAATATTATTAACTATGAACTATTTTTAAAAATACTTATTCATTGTTATTATTTTTAAATTTTTATTATGAAGATATTTTAAATATATTAAAATAATTAATATTAACTGAGTCTTAATGTTTTCTAAAAATTTTAAATAATATTATTCTTTCCATAGAACATGTTGCTTCATCAAATTCAGCGGCCCCAGAAGAAAATGGGAATTTTGAAAAACATCTCCCCTATCTCCACCATCTCAAAAAAGTTAATGTTTTCAAAGCTTTAGTGGTGGAGATATCAAAAAATATCTCCACCATATCTCCCCCTTATCTCCCAAAACGGGGTTTTTTATTTAATATGGTCCTTTTAAGCAGAATGAAATGGTCTTTCTAGATGTTTAGAAATAAATTTACTTAGCCGATCTTCTTAAATGTTATATGTCTCGCCGTTCGAGCATTGTCTGAAAAGTGCATATTCCAATTCACCAGCGTCAAATGAGTGTCATAATTCTTAAGCTTTCTCGATAAGGCATTGGCTTTCGTCGGCAATGTTTCAATATCATGCTTATAGTTATTGTCAACAAAGAGCTTCAATGCTTCAAGGAGTTCAGTAACAGTTCCGTCGAATCCATTTTTATTTTCCAGAAACTTAACCAAATATGCAAACAGCTTGTCGTCTTCATGTTCTGTAGAATAAAACTTGAATTTATTCAAATTATACGATGTCAATATATCAGAAGGTTCAATCCCCAGTGCTTTTCCAATACAGCAAGCAAGTTTTGCAAAGTCAGCCATCCGTGGTTTAGCCTTTAACTCCATCGCTGAATAGAAGCTCATCGATTTCGAAATAACATCCAGGAGACCTCCGAGGTATATTGGATGGTTTTGTCTAAATGTTTCAAAGATTTCAGATTCGTCTTTTCTATCTTCTTGATCAATCTTTTCTAATTCTATTATTATTGATCGATCAATAAGATCTTCAGCTACGGACGGAAAGTTGATGCTAGTTGATATAAAGGGCTTTTTGTAATAGGTATAGACTGTTTCACTATTAGTTCTAAGTTTCCGTTCTTCCATACCGCCTCCAGTAATTGCCATGCAAAGGAAGTTGCACTGGCGAGCATCGTAGCTTTCAACGTTGTCAAAGATCGGAAGAGGGTGCAAGTTGAAAATCAAGTTCATGTCACGTTCATTCTTTTTTGGAAACAACAGTTCGTTTACAACTGGATCAATGAGACGGCGGATAAGCTTTGCCGTTGATGACTTAGAACTACCTTTCATCCCAACTAAAAACAACGCAGGGCGAGGAATGTCTGTATTCAAAATGCATGGTATATATACTTGAAGCAAATACAAATCAGCTAATGACTTGATATTAAGCAGATCGAAGAATTTGACGTAATTGCCGTCTTTGACAGGTTCAGGTAAAGGACGCATGTTGTTGGAGCGGATAAATTCTATGGGAGGGTTGACTTCTAATGTCCAACCTTCTTTAGTTATTTTCGCAACGGTACCTTTGCCATCGTTCAAGTCCAAATAGTAGCAGTTATTTAAAAATGCAAATCGTTTATAAGTATTACGAGAGTCAGGGTTTTCATCTGCATAGTGCTTCATGAGCTTGATTGTTTTCTTGATCACACCGTCACTGGCCGGTTCATTGAAGGTTGAAATAAAACAAGCTTGAAGAGCTCCTTCGAATCCATCTTCAATGGCATATGTTTTCTTTACACCCTTATCGATCTTGGTGGCAAATGATGTTCCGTTGTAGTCGTGAAATAAATCGAATTGATCGATTATTTTTTCAATGACCTCTAGGGCTTCTGACTTCTTCGGTTCCTTCTCTTTAGACGACTCAAGGATGTGGTCGATGTAAGCTTCGGTATTTATACCGATGTTCTGGTCTATAGTATTAGTCGCTGGCGTCTGGACAGTTTGTTCAGATTGGACTGTTGCTTCTCCTTGTTTTTGAACTTCCTGGTTGCTAAAAAACTTATTATTTTGTTCTAAAACTTTAAAAGTATTTTCTCGAATTGAGGGATCTTCCTTGCTTGGTATATCATCGAATGACATTTTAACCCCTTAGCCATTCCATTCTGCTGGCAGGCGAGGACCAGTCGCGCTGCTTAGTGGAAATGATATCTGTATGGGCCAGGGTGAAAAGCGAAAAGTCGTTTTTTTACTCCATACTTTTCGTTTGCTCTCCGGGATCGGGCGTCAGCTGTTTTTACCCTCCATATTTTTTCCGCTTAGAGATGTGCCGGAGCGACAGATCATCCAGGGCGGCCTACCAGACTCGTGGTGAATCCTGGCTTGCTCAGGATATAACCGTTTGGAATCCTGCCTCTACCTATGGGCGAAAGTAATTGTCGCTCGCCGGCGGATGACAGACCGAGGACCCAATATAATGATGGAGCCACCCCGGCAGAAACCTCCCCCCCTCATACTGGATAGTACAACCATCCAGTATTTATGTGATATTTTCTGAGTCATCATGGAAAGAACCGGCGGGAGGGGGTGATTGTTTTTCTTCAAATTCCTCCGGTTACCACTTAGCCTTGCATTTTACAGGATCAGTGCTCAAAAACCCGAGGTTAGCTTTTTTGGTTTACCACTTTGTTCTTTAGAAAGGCTTGAAATATGCGATTGTTCGCCACTTATGGTTAGGGATGAATCGTAGCAATTTCATCGTAATTTAGTATGAAATTCGTGCGTGGCGTTTCAAACCATACATGCTTATCTTTGGAACATCATGTGTCATTCTGGAGCATACGAATGATTTTTTAACTCCGAAGTTTTGACCTTTGCTTCTGCGAATACGAAACCAATGGATGCTAGTGATCGTTCCTAGGATCAAATAGCTCAGTCGTCCTCTGGTAGCATCAGGGTTAAGACAGGTTCTCCCTTGTCTGTCAAACAGCACCGAAAAGTGACCCCCAATCAGCGTCCAAAATTGACCCCCTCGATGTTGATGTCCGCCCTCCATCTAATCGGGGGGGGGGGCGCCTCATTGGCTTCTGTGCTTGAGCCTCCAGCTATCGTTGCCAGTCTCGATGATCTCGCAGTGATGCGTCACACGGTCCAAGAGCGCCGTGGTCATCTTGGCGTCTCCGAAGACT
>NZ_WVUD01000070.1 GCF_009856865.1 Solidesulfovibrio aerotolerans | reverse complement strand
ATCAGCATCTCCTCTCGCTGCCCCTCCCGTCTCCGATGATCGAAGACATCTAAGGGGGCTGCCGAGGGGGTCAACTTTGGACGCTGATTTCATCCAAAGAGGGGTCAATATTCCATGCTGATCAACAGCAGACTCAGGAGTACAGGGAGTCTTTGTACGGAGGAGGGCAGAAATAGGCATGAGCTTAGCAACGACTTACAGGGAATATCTTGATCAGATCGCTGCCGCTTCAAAAGATCGTAACTGAATGTGTTTTGTAAAACGAGGCAACAATACTATTCGGATAGTGCAACAAGTATTTTAAGTATTTTTTATTTGTCACTTGGAGACGCGGACTGAATAATACCTATCGCGAGTTCTTCAATCACTTCGGCCGTAAGCTCATCAATTAACAGGTCGAACATCTTCATCAAGGATACATCCAGTCACCCCGAATACCAATACGTAACAGGCGGCAGGAGCCCCAAACCCGCCCCACAGGTTCTCCAGGTCCTGTGGTCGGACCAGCACATTGACGCGCGGCCGGGGCGGCAACTGGGCTACCAAAAAAAGCCTGTGCGACATTGAAGAAGAGCCGCAACCGCTCCTCGTCCGCCTCCTCAATCTGCCGGGTCAGGATGCGGCGCAGGTCCTCGGGGGCCAGCTTGAACGCGTCCAGGTTGAAAACTCGGCCAGGGGAATGCCGAAAGCCCCCGCCAAGGTTTCAATGCTGGTAGGGACGGGTTCCGGCGTCCCCGCTCAATTTCGCCAATGTATTGGAGGGACAGGCCGGACAACTCGGCCAATTGTTCCTGGGTCATGTCGCGGTTGCGACGAATCATCCTGATTTTCTTGTCAAAAAGGTCCTGAACGTTGTCCAGGCATCACCCGCTAACACAGGGTAAGGCAATGATTTTAGGGCTATAAGCAACGACTGGTAATGCTCGCCACCATTGATGCGGGAAGGCTATTCGGTGCTGTCGCCAGCCGGTTTTATTCCGGTCTCCCCCTCGAGCATCTCCAGGATTTCGCTGGTGAGGGCGGCATAGGCCGCATCGGCCCGGCTGCGCGGCCGGGCCAGGGGAACCGGCAGATCAGCCAGGATACGACCAGGACGGGCCGACATCACGACCACGCGATCAGCCAGCCAAACGGCCTCATCCACCGAGTGCGTCACAAAGACGATGGTCGCCTTGCGCCGCTCCCAGACCCTGAGCAGTTCCTTTTGCAGGAGAATCCGGGTGTAGGCGTCCAAGGCTCCGAAAGGCTCATCCATAAGCAGCACGTCCGGCCGGTTACACAGCGCCCGGGCAATGGCCACACGCTGCCGCATGCCCCCGGAAAGTTCGTGGGGCAAGGCGCGGGCGAATTCCTCAAGCCCCACCAACTTGAGATGTTCCAGGGCGAGGGCGGTGCGTTTGGCCGCTGCCAACCCGGCAAACTCCGGCCCCAGGGCGATGTTGTCCAACACCGACCGCCAGGGCAGCAGCGAGTATTCCTGGAACACCATGCCCACTTCCCGGCGCGGAGCGCGCATGGGCTGGCCGCGAAAAGTGACCTGCCCCTGGCTGGCGTCGTCGAGCCCGGCGGCGATGCGCAGCATGGTGGATTTGCCGCACCCTGAGGGACCGACCACGCAGACGAATGCATTGTCCGCCACGGACAGGTCCACGTGATCCAGGGCGCATATTTTTCTGTCCGCCGCGACAAAGGTTTTCCCGAGCCCCTCGATGCACAGCGTCTGACGCGAACTCATCGGGCAAGCCTTTTCCATGCAAATTTCCTTTTCTCAACCAGCCTGAACACGCCGTCCAAAGCCGCGCCCACGAGGCCAATGGAAACCATCCCGGCCATGACCACGTCGGTCCTGGCCATGGTATAGGCGTGGGTGATGAGGTAGCCCACCCCGGAGAGGCTGCCGGGAAGCATTTCTGCCGACACGAGGCACATCCAGGACACGCCAAGGCCGATGCGCACGCCGTTGACGATGGACGGTGCTGCGGCTGGCAGCAGGACCTTCCAGAAGATAGCCCATTGGCCGGCCCCGAGAACCCGGGCCGAATCGATGAGTGTGCGGCGCACGGTCTGCACGCCATGGATGCTGCTCACCAGCACCGGGAAAAATCCCCCGATGAAAATAATGAAAATCATGGAGAGCTTGAAGTTGTTCAAATAAATGTAGGCCGCACCGCGCTGTACACCGGCCAGCGAAGCCAGGCTGGAGACGCCGAACCAGGCCAGTACCAGCGGCACCCAGGCCAGGGGCGGAATCGGCTTGAAAAGCGCGAGGAAGGCGTTGAGCAGCCGGTAAAGGCCCGCGTAATACCCCATGGCCACCCCCAGGGGAACGGCCAGGACCACGGCGACCGTGAAGCCGATAAGCACCCGGAGCAGGCTTATGGCCACGTTTTGCGTGAGCGAGCCCATGGCAATCAGGCTTTTGGTCGGATCAAGAAGCAGGTCCGCCACCTGGCCGATGCCGGGCAGGATGATTTCATTGCCTGTGCGCTTTGCTGCGATTTCCCAAATGATGAGAAAAACAAGGGGAACCACCAGGAGCGAACACAGGCGTACAACTGTCTGTTTCACGAATCGGGCCGCCGTAGAAAACCGCCATCCGGGACGTGAGGTCGGCCGGATGGCGGGATGGGGTTGGCGCTGCGGGCTAGGGCTTGGTCTTTTCGATAAAGCGCATGTCGAACAGGAGCGGCTTCACGTCGTCGATGGTCTTGCCTTTGAGCTGGCCGGTGAATTTGTCCATCGCATTGAGCACGGCCAGATAGTTTCCGGTATTGCGCATCCAACTCTCCGAGAAGCCCGACAGAAAAGAAAGCGAGGAAGCCTTGCCGGCTTCGGGAGGCATGCCGATCCACTCGGCCGTCAGAGCTCCGGCTTCGCTTTTGTGGTCATTGGACCAAGTGTTGGCGGCAATAACCAGATCGACAAAGGCCTGGACGACTTGCGGGTGCTCGGCGATGCACTTGGTGCCGGCCACGGTCACGCAACAGGGATAATCCCGCCAGAATCCGGCCGGGGGCAGATCCTTTAAATCCACCACCACCTGTCCCACGCCCTTGGCAACGGCCATCTCGGGAAAGGGGGAAGGCCCGACCACCGCCTCGACCTGCCCGGCGACCAGAGCGGGAATCATGTTGGTGGTCTCTTTGAGATCCACCAGCAGGATTTTGGCCTCGGTGTCATTGGGGTTCTCGGTCACCGCGATGCCGGCCTGCTTGAGTGCTCCCTCGAGCACGATCTTGGGCGCGGAAGTGGGGGAGTGGTAGCCGATCTTCATGGGTTCGTTCCCGGCCTTGGCTTTGGCCACCAGATCGTCCCAGTTGGCCAGGGGCGAACCCTTGGGGGCGACCAGCGCCATGCCTTCGGTCTGCATCGGGGCGACGACCTTGATGCCCGTGCCCTTGTCCACGCCGGCCATGATGGCCGTCACGGAGGCCATGGCCAGATCCACGTGGTTTTGGGCGAACAGTGTGGCTGTTTCTGCACCGCTTTTGGCCACGACGAAGTCGAGCACGGCCACGGGCTTGCCATGGCTGATCAATTCGTAGCGCTCCTTGGGGGCCACGGTTTTGAGGTACACGCCCTGGTCCTGAAACGCCTCGCCCCGCATGGCGGCAACCATCAGCGGCGTGTGATGGGTCGTAAAGACGTAACTGACTTTAAGGACAGGCAACTCCTCGGCCAGCGCGGGAATTGCGAACACGACCACGAACAACAGGGCCACAATCAGTCTGCGCATGGGGTCTCCTTTCAAACAATTACAGCAGTTCCAGAAACGCTTCGACGCGTGTGCGGAGTTGTTCCGTGTCGGACTCGGAATAATCCGTCTCGATGTGCAGCGTCGGCAGGCCGTGTGTTTCCAACATGTGCGCCTTAACCAGCGGCGCTTCCACATTGTAGGTGTGGCAGCACTGCCAGGTGAGATCGATGACGCCATGGGGGCGAAATTCCCTGGTCAGCCGGTCAAGCAGGGCGAACCGGCCGGCGTTGGGGGTCATCACCGAGCAGGGAATGCGCAAATAGCGTTTGGCAATGGCGGTCAGCGGGTCGCCTGTCTCGTCAACGAGCAGGTCGAAGTTTTTGACTCCCGAGCAGTTCTCCGCAGCCACGACCACGCCCCCGCTTTGCTCAACCAGCTCGACGACCTTTTCCGATCCGCGTCCGACCGGACACCCGGTCAGGAGGATGCGCCGGGCTTTTGAGCCCACGCAGGACTGGCCGGCGGCAACCAGGGCGTCCAGTTCGGCCAGCAGATCGCGCAAGGTGGCGGCATAGGCGTAGGGATCGGCACAAAAGCTTTTGGCTTCGCTGACCAGCATCATGTCCAGGCCGCTTATGGGCAGGCAGGTGCCGGCGGAGGTGGACAGCAGCCGGGCGAGCAGGCGGCGCACCTCGTTTTGGATGCGGATTTCCGCGCCAAGCGCCTCAGGCGTGATGGTGTTGCCGGTGGCGGCCTCCAGGAACTCCTGAAAGCGCCGCACTTCGTCTCGCCAATAGGCATCCTGGGCAGCCCCGGTGGCGGCCGGCAGATGCATCAGATGCAGTGGTTTGACCTTGGACAGGTGCTCGTACATCTTCTTTTTCCCGTCGCAGGTGGTCTCGCCCACGAGCAGGTCTGAAGCGGCAAAGTTGGGGCAGGTGCCGGTGACGGCGTAGCCGTAGCTGGACTTGATCAGCGGACAGAGGTTGGCGGGCAGGGTACGCTCGGCGGCCGGAATCGGAGCCTGTTTCTTGCCGCAAAGGCCCACGGGAACGGCCCCGGCGGCGCGGACCAGTTCAACCGGGGCAAAGGTGCAGTAGATGCCGACGACCAGTGCCCCGGCTTCCTTCAGGGGTTCGATGTCCGCCAGAAACCGATCGGCCAGTCCATCGAACCGTTCCAAACCTGTTGCGCGCATCCTGCCTCCAGGGCCTGTGGCGTTTGCAAAAAAGCGGCACCGGGCCAGACGGCCCCAGGCGCGCCCACAAGGTGGTGCGCCGGCCGGGACCGATGGCGCGGCTGCCAGTCGTGAAGCGCATGCCGCCCCTTGGCCTGTTGGCCCGGGGAAGGAATGCTATCCGCTCGTTATGGGGTGATTTCTGTCTATACGAAGAAAAAAGCGTTCTGTACAATTGGTAGAACTGATCGTTATCCACTCTTCCAATCAGGAATTTTGCTTCTTTGGCCGGCGCAGCAAGACCAGGGTGCCTGTTGGTGCGGCCAACTTCCGCCGAGTCTGCACCGAAGCCAGGGTGCCGGCGTCGTCACAAAAAAGCCGGCCCTGCCGTCTTTCCTGGGCGAGCGCAACAAGAAGCGGAGCAGCCCGCAAGACCGCAAGATCGGCCAAAGCGCCGTCTCTCTGCCCTGGGCTCAGGCCTGTCTGGCGGCATCGCCGGGCTGTCCGGCCAGACGCTCGGGCACCCGCCAGTCCCGCAGCAACCGGGCCGCCGCCGGCGGCACCAGATGCTCCCACGGCTCGCCCGCAGCCATCCGGCGACGAACGGTCGTGGCACTGAGGCCCTTGTCCTCGGGCGGGATATCCCACAGCACGCGCGTGTCCAGTCCCATGTTTTGAAAACGCGCAAGTTTGCGCCGCCCCCACTCGTCGTAGACGGTCAGCAGAAACAGCGCGTCCATTGGAACGTAGTGGTGGTACAATTCCGGCAGATTGATGGGGAAAGGCACGACAAAAAACGCGTGGGGCCCAAGGCCGGCCTCGGTCAGGACCGCGTGCAGCAGTTGCGCCCGCTCGAAATAGGTCAGCGGATTGGAGGACTCCAGGCTGCGCAAGGGATCAGCCGGGTCATGCCGGGTGTGGCTCGGGTCGGGGTTGGTGACCCCGACCACCAGCCGGTGGCACAGGGCCTTGCCCGCCAGCAAATACTTGAGATGATCGTTGTGCAGCACCTGAAACCGGCCATGGATCACGGCCTGGGGCACTTTCTCGCTCATGACGCCTCTCCTTGCGGGTTTTGGTCCCCAGGTTCGGGCGGCGGCAGGATAAACGGCGCATACGGTCCGGGCCAGTACGGCCGATCTTCCGGCGTATCCATCACGCCCTGGAGCTTGGCCAGTTCCAGGCCGTTAAGCACCAGCAGCATGAGTTCCTGGCCACGGACCGGCCCCAGGCAGCCGGCTGCGGCCGAGACTTCGTCGAAACAGGCCACGCCGTCGATCCGCTGCCCATGGCCGCGCATGACGAGCGGCACGGCCTCTCCCGAATGAATAAGCGGCCCGCCGCTTGGCGTGGAGTGGTCTGCTGTGACGAGAAGCAGCACTTCCGGGTCGTCTAGCAGCGACTCCAAACTCCTGGCCAGCCCCTGGTCGAGGGATTCGATGACCGATTTTTTCAGCAGCGGGTCCTTGCGGTGCGCTGCCTCGTCCGGAGCCTTGGTATGGACATGGATGAAGTCGAAGTCCGCAAGCACCTGTCCGGCCAGCCGCACACGCTCGGCCAAGTCGCGGCCGCAATCAGGAGAGTCGGCCACGGGCATGGGCGTCAACCCCAGCAGGCGCGCCAGCCCATGAAACATGGCCCCCGAGGCGATGGAGGCCCCGCGAAGCCCGAATCGCTCGGCAAAAGGCATGACGGGCTTTATTTGCCCGGCCCGTTGGGTGACCAGGCCATTGAGGACCGGCAACCCTTGTTCCAGGCGCTTTGCCTTGAGCGGGTGCGCCTCGAGCCGGTGATGCACCCAGCCAAGGTAGTGCGTCAGGGCCAGGGCTGTGCGCCTGGCCCGATCCAGCTCGTCCGGGTCTGCAGCGGCCATGGCCAGGGGGAGGATGCTGGAGGCGAACACGCCGTCACGCATGGGATTGGAGTCGGTGATATGGGGCGAGACCGGGCCTGTAAGCGATAACACGCCGAAAAGACCGTTGGTATGGTGCAGCCGCAGGGCGACGCCCTGGCTCTGGAATGCGCCCACCGCCGCAAACAGGGCGGCAATCTCCTGTGCCGCCGCCGGTCCGGCCCTGTCCCGCACCACCCGCAGCCGCCCGGCGTCATTTGCCGCCGACACAAAATGGGCCAGGACCGCAACCTGCCCGGGCTTGAGATCGACACCGGCCCCCAAAGCCTCAATGGCCCCTCGGCCCGGAAATGCCGCTGCAGGCGCGCCGAACATGGCAAAATGGGCGTTTTCGCTCGGCAGGGCCTGGCCGAGGAGTCCCGCGTGGAATAGGCCGTTGGCCCCTTCGCGGGCGATGCGGTCCAGGGTTGGCGTCCGGGCGGCCTGAAGCGGCGTCTTCCCACCCAGAACCTCGTAGCTTCGGTCGCCAAGGCCGTCGAGCACGATCAGGACGCATTTGCTGGGCATAGCACCTGCTTTGCTGCAGAGTTGGAGTGTCAATAGGCAGGTCCGATCACGCACTGGACCATGCATAGAAAAACAGTATTAGTCAGGCTGGGGACTTTCCTCTAAAAAATGGCATGCTCTTCGATATTCACGTGCACAGCGACCTCTCTCCCTGCAGCCATCTTCCCCTTTCTGATATCCTCAAGCATGCCCGGCGTCGAGGCCTGGACGGCGTGTGCATCACGGATCACGGGACCATGGCTGTGGGCAGCAGTGTCCGCGAGGGGGTGCAGGAGGACGGGCTGTGCGTCATTGTGGGCATGGAATACACGACGCCCCAGGGCGACTTTCTGGTTTTCGGCCCCCTTGAGCATCTGCCCCAGGGCCTTGACGCCCAGGATCTGCTGGCGCGGGTCGATTGCGCCGGCGGCGCGGCTGTGGCCGCCCATCCCTTTCGGCCGGGGCGATCCGTTTTGGAGAGTGTTTTTACAGCCAACGCCTGCCGGCTGGTCGAGGCGGTCAACGGCCGTAACCCGGCTGCGGCCAACGAACAGGCTCTTGCGCTCATCCGACGCCGAAACCTCGTTGGCCTGGGGGGCAGCGACGCCCATAGCCTGGCCGAACTGGGCCGGATGGCCACCCGCATCCACACGCCGGTGCACGGCCGCAACGACTTCATCCGCGCCCTGCGCCAGGGCCGTTGCCAACACCACGTCATGCCCTTGCCCCCAGCCCCGCATCCCCTGGCCCAGGCCTGCCCGACTGGCCCGGGGCAAGGCCACATGGGCCACGCGCCTGCTGGAGAACCGGGGTTGCCCGCGCGAGGCATCGCATCCGGCGAAGCATCTCCTGCTTTGCGGTGACCGCTCACACCAAAAGACGATTGGAGCCGCTTGAGTCGTCTTTTTCGCAACAACCCCGGTTTCACCACGCCTGAGGGTGAACGGCGGGTTTATTCCGTCCGTCCGGCTTCCTGTGCGTCCAACCGCTCCAGGGCGTAGTTGGGATTGCCCGCCGGCCGTTCGCTGCGCGCGTTCAGAAAGGACCACGAAACCAGCCCGGTCACGCCGGTACGCGGCGGGGCCGATCCTGACCCGATGTGGCTTGGTTTTGCCAGATTTCTCGTCAGTTTAACGTTCCCGGCGGGGTTTTGGCATGGGAACCTTGGCAAATTCCGTGCAACTGGCGTCTCAGTCCAAGCGGCCAGGCGGCCGGACGCGCCGGTTGGCGGGCGACGAAGAGGACAGCGTGCTGGCGGCTTGCCAGGCGCCGCAGTTTGGGGCAATCGTCTCGCTGGCGATTGAGCCGGTGCTGCGGCGCCGCGAAATTCTGAGTACTCAATTATAACACATTGATTTTATAATATAAAGGCTGTGCATTCAACCTTATGAATTTAATCCCCACACCATCTTCGCGAGTCCTCTACCTTGATGGGCTGCGCGGGATTGCATCCTTTGTTGTTGTCGTGTCACATTTTATAGCTGGGTTTTTTCCGCCTCTTTATTTTGGAGCAGAAGGCAAAGAGTCATTTGAGACCCTTGATGCAATTGCCAACTCACCGCTTTTTGTGTTGTATAGCGGGACATTTTCCGTTTTTATTTTTTTTGTTCTGAGCGGTTTTGTTATTTCAGCTTCTGCCATTAAATCAAAAAACAATGTATTTGTACTTATCATCGCCAGGTATTTCCGGCTGACCATACCTGTTGTGTCGAGTTTGCTGATGGCATTTTTGTTGCTGTTGGTTTTTGCGGGCATCCCGCAGCAAGCTGGATCAATTGTAAATCATTGGTGGCTTGCTTTTATGTATCAACCTCCAATACCTTCTCTTTCAGTTGTCTTTAAAGAAGGTCTTTTTAATGTTTACTGGTCTGGTATTTCTTACTTTAACAATGTCTTGTGGACCATGCGAATCGAGCTTCTCGGTTCTGTCTCTATTTATATCATATACCTGATAGCTAAAACTAAAATTCGTGTTGGCCTTTTAGTTTTAATTACCTTGGGGCTTTGTTTCGGTGTGCGCCAATGGCCAAACAGCCTGTGTAGTTTCTTTCTTGGCGCTTTAATTTATGAATGCTGGGCCAAGGGGTGGTTTGTATCAAACAATCGCATGGGAGTTTTGCTGATTTTGGTAGGATTGTTCCTGGGTGGATTGCCGTTTCAGCCGAGCCAGGGTACAATTTATTCGATAATATTTGATTATGTTAATATATTGACACCTGCCTTTAATACGGTACGCATCGCGGGTGCAGCTTGTCTGTTGGTTGGAATTTTTTTATGTCCGGTTGTGCGTGTTTTTTTGGAAGCTGCAATTCCTCGGTTTCTGGGAAGAATTTCTTTCGCAATTTATCTTGTTCATTTCCCGCTGTTGTGTTTTATTGGTTCTTTTTGCTATATACATTTTGGCCGATACAGCGTTGTGAATATGCTTGTTTTGATAGGTTTTTATTTTTTCGCCGTTCTTGCTGTTTCCTACGGGTTTACAGTGTTTATTGATGAGCCGACATTGCGGTGTATTTCTTATTTAAAGCGACGGATAAAACAACACGGCGTGCGACCCATTTGAAATATTTTTCGATTCCATGGCAACGCAGGCGGTCTATGGCCGGATGATTCACCATTGCGCCATGTTGGAATTGACCGGCCAGCGCTGTCGGAACCAGAAGGCGCACAAGTGGCGTGCACGGAATCAGCCTCGCGTCAAAGGGCACGGGAGCGGTGTTGGCTGTATATCCGAAGAGCACTTGGCTGCCGTCGGGGTGGGCGCACGGGAAGGGGTGGCGCCAGTGCCCAGGCGGAATTGGCACTGAGGACCCAGGCGGGGGCGGGGGGGCGATTTCCCCCAGCTTTCCAGCGGGAAGCGGCAATGCGTCACCGCGCGCCCCGTGGCTGATCCTGGGCCGGCGTTACTCGTTTGCCGAAAAACGGAACGCGGCGTCGTGGTCAAGGACAGGGGCCTGGCAGCGAGGGCATGCGGCTTCCAACTGTTGCAGGACAGCACCGCAGCACAGGCACATTCTCGTGCTCCCGGCCAGTGTTGCTTTCTCGGGCCAATTCAAGGCCGGTGCTTTGAAAATAAGGTCGCCAAGTGCAAAATAGGCATAAACAGCCTGTGATGCCCGAATCAGAACTTTTTTGTTCTGCTTTGTCAGGACTGCAATGCAAAAGTAACCGCTTCCCCCGTTGCGCCCGCTGGTGTGCCTCGGTGGCGTGGTTGTCTTAATATACTTGTCAACCACTACGCCAACCCATTGCGCCTCGGCTGTCCGTTGCGAGAAAAAGGCCAGTAAAAACGTCACCAGCGCAAAAAAACCAAGCGACCAAAAAACATCTGCATTCAATTCGCCCATGCTCGTCCAGATGATGATAAAGACAAGGGGCAGGAGGGCAACATAAAATCCCCAGGCATACACTCGGGCATTTCGCTGGTAGCGATGCAGCCAGACACCTGTTTGCTCCGCAGATAATCCCGGCCAAGGGACGCTTTCACCGTCGCAATTGTCATATGGCATAAAGCACAGTACCAGTGCAGATTGAAATTGATCGTCTCAGTGTACGTTTCCATTATCCGGTAATAATAACGAGTAAACCCCCGGCTCTGCCGGGGGACTCACAAAGTTTGACAGTTCCGGGAATCGGAAGCCTCCATCGCTTGAACCGCTCAAAGTTCAAACAGACGGAGGCTTCCTGTGAACGAC